>NZ_KB731324.1:5631497-6255155 GCF_000353285.1 Leptolyngbya boryana PCC 6306
AGTGGGGGTTGGACAAATTGACGAGGGCGCGACACAGTAAACTGCTCCTAACACAAGAGATGTCAGTATCTTAGATGCAGTTTTTTCAGATGATCACGATCGCGTTACAGATTGATAATCGGTTCAGAAAATAAAGTTCAGTTTTAACTGCCAGCCTGTTTCTGTGCGAATCAGTTCAATTTGTCGAATGAATTCTCGAAAATAAAATCGGCGTTCTGCTTCTGAAAGATCCAACCAGAATTGAGGAATCGAAACCGTTTGAGCGATCGCTTTCAAATTCACCGGAGGCAGTTGAGACAGTTGCGCTTGTAATTGAGCGATTTCACTTCGCAATTTGTACGATCGCAAATCTGCGGTTTCTGAGTCTAAAATTCCAGTTTCAATCAAAGGTGGAATTTGTTCAAGAATTGATTGCTTTTGGACGATCGCACTGTTAATTCTTTGCTTGATGGCATCAAGATCAGGAATTCCCGCTTCTGAAACAGCACGCGGAAGATCTTCGCAAATTCTCTCGATCGTGGATTGAAGAATGTCATCATATGCGATCGCTTTGCATTGTTTCGGACATTGCATCGGACGAAGATATAAGTACTCTTTTTGTCCTTTCTTTCGAGATGTCACGCGTGTCACCGTCATTCCCGATTGACACTCACCACAAGTAACGAGACCTGCAAGCGATCGGGGTGCGCTCGCAGTTCGAGCAGGTAAACGACGGTTGCGGCGCAGTAAGCGATCGATTTGTGCGGCTTCATCACGCGACAAAATAGCAGGATGAGTGTCGGGAATCGTTTCGCCAGTTTGATACTCCAAATCCCCTCGGTAAACAGGGCTAGTGAGCCAGCGTTGTCCGGTCGAGACTGAAATTTTTTTGCCGTATTTCTTTTCTAAAAATCGGACAGCATCGCGTAGAGAACCGTAGAGGAGAAAGCGATCGAAGAATTCTTTCACGACTGGGGCAGTTGTGCGATCGAGAATATAGCGATTTCGACTGCGCCGATAGCCGTAAGGGGCTTTTCCGGGTGGAGCGAGGGTTTTGACTCGATTTTGGGCGTGACCTTGCCGAATTTTGCGGCTGCGTTGGTTGTACTGTAAGTTCTGTAATTGTTCGAGTGTCGTCGCAGAGAGTGTTTCAGATTCAAGCGTAATCAGTTCGATATTCAGAGTTTCGAGTTGAGCAAGTCGGTTTTGGATTTCAGCGATCGATTCTCCGAGATCCTCGACTTGTCGAATTAGTAATTGAACGGGTTCATTTTGATGATCGTCGATGAGTTGCTGTAATTGAGTTCTTTGCGTTGTGAAATCTTGATAAATGCGATCAACGTTGTATTCCGAAAATACTAACTCTGACGATTCTTCTAGCAATGGATCAGAGTAGAGATAAGCAATCACCATGCGGTTATGCTTCTCCTAATTCAATGATATTTCCATCTGGATCTTTAACGAATAAAGCGGGTCGCCCCGAAGCACTCATTTGAATCTCACATCCTGCCTGAATCAAGGTTGCTTTAGCCGTTTCAATGTTCTCGACCGAAAACGCTAAATGCCGATTTCTACCCCACTTTTCAGCAAAAGTTTCCGAAACCGGAGCCGAATCTGCGATCAAATGAATTTGAAACGACCCAATCTCATACCAAGCCCCCGGAAACTTCAACACTCGATCGATCTTTTTCAACCCCAACACGGTTCCATAAAACTGCTCTGATTTCTCCAAGTCAGAAACCACGATCGCAGCATGTAAAAATTGGGTGAGTTGCATAACCATTAACGTTTCGGTGCATAAATGGGCATCTGATTCGGATTATAAAGCGTAGGTTCAGATGTCGGTTGCACCTGTTCGACAACCTTAAAAATATTGATAAACAAGATATTTCGAGAACGATCGACACAGCCAATAATGTCAGGATTGCGTGCCCCTGTCGGCAATTGAAAATAGTTCGAGCCGCCCGGACGCGGATAATCGTAATTATTAGCAGCACTTCCCGGACGCGGGAAGCTATAGCCATCGTCAATCATTCCCATTCTTCTGCCACAAAGATTTGAACGATCGCCCGGTTGCCTGACTCGAATCACAATTTGGCTATCTGCATCATCTGAAAAAGAGTCAAGCATACTGTGCGGAATGCCATACTCTTGAGCTTTCACCGTACCGGGAATCAAGGCAACAGCACCGATTATCAAAGCAATTAGTTTACGTTTCATGTCGATTTCCTTTTGAGAACTGAATCAGAAGACTCAATCTGAGTTAAAAAATTGAGAAGTCATCACACTGATTCAATAGGAATCACTTCTTTGATTTATGCGATCGCGCCAAGACCCATTAGAAACCTTTTCCACTTTCCTGCAATTTGAAGGCGATCGCGCTTCCACCTGGGCAACCGATGCCCGATTGCGCCGCAGAATGCAGAAATGCTTAGAATCTGCCTCTGGCTCCCTCAATTTTTGGTCGCTCTATTGGTTCAAAATTTGGCAGGAAAAGAGCGATCGCGGTGCAGTTGATCATTTGACCGCTTACCTGCAAGAAACCTGCTATTGGTCGGCTCATAAGATGCTGCTGAATTTCGCAGCAGTGCAATATACATTGCCAGATTGCTTCCAAGTCGCGATCGTCAAAGTTGAGAAAATTCTCCAAAACTTCAACGCCCAACAAGGCTTCAACTTACAAAACTACGCCAGTGCAATTTTTTCCAGTACGATTCGCGATACCTTACGTCAGCGGCAAGAAGTTGATATCTGCACGAACTGGGCACTGCTTCGGAAAGTCAGCCAAAAGCGTTTAGTCGAATCGCTGGAAAATGCTGGATTGAGCGCAGAAACGATCGCATCTTATGTCCTTGCGTGGAACTGTTTCAAAACCTTGTATGTTCCGACTCAAGCCACAGGTACGCGAAAATTACCTCGACCCGATGATCAGACCTGGACAACGATCGCACACCAGTACAACAAAAATCGCGAAGCTCTACTCGAAGCAACTCCCACTCTGATCGAGAAATGGCTCATCACTTGTGCCAATGCTGCCCGAAATTATCTGAATCCCACTTTAGTTTCTATCAATACGCCGAAACCTGGATATGACTCCGGGGAACTCCTCGACGATGTGCCTGAAAGTCCAAGAGAATCTCTGATCGCAGATTTGATTGCAGAAGAGGAAATACAAGAACGTCAAGCCCAACGATCGAACCTCAACCAAGTCTTAGAAACCGCGATCGCACAGCTAGACGAAGAACTGCGCTCAATTTTGCGCTTGTACTATGCCGAAAATTGTACGCAGCAGCAAATGGCAACTCGTCTAAACATCAAGCAATACACGATTTCTCGCCGCCTCACCAAAGCCAAAGAACTCCTCCTCAAGAGCCTTGCTACCTGGAGTCAAGAAACACTGCATATTTCCCTCACCCCTGCCCTACTTCAAAGCATGAGTGCCGTCCTTGAAGACTGGCTACAAACCCACTACAAAAACCTGGAGAACTAGCCATGTCTCTCGATCTCTTTCTCGAAACTGACCCGACCCGACTCTGGCAACCCAATTGGACAGCCTATCTCAATCAACTTTGTTTGAGTGCTCTACTTCCCTGGTTTCAATCCGAAACGCCCAGTGCTAGAACCTGGGTCAACGCCAACGCACTTTCTAGCTTTTGGGAATTCGTAAATGGAACAGCTTTCACCGTCAACGGATTGCGATTCGTTGTGATTCCCACTGAATCGATCGACCATGATGAACTTCGCATTCCGCAAGAATGGATTGATTTACCCACTTGGGCAGGCGATTACTATTTAGCGGCACAAGTTGAACCAGACGAAGGGCGCGTCAGCGTTTGGGGCTATGCGACTCACCATACTGTTAAAACGCAAGGACACTTAGATTTCAACGATCGTACGTATTGCCTCACCTCAGATCAACTTGCCAATCCTGAACTGATTTGGCTCACTTCAGAACTTTGTCAGCCCCAACTTCGAGCCGAGCTTGCAGCACTACCTGCATTGTCGATCGAACAAGCAAACAATCTCATCACTCGGTTGAGCAATCCTGAGTTACTTTCTCCACGCTTAGCAGTTCCCTTTCAGACGTGGGGAGCATTGATCGAGCATGGCGGCTGGCGGCAACGGTTATATCAATCGCGCCAAGGACTGATTCAGCCTTCGATTCTAGAATGGCTACAGTCTGGCGTTTCTCAACTCTTCAACTGGGAACGGCTCGAACTCCAACCCGGATATGCAGCAGCCCGAAGTGCAGATCTGACAGCACCAACGAATGTTTTATCTCGGGTGCTAGAAATCGCCGGACAGCAATATGAGTTACAAGTCATTCCGCAAGCGGATCAGACTTGGCGATTTGAACTGCACAACCTTTCACCCGGTGGAATGGTTCCAGGTGGCTTTAAGCTGCGTTTACTCACAGAAGATTTGCAGAGCTTTGAAGGCAATGAAGCGATCGCGCAAACAAGCGTTGAATCGCTCTCGATCGAAGTCGCGCTAGACCCTGGAGAAGGCATTGTCTGGGAGACTGAGCCGCTGAGTGAAGGCTACGATCGAGAAATCCTCCGCTTTTAATCGTGTTCTGAGACCCCCGAAATTTTGACAACTTCGGGGGTCTTTTTCAACCCAAAAATAAGTCCGCCAAATTGGCTACATATACAGCAAGAATTCCCCCATCCCAGAAATTCAGCAGATACCTTATATACATAGCAACTCAAACAGCAGTTGCTACTCTCAAAAAAAACATTCAACCACAACGGAGACCATCATGATTATCAACGAATTGACCTATCAAGAAATCGCAACCGAAGCTAACGAACTCGAAGGCGGAGTTGACTTCTCTCTCAACTACACTCAATTTCAACAACACACAACTTTGATGCAAACAGGTTCCACATCTGGTCCTGGCGGAAGTACTTCCTTTGCAACCGGTGGTAGCTTGCAAATTGATACGTCCGGCTTTGGCGGGATTGTTCTAGGTCTTTAATTCACTGCCCGATAAGTTCACACCCTTGCCTGATGTGAACTTGTGAAACTCCATGCTCCCAAACTCTCGAACTCCGATTTCTCTGAAGAGATCGGAGTTCTAACTCCCTCTATCTCTAGCCAAGGAGCGATTTTATGATCATTTCAGATATCGACTATACAGAAGACGCGATCGCAGAACATTCCACCACGATTCAAGGAGGTCGCCGTCGCAAAAAACGACAAAGTAATCTCTCTCTCTTCTCGTTATTTCAACCCCTTCTACAATCCCTAAATATCAATCCTGCAGCCTCAGCTACCATTGCCAATCTCGGTGGCAATTCCATCGGCAATACTGCAATTTCAACCAATATTTCGATGCCTATCTTCATTGTGATCAACCAATTTGGGGACGGACAAATTTTTTGGTAATACGCGCAAAGGACTAAGAAAATGACTAGCTTTAAGGGGGAAACGATTCACTCAGAAACCATCATTGCAACGCTAAAAAAAACTTTGCAACTGAAAGAAATTTGCCGCAACATCTCTTACCAGAAAATCATTGATCAAGCGATCGAGTCGCGTGAGATCACCGTCACTCCTGAAGAAATCCAAGCGGAAGCAGACCACATTCGCTATGAAAATCGGCTCTTCCGCTCGGCTGATACCTTCGCGTGGCTCAATGATCAACTCGTGACGCCTGAAGAATGGGAAGCAGGCATTCGCGATCGCTTGCTGACTAAAAAACTCGCTCAAACTTTATTTGCAAAAGAAGCCGATCGCTTTTTCACAGAAAATCAGCGCGAATTCGATCAAGTGCTGCTTTACCGGATTGTGGTTCCGTATCAGCAACTTGCTCAAGAGATTGCCTATCAAATCCAAGAAGACGAAATCAGCTTTTATGAAGCTGCCCATCTGTATGATTCAGATGATCAGCGTCGATTTCAATGTGGGTATGAAGGCAAGCTCTACCGTTGGAACCTCAAACCCGAACTTTCTGCACTCGTCTTTAGTGCGACTCCAGGACAGGTGATTGGTCCGATCGAGATGGATCAAGCCAGTCATTTACTGCTCGTCGAAGAGTTCATTCCAGCCGAGTTTACTCCTGAGCGTCAGCAAGAAATCCTCGATCGTATGTTCAATGAATGGTTAACCACCGAATTGAACTATCTGATCCATACCTAAGCACAGCTTAGCAAGGGACAAAGTTCCAGCCCAAAGCCTGAGCGACTTGCTTCGCAAGTACCATCGGCTCGAATGGTTTTGCGATCGCAGCTTTAATTCCGAGTTCTTCGTAGTACTGATAGTCGCTCACTTGAGCTTTAGCTGTGAAGAACATAACTGGAATGTGCTGAGTAGCAGGATTTTCCCGCAGCCGATTAAATGTTGCAATACCATCCATATCTGGCATCATCACATCGAGCAAAATCGCATCCGGCTGCTCAAGTTCCGCGGTTTGAATCCCTTCTAAGCCAGAACTTGCGGTCAGCACATCCCAGCCTGCAACAGTTTCAAGGCAGATCTTTGTCACTTCTTGAATGTACTCTTCGTTATCCACGACTAAGATGCGTTTTCTCATGTGCTTGAAGTTTCTAAACGAGAGACAGGTTCTCCATCTTCTATTTTCCTCGTTTGTGCTGTCAAAAAAAGCGATCAACCATCAGAAGATCAACTCACTAGAAGATGATTCGGCTTGTCAGAACGATGATGTTGAATGACTTTTGCAAAATGAGAGATCGGCTGAAGCGCTGCACTTCGCCCAGAGTGAATCACAAAAGGTTTTAATCCAGCAGGTTCTAGTATAGGAGAAGAGACTGTGGTCGCAGGATCATCCATCTCAAGATTAGGCATTTCTGCCCAGCAGGAGCGACAGAACCAATACAAAGATCCGCGTCGAATATGGCGGAGAAGTCGATCTGAGCAGCAAGGACAATTAGACATTTTTTATCTCGGATATAGAATCGAAATCCTGTCGGAATGAGAAATAGGGTCAGCAGAGGTATTAAGTTCAACACTATGCCTCAAAATTGAGGAATTGATGAGGAAATGAGCAGGCATCCCCTTCTAGTCACAATTCGATACCTTTCGTAAGATTACGAGTCGAATTTGACGGCAAGTTTCCAGATTTACAGGTAGTTCACAACCATTCATCAGAAAACCCCTCTCTGCTTCCCACTCCCCACCTTCCGACTCCATACGATATTGTTAACTAATATTTCTAAAACGCTAAGATCAATGATTGCTGCTGTCTCGCTTCAAAATGTGCATAAGCTTTACAACAAAGTTCCAGTCGTGAATGGGCTTTCGTTTGAAATTCAAGCAGGAGAGATGTTTGGATTGCTCGGACCGAACGGTGCAGGAAAATCAACCACAATTCGGATGTTAACCACGTTGACCAAGCCTTCAGATGGTCAGATTCAAGTTGCTGGATATGATGTGGCTCGTCAGCGATCGCTGGTGAAGTCCCGTATCGGAGTTGTCCTTCAGCAAATTAGTATCGACAGTGATCTAACCGTCTGGGAAAACATGGAATACCACGGGCGCTTACATCACATTCCCAATCCAGTCCGCCAGCAAGAGATTGATCAGGCATTGGAATATGTGGAACTCAACGATCGCAGAAATGATCCGGCAAAAACGCTTTCTGGCGGGATGAAGCGCCGTCTCCAAATTGCACGCGCTTTACTCCATCGACCTGAAATTCTGTTCCTGGATGAACCGACCGTTGGACTTGATCCACAAACGCGTCGCCGCTTGTGGGAAATTATCCGCGATTTGAACAAGCAAGGAATGACAATCCTTCTGACCACTCACTATATGGATGAAGTGGAATATTTGTGCGATCGCATTGGCATCATGGACAGCGGCAAACTGATTTCACTCGGCACGCTAGAAGAATTGCGGCAGCAGCATGGAAAAGGCATTGTCATGAAGCAGGCAAGCGATTCTTGGGATTACAAGTTTTTTCCAACCGTCGAAGATGCGAATCAATTTTTGGATCAACAGCCCGATAAAACGGGAATGATGGTGCGCCCATCGAATCTAGAAGATATTTTTGTAGAGTTGACCGGGCGAAATCTAGATTAGCAATCTCCAAACAAACTGGACTTAGCTCAGCCCTGGCATCCTGCTAGCAAATTCTGCCAATTAAAAAACCTCACATAAACGAAGTGCCGACTCCTTTCGGAACGGCACTTCGCTAGTATTCACTGAGATTTATCGTTTAGAGCCTTTAAATTGGCTGGCTCCATTTAATCTTTATCTAGGATGCCAGCAATTTCCTTGACTCTCGGGTTTCATAATCTTTTCTACAGATTTACGGCTTGTAAGGAGTCAAAGTCGCACCCAAAGCTTGAGAGAGCCAGACCTCGATCGCGTGAACCGGGTATTTTCGCGCCACTTCAGCCGTCGGATCGACCATTGGCTGCACCAAAATCGTACACATTCCCAACCGATTGCCTGCTAACACATCGGTGAATAAGCGATCGCCCACCATTCCTACCTGCTCCGGCGGCAAATTCATCGCTTCTACGGCTCGTCTCAGCTTACGTCGAGAAGGCTTGCCTGCTCCGATAATATAAGGAACGCCCAAAATATCCGCAATGCGCTTAATGCGATTCTCGCTAATATTGTTACTTGCAAGCCAAATCTCTGTCACTTGGCGCACCTGCTCAACCCAAGGCAATAACTCGGTTGAAATCTGCGCGGTCGTAATTGGAACCAGCGTCTCATCGACATCTAACACAAGACCACGCAAATTGCGCTCAGATAGCATTTCAGGTGTCAAACCTAAAATCGTGGTATCGAGAAGAAGATCGGGTTGAAGGAGTTTGCCCCAAGTCATAGCAGGTTATCGGGTGAGATTGGACAGAACAAAGTGAAAAAATACTGACGACTCGCGTAAGTGCTGCAATTCGTAGAATCAATTACATTCTTGCGCATTTTGTCAGTTTATTAAACAACGCTCTAGGTTCTAGTCTAGAACGTTGCAGCTATAATCTCATACCTGAAGACCACGGATCGAATTGTGAAGCTGCGTTAATTTCCCGTTTTTTGCGGAGTTTTTTGCTGTTCTTTCTGCGCTTGGGCATCGACGCGATCGCGGATCTTACCCTGCGCAGATTCATGCTCTGCTAACGTTCGACTAAACACATGTGATCCATCGTATCGCGCCACGAAATAGAGATAGTCGGTCGCTTCAGGATTTAAGGTTGCCTTTAAACTTGCAACCCCAGGAGCCGCGATCGGGGTCGGAGGCAAGCCTGGCGTGACGTAAGTATTATACGGAGAAGGAGTCGCAACTTGAGCGTAGGTCAGCGGATTTTCAGGCGTTTGTTGAACACCAAGCGCATACTCTACCGTGGGGTCTGAGCCTAAGGTCATATTCTTCTTCAACCGATTGTGAAAGACTCCAGAAATAATTCCCCGCTCAGACGGAATCACGGCTTCTTTCTCAACAATGCTAGCGAGCGTGACCCATTGCAGCAGAGACAAATTAGTATTGGCTCGGTTTTTGTTGTAGAGCGGTAGCGCCACTTGCTCAAAGCGATTCAGCATTTGGCGAATCACTTGTTTTGGGGTAATCGCGCTCCCCGCTTCGATCTGATAGGTATCTGGATACAAAAATCCTTCCAGAAATGGCAGATTCGCAGGCAGCCAAGGATAATCAGAATTCGGGATTTCGCTCGCGGCTGCTAGAAAGTCTTTCGCTTTGAAATAGCCTTGTTTCTCAAAATAATTTGCCATCTGCTTCATCGACCAACCCTCAGGAATGGTGAAGCTGCGCTGTGCAACTTGCCCGTTCCAGATCGTGTTCGCGATCGATTGCAGAGAATCTCCGGTCGAGAGTTCGTAATTTCCAGCCTGGAATCCGCCATCTGGGTCTTGCCACATCATCCAGCGTGCCAGAACATCCCAAGCCTTCGCTGAACGAATCAGCCCAGCAGCTTCGAGTTCTTGTCCAATTTGTTGAGCCGAAGTTCCTTGGGGAATTTGGATCAGGATTCGTTTTCCTTGGTCTGCTGTCGCTTGCGGGGTCATAGGCGAACTCGCAAAACTCCACCAGGCTTGAGCGCGCCATGCAGAGAGTCCAAGTGCAACCCCGACGAGAGCTAGGAAAAACGAAAATCTTGCAAAGCTTTTAGCGATTTTCATCAGTAAATGAATGTGAGATGCGGAGAACTGCAGCTGATGCCTTCGTTCAGAACAAATATTAATTCAGTTTGTCAACCTGTCAACCGCTTTGAATAAAGTTTTATAGCAAGATTTTTAACAAATTTGATGCCGGGGGATCAAACCCAGTCAGTAATTTTAGCCTTTATTTCAGATCAGGAAAAACTTTTTTCTTAACTTCAGAAAGTGGGCGGGGATGATTCGGATCAAATCAATCCCCCATTCCCAACTGTCCGGGTAATTACTCCATTTCATCGAATAGCTGATCTTCGATCATGGGTAGCATTGGCTCGATTTTTTTCAGTTCTTCTTGGGAAAGGAGATGCGGATTTCCGTTGTCATCCAGCCGCGCCAAGATGAAGTAGGGATCGAGCGGGGTATAAATGGCATATTCTTGTTCTTCATGCCAGAAGCTCGCGAGGAGTTGCAGTTCTTCTTGGTCATCCTCACCGTCAGATTCCACGCCTTCCCAGCTTTCTTCGTCGTCGAGATCTGGCAAGTCGCCTTCAACCGTTAAAACAACTGCGGTTTGCTTGAGTGCTAGATTCTGTTCTTCTAGAACAGCTTTGGCGATCGGAAAAACGAGGTTTATAGTTTCCTGATCTTCGACTAATACGGCTTCATCTTCTTCGCCATTTTCTTGCCAAGCGAAAATCTCGATCGGCGAGTCAACGGGAAGCAGCAGCACGTATTCTTGGTCTTCCACGTCTAAAGAATGCTCGACATAGCAGGTCAGCGTTAAGCCTGCGTCATCCGTCAGGGTTACGGTGGGAGCATCCATGTTTTCCATGCTGTCTTCGTCCATTGGACTCTCTCTATCTCTCTCTTTATTAAACGAATTGCGGACTCGGCGGGATAAATCGCGTTTGCCCTCACAAAAGTATCTCGTAGAATGGGCACTTTGTTTCAGGTACAAGGGTGCGAGGCGGATTGATTCTTTAATCTGCTTACCCTGACACTTTGCTGAAGAATTTATTCATTTCGTGTCGTTACTTTCCGTACAATATGTTCATATTTCTTTACGGGAGAGCGAGAAATGAACTTGACGGAGATGCTAGAGCCGATCGCTGCGTTTTTTCGATCGCTGAATGTGCCGGAACCGATCGTGCATTGGGGTCATCCAGCCATGATGAGTATTGTGGTGTTGGTGATGGGAGGCTATGGTGCTTGGGCGGGCTGGCAGAGCCGAATCGCGCAAGATAAGGAAGTCGCCGAGAAGAGTCGGGCAGATCATCGCAAGATTATGCCTTGGGTCGTGGTGTTTTTGACAATGGGATACACAGGCGGCGTGCTATCGCTGGTGATGCAGCACAAACCCATTTTGGAGAGTCCGCATTTTTGGACGGCGAATGCGGTGTTAGCGCTGCTGTATTTGAATGGCGCAATTTCGTTGTTTAATTTTGCAGGCAACAAACCTGGATTACGCTTGTTCCATGCTTATTTAGGAACTGCGATCGCAGGAATTTTGATTCTGCATGGAGTGTTTGGACTGAAGTTGGGTCTGTCCATTTAACTCACGCCCAAATCATGAGAAAAAGCGGGGTGATTCTATCCCGCTTTTTTAGCTCAAATCGCACATGCTTGACATCGTTAGTCATTGCCCACAATCAATCGAATAGGGAGATAGAGATCAATCTAAATCTGGCTTCTCCCCATCTCCCCACTTCGCAAATCCCCACTTCGCAAAATTCATGCGGTTAACAACTAGATTTTCAGAATTACCTGACTCGACTCACCTCAATGATGTTTGAGGTAGATAGCAAAGCAGCTGGTGTCCTTTCCGTCGAAACCAGAGAATTGCCTTGAGATGAGATTGCTGCATGGGCTGGAATTTTTACAGGGGGGCGCTCTTCTTGCTTGATAGCAATTTCAGTTTTCTGATTGATCAGCGTTCCATTGAAGATGCCCGTTGAACGAAAAGTACGATCGCTTTCAGACAAGATGCTATCTAGGGATTGATTGAGTCCAGTCTGCGGATAGATGTAGCCTAAAACGCCCTCATCTTGATAGCCTTGATCCTTACCTTCTTGTAGATTAGTCGTGTAGAAATGGTCTTTCCCATTGTATTTGCGATAGACCGGAATCGTTTTATCTACTTGTTTGGGGTAAACGTAGCCTAAAATGCCCTCATCTTGATAGCCTTGATCCTTACCTTCTTGTAGGTTAGTTGTGTAGAAGTGATCGCCACCGCCAAATTTGCGATAGACCGGAACAGTTCCTGGTTGCTGAGTCATGTAGACAAAGCCCAAAATTCCTTCATCCACGTAGCCATGCACTTCTCCTTCTTGCGGAGTCGTCGTATAGAAATGATTCCCTCTGGCAAATTTTCGATAGACGGGCAACATGTCAGTGGTGTAAATCTTCCAATTGCCATTGCCAACTGTGACATCAATCGTGAAGGGGACATTACTAACCTTCACGATTTGTCCAATCACTTGCATCGTCACTTTGCTATGGGGCGGAGCGATTAGCGGAATGCTTTTTTGGAGAGTGATAGTCTCTTTTGTACTGTGAGTGAATCCAGCCGTGAGGGACAGTTCAACTGAGGCTGTTGTTTCTGCGCCTAATATCAAAAAATCAGTCTTTCCTTTGATAGAAAAGCTAGACTTCAAGCCTGCGGTAATTGAGAAGGTTTGAGCCACTTCATACGATTGGCTGACCACATCGGTAAAGCTTTGATTGATTGCAGAATCGTTCGTATGAATCACTTCGCCAACGATAAAGGGCTGAGGCTGTTGAATTGGGGTTTCAACTTGCATGTCAGTGCCATATTCGATACCTGGATATTGCTGAACCAAAATTTGATAGGGGCTATTTTTAGCACTGAGTCGAGCATTAAGATCTTTGACCGTTTCTTCTGAAATGGTGGTCGTGATTTGAGGCATGGTGTCATTTTCCTGAATGATGAAGTTGGATGATGGCGAGTCTGAGTTGAGTGGCTCATCGCGCTGATCAATGACACGTTGCGGTTTTCACGATTATGCAGTGGCGTGCATATCTGTTGGAAAAGATTGAGAAGCGTGCATCTGCTTGGAAGAGAGGGCAGATCAGTTTGTGCGTAGGGGAGTTGGGAATTCTAGGGAGCATGGTAACGGATAGAGAGGAAATATGCAGCCTGTAGTGGTTTGGGGCTTGGCTTACATTGTGGGATTGTTGCTTACAGCAATTCCGATGGGAGGAGCGATCGTATTGGGCTGCGGAGTCATCAGTGCGATCGTTGCGCTGAAAAAAAGCCGAAAGTATGCGCGAATTTTTGCGATCGCTGGATGCGTCGGCTTACTTGCAGGAATTTATCTCCAGTTTCGGACACCTCAGCCGAGTCAGATTGATGTTAGTCGCTTTGTTCCCCAAGAAAAGCAGGAAGTTACTATCTCTGGAAAAGTAGCAGCATTGCCGAAACTGACGCAGAGTGGGAAGTTACAAGTCTGGTTCGATGTAGCAGCAGTCGGGGAGCAGAAAGCAGAGGGGAAGCTTTATGTCACATTGCCGGAAATCGAAGGAAAAGACTTATTTCCAGGACAAGCGATCGCCATTACGGGCAATCTCTACAAACCAAAGCCCAAGATGAATCCGGGTGGATTTGATTTTCAGAAGTACTTGGCACAAGAAGGTAGTTTTGCAGGATTGAGTGGCAAATCGATTCGATTACTTGATCTGAATCAGAAACCAGAATGGGGTTGGTGGATGGTGCAGAAACAGATTGTGCGATCGCAAACTGAACAACTTGGACAAGCAGAAGGTGCGATTGTTGCTGCAATGGTGATTGGCGGACAAGTTGTCGATATTCCTTTTGATGTCAAAGAAGCTTTTTCTAAAATTGGGCTTTCTCACGCGCTTGCTGCATCTGGATTTCAAGTGACGCTAATTTTAGGTGTGTTACTCGCTTTGACGCGACGATTGCCGAAAGTGATACAAATTAGCTGTTGCGGAGCAGGTTTGATCTGTTTTGCGGGATTAACAGGACTGCAACCTTCAGTGATGCGAGCAGTTTTGATGGGATTTGCAATCTTGATTAGTTTAGCGTTTGAGAGAAAAGTTAAGCCATTACAATCGCTATTAATCGTTGCAATCATTTTATTAATCTGGAATCCATTATGGATCTGGAGTTTAAGTTTTCAATTTAGCTTTCTCGCCACGTTAGGTTTATTGATTACAGTTCCAGCCTTGTCAAAACGATTAGATTGGTTGCCGACAGTGATTGTTCCCGCGATCGCAGTTCCAATTTCGGCTTTACTTTGGACACTGCCACTTCAGCTTTTTTCATTCGGAATCGTTTCGCCGTATTGCATTCTGGCGAATCTGCTCACCACTGTATTGATCTCGTTTATTAGTTTGGGTGGGATTGTCAGCGCGGGGGTGAGCTTTGTGCTTCCAGCGATCACGAAGTTCGCGTCTCCAATTCTCTACTATCCAACTCACTGGTTGATTGAGCTAGTCAAGTTTTTCTGCCAACTGCCCGGAAACTCGATTGCCGTTGGAACCATCTCGACCGGGTTGCTGATTACTTTATATGCGCTGATTTGTACGCCTTGGTTGTTTCCTAAGTTTCGGCGGCAATGGTGGGCTTTTTTGCTAGTTGGAATGAACTTAGTGTTTATTCCAGCTTGGTATACGCGATCGAACTTACTTCAAATTACAGCGCTTTCTGCGGGTGCAAAGCCTGTAATCGTAGTGCAAGATCACGGACGAGTGGGACTCATCAATAGCGGTCAAGCCGAAGCCGTAAAATTCAAAGTTTTGCCGTTTTTGCGCAAAGAAGGCATCAATCACATCGATTGGGCGATCGCGGCTTCTCCCGCAATGTCAGACGGTTGGAAGGCGCTTTTAGAAGCGATGCCGATTCGCGCACTCTACGATTTCTCCGGGAAAAAGCAGCAGGTGATTTCGTTGAACGTGGTCGAGCAATTAGCGCAGCGCAGTGGCAAGTATGTCTCGATTACGCCCGGGCAGAAGATTGAATCTGGGACGATCAAGATTCAATTCTTAAGCGTTGAGCCAACGATCGTGCAGATTGCGATCGCGCAGCAGCGATGGTTATGGCTCAGAGATGCGCCGAACGTTTCGCAGTCCCAGGCATTGGGAAGTGCATTAGTTGGAAATGAAATTCTTTGGTGGTCTGGGCGGCAATTGCACCCTAAGCTGATTGAGAAATTGCAGCCGAAAACCGCGATCGCTTATTCTAAAACCATTCATCCCGAAACCCTGACGCAGTTGCAGCAAAATCGTGTCCAGATTTATCAAACCGAGGCAGATGGAGCGCTGCAATGGACGAAAAATCAAGGGTTTCAAACAAGTTTAAAAGTTGATGAGTCAGACGGTTCGTTCCTGTAGTATATTAGGTAGGCATGTCATCGGGAGAGGTGGCAGAGTGGTTGAATGCGGCGCACTCGAAATGCGTTTTGGGGCAACTCAACGGGGGTTCGAATCCCCCCCTCTCCGTCCCTAAAGTTTGATGTTAAATCTGAGTCGTTTTGAGTACGTGCTGCCAGCGGCGTTGGATTACGAGATCATAAGGTTTCCAAAAATTCGGTTCAGGAGATGAATCGGGCTGATTCTGATCAATGACACTTCGAGACTCGATCTCTGTCGGTTTTGATGGAATCAGGAAGGGTTTGAGCAGCGTTTTCACGATCGCGATCAAAGTCACTTTATAAATTCCTGGACGCAGCAACAGCGCATAATCATTTCTCAAGCTGCAAAACATCCAGCGAAACATCAATCGATAATCCCCTGCTAAATAGCTCTTACTCAACAGATTGTTATAGAACGCTGTATTTGCCCAATGCCGCACATATTGAGGCAATTCTGGGTGGCGTTGATAAACGCGAGACATGATCAATTCATAAAATTTCGACATCGTGACGCATTTTGTAGACATGCTGCCACTGTATTGCCGATAGCCAATCAGATACTCTGGCACAATCCGAAACTGATAGGATTCTGCAATCCGCAGATAGAGATCCCAATCTTCACAGGTTTCAAATTCACAATTATAGTAACCGACGCGATCGAGGCATTCTCGCCGAAAGGTCGTCGAACAAGCATTATCGAGAAAGTTATAAAACACCAGCATCGGAAGCACATTCCCTTCAACGGCTCCAAGCTGTCCAAACGGAGAATAGCCTTTGATTTCGCCTTTTTCGTTGAGATAAACCGACCAAGAGTAAACCAGTCCCACATTCGCATCAGCAGTTTCTAAACAGTGAACATGCTTTGCTAAGCGTTCTGGATACCAAATGTCATCAGCATCAATTGGAGCAATATATTCGCCAGAAGAATGCTGAATGGCAAGATTGCGAGCCGTTGGAACTCCAGCATTAGGTTGCTGAATCAGTTTAATGCGATCGTCATTTCGAGCAAACGATCGCACAATTTCTGCGGTGCGATCCTGTGAACCATCATCGACAATGATGGCTTCAAAGTTTCGATAGGTCTGTGCTTGCAGAGATTTGATTGTGTCTGAGATGAATGCTTCTGCGTTGTAAGCGGCAATTACAACGGAAACGAGTGGTTCAGAAGCCATGCCATTTCTCCACAATTCAGCATTCTGTTGATCATTCTTATGGACGAGGAACAAAAAATCAAGCTTGCATTTCTAACAGAAGGGAGAGGCAGAAAATCAGCGAAATGTTCACAATCGAATCACTAAATTGGGGTATAAACCTATGGATTATGAATCGCGAACACGCCGCAGTTTTACCTACGTATTATGGATGCTCGGCTCAGCTTTTATTCCCGTTGGCTTGAGCTTTCGAGTCGGAAGTTTTCTACAATTCCTATTTCTAGGTGTAGGTATTACATTGTTCGTTTTAGGACATGTTCTCTTCAGAGATGCCTGGAATCGCTAGGGCTTTTTCGAGATTACAGTCTGTAAGGCTTGAAACCAACGACTTGCCATTTTCTGTTCGCCTGATTCGTTTGGATGCAAGCCATCGTAAGTATCTTGACTGACATTAAATCCACTAAATTGATCGACCAAAATGACCGGGCTAGTGTTGGAATTTAGCGATCGAGCTAGCACAAAAATCTGCTGATTAAATTGCTGCGTCAGTGTTTCTCCTCCTTGAGAAGGAATCAATTGAGCCAGCAGAATTTTCAGATTCGGATTGCGTTTTCGCATTGTTTGAATCAGCGATCGTAATTCCGCGATCGTACTTTCAAAACTCTGTCCTCTCAGAATGTCATTCGTGCCTAAATGAATCAGCACAATGTCAGGATTAGCTTGTTCTGTCCAGCCATCAATTTGCGCTAAAACCTCATCGGCTTGCCAACCCCAATGTCCCTCATGATCAAGGTCAAAATCAGAATTTGGCGGATTGCCCAGATAGTGCGATCGCGTTGAACCGACAAAATTGATGTCATATCCAGCTTGCCGCAGTTTCAGCCAGAGCGATCGCCGATAGCTATTGTGATTGCGATCGCCTTGAGTAATCGAATCTCCCAGCGGCATGATGCGAATGCCTGACTGTGCGCCATCGACTTGCGAAACCGGAGTACAGCCTAAAAGTAAAAATAATGCCGTACTCCCAATCAGTTTCTTCATGCGGTTCTAGGTTTTAGTAAGTTGCTCAATCGTCGCCAATTTGCACGCACGACTTTCCATTGTGCAACCAGATGCAGAACAATCAACGCTAAGAACGTGTAAGCCAGCCAGAAATGTGCACTGCGACCAATCTCTACCATCGCTTCATTCTGCGGAAAGAGATCAGGAAGAACAATCCCAAAGAACTTTACATTGTTCGGTCGAAATGAATTTGACAGCAAAAATCCAGCGATCGGAACTGCCCACATCAACAGATATAAACTGCTATGGAGTGCAACTGTCTTAAACCAAGCAGTTGTAAATTTGGGCGATCGCTTGGTGTATTTCTTCCACCAAACTTGCAAGAGTAGAAAGATTCGCCAAGTCAGCAATGCCATCGATATAACACCGATCGATTTATGAAAATCGTAAAGTGAACCTCGATAAGCTACAGAACGATCGAGTTGTGACATAAATGTGCCCGTCACAAACAAGACAAGATACGCACCACTCATCCACCAGTGAACAGACATCAACTGCTTGAAAGCGTTATTCAATCTAGGCTTGAACGATTGGGCTAATGCCATAGCTGCCACCTTCATCATAAAACTTCATAAAGCTTAGATGACAGATATTAAGATTGTGTTACGAAAAGGTAGCAATCTGTTTGAGTTGCAGAGGCTAAAAAGAGTGGAGAGTGGGGGCTAGTCAGGCAACACCATCTCACACCCCAGATCACAATTGATTTAGGGCTGCCATATGTAAAAGTTTGTACATCTGCGCCAGCCCATCGACTTGATAGTGCGCGTTGAGTCCGCTGGGATTCGGCAAGACCCAAATTGTGGTGTCAAACAAAGTCTCGGGTTGTCGTCCCATCTGAGCTTTTGGCTGATTAAATGCGATCCGATATGCACTCACACCTAAAACCGCTAAATACTTTGGTTTGTATTGCTGGAGCTTTTGGGCAAGTTTTTCATGACCTGCAATGAAATCTTCAGAAGTCAGTTCATCGGCTCTTGCGGTGGCAGGTTCCGCCAAATTCGTTAGACCGAATCCGCGATCGAGTAACGTCCGATCTTCAAACGGGGACAACAATCGCTCTGTAAATCCAGCTAAATGAATTGCCTTCCAAAATCGATTTCCAGGACGGGCAAAATGATGTCCAACGGCTGCACTGTAAAGACTGGGATTGATTCCGCTAAAGAGAATGTTCAAATCGGGCGCGATGACATCAGGAAGAGTTTGACGATATGCAGCAGCGATTTCTGCTTTCGTGGGCTTGTGAATCACAGTGAAGGTAGGGCTTTGGGCAAAAATTTAAGTTCAATCTGGAGAATGATGGCGATCGAAATCCCAATTTAGCAGCAATTTTCAGATGTTGGAGTGGGGAGTAGGGAAATCAGGTTTTTTGAGCAAAAAAGCCAAGCTGCACTGCAACAGGGCGTTCGCGTAGGGGAATGCGCGTTTGAATGGGAGAATTGAGAACTTTTGCACCTTTGGGAGTCTGGATTGCGATCGTGACAGAGCCGCCGCCGTCTAAATTCAGTGCGGTTTCTGCACCTAGTTTTTGTAAATAAGCGGATGTCTCGGCTAGGGTCATTCCTTCGCTGTATTGGAACTGTTTGCCATCAATCAGAACGAGCCAGAGTTTTTTTCCAGTTTTGTCGATCGCAATGACTGTCCGAGGATAAGGCTTATCTTTCACAGCTTCGTAATCTGGGGGTGCTAAAGGCTGACCCTTCTTGACTAGCAGATCATTGCCCGCAACCGCTTGTTCTGTGCCTGCTGGACAAATTCCTTTCTCATCGATTACAACTCGATTTTTAGCCAAGAAGCAGATTGCAGACCAACCTTCTTCAGCAGCCGAATAGGTTTTTCCGTTAGAGGTCACTTGTCCTAAAGCATTCACCACATCCCCTGCATGAGGATAAAAATCCCAAGGAGTTTCTTCGCGAAATGGATGGAAGAAATTTGCATTGATCCCAAGTTGAAGATCAAATTCGTCAACGAATTCTGTTACGGTTCGTGCGATTGTTTCGCGATTTCTAGGAGAATTTTTTGCATCATTAGAAGTAATGCCTGGATTAACAAAAGGACGAATGCCTGGAGTCGTCAGATCGATCGAGATTTTGTGCACCATGATCGGGCGCGGACTGGACAGCGCTTGCCGTTCGTAGGCAATTCCAGGAAAGAGCGATCGCGTTTCATCGATCCGCGGTGGGCGAGAATTTTGCCGCACTCCATAGATCAAAATTGGAATCGTCAGGAGTAAAAGAATAAAAACGCTCAGAATTTTTCCGAAATTATAGCGATCGCGCTGTGTCATACCGATTAAATTAGATGTGCGTCATTCTTCACGCCCTATGACTCACTATATTAATCACGATCTCCGGAATCGCTCATTTCGCAGGAAGAATTTGGCATTCATGAATTTCCGAGGCGCAGATATTCGGGGGTGCGATTTCACAGGCGCGATCTTGAGTGGAGCAGATTTCTCAGATACAAAAGCAGGGCTATCGCTGCGGCAAAGATTTTATCTAGGTGGCTTCGTCATCTTCGTTTCGCTATTTGTGGGCGATGTGATGGTGCGATTGCTCTTTAATACGATCGGACAATCTCCTCTGGATTCGCGGACGATTTATGTTCCGATTTTCTATGCTGCTACAAGTTTAGCGGGAGTCAGTTCTGCGATCGCGGCTGTCAATCGAAAATCAGAGCTAGGAGATTTTTTAACGAGCGTAACAGCGGTACTGGTTAGCGCGATCGTGGGATTTGGAGTGGGATTCTTTTATCCGGGTCTGATTCAAACTCTGATCTTTCCACCGAATGTATTCATCCCAAGTACTTCAGAATGGCTGCATCAACTGTTGTTGTCTTTGGATGAACATCATATCCAGATTGCAGTAGGGCTGACTGTCCTGACCAGTGTAATGATGTTATTTTTGTCGCGCTTTCAGTATCGAACGAGCTTCAAAGTGGGTGTGAGTCTGTTAGGCGCGATCGCAAGCTATGTTGCGACATTTTTCTGGAGTACGATCGCAAATGCTTATTTTGGTAATTCAAACTTTTCGCTTGGCATTGTCTTTAGTATCATTACATTGATGTATTTAGGATTGACGTTTGTATCACTCAATTGGATTGTGTATGAATTACAACATGCGATCGGCACATCATTCCGGGGTGCAGAATTAACACATGCGCGCTTTGCATACGCGGATTTACGAAATACTGATTTTTCTGAATCCATTGGAGCCAGTGCGCTAAAGTAAGATTTGCTCAATTTCCGCTCAGCATCATGAATCTCTTTCTGCTAATCGGCTCAATCGTCATCACCGTTTTAGTCTTTCTCTGGCTAGTACGGGTTCTCAAAGCAACGCTAAAAACTGCACTTTTGATTGCTGCGATCGTGTTTGCTCTACAATTTTTTGGAATCGGCTCCGACAAAATTCTTGCTGAAGTCGAGCAAATTGTGCGATCGCTGTGGAGCCTTTTACCCGGAAATTAGGTTGAGTTCCTCTGCCACGATCGCAACTAATTTCTTTGCGGCTCCAGGTTCTCCGCGCACTTGACGTAAGCGATCGCGCATTGCTGCTAATTTTTCTGGATGATCCAGATAATCGATCATAAATTTGGCAACTTCTTTGGGGTCTAGCTCACCGACTAACTCTGGAACAATCATTTCTTTTGCCCAGATGTTCGGCCAAGCGAGTAATCCTAACCGCTTTAACATAGCGGAGTTAATCTGTTTCGCAAACCATCCCCCCACTCCAGGAAGATTGGCAAGCAATCCTGGAATGCCATCCCAAGCCCGCATTGCATCCATTTGCTGAGTCGGAACGATAACCACCATCGGAATCCCTAAAGAACCGAGTTCAGCAGTATTTGCACCCACGGTTGTCAAACAGAAGCAACATTGTGAGAGTACTTCATACATCGGAACTCGCTCAGTTTTGGATTGCCAAAGCTCGACTGACAAACCATTTGGTGTTTCTAAGCGATCTCCCACTAACTGACCTGAAACATTCCCTAGCAAGGGCACAAGCGAATTCTGTTTTGGATCAGCATACTTGGCTAAATCCGGTAGATCTAAAGTCGGTGCAACGGGAATGACAAATCGAGTCTGAGGACGATGGAGTTTGATCTGATCTGCGATCGCGATCATCAACGGCACACCTTGCATCAATTTTGCAGGTTTTGAGCCTGGTAATATGCCAATCAATTCTTCAGTTGCACTGGCAACCTGTTGGGTTTGAACTTCTGCCATCAAATCTCCGACAACCGTGATTTTGTGCGCGAACTGAGCCGGAGCGCGATCGAGAATTTCTGATTTCATCACCCCAAAGCGATCGATCCAGCGATGCCAGCGCGCTTCCCATTCCGCATAAATAACGGTTCGATATCCCAATCGTTTGCCAATCACAACGGGGAAAAACTGATCGCCACCGAGAAAAATCACAACTCCTCGATCGTGCCAATCCCAATCGTCTGCCGTCTTGCCCCACAAGAGAAACGAGAAAAAATGTTCTGCGGCTTGAACGCGATCGACCTCCGGATAACTCAGCGCGATCTCTGCTTCTTGTCCACTCGCATTCGGGCAAGGCGAGAGCATCACAGAAATTCTCGGTTCATCACCAAGCTGAGCGCGTAATTCTCGCACAACTGGCTTTACCCAAGTTGCCAACTCTCCGGGTGCATTCGACAAAATCAAAATATCGACAGCCATAGCAAAATTAGAAGAACACCATTAAATCGACGTAGAAAATCTAAAAAGAGTTTAATAAATTCACAAATTTACCGATCCATTGCGAGAAGCCAGTATCGTTTTGTATGAGGGATCAATCTCTCAATTTGTCTCAGCTACTTTGAAATACTGCGATGTCACAACCGACGATCGAATCTATCCTACAAGAAGAACGCCTCTTTCCCCCGACTGCGGAGTTTTCCGCGCAAGCTCGCATCAAGAGTCTGGAAGAGTATAAATCGCTTTACGATCGCGCTAAAGCTGACCCTCTAAAATTTTGGTCAGAATTGGCAGAACAAGAACTGCACTGGTTCCAAAAGTGGGACACCGTGCTCGACTGGAGCAATCCACCCTTCGCCAAGTGGTTTGTTAATGGAAAAATTAACCTTTCTTACAATTGCCTCGATCGTCATTTAGACAGCGATCGCCGCAACAAACCCGCAATTGTTTGGGAAGGAGAACCGGGCGATTCTAAAACGTTAACCTATGCAGAACTCCATCAAGAAGTTTGTAAATTTGCCAATGTTCTAAAAAGTTTAGGCGTGAAAAAAGGCGATGGGGTTGGCATCTACATGCCGATGGTTCCCGAAGCCGCGATCGCGATGCTCGCTTGTGCCCGCATCGGTGCGCCTCACTCGGTTGTATTTGGAGGATTTAGTGCAGAGGCTTTACGCGATCGCTTAGTCGATGCCGAAGTCAAAGTTGTCGTCACTGCTGACGGCGGATGGCGCAAAGATGCGATCGTGCCCCTCAAACCCCAAGTCGATAAAGCGTTGGCAGAAGGCACGACTTCAGTTGAGAAAGTCGTCGTCGTCAAGCGAACCGCTCAAGACATCGCCATGAGCGATCGCGATCTCTGGTGGCACGATTTGATCCAAGACGCTTCCGCTGATTGTCCTGCCGAACCGATGGACAGTGAAGATATGCTGTTCATTCTCTACACGTCTGGCAGTACGGGCAAGCCGAAAGGCGTTGTTCACACCACTGGCGGGTATAACCTCTATGCTCACATGACCGCTCAGTGGATCTTTGATCTGCAAGAGAATGATGTCTACTGGTGTACGGCTGACGTAGGTTGGATTACAGGGCATAGCTATGTCGTTTATGGGCCTCTGTCCAACGGTGCGACGACTGTAATGTATGAAGGTGCGCCGCGTGCCTCCAATCCGGGCTGCTTCTGGGATGTGATCGAGAAGCATAAAGTTTCTATTTTTTATACCGCTCCGACTGCAATTCGTGCCTTTATCAAAATGGGCGATGATCATCCCAACTCGCGCGACCTCTCTTCTCTGCGCTTACTGGGAACAGTTGGAGAACCGATCAATCCTGAAGCTTGGATGTGGTATCACACGATTATTGGTAAGGAAAAATGCCCGATCGTGGATACCTGGTGGCAAACCGAGACAGGCGGCATTATGATTACGGCTCTACCGGGTGCAATTCCAACCAAGCCCGGATCAGCGACCTTGCCTTTCCCTGGAATTTTGGCAGATATCGTCGATCTCGATGGCAATTCTGCTGGAGTCAATGAAGGAGGCTATCTCGCCGTTCGTTATCCTTGGCCGGGCATGATGCGGACGGTTTATAAAGACCCCGATCGCTTCCGCAAAACCTACTGGGAACACATTCCACCTCAAGACGGCCAGTACATTTACTTTGCTGGAGATGGCGCACGTCGAGATGAAGATGGCTATTTCTGGGTCATGGGTCGCGTCGATGATGTGATCAACGTTGCCGGACATCGTTTAGGCACAATGGAAGTCGAATCTGCATTGGTTTCTCACCCTGCTGTTGCAGAAGCCGCAGTCGTCGGCAAGCCTGATGAAATTAAAGGACAAGACATTGTCGCCTTTGTGACGCTAGAAGGAACCTATCAACCGAGCGAAGACTTGGCGAAAGAGTTGAAGAAGCATGTCGTCGGTGAGATTGGTGCGATCGCTCGTCCGGGTGAAATTCGCTTTGCCGATGCCTTACCAAAAACGCGATCGGGTAAAATCATGCGCCGATTGCTCCGAGATCTCGCGGCAGGCGTTGAGATTTCAGGCGATACTTCGACGCTCGAAGATCGCAGTGTGTTAGAGAAACTTCGAGAAGGTGCATAGAAAAACGATCCGAACTTTGAGCTTGTCTATTTCTCAGAGTTCGGATCGTTTCGTCAATCAAACAATCTATGCAGGATAAATCCGCAACCTGCGATTTGGCTCCTCGCCAAAACTTCTGGAAGTCAAGCGATAATGCTCGACCAACTCATGCTGCATCTTCCGCACCGTAGACGATCGCGGAAGTAGCTCGACAGGCTGCCCTTTCGGAATCACAATCTGCTCGACTGCTAGCCGTGCTTCTTCTAAAGCTTCCATCTCGTCCTCATTGTCCCCGCGCACAATCAGGCTCAATTCTGCTTCGCTCGGCAAACCTGGCTCCTCCATGTTCAACAATCGTCTCAGCGCGATCGCAATTTGAGGCACATTGTTCGATTTGACAGTATGAATCGGAATCTGACGAGTCTTCGCCAAATGACGCAGTTTTGCATGGTTTTTCACATGCGATCGCAGGGCTAAAACCGCATCCGCCCCATCCATATCCTTCGTCAAATGAATCGGCAAATTCAATGTCCGAATCACTTGATCGAGCTGTTGCCGACTCACGCCATACGGATAAACATGCAGGGGCAATTCTTCTCCATTCGGACCCGGAAAAGATTCCGATTCCATCGAATCAAAAGTGCGTCCTAACGATTCATCTAGCATCCGTTCAAACGATTGCTGTTCCGGCGTTAAGGTGCGAACATTCGTCGAACTGGCAACTGCTTTCATCCGACCTGTCGATCGCCAACCGCGCGCCTGCATTGAGTCAGAATAGCCACCACTATCAGGAAGCGCTTTTAAGCGGGTCTTTCCCGGCTCTGGTTGCGGAGCCTCATGCGTGATGGTGATGTTGCCTTCATCATCGGTTGCACGAGTCTGAGGACTAGGCTGTCTGCCTCGGAGTAACAAATCGATCGTGTCTGAAACTTCTTCATGCACAACCCACTTTTGCCGCTCAGCCATTTCAACTGCAATATCAAATGTCGGCGGTGCTTTGCGTTCTAGAACACTCTTTTGCGACCCTCGTCTGCGAGCTTCTTCATCACCTAACGTCACAGATTGAATCCCACCCACGAGATCCGAAAGCGTCGGGTTTTTGATCAAGTTTTCCAGCTTGTTCCCGTGTGCTGTTCCGACTAATTGCACACCGCGTTCCGCGATCGTTCGAGCGGCTAAAGCTTCTAGTTCGGTTCCAATCTCATCGATCACAATCACTTCTGGCATGTGGTTTTCCACTGCTTCGATCATGACTTGGTGCTGCAATTCAGGGCGTGCAACTTGCATCCGTCTTGCTCGACCAATTGCAGGATGCGGCACATCTCCGTCGCCCGCAATCTCATTCGACGTGTCAATAATCACGACACGCTTATCGAGTTCATCGGCTAGCACACGTGCAATTTCTCGCAGTGCTGTCGTTTTACCCACCCCAGGACGACCCAACATGAGAATCGATCGACCACTTTCGACCAAATCCCGAATCATCCCGATCGTGCCAAAGATGGCTCGTCCAACTCGGCAAGTTAAGCCAATTACTTCACCACGACGATTGCGAATTGCGCTAATTCGGTGCAAGGTTTTCTCGATTCCTGCCCGGTTGTCCCCACCAAAATCACCGACTTTTTGCGTACTTTCTGCAAGGTCTTCTTTGGTAATCGGTGTATCCGAGAGGTATTCAGCTCTGCCTGGAAAACGGGCTTCGGGGAATCGTCCTAAATCCATCACCACTTCTACTAAGCGATCGAGTTCAGGATGTTCGATTAAACGATCGCGCAAGTGAGTCGGCAGAATGTCTAAAAGCTTGGTTAAGTCGTCAGTTGTTTGCATCCGATTATGTTCTGAAGCGGTCATGGTCACGGGGTCAGAAGACTGACTGGCATTGGACTCGAAAGGGACGAAACTTTGTTCTACCATGTGTTCTAAGAATGGGAGAAAACGATAGGAAAAAAGACCTATCTGGTGTTTAGAGTACGGGATCTTGATCTATCTCTGTGTATGCTAAATCACTTGCAGAACTCGATTTGGGGATTTGATTTGGTGGACAAGTTCGGATGCAAGTTCAACAGCTTGCCAGAGTAAATCAGGAACGGTTTCTATCGCGCCTGGGGAAAGGTTCGAGCAATCGCTCAGGGGCATCATCTCCTTTGCTTCTAGTTGAGTGAGAACGGGTGAAAGTAAACTGCGGGCATAGCTGCCATATGCGATTCCAGAAACCCACCTTGAAGCGGGTGTACTATCTCTATTGTGCAACATCCCTGATGCTTCTAACTTTGGTACAGTGTGCCGATTTGTTCCTCCTGCGAGCTGAATATATCCGGGTATGTCTGTAGCGAGAACTTTTTCACCCAATTTCACACAGGCGCGGGTTGCGCCATCGCCAATATCCCCACTCATTGGACGACCATCGGTTTGCCAGATTAAGGCACAGGGTAGGGGATGAATTAATTCATAGAGTGCCCAGAGGTAATCAATTAAGTCTTCGCCTTCTGGACAGCTAATCGCGATGAGTTTCAAGCGATCGAGTCCTGGTTTAATGGCATTCCACACTCGTTTAAAGTCATCGTATCGACCAACCTGGGTATGGATTTCGATCGCATCAATGCCTGATTGCAGTAACATCGGCGCGATCACTTCCGGAGTATAGACATACGATCGAGTCACAATCTGGTTGATTGGACAAATGGGCACGCATCGCCCACAGCCATAACAGCGCTCGTCGATTACGCCTGTCTGATCGATCGCATCGGCTGGACAAATCAATTCACAAGGTCTTGAACAGTCTGGAGGACAAAGTTCTGGGTTAAATTCTGCTTTGCGAAAATGCGGGTCTTCGCCATCGTTAAGGCTGACCATGAGCCAGGGATTTGAGGGGGTGAATCCGCGCTGGATGGCTTCTGGTGCAAGTTGATTAGCAATTGCAAAAGCTTCTCTTGCCGTTGAAACGATGGCTGGATCTGCGGCGACATCGACACAATCCGCCCCCGCAAGCGCATAGACCAGTGACAAGGTGCGAATGGCGGGCAGATGTTGGAAACTGGCTCCACAGATAAGTTTGAACCAGTGCCCTTGATTTAGCGATCGTTGAGGCAAGTTAAAATCTATCACTCCTCTATGCTAATCCGCCTAGAGCGATTTTTGACGATTAATTTTGGGCGATCGCTATAATTTAAGAGCAAAGTCTAGGACTATTGGTCACCTCGGGCAAATTATGCTCAACCTTTGATTACACTGCCAAGCGATCGCGATTTTGGATTTTCTAGAAATGCTATGCAAGTTGATTGGGAGAAATTAGCTACAGAACTTGGGGCAATTCATATTCACGGCAGTCAGGTGAGTTTGGAAGCAATCGAGACACTACTTGGTGAAGATTTCTTTGCCCAAGCTGTTGAATGCTGCATTAATTTAGAAGAAGGCTGGGGTCTAGCAGAAGGAATATTACGAATTCTCAGACCGCTAGGAATGAAACATTGCTACAACATTTATAAAACTAGCCATGACATTGAAAAGCGGCGCAGTGCCGTATGGCTTCTGAAGTACACCTCTAATCGAGAAGTTTTAGAATATATTTCTGAATTGCTTGCTGATCCAGATGCTCAGATACAAAAGAATGTTACTGAGATTTTGGATCAAATGTCTTTCTGGGGTGAGATTAACGATAAAGAGATGATGTCTGTCCTAGAATTAGCAGTGGATCATCCGAATGAAGCAGTGCGAAAATTTGCGATCGGAACAGTCCATGAAGAGACAATCCAAGGAATTGATGATTTCACGAAACGTCTTACAGATGGACTTCGGCAAGAGTTATATCAATGGCAGAAGCGTTTAAAGTTTGAAACCATTCATGGTTTGGACTTGCGCTGCACTCCTTGGTATGGGCAATTTCAATTGAGTTTTCTTACAGCCCAAGAAGATTTTGATCTGGCAGAAGCCTACCATGACAAGAACTATTACCAATGGCGATTAAATGATTTGCCCTATCATGGGTATGAAATTAGCACTCTAGGAGAATGGATGCAGAAAGAGTTTGAGAAGTCCAGACTATCATTAGGATGCTTGGAATTATTTCTCAGCGCTTGTGTCACAGCACTAAAATCTTCAGCCGTTCAAAAGGTTTTACGCAGATACAATCTCTCGCAAGATTTCCAGATCACTGTATTTAGACCTAACTCATCTTTTCCACAAAAAAATTTCTATTTCTAACCCGGTATATATAGGAAGGAGTTTGACGTTTCGCGGTTTATTTCTAACCAATAAATCGTGCAAAGGTCTTATCCGGATCACCAGATCTTTGCCATCTTCATTGCAAATCCTGGCATTTCGGGTTCACAGCTAACAGAATCGGGATGATCTAAAATTTCTGGTTCTTGATTCGATCGATAAACATGAACTTGACGATGCTTCCGATCGATTAACAACCCTAACCGCACCCCATTGGCGATATATTCTTCTAGCTTTTCTTGCAGACTCACCAACGTATCGCTGCTCGATCGCAATTCCACAACAAAGTCAGGCACAATTTCTGCAAAAGATGCCTGTTTTTCTGGAAGTAACGCATTCCAACGTTCAGACAAAATCCAGGATGCATCAGGCGATCGCACTGCACCATTCGGTAAAGTAAAGCCAGCACTAGAATCAAAGGCTTCGCCAGTTCCATCTGCTTCAGACCAAACAAAAAGCTGCCCAAAAACTCTACCGTTGCGGTTTCCTGTATCGGAAAAAGCTGGCGGCATTACAATAATCTCTCCATTCGCATTGCGCTCAATCCTTAGGTCTGGATTGGTTCGGCAAAAATTATAGAACTGCTGATCACTCAGCTTTGGCATCGATGTGAGCGAAGAAAGATCGATCGGTAATGGCATCTGTTCCGATTTGACCACTAGGCTAGGCATGAGCCGCTCCATCCAGAAAAGTCTTGCCTCAATTATAGGAACCTTCCAGGCAAAGCCCAATTCAAAAACCTGCGATTTTGTCTCCGATAGCTGCTTGTGTGACGCGACTGGCTGATTTTGTAAAGATTTCCGTCTTCTTACTGCTCAAGCTACTATCAATGTAGGAGCAGAGCCAACTTAGGAGCGCAAAAATGACTCTCAACCTTAACCTACCACCAGAACTAGAGCATGAACTCTTTACGGAAGCTTCGCAGTTAAACTTGCCCCTAACTGAGTATGTTCTGCGTATTCTTACAGCAAGGCAAGTATCAGAAAACCTACCTAAAACAGGTGCAGAGTTAGTTGCTTACTGGCAGCGTGAAGGAGTCATCAATTCGCGACCTGATATCATTGATAGCCAAACTTACGCCCGAAAGCTGCGGGTTGAAGCTGAAACGTGAGAGCAATAGGCAGAGAGTTAAGATTACCAAGTTGTTCCGGGGCTTGTAACCGAACAACCATATGAATGCTAAAAGCAGATGAATGAGCTATGGATTTATTCAAAGGTCGAACGGCTGTCCTTGCCACAATGCACCGCAAAGAACAAGCGATCGCACCCATCTTAGAATCCGAATTCGATCTCAAAGTCATCGTTCCATCGGACTTCAACACAGATCAGTTTGGAACATTTACAAGAGAAATTGCTCGAACTGGTGATCAGATCGAAGCTGCACACAGAAAAGCGTTGTCTGCGATCGAGCAAACCGGACTCGATTTCGCGATCGCTTCAGAAGGGAGCTTCGCACCGCATCCCGCTATGCCCATGCTGCCTAGCGATCGCGAAATTGTTCTTCTAATTGATACCGTTCACAATTTAGAAATCATTGGTGAAGTGATCTCACTTGAAACAAATTTTGCTCATCGCAGCGTGTCTAGCTTTGAGCAGGCTCGCGAATTTGCCATCAAAGTTGGATTTCCAGAGCATAAGCTCGTTGTGATTGATCAAGATCAAATCACCAAAGGCATTTGCGATTTTCAGCAGCTTGAGGAATTGATTAATGCTGCATCGAAGCCCGTTCATCTGGAGACCGATATGAGAGCCATGCATAATCCAACGCGGATGAAGGCGATCGCACAAGCCACACAGGATCTCGTCAAAAAACTGAAATCGAGTTGTCCTAACTGCTCGAAACCGGGATTCTCAGTCTCGGACATCAAACGAGGATTACCCTGTGGCTGGTGTAATGCACCGACTGATTTGATTTTGGCGGAAATTTATCGATGTCAGACCTGCGGATTTGAACAACTGTTGCCAACTGAGTCACAAGTTGCAGATCCAATGTATTGTGCATTTTGTAATCCATAGTACTCAGGTATGTCGTACATTCTGGCACTCGATTTAGGCACAACTGGAAATCGAGCGTTTCTCTTTGATCAAGCAGTAAACATTGCAGGACAAGCTTATCAAGAATTAACCCAGTACTATCCGCAGCCAGGATGGGTCGAACATGATGCTGAAGAGATTTGGAATGCGACACGATCGCTGATTGAATCTGTCGGCAATGATCAAGTTAAAGCGATCGGCTTAACGGTTCAGCGCGAAACCTGTTTACTCTGGGACAAAACTACAGGCAAGCCTCTTCACCGTGCCATTGTTTGGCAAGATCGACGAACCGCACCGTTTTGTAATGAATTGCGCGATCGCGGTTTAGAGGGAGAAATCTACGATCGCACTGGATTAGTGCTCGACGCATACTTCTCTGCGACAAAGCTTCGATGGTTACTCGATCAAGTTAAAGGCGTTGATCTAAACAATGTTTTAGCAGGCACGATCGATAGTTGGATTTTATGGAATCTCACAGACGGCAAAGTTCATGCAACGGATCACAGCAATGCCAGCCGCACTTTACTGATGAACTTAAAAACGGGTCAATGGGATCAGACATTACTCGATCTCTTTGGAATTCCGCTGCACATGCTGCCTTCGATTCAACCGAGTCTTAGTCATTTTGGAGACTATGCAGGAATTCCGATTACTGCAATCCTAGGCGATCAGCAAGCTGCATTGTTCGGGCAAGGCTGCGATCGACCCGGATTGATGAAATGTACCTATGGGACAGGAACCTTTCTGGTTGCTCACACAGGTTCCGAAATCGTAAGAACTGATCAACAACTCATCTCAACGATCGCTTGGACAGACTCAGATCAAGTTGGATACGCGATCGAAGGCAGCATGTTTACCAGTGGAGCCTGCGTTCAATGGCTCCGAGATGAGCTGAAAATGATTTCAACGGCACAGGAGACAGCAGCGATCGCGGCAAGTGTTCCTGACAATGGCGGTGTTTACTTTGTCCCCGCACTCAGCGGACTTGGAACACCTCATTGGGATATGAGCGCACGTGGAGCATTTCTGGGCATCACAAGAGGCGCAAACCGTGAACATTTGGTGAGATCGGTTTTAGAAGCGATCGCGTTTCAAGTCAAAGAAGTCATTGATGAAATTGAGAAATACAGCCCAACTCCGATTCAAAAACTCGCTGTTGATGGGGGCGCTTGTGAAAATGATTTCTTGATGCAATTTCAAGCCGATGTTTTAGGAATTGCGATCGAGCGACCCGCGATTCGAGATACAACCGTTCAAGGGGCGGCTTTTGCAGCAGGACTCAGTGCCGGAATTTGGGAAAGTTATGATCAACTCGTCGATAGGCGGATCATTGATAGAGTGTTCGAGCCGAGTGGATCAGACCGCATTCAAGCTGAGTTCAAAACTTGGCAGAAAGCCGTCGATCGCGTCAAACGTTGGGAGTGATAACTCAAGAATTTAGACATGCTTTATCCTGAATTGCCCCTAGTTTTAGCAGGCCCAATCTTACGTCACACTGCTCCAGAAGTTGTGACGGTTTGGGTTGCGCTACAAAAAGCTTGTACAGTTGAACTCAGGATTTATCATACTCAAGCGATCGACGATTGCCTATTCACGGGTAAGCGCGCCACAGTTGCCCTCGGTGAATCTTTGCATGTTGTGGCTGTAACAGCCCAGACTACGCTTCAACCCGATCAACTTTATGCCTATGACTTATGCTTCAAATTTGAGCAAGGCGAATGTTCACTACAAGAAGGACTCACCAGCGATCGCTTTCCTGATGTCAATCTCAGCTATTTCGATCACGGAAAACCAACGTTCTTACTTCCGCCGACTCAGATTGAAGATCTCAAGATTTTGCATGGCTCTTGCCGAAAACCACACGGACATGGAATTGATGCGCTGCCGATTTTAGACAGCTTGTTGGAAACCACTGCGGCAGAAATTCGAGATCGTCCTCATCAGTTATTTTTAACGGGCGATCAGATCTATGGAGACGATGTTTCTGCGCGACTTTTAGAAACGGCAACGTTACTCGGTGACAGTCTATTAGGATGGCAAGAAAAATTGCCGCTCAAATCCACGTTCATGACTGCCTCAGAACTGAAGCCTCAAGAACGCGGAGAGATTGCGACTCGTCAAGCAGGATTTACAGGTGGACTCGGAGATAAACGTCAAAAAGTCGAAAATCACCTGTTCAGCTTGGGCGAATACTATGCAACATATTTACTCAGTTGGTCACAGATTGGCTGGGCAATCCTCAAGCCTACAGAACCTCATCTAGAGCGATTTGTGCATACGCTCTGGCAAGTTCGACGCGCCCTCGCAAACATTCCGACTTACATGATTTTTGACGATCATGATGTCACAGACGACTGGAATTTAAATCAAGCCTGGTGTTTGAGAGTTCTGGGTCGATCTCTGGGTCGCAGAGTGGTGCAGAATGCGCTCCTCGCCTATGCAGTCTTTCAAGGCTGGGGAAATACGCCAGAACGGTTTGAAGTGGAGCAATCTGGTGCAAGGCTTCTCGATGCGGCGCAAACATGGTCGGCTTCTCAAGGCAGCGATCGCGCTGCGCTGCAAGAAATTGCCAAACTCGTCGGGATGCCGCCTCAAGATCCGAAAACTGGATTGCCGAAATTCATTCAAGACGGAGATGTCAATATTCTCGATCGACATCCAGATGCGCTCACCTGGAATTTCATCATTCGCAGTCAATGTCATGAAATCCTGGTTCTCGATACTCGAACTTGGCGAGGCTATCCCTTAGATCACGAGCAAGTCTCTCAGAAAATCGCGCCGCCCCGGTTGATTGCTCCGGCAGCCTTAGTTCAGCAACTCTCGCTGCTCCAAGACTCCAAGCATCTGACAACCTTTCTCGTTGCGCCAACTAATCTTTTTGGCTTGCAAGTGATCGATTGGATTCATCATTGGCAACTGCGGAAAAAGAAAGTGTTTTCAACTGATGTCGGAGATGCCTGGAACGTCAATACCGATGCCCTGGCTCAATTGCTCACCCATTTGTTTAAGCTGAGAGACTCGATCGTGGTGCTCTCTGGTGATATTCATTACAGTTCAACGATCCGCCTGTCTTATCAAAGGGCGGATTCTGCGCCGGGTGTGCTGATGCAACTGACCAGCAGTGCGATGAAAAATGAGGAACTGATTACGCGCATCATTCACACGCGGTTAAAACACTGGCTGCTTCCAGAACCTAAGCGAAAATGGTTCGGATGGGATCATCCCCCGCATATGATCGAGCGCTCCAAACCGATCGATTCGCCCGATTGGAAGTGTGAACTGGAATGGATTCCGAGACGGGCAGCCGAACATACGGACTTGAGCCTTGATCGCTTTCCGGTCAGAGCGGGCTTGTTTCATTTCAATTTGTTCAAATTCTGGACTTGGAAATGGATTCAAGACGGACGGGAAATTGTCGGTGTGAATAATCTTGCGCTCGTCAGCTTTACCCGAGACGACTCTAGTTTAGAAGTGATTCACACCCTGTACTGGTTTTCGTCCTGGAGACCGTTGGAAATTGTGAAAAGCCGTTTTGCCCGTTCCACCCTCTAGAATGAAGACAACTCCCTAGATCGCCTTGTGTATGACATTTTCAACTTGTGTGCAGACGTTGGGACTCGATCGCATTGAGCGTCATGTCTTTATTTGTGCCGACCAGACAAAACCGCTGTGCTGTGACAAAGCTGCGAGCATTGAATCATGGAATTATCTCAAGAAAAGACTCCAAGAACTCAAGCTCGACAAGCCTACTCAGGATGCGGGCTGTATCTTTCGCACGAAAGCCAACTGTCTGAGAGTCTGCGATCGCGGGCCCATTCTTGTTGTGTATCCCGATGGGGTTTGGTATCATTCCGCCACTCCTGAAGTCATCGAACGGATTATTCAAGAACATTTGATTGGTAATCAAATTGTCGAGGAGTTTGCATTTTTGACGCATCCGCTTCCGAGCGTGAAAAACGATTTAGAAAAAGAAGTCGATCGTATTGTTTCTAACTAAAATGCAAATCATTCTCTAATCGAGTGAAATCAATGAAGCCCAGGTAAATTTACACTTTGCGATCCTCAAAACCTATGACTCCCTCGTAACTTTTGTCTTTGTTTAAACATTACAAAAACGCGTTTGAAGCTAATAGATGAGGATAGGTAAATTCTCGGTGTTCGAGGATCTTGAAACTCGAACTGAAAAAAGTTTAACTTCTTGACGAGTCGGATATAATGGCACGTGACCTATAGATAAAAATCTGGATTCTTCCAGTTTGTGAGTTTAACTCATGAATGGGTAGTCCAGGAACGTAAGTACACCACGAGTACATTACAAGTACATTTGAGCCTGATGCGTGAAGCTGAACTCTCAGATTCCGTGGAAAAGCTTAGTCATGAAGTTGATTTGTGTAAACGTTGATTTAGATTCAGGCAGAGCGAGTAGCACAGCATGAAGGAAACCAGTTCAGGGAATCACAGACGATTACTGCTGATTGATGATGACCCTAACCTAATTCTGTTGGTTAAAGATTATCTGGAGTTCCGGGGATATGAAGTCGTCACCGCAGAAAATGGGCGGGAAGCGCTGGAAGTCCTGGAACAAGATGTGCCAGATATGATCATTTGCGATGTGATGATGCCGGAAATGGACGGCTATCAACTCGTGAGCAATATTCGTCAAGATCCCAAAACAAGCTGGATTCCAGTGTTGTTCTTGTCCGCGAAGGGTCAAAGCCAGGATCGGGTGAAGGGTCTGAATATTGGCGCAGATGTGTATATGGTGAAGCCATTTGAGCCAGAAGAACTTGTGGCGCAGGTGGAGTCTTCTCTCAAGCAAGCGTCGCGGTTGATTCAACATAAGGATGCGAAGGGCGGCGAAAATGCGCCGAAGATTCAAGTTCCGTTTGATGTGGAATTAACGCCGACTGAGTTAAGGGTGGTTCAGTTTGTGGCGCGCGGGATGGCGAACCGTGAGATTGCCGAAGAGTTGAATGTGAGCCAGAGAACGATCGAGAGTCACGTCAGTAATATGCTCGGTAAGACCGGATTGCATAATCGTACTGAGTTAGCACGTTGGGCGATCGAAAATAGCATGGCGTAGGTATGACCAATTTAGCGAAGGGCGATCGAAGTTTTGTCGATCGTCCTTTTTGCTGTTTTTTGTATTTACCGTTTGGTCTAATCGCGTGAAGTTGACCATTTTCGGGCTAACGTCCCAGGTCGGATGACTAGATGGAAAGGGTCAGTCTAACCATTGTTTAGACTGTTTTGATTTCAGGTCAGAATGAAACTCCTGTTTATTTTGTAAAGCTTCAAAATTTAAGTGTGACCTGTAACGTAGAGCAACAAATTGATGCCCTTTTAAATGCCTTTGAGTCTGATGAAGGTATAGCTTTGCTAACTCAGGCTTTAAATGAATCAGCACGGGAAGTCAGAGAGGTCGCTTACTGGTTACTGACTGAGACCAATGAAGTGTCTGCCAAACAAGTATTGAGAAATTATCTGCCTTATGCACGAATGCTGTGCCTGCACACTATTGTAGGCAGCAGTGAGAGGGAACCAAATTATTTTGCAATTAGCATGGGTAGAAAATCACTTCTGAGTAACTGTCATAGCCGAGAGATTAAAGGGTATGCGTATCAATCCATCAATATTTGGGATTTGCAAACAGGTAAATTGACTCATACCTTGTCTTTTGCACATGAACATATGGCAACAGGGCAGGATGGGACGATCATTGTTGGGCACTTTCAGCACATCATTGAGGTTTTGAAAAGTTGGGAGACGAAGCATCCGCTTATGTTGCATCCTGACTCAGCAGGCGAACATAGATCAAATTCAGATATTGGCTCTCTGGTTATGAGTCACAATGGAGCGATAGTAGCTTGTGGAGAACTCGGTTCCACCCCATTAGGACTCATTGCAGTATGGGATATACAAGCAGAGCGAATCATTCATAGTCTTCAATGGCAGCCCAATGCAGTCTTCTCCAATATCTCTAAGCTAATGATTAGCCCAAATGGTTCTTTACTGCTTAGTCAGAATTACACGCACTTTGCTCGTGCTGATCAAGACTTACACAGATTATGGAATCTACAAACGGGTGAAGTACTCTGCGAATTTGAGACATCACCTCATTGGTTAGCTGATGGAATCGCGATTACGCCAGAAGGAACATGTATTGTCAGTGGTATTCGAGAAAATTTAGTAAAAGTCTGGGATGTCATGACTGATCAGATTATTTACTCTTTTTCAGGATGCTCCCCGACTGCTATGACTCCTGATGGAAAGGTGCTTGCTTATTCCAATGATGTGAATGAAATTATTCTTTGGGATCTAGATCTCAATCAGAAAATCTTCTCGTTGCCAGGAAACACATCACCCGTGAAGGCTATTTGTCTCAGTTCTGATCGAGAATGGGTCGTGAGTTATTACGCAGACGATACAATCAAAATTTATGGATTGTTTGATGAATAGAAATTTAAAGCGATCGCAAATTGGGGGAGTTGACAATCTATAAAAAAAACTTTGCAGCCTCAATTTACTGAAGTTCTTACTCTGATTCAAGCTGCTCAACGGAAAGTCCGTGCGATCGCGAACCCAGGAGTTGTTCAAGCTCTATTGAAGCATGGGAAATATATCAGCGATGCCTTCGGTACCCGCGAAGCGCGATCGCATAACCACATCCGAATGCGGACAAAATAACGATCAAGAAATCATTAACAGTAGGAGAGGCGTTTAACTTTTGACTCCAAGGCGATAAAACAGTCTTGCTGCTTTGGGAGCGGGGGTTAAGTTAAAATGCAGGCATTAAGTTGAAACGAGGTCAAGACGATGACAGTTCGACAACCCCGCTATCCTAAAGAAGAATATGCTCGTCTTGGCAATGAGATTTACGAGACTCAGGTACGATCGCAAGTCGAAGAAGGCAATTACGGCAGAATCGTAGCGATCGACATTGAAACTGGAGCCTTTGAAGTTGCTGATAATACGATCGAAGCTACCGATCGTCTTTATGAACGTGTACCCGATGCCCAACCTTGGGTGATTCGGATTGGACATCGTACCGTTTATCGGTTTGGTTCGCGGAGCCTGAAGAAGTCGGTATGATGCAAGGCTTCGTGAATCAAAGTTGTGAAGCGATCATTCCAGTAGTCGTAGGTCATACCAAAGCCCGTCAGCAAATGATTCAGGCGGTGATTGATACAGGGTTTACTGGATTCTTGTCGCTTCCATTATCTCTGATTGAATCACTGGAATTGCCCTGGATATTTCGTGATTTCGCAACGTTAGGCGATGGTAGTGAAGTGCTTTTTGATATGTATCGTGCTTCTGTCATTTGGCATGGACAGTATCAAGTTGTGGATGTGGCAGCATCAGAAGCAGAACCACTTGTAGGCATGAGTCTACTGTATGGATCTAAGCTTCAAATTGAAGCAGTTGAGGGCGGCATCGTGAAGATTGAAGCCATGACGTAATTGAAATTCTCTCCGCTGTGGCACAGTCTACCAGTCGTTGGAACGGCGAACAGAGTCTTCTCACTTCGTTTCTAGTCTATTTGTCGCCGTTCAACTTACTGAAGTTCTTACCCTGATTCAGGCTGCTCAACGGAAAGTCCGTGCGATCGCAAACCCAGAAGTTAATCAAGCTCTATGGGAGCATTGGGAAGTATATCAGCGATGCTTTCGTTACCCGCGAAGCGCGATCGCAGAACCACATCCGAATGCGGACAAAATAACGATCGCGCAGCTTGGGTAGGATGCAAAGACCCTTATTTGACAACACTCCAGACATTTGCAGATTGAGCTTCTGCGATCGTAGGACTCCCTTGCCCTTGCGCCAAGGGCTGCAACGCATCTGGAAAGACCTCATGATAGGCTGCCCGCACCTGGGTATTGACCGCCACCGTTTTCACGTCATACATCTGGGTCGCCACCTTGGGATAACACCCGATCGTAATAATCAACCCCAGAAAACAAACCGCAATAAAAATCTCCCGGAGATTCGCATCCTTAAACTCTGCCTGCTCTGGTAACACACAGTCTGTCCCAAAACAGTTCGCCTCTTGGTTGCCCTGAGCCTTCAAATCTAGATCATTCAGATCACAAGCAGGCACTAAGTCACACATTTGATCAGCACTGGCTCCATGAAACACCTGCCGCACCATCGACAGCAGATAGATCGGTGTCAGAATCAACCCCACTGCTGCCAGGAAAACGGTCACCCAGCGAAAGGTCGAACTATAGATGTCCGTTGTAGCCAAGCCGACAAAAACCTCCAGCTCTCCGGCAAATCCACTCATCCCAGGCAAAGCCAAAGATGCCATTGTTCCAATCGTGAACAGAGCAAACACCGCGGGCATCGCTTCCCCCAACCCACCCAACTGATTCATCATCATCGTGCGAGTGCGATCGTAGGTCACGCCTGCCAAGAAAAATAACACTGACGCAATCAACCCGTGGGAGAGCATTTGCAGCATCGCCCCACTTACACCCAAATCACTATAGGAAGCAATCCCCAGCAGCACAAACCCCATATGAGAAATTGAAGAATAGGCTAACCGCCGTTTCATATTGGTCTGTGCAAAGGAGTTTAGCGCCCCATAGACGATATTAACCACTCCTAAAATCACCAACACTGGCGCAAAATACACATGGGCATGCGGCAACAGTTCCATGTTCAACCGGATCAGCCCATACCCCCCCATTTTCAGTAATACTCCTGCCAAAATCATCGAGACTGGAGAAGAAGCTTCGCCGTGGGTGTCCGCCAGCCAAGTATGAAAGGGGAAAATCGCCAATTTGACCCCAAACGCCACCAGCAGTCCAGCATACAAAAACAATTCCAGCCCTAAGGGAAACTCCCTTAACCCGAGTTCAGCAATATCAAAGGTGAGCGTATCCCCATAGAATCCCATCCCCAGGGCTGCCACCAAAATGAATATCGAAGCCAGCGCCGTATACATCAAGAACTTCGTCGCTGCATAGCCCCGATTTTGTCCGCCCCAAATGCACACCAGCAAATAGACCGGAACCAGTTCCACTTCCCACATGATGAAGAACAGCATCAGATCTTGGGCCACGAACACCCCCACTTGGGCAGCATATAGAACCAACATCAGGGCGTAGAACAGGCGCGATCGCCGATCCACCTGCCAGGCGGAAAACATCGACAGCGTCGTCACAAACCCCGCTAACAGCACGAGCGGAGCCGAAATACCATCCACCGACAGCGCCCAACTCAAGCCCAACTGCGGTAACCAAACCACCTTTTCTGCCAGTTGAAATGTCGCTTGGCTCGCGTCGTAATGCTGCCAAAAGGCATAGGACATCAGGACAAAATCAGCCATGCCAACCCCCAAAGCATACCAGCGGACAGTCTTGCCGCTTTTATTAGGGATCAAAGGAATGAGCAACGCGGCTACCAACGGCAGTAGGACGATCACGGTCAGCCACGGGAATTGTTCGATCATAATAGGAATAAATGCTTATCCGTTGAGTTAAGAATATCTTACGCAACTGTGAGACTCATCATCTATCACTCCTTTGCTAATTTGTCATGGACTTAGCACTATGTATTCAGATGTATCTAGTGTAGAAATGGCACAGTCTCTTCTTGGCGGTTAGATTCATCAGGTTGGCAAATGGTGTTTCATCAAGGTACACCTATAGACCCTTTTGACCAATCTGCGGTTTAGGGATAGATCGCAATGCACTGGAACTTTGAAGGAGGCTATTTTGAGCAGAAGCTAGCTACATCTGATGGTTGCGCACATTAGCCCCGAAACTTCATTCTGGGGCAGCAATAAGACTAAAGCGATTCTGTTTCGTATCGTTTCCAAGTCATATTCTTAGCCTGCTCTCAATCAGACATTAGCTACTTTTGCTCACTAATCCAATGAGCTAGACTAATCGCATCCTCAACTTTGATTGTTGTTTCATGTCACTATCTCACCTTTTTTCCGCTCTGCAAGTCGGTGCTTTAAAGCTGCCAAACCGAATCCTCATGGCTCCTCTAACCCGCTGCCGTGCAGATCAAGATCATGTTCCCACTCCATTGATGGCAGAGTATTACAGTCAACGTGCCAGTGCTGGATTGATCATTGCAGAAGCGACCGCTGTCATGCCCGGTTGTTCTGCATTTGGCGCTGACCCAGGAATTCACAATGATGCTCAGGTTGCCGGATGGAAACAAGTCACCGATGCCGTTCACGCCAAAGGAGGTCGGATTGTTCTTCAGCTCTGGCATGGGGGGCGAGCTTGTCACCCGTTGTTAAATAACGGTGCAATTCCAGTGGCTCCCAGTGCAATTCCGATTACAAACGACGAATTTCATGCGCCGCAGGGTAAAGTTCCTTATGCCACTCCTCGGGCGCTAGAGGATGACGAAATTCCGACGATTATTGCAGGGTTTCGGTCTGCTGCTGAAAATGCGAAAACTGCTGGATTCGATGGAGTCGAAATTCACGGCGCAAATGGTTACTTACTGGATGAATTCCTGCGCGATGGGAGTAATCAACGGAGTGGTGCTTATGGCGGTTCGGTCGAGAATCGTGCCCGTTTGATGCTCGAAGTGCTAGAGGCGACGATCGACGTTTGGGGCAGCGATCGCGTTGGGTTAAGACTCTCGCCGCTCAATAGCTACAACAGCATGAAAGATAGTGACCCGATCGGCACGTTTACTTGGTTAGCGACTCGTCTCAATGATTACAACCTTGCCTATCTGCATGTGATGCGGGCTGATTTTCTGGGTGAGCAACAAGGTGACGTAATGACTCCGATTCGTGCCGCTTACAACAGCGTCTTAATTGGCAATACAGGATATACGGCAGAAGAAGCGGAATCTGCGATCGCCAATGGTCAATTAGATGCGATCGCCTTTGGAACCTCGTTTTTAGCTAATCCTGATCTGCCGAATCGCTTTGCTCAAAATGCGCCGCTGAATCCTCCAGATCCGAGCAAGTTCTATTCATCTGGAGCGCAAGGATATACAGATTATCCGTATTTGGTTGCGGCTTGAGTCGCGGTGTGGCGAGTTGATTCGCTAAACGCGAAGAAGCAGGCTAAAAATCGTTGGAGCGGGCAGTTGGAAGTCTTTTCGTTTATCGTTTAAGTCGATCTGCTGCCGCTCAAGCGGGGCATTAGCTAGTAAGCTCGCATCGAAAATATAGGTTCTTTAATATCCCTGACGATTCCCCTTTTCCCAAAATTTCAAAATGCTGACATCGTATCGCTCATTTGCTAGTAAAACCTGTATGCCTTTTGCTTGGCAGTGTTGAGAAAAGAGCTTGAGTAGATATCGGCGATCTCCTTGATTGGGATCGATCGTGGCGAGAAATTTCTCAAATCCAAGACTGCTCAACCCATAGATAATTTGACGACAAAAATGCGCATCAGAATTGTACAAAAAGCCACCATGTCCATCAATTCCTGAGAAAATGAGAGTCACATAATCCCAAAAGCTTAAAAACGATTTTCCTAACGCCTTGCTCACGATTCCTTTGCCATTTTCTTTGTAGTCGGTGCAATCAAAGTATGTGAAAAGCTCAGCAATAAACCGCTCGTTTTCTACTCCAACTTCTTTTTGACGGGCTGAAAGTGGAACACCTTCGTGCAAATAAAGACAATTGAGAAACTCTTCACTCTTGAACGGAATCAGAATTCCTTGATCATCTAAATTGACAATTCCCATTTTTTCGACGGTGGCATTTGGAGATTTGACTAAAACATTGCCCAATCGATAGCCACCATCGCGCGTATTCGCCGGAAAGCTAAAATAATTAGCTGCGGTTGAAGCAATCTTCAGAACCATATCGCCTTCATTGCTAAAGAGATAGGCTTCATCAAAGCGGCGCAGCGACGATCGTAAAGGATTGCCTCGTCCTGAGATAATAGATTCTGATGAGATGTCAGGCGCGACCAAGACTAATCGTCCTAAGCGAAAAACATTGCCAATATTAGAAGAAGGGCACTTCTCTTTGTCTGTGACTTCTAAATTTCCGATCGATCTACGATCGAAAACATCTGACAATATTTTCACCGTATTCGTCACAACATACGCGCCCATGCTGTGACCGATAAAATGCAACCGAATTCGGCGATCGTTATTTTCTTCCTGTTCCCAAAACTCATAGTTTTGCCTCAGATTGTCCGTCGGAGATTGAGAAACAATCTGCTTATCTAACTGACGAATAAATTCAACTAAATCAGCAACTCCATAATTTGCTGCGCGATACGTGTCTCGAAAATAACCAGAGACGCGCAGTACAAAAACAGTCAGAATAACGACAAGGATCAACAGTGAAATTGTGAGGACAACGGAGGAAGCAATCAGAATGGTTAAATCGTTGATGACTTTAAAAATTGCGATCGCCGTGTTCAAAACTGCGCCAATTGCCCAGATCGACATCCCAAAAATTCCAGCCAACGCTAAAGGTTTCGGCAGTGCCCTAAAAGCGATACGAAGAAATTTCGTCAATTTTTGAACATTCTTAATCCAACTGCCTGTATTTGGCAAAACCTGCTCAGAAGGCCAGCGATATCCAATCACAACAAATCCCGGAGAAACTTGCGCGTCAAAATTTCTGCCAATGTATTTTCGCGTTTCTTCGTACCACCATCTTGAACCAGATGGGCTAGAGTTATAACCGTGAATGGCGATTAAAATCTCAGCATTGCCTTCATGCTGTTTGAGATAATCTGCAATTTCTTTTAAGACTTCGTTGGGATCTCTTGCAACTGTAATTTCTTCTTTGTCTTCGACATTAATCGGTGCAGTACTACTCACGATATATCCTGGAAACCGAATTCCTTCGTCTGCAAATTGCTCGATCGTGAGTAGATGATGACCCATGAGAATGTCCTTTTGCCTGTATCAATTCGTCGAATATGATACCGTCAGATCGCGGTTCTACTGGGAAAATTTGATTTCTCTTAAGCGAATCGGATATTGGCTTGTTTTAATCGGTTTAGGGCTTCCCCTAAGCGATCGCATTCTGCAATCAAACTAATTCGCACATAGCCTTCTCCGCCTGCGCCAAATGCATTCCCCGGAGTAACAACGACTCCAGTTTTTTGCAGCACGGACAGCGCAAAATCGGTTGATCCCATACCGGGTGGGCAAGGAATCCAGAGATACATCGTTGCACTCGGTTTCGGAACAGACCAGCCTAATTCAGCTAAGCCTGCAATCAGAAAATCTCGGCGGGTGCGATAGCGTTCTTGAACTTCGACCAAATAATGATCGGGCAAATTCAACGCGGTTTCTGCCGCAGTCTGAATCGCTGAGAAAATTCCATAGTCAAGATTCGTCTTCAAGGTTCGCAAGCCTTGAATCACCTGACGATTCCCGACGACAAACCCAACTCGCCAACCTGCCATATTGTAGGTTTTAGACAGCGTGTGGAACTCGACTCCAATCTCTTTCGCGCCTGGAATTTCGAGCAAGCTCGTGGGCTGATAGCCATCAAATGCCAATTCTGCATAAGCTTGATCGTGGACAAGCAAAATCTCATGCTTCTTGGCAAATGCCACAATCTCTTCAAAGAATTCGCGTGGAGCTGTTGCCGTGGTTGGATTACTCGGATAGTTAAAGTACAGAATTTTCGCTCTCTGAGCGACTTCATCGGGAATTGCACCCAGATCAATCAACCAATCCTGCTCAGCTTTGAGCATGAGCGGATAGAGTGTCGCACCCGCAATCAAGGGCCCGCGAAAATGGGGCGGATAAGAAGGACTAGGAACGAGGACAACATCTCCCGGATCAAGATAGGCGAGTGCTAAATGAGTCAAGCCTTCTTTTGAGCCTAACAGGGGCAACGCTTCTCCCTCGGAATCGAGCACGACTCCATATCGGCGCTGATACCAATTGGTAATCGCTTTGCGAAAATTCGCAGTGCCCTCAAAGGGAGGATAACCGTGATGTTTGCGGTCTTGAATGGCTGCGATCGCAGATTCGACGATCGGGGCTGGAGTCGCCCCATCTGGATTTCCCATTCCTAAATCGATTAAATCAACGCCTTGCGCTCTGGCATTGGCTTTTAGCTCATCGAGACGTGCAAACACATACTGAGGAAGCTTGGTTAAGCGATCGGCAGGAGAAATCCAGGGCAAATTCATGGGATTGAAACGGAGTCAGGACGACATTTTGTATGGCTGAGTTGGCTATTCTACCGCAGATTCAACCCCTCCAACATATGCGGATTTACGAGGCTTACTTAGATTTGATCTGGATCAACTCCTAGCGATCGCAATTTTTCTGCGAGTCGTTCTGCTCGCTGCCGTTCCGTCTCCGCTCGTAATCGTTCCGTCTCCGCTCGTTCTGCACCTGTGGGAATGACTTGTCCATCGCGAGAGCACCAGCGCAACCAGACTCGCGTGATGTCTTCTTCAAATTGTCCTGACCAGAGCGTCAGTCCTAATCCCACTTCTTCTAGCCACACCATCTGCCCGACATCGCTAATTCCTTGGGCAGGAGTTAACTCTGTATAACGACCTGCTGAATTCGACCACACCCGCAACAGGGCTGTATTCATGTCAGTTTTTGTCTGAATCTGGCGCAAGGGATCAAACACGACATAGTAAGGAATGCGAATTTGGGCATACAAGTCTTTTTTGGCAGTCGTTTTTCCCTTCTGCTTCGACTTAGAACTCAACGTCAGTTCGTCGCCCTCTTTATTCGAGACAATTTCAATACAAACTTCTGGGAGTTTGCCGAATTCCCAAACAAAATAAGCGCGATTTTCCCTTTGCGAAAAATCGTCCGCGCATTGCACTCCGAGACTCAGCATCATGTCTGGCACGATCGGATCGCCTTTGAGAATGTAGAACAGTCCGACATTTGCTGCGGCGAGAAACGGTGCCGGAATTGGTCTGGAACTGTAAAGCGGTTCCACCAATAACCGTTGTTGTTTCTCAGATTGCAGGTTGTCCACGGGCGTATCATCCTCGATCGTCAAATGGCTAATGTCTAGCTCGGTGACGATTTCATCCGTATTGATCAATTGCTGAGTCATGGGCAGCGACCAAACTCGATACTCTATTATCGTCGAATCTTTGTTCTAGCGTGAGAAGTTATTCGAGGAGCGATCGCAAAGAGTGTACTCGATCGCTCCTTACACCACATACAAAAATCCTACAAAATTTGGACTTCCCATATCTTTGGGATGGGTCTTGTTGTGGAACAGGATACAGCGACGAATCCATTGAATATAAGTTTGTTCAGTGCGATAGGAATAATGCTTCACCCGCAACAGGTCAGAGACTTGTTCGAGCAGTTTTCTGGGGCGTGGCTCCATTAGGGCAAATCCTAACTCCATAATTCTGTTATTCAGGATCTTAGGCAGACAGGAACAGGTTCTCTTTTGGAAGAAATACGGAAAGTTTCCGCCTAAGATCTCTGTCGAGGGGTATTATGCGGAAATCGTGTCGGGCTAAGTAGCTTGATTCGGACTTAGGCGGAAAGATTCTGGCTAAGTAGCCCAAATTGGGATCTTAGGCAGAAAAATTCAGTCCAAATAATAGTTAGTTACTCTCAATATGCTCTACATTGAACTTATGCGGGGTGCGGCAGAAGTTTTCTTTTTCATACAGAGGTTGATCCGGCTGTACTTGGTAACAACTCAATCAACCTCATTTCAACGTGAGATCGTTCTTACTGCACAATCTCGCCTCTGTCGCACGATCGCTGAATCTCTTCAATCTCAGTTCGCATCGTCGAATCAGGAGCCGTCGTCGAAACCATTGCTGCCATTAGCTGACTCGGAGCGACACTAAACGGTAATCGATGAATGTCAGAGTTCTCTGAACAAGCTACTTCCGCTGCCTGGTGAAGTTGCGCGATCGTTACTTCAGCTAATCCCAAATCTGCCAAAGTCTTCGGCAAACCAATCTCATCGTAAAACTTCAACAATTGCTGTCGAGAAGATGCTGCTAGTACATTTCCTTGTAGCATCTCTTCGAGTCGAAGCTGTACCAAAATGCCAAAAGCAACTTTCTCGCCATGCAGTGCATGATGGCTTTCTAGTAAATGAGTCAGCCCGTTATGAACCGCATGAGCCGCAACGGTTCGGCATTGTGCCCCACCGATTCCGCCAATCACACCTGCCATTAATACCGACGCATCTACTACTTCCTGCCAATCTGATCCCAAAGGATTCAGCAATGCAGCTTGAGACTTCTGGAACAAGATGTCTCTCAACACTCGCGCTTGTTGAACTGCGGCAATCAGCAACGTCTTGTCAGAATGACCGCTACTAACCGAAGCTTCATACCATTTCGCGATCGCATCTCCAATACCTGCAACCAACGTTCTCTGCGGTGCAGTCGCGACCAAATCGTAATCGAGCACCAGCAGATCCGGACACCGCGCTAACGCAACATCATAGAGAAACGCATGTTGGTCGGAATAAACATTTGAGAGAGCAGTCCAAGCCGCACAAGTTGCAGCAGACGTAGGAATCGTCACGATCGGTAAATTGCACTGATACGCGACTAATTTCGCAGTATCCAGTGCTTTTCCACCGCCCACTCCAATAATCAAATCAGCCTGATGATCCGCAACGGCTGCCTTCAAATTCGCCAAAGTCTTCTCACTACAATCCTTGCCATAAGAAGCTTTCTCAGCACTGAGCGAGTGAGATTTGAAAACAGACTTGAACCGAGATTTGACGACATCTAGCGATCGATCTCCTCCAATCATCAAAGGACGAGAACCGAGGCGCGCAATCAGATCCCCAACTTGTTCGATCGCATTAAACCCGCGAACAACTTGAGCAGGTGCGATCGACAACGAAACAATCGGATTCAATTTAGGCATGTTCAGAGATGAGAAACAAACGTTAAGCGGCTGGCTTGGGCAGTTGTGCCAAGCTTTCACGATACAACTTGATCGTAGCGTTTTCATCTTCGCGGATGGCAAGGGATCGCCGAACTTCACCTAAATATAAAGGTTGCGAAACTCCCGGTTCTGGATGCAAAACTGTCCGCAAGCGAATCGTCATTTGATCAGAACCTTGAGATAAGCGACCCGGAGAGAAAATGTCGATCGCAGCTTGTTTCAACGTCGCTTCAATTTGAGATTCGGTCACAGTTGGCGGTACAGTGATCACGACTTGCGCCGCTCCTGCATCAAATACGCGTGAATAATGGATCGAGTCTGGAATTTGCGGACGAGTATACAATCCCAAGCTGAGTGCAAAAATGCCTCCGGTGAGCACTGCCATAAATCCGGTGACTCCAACTAAGCGGAATCGAATTCCCCATTTGAAGAGAAAAGCGACGATCGCTAAAACGCCGAATGCGATCGTGGCAATTCCGAGGTACTGAGCATTTTGAATTAACTGAGCAGTGTCAAACATGGATCAAAAAGGCAAAAGGATATGTGGGAAGTACTAGAGCCAATCTTACCGTCTCTCACCTCAAATACGAGCGTTTCCAACCGTGTCGCTTCAGAGACTTGGAACAAGAAAATCGAATTGATCAAGAAAGCGCCACAACATTAATGGAAAGAAGAAACAGTATTGTCAGCTACCTGATCATTTTTCCGTTGGCTTTTCTCACACAATTCGGATTGAAATTTGATACTCTTATCCAATTAGTTCTTGGGGAACATTGGCGTGGATATTCAAATCGGTAGAGGTAAAACGGCTCGCAGAGCTTACGGGTTCGATGAAATTGCCCTTTCTCCGGGGAACCGGACACTAGATCCGAAATTAGCCGATACGCGTTGGACGATCGGCGGCATTGAGCGCGAGATTCCCATCATCGCCTCTGCAATGGATGGCGTTGTCGATGTGGGCATGGCAGTCAAACTCTCTCAGCTTGGAGCATTAGGTGTCATCAATTTAGAAGGGGTTCAAACGCGTTACGAAGACCCGAACCCAATTCTCGATCGCATTGCATCAGTAGGACCGACTGAGTTTGTGCCTTTAATGCAAGAACTCTACTCTCAACCGATCAAGCCCGAACTGATCGAAAAGCGCATTCAAGAAATTAAGTCGCAAGGTGGCATTGCAGCAGTCAGCGCGACTCCAGCAGGCGCAAGTCAATTTGGCATGATCGCAGCGAAAGCGGGTGCGGATTTGTTCTTCATTCAGGCAACGGTGGTTTCGACTGCGCATTTGTCTCCTGAATCGATCGCACCTTTAGATCTGGCGAAATTCTGTGAAGAAATGCCGATCCCGGTGATTCTCGGAAACTGTGTGACCTATGAAGTGACCCTGAATTTGATGAAAGCTGGAGCCGCAGCCGTTCTAGTTGGAATTGGACCGGGTGCAGCCTGTACGTCGAGAGGCGTGTTGGGAGTCGGTGTACCGCAAGCAACTGCGGTTGCAGACTGTGCGGCTGCCCGCGATGATTTCCAGCGTGAAACGGGTAAGTATGTGCCTGTGATTGCGGACGGAGGTCTGATTACTGGCGGTGATATCTGTAAATGTATTGCGTGCGGTGCGGATGCAGTGATGATTGGCTCGCCGTTTGCGCGTGCTCAAGAAGCCCCAGGTCGAGGATTCCACTGGGGTATGGCAACACCGAGTCCAGTCTTGCCGAGAGGAACTCGGATTCGAGTCGGAACGACGGGAACCTTGGAACAAATTCTGCGTGGACCTGCTCAATTAGATGATGGGACGCACAATTTACTGGGCGCACTGCAAACCAGTATGGGTACGTTAGGCGCGAAAGATATCAAGGAAATGCAGCAAGTTGAGGTGGTGATTGCGCCTTCATTGTTAACTGAAGGCAAGGTCTATCAGAAAGCTCAACAGTTAGGCATGGGCAAATAGAAGCAGTCGAAAAGCGGTATGATTCCTGAGTTTTATTTAAGGATTGCGAACGCTTCGATAATCTTTTGATCAATTCTTTAAGAGTTTTACCAGGAGTTGCAAGATTGCCTGGTAAAACAGATTCTGTCGTCTACAATGAGGGTAGCGGAGACGCATGTTTCCGTTCACTCCTCACACCACACTCCGCCTGAACTTCGGTTTAGGCGGTTCCTTATTTTTAAACCCATTCCTGACGCTGAGACAGACGGGAGTATCGTCGATCGCTGAGCTTGTCTGATCCGAATAGCGAGATGGTGATCCGCAGGGCGTACCGAACATATTAGATATTTGCGAGAGAAATGAAGACGAGTTGTGAATATCACAGTTTGGTGGCTTCAATTTTCAATGCCTAATTATGAACACTATCTCTGATCCCAGGGGTAATTCTCACTACCTTTTACAACTCTTTAGTCTATGTAAATGTCCGAAATTGAGAAAAACGATCGTCATCCGTAGCGTACAATACAGCGGTATATCATCTTCAAATCTATTGAACCTCTTGACAATTTCGCCGGAACTGGAAAAATCTGATATCGTCATAGAAATGAATACCAGAATACAAACTTCTGTAAAGTTCAGGTTAAGATATTCTGGTGGTGTGAGTAAGTACAAATCACTAACGATATGAAATCTAACGCTTCAAACGGACAGTTTAGTAACACAGCAGTCTGTGAACCTCAGACAGGTGCATCGAATCCTTCCCTAGAGAAACTAAAACTTCTCTATGGAGCCGACCAACAAGAAAAGCTGCAAGATTTGCAAGCTGAGGCTGATTCCCTCCTCAAACAGCTTCAAGCACTCAAGCAACAACGTACCGATCAGGCTGTCGTGACCATTTCATAAGCTCGTAGTTCAGTCGAAAAATAAAGGATAGGAAACAAAAGCGAAGTCTAGCTTTTCGATTTCTATCCTTTGTTTTTTGCAGTTTCCTCGGAACGATATACTAATTCAGTTATTGCCTCCGACATTGGCTTATGCGATCGTTCTGGTCTGATCCGTATTTGTGGATTCACCTTGCAGGAATTGCGGCACTGCCGCTGTCGTTGCTGATTTGCCTCTTGGGATTTGCCGCCGGTGATCCGATTTTGCCGCCTTGGTTAGAAATTGGACTCGTTGCGATCGCGGGAATTGCGCCGATCGCATGGATGCAGTCTCAAAAACCCTTCTGTATTTTTAGTCTGCTCTTCGTGGCATTGCGGCCGGAGCGGTTGAGTGAATTGCAACGAAAACTATTAGCGCTGTTTCTGGTGCGGCGAAGTCCGATCGGGATTGGCTTAGTCGCGTTAGTGTTGGTGCTGATTCTGAGATGGATTTATGCGATCGCGCCCGTTGCAGAAGCGATCACCCCGATTTCGTCTCATGGATTGGGCTTAATTGTTGCCGCGATCGGCTTTCTTGCCAGCAATTTGTTTGTGCAGGTTCCCTTCAGTGTTTTTCTCGTCATGGCATCGAGTGATGCAGATGTCATGCAGCTTGAACCGATTCCAGTCGATCAAGTTGCCAAACGATTTCTCGTATTTGGAATTCCGGTGAATCAAATCGTGCCGCCGCTGGACGTTCCGAAATCGACTTGATCCCGAAAATGTCTTCAACAGCACAGACGTTTTTGGTGAGTACGTTATTCTGGAATAGTTATGCTAATCAGTCTTGCTCTCTCACACAAAGGTATTTTATGGCTAACTCCTCCTATCCCGCTGATGCAGCCGAATTGAGCGATTCCCAAATGTGGGAAAGCTTGAAGCTTGCGATCTCTGAAAGTTCAGGGTTTCAAAGCTGGCAACTGGATCGGACGTCCCAAAGTCAAGATCTAGATGCGCTAGTTCATCAGTATTTGCGTGAAACGCTTGAAACGTTAGCTTATTAATTTTCAATGGTGTTCATTGAAAGCCGAGCTAAGGTTAGTTCGGCTATTTTATTTAGCGCAGCAATCGATCGAGCGGATTGCGTACACGATCGACAAATTGATTCAATTGACGATACGCCTCTTCAATGCGATCGCCATCGACAACGACTTCCTGCGTCGGATAATTCTGCAAAATTTCCAAAACGGTTAATCTTCCATCACTGGCTGAAACTGCCAGAGCACCCCGAAGTGCTTGCCGTTCTGCTCCACCTTTTGGAGTTTGAATCGCTTTACCTAATTGGTCGAGTACCGTATTGCCAACTGGGCTATTCAGAACGCGATCGAGCACAATTGGATTCACCTTAATCGGGCGAGTGAGGGTCTGACGCACCGTTTCTGGCTTTTGACCCGAGAGACGGAAATAAGTTTGTAAATCAGGTGAAGCTTGTCCCGTCTCTGCGAAGGTGGCGAGCTCTGGCACAGAAACGGATTCTTGCAAAATTTTGTATCTGAAAATAACTCGCTCTGCTGCGATCGCAGATTTGCTCAGCAGCAGCACGGCTCCAAGGGTGAGACAGGATTGTAGGATTTTCGACATTGTGGAAATCATTATAGATAGCTCCAATTTTTAGAATCCCAAGGATTCTGAAGTGTTCCTTAGAGTACTTTTTTCCGCTACGATCGACATCCTACGCAATCAATAGAGATCACATGGGCAGCACGTTTGGGCATTTATTTCGGATTAGTACGTTTGGCGAATCGCATGGTGGGGGAGTCGGGGTTGTGATTGATGGCTGTCCGCCCCTGATTGAGATTTCTGCGGAGGAGATCCAAGTCGAGCTTGATCGCCGTCGTCCCGGTCAGAGCAAGATTACAACGCCTCGAAATGAAGCGGATCACTGTGAGATTCTATCCGGCATCGTCGATGGCAAAACGTTGGGAACGCCGATCGCGATTATGGTGCGGAATAAAGATCAGCGATCGCAAGACTATACCGAAATGGCAGTCAAGTATCGCCCGTCACATGCCGATGCAACTTACGATGCAAAATATGGGATTCGAGCCGTCGCGGGCGGGGGAAGATCTTCTGCGAGAGAAACGATTGGACGAGTCGCAGCGGGTGCGATCGCGAAAAAAATCTTGCAGCAATCCGGCGTTGAAATCGTAGCTTATGTCAAACAAATTAAAGACCTTGAAGCAGCTATTGATCCGAATACCGTCACCTTAGACCAAGTTGAAAGCAATATTGTTCGCTGTCCTGATCCCGATTGTGCAGAAGCAATGATCGATTTGATTCAGAAAACGGGCGGGCAAGGAGACTCGATCGGTGGAGTTGTCGAATGTGTGGCGCGGCAAGTTCCGATGGGATTAGGGGAGCCTGTGTTTGACAAGCTAGAGGCGGATTTGGCAAAAGCCGTGATGTCACTTCCAGCGACGAAAGGCTTTGAGATCGGTTCAGGCTTTGCGGGAACGAGAATGACCGGAAGCGAACATAATGACGAATTTTATACCGATGAGTCGGGACGACTGCGGACAGTGACCAATCGATCGGGCGGTGTGCAAGGTGGCATCTCCAATGGTGAAAATATCGTTATTCGAGTTGCATTTAAGCCGACGGCAACGATTCGCAAAGAACAGAAAACCGTGACGAATACGGGTGAAGCTGTGACGTTAGCAGCGAAGGGAAGACATGATCCTTGTGTGTTGCCGCGTGCGGTTCCGATGGTGGAGGCGATGGTTGCATTGGTGCTGTGTGATCACTTGCTGAGACAGCGCGGGCAATGTGGCTAGGGTGATGGAGTCGTTAACTGCATGAATTTTGCAGAGTGGGGAGTGGGGAGTAGGGAGAACCCAGATTCAGATCCCTCCATTTCCCTATCTCCCTGCTAGATTGATTGTGATGAGCCAATAAGTAGATGAGCGGAATTCAACATCAGTATCAGTTTAGCGAGTTTTCTCGCTTCGTTGCTCACCCGTCCCGGAATGAATTCGGGACTAACTGTGCGAAGTCCACTAAAGGGACTGAAAGCTAATGACAATCTCTTCTTCAGTGGGTTTCAACCCACTTCGCACCGTTAGCCCGAACTTCCAGTTCAGGGCGGGTGAGCAACGAAGCGACTATGTTGCAATTCATTGCACCTTCCTACTTAGACTAATTGAGTATTCCTAGTCAGCGCTGTAATGGTAGCTTCACTACGCAAGTCGTGCCTTTTCCAGGGGTACTCGTAATCTGCATTGTTCCTTGATGTAAGTCCACACATTTTTGAACAACGACTAAACCTAAACCCGTGCCTGGAATCGAGCCTACATTCTTACCGCGATAAAAGGGTTCAACGAGTCGTCGCTGATCTTCTGGAGCAATGCCAATGCCTTCATCTTCAACGCTGAGAAGTACTGCATCCGATTGAAATTCTAATGCTAGCCTGACAGTTCCGCCTTTTGGAGAGTACTTGATCGCATTCGATAGCAGATTGGACAAGACAGAATGCATTAACTTCTCATCTAGCTCGATCGAGCAAGGTGTTCCCTGACAAGTAAACGTCAGACGATGCTGATTTCCTGCACTGAGCTGCATCTCCTCAACAAACTGATGACAATACTGGTCTAAACAGAGTGCTTTGGGATGAAACACTAAGTTTCCGGCTTCAGCGCGGTTAATGGTGAGAATGTCATCTAGCAATTGCACCATATTCTTGACGGAATCTTGAATTCGATGCAGATTGCGTAATCGTTTTTCAGTCTGATTCCATTCAACCTGAGAGGTTTCTAACACTTGAGCAGCGGCTAAAGCAGTACTCAATGGAGTGCGAAACTCATGAGATGCCATTGAGAAAAAGCGAGTTTTTAGGAGATTTAGTTCTTTCTCACGCTCTAGTGCTAATCGAATCTCATCGGCTCGTTTTCGAGCAGTCGTATCGCGCTGAACTGCAATCCAATGGGTATACCAACCCTGAGCATCGGCAACAGGGACTAAGCTAAATTCATTCCAAAATTCTGAGCCATCTTTCCGATAGTTAATCACTTCTACGGTGACAGATTCCCATCGATCGAGTGCATTGCGGATTTTTTGCAGTTCAGCGCGATCGGTCTTTGCTCCTTGCAGAATTCGAGGCGTTTTTCCTAAAACTTCTGCTGCCTCGTAGCCTGTAATGCGCGTAAAAGCTTCGTTCACATAGAGAATGCGAGGGCCTGGGTCATCAATCGGTTGAGCTTCAGTAATGATCACTGCATCATTCGTATTCACAACGACTGACTGTAAGAGTCGTAATTGTTCTGCTCGTTGCTTTTGCTCAGTAATATCAGCAATCACAGCAACCATCCCGCTGATCTGTCCATGACTATCTTGCAGCGGTGCAGCCGAGAAAATAATGTCGAGCGCGGTTCCATCTTTGCGATGCCGACAGAGTTCGACTCTTGGGTGTGTTTGACCTTCTAGTACGCTCTTTTGTAAGCTCGTCTCTCCTTCTAACGGATCATCGAGACGAATGGGACTCGGATGACCGAGTACTTCTGCTTCAGTCCAACCAAACATCTGCTCGGCGGCTGGATTCCAAATCTGCACATGCCCGACTCGATCGAGCATCAAAATGGCACGGGGCGAAGCAGTAACTAAAGCTTGTAAGGTATCGTTCGTATGACGTAAAGCGAGTTCGGTGCGTTGTCGCTCGATGATTTCTGCTCTTAAAGAAACATTCGCTGCTGCTAGTTCTGCGGTGCGTTGCTGAACTCGTTGTTCTAGATCAGAATTTAGCTGCTGAAGTTGGTTATAGAGTTCGGATTGTTGAATCGCGATCGCAACTTGAGTCGCAAGTTGCTTCATCAATTCCACTTCCCAATGTTTCCATTGGCGAGGACTCCGACAGTGATGAGCAATCAACAGTCCCCAAAGATAGGGTCGTTCGAGAGGCTCACGATGCTTTTGCAGAATGGGGACAACTAACTTTGCTTGCACCCCAAACTGCCGAACAAATTCTGCTAAACAAGGTTCTACATCTGCTTGCTCAACATCCGTAATCGCCCGAATTTTCCCCCAAGAGTAAGCCTGATGGTACTCTTGGGGAAACACTTCTTCTGGAAACCCTTGTCCTAGAATCTTGGGATAAGGCGGTAAGACGGTTTCGTGAATCGTACAACCTGTCCCATCATCCCAAAGCCGATAGATGAGGACTCGATCGGCGTTCAAAAAGCGTTGAACTTCCTCAACTGTTCGACTTAGCACCTCATCGAGATTCAGAGATTCACGGATATGCTGAGCAATCTGATTGACTAATCGCTCTCGATCGGTCTGCTGCCGCAGGATTCTTGCCTGCGTAACATACCGAGAAAGAGCGATGAGAAAGAAGAGTGCTAAACTACCGAGGACAAAGTGATTCACCGTGTTTTAGAAACCAAACAACGTTACCAAAAACAGCAACACAATAAACGCCGCGCCTCCATAGAATAAACCGATCCAGGCTTTTTCTAAGCTTGCGGGTGGATTCTTTTGCCAAGCCCAACGCAGGTAATCCAGGCGAGCAGAATCTCTGCGGTTGCCTCTCAGGGTCGGTTGAGGCAGTTTATCTCGGTAATCCTCGCCATAGCGTGCGGTGTGAGCAAACGTCACTTCGCCTTGCGATCGTTGAGGCAAAATGCGGCGACGTTGATACGGCACAGTATTTTCGCCAAAAGTGGTCAAGTATTCTTCACTGTTGAGCAACTGCTCGACAAATCCCTGCAATCCTTTGGTTGCAAGCACGATCGACCAAGCAATTTTTTCGCGATCGCCATATACATTTCGTCCCAAAACGCGCTGAATGCAAAGCTCAACAAATCGATAATTGTTGTTGCTTTCATAGTTGAGTCGCCGGAAGGAATCAGACAGCAGCAAGCCAGCGATGAATCCTTTGACGGTGATTTGTCCCGATCTCAACTGTGATTCTAAAAACTGTTGGCGATAGTAACTGAGCATTTGTTGCTCATTAAAAATCTGACGATAAGCTGCTGTGATCAATGTATCAAAGTCAGTTCTAGACAGGAGATTATCGGTTGTGTAGATCCGAGGCTGTTCATCACCTGGAATCTCAAATCCTTCGACTCGATGATTTTGAGAAACGGGGGGATAGGTTAAGAGAGACATGGACATAAGCGTTTTCCAAACGGGTTTTTTCTAGCGATCGCACTCTAGCGCGACCCTTCAAGCTGAAGGATCTCATACGAGCCGTAAGGAAATGGGTGATGAAACGGTAAAGAAAACGGAAAGAATCAGCGTGGGTAACAAATCTTGAGATTTCCTGATCTTTTTTGAAGTTCACTTCTCGTAAAATTGGTATGAATGAGTATAAATCTCTATGAAGTCACCCTCACGGTATGAGGATTCTCCTGGTTGAAGATGATGTGCGGCTTGCAGAAACGTTGGCGGAAGCGCTCAGCGATCAGCTTTACGTGGTGGATATTGCAACCGATGGAGAGTCGGGTTGGCATCAAGCCAGAGTGGTCGAGTACGACTTGATCGTGCTAGATGTGATGCTGCCAGAGTTAGATGGATTTAGCCTTTGTCAAAGATTACGATCGCATCGCTATGATTTACCGATTCTCATGCTGACTGCCTGCGACACACTCAACGATGAGATCAATGGGCTGGATGTCGGCGCGGATGACTATTTAGTGAAGCCTGTCGATTTACAAAAACTCTTTGCGCGAATTCGGGCTTTGCTGCGTCGAGGTAGCGTGAGTACGACTCCGGTTCTGACTTGGGGCGATCTCAGTCTGAATCCGAGTACCTGTGAGGTCAGTTATCGAGATACTCCGATTCATTTGACTCCGAAAGAATATGCGATTTTAGAATTGCTGTTACGCAATGGTCGTCGAGTTTTAAGTCGCAGTGTGATGATTGACCATGCTTGGTCTTCTGAGTCGTCGCCCGAAGAACCGACGGTTAAGGTTCACATTCGCGGACTCCGCCAAAAACTCAAAGCGGCGGGAGCATCCGAAGAACTGATCGAAACGGTTCACAGCAGAGGCTATCGTTTGAACCAACCAGAGCGCGAACCGAATCCGGCGGGTTGTTGATTGCCATATATAGAGTGGCTCTAGCAATTTATTGCGGTGAGCTTACTGGTCTGCTGTGGCTCCACCTAGTCTATTTTGGGTGGATGTTCTCCGAGTTTGATCCAGAGTCGTCTTGTGCGGACGAGCTGTGGACGATTCATCTGTAAGGCTGCGATCGTAGTTCGACCAACAGGAGTTAATCCAATCAGTTCTACTCCTTTTTCCTGCCATGCAAAGTGTTCTGCCCAAATTTGCTGATGGGGATGGAAGAGGGGCACAGTTTCATGAGTGACTGGGTCGATCGCGTTTTGGTGATTTGATTTATGACGGTTGCAAAATGGGCAGGCAAAGCAGAGGTTTTCATATGTTGTTTCGCCGCCTGCTGCACGTGGCACAATGTGCTCGAATTCAAAGGTCATAGCGGTCAGTGCTTCTGCGGTGTGGCAATAAGCGCAGCAGTTAGCGAAGCGATCGCGTACTCTTCTTTGTAGATCAACAGGAATGTAGCCGCTCATGATGCCTGTGCGAGGTCTTTGTTTTGCTGTAATGTATACCGCGCACGGGTTTTTAGAAGCGTGAGAGCGTCGGCTTCAGCTAAAAGTTGATCGAGTTGAGTGATTTCTGTCTCGGAGAGTTGATCGTTTGTTTGTTTTTCGAGTAAATCGTCTAGTCGAGTTTGATCGGTTGGGGCGAGTTTGCAATTGGCAAGGGCATGAAGTTCTGTGGGACTGATGCCGATCAGATAGTCTGGGTCGGCTGTGGGGGAATTAACCAAGCGTTGATAGTGGTCGAGGTCGAGGATGACACCAACGCGATCGCCTTGTTCATTGACGAGGTAACGGGCTGAGTCAGACATAAAAAAATGGCTTAATTTTTTTCTATTGCTATCGTATCGTCTGGGCAAAAGGTTGGCTCAGGCATGATTGACTTCTTCTATGATTTCGATGAAGGGGCGATCGATAAAAAGCAGAGACGCTATTCTTCTAAAACTTCGACGAGTTCTTCGATCGAGACATCAAATACTCGTGCGATTTTCCGAACAGAAAGCAGATTCACCATGACCATGCCGGGAGAATTTGCATAGGTTGCAACTGTGCTATACGGAAGTTCCGAACGTTCTGCAACTTCTTTCAATGTCCATCCTCGCTCGGTAGCTAGCTCCTTAATTCGCAACCTAAACACGTTTTACCCTAGCTTGACAGTATCGAGATTTCGATTTTTAATGGTCATAACCCAGAATCGAAATCTCGATACACCTGGGAAACAACATAATTCAAAGCGATCGCTCTTAGCCTGGAAAACTTGAAGCGATCGCACCTACGAATGAGGTACAGACATGATACCAATAGTTTTGTCATGCGTTGACACTTCTGCATTTTGGCGTGGAGGTGGACGATGACGTATCGCGATTCTCTTTTTCCCTGGTGCATCATTCGCTTATTGCCGAAAATGCAGCGCATTGTTGTTTGTCGCTGCCGAAATCGCAATCATGCTCAAGCGCAGATGCAGGCATTGAAACGATTGAATCGACAAGCCGTGTATGAAGTGATTTTCGATCCACCGGATTGAATCCAGCTTGCTTTTCCGATTTCAAGTTGAATCCAGCGTTAATTCCTGCTCTCAGATCTGAGAGCGGAATCCTTTATCCTGAAACAGTTTTAGGCTTTTATCTTTTGTTCTATTGCTTCATGGCAAGAAAATATCCAGAATAGATTTGCCTGACCTCAGATAAAAATCGCTCTCACTGCTCAATTCCTCAAAAGTGTGTAATCCTTGAAAACCGATTCCATCTTTTACAAAATTTTCCAACTCTTTCCCAGTGCCTTTTTCGAGTTAATTGGCGAGGATGATCCACGGACTGTGACTTATGTCTTCACATCTCAAGAAGTGAAGCAAACAGCATTCCGGCTCGATGGCATCTTTATGCCTCCGACTCGATTGCGCCAATTTCCCATCTATTTCGTAGAAGCGCAGGCATACAAAGAGAAACGGAACTTCTACTATCGCTTCTTCAGTCAAATTCATCTCTATCTCAACGATTACGAGCCTGTAAATGCTTGGCAGGCAGTGGTGATTTTCACAGAGCGACGTTTTGATCAAGCTTTGCCGCATCACTATTCGGAGTATGACAATAATCCAAGGTTGCAGCGCATTTACTTGGATGAATTGCCGTCGGATGTAAGCGATCGTAGTCTCGGGTTGTCCTTGTTAAAGCTGTTGGGAACGAAACCGAAAGAGGCTCCAGCAAAAGGTCGATCGCTCATTGACCGAACTCGGCAAGAACTCACAGATTTGACCGTCCAGCGAGATTTTATAGAATTAGTGGAGACGGTCTTCGTTTACAAATTTCCAAAACTATCTTTTAGCGAGGTCGGTGAAATGTTAGGGCTTGGCGATTTAAAGCAAACACGGGCATATCAAGAAGCGCTTCAAGAGGGACGCGAAGAAGGACGTGAAGAGGGACGCGAAGAAGCGCGGAAGGAGTATCTAACCCGTATGGTTCCAAAGCTCCTTCAGAAAGGCTGGACTGTTGAGGAGATCGCTGAAGATACGGGAGTTTCAGTAGAGACTGTGCAGGAATTTATCACTCAGGAATAGGTACAACACAATCTGGATTGCGAACCAAGCATCGATCGAGCAAGCTGATCTCTTGATTTGTTCTCGTAGGCACGATCTCGTCCGAAACATTGTGCAACCGAAGTGGAGAATTTTTCCTGTGTCTCAAAATGGGATAAATGGGACGAGTCAAATGAAGAGAGTCGGGAAGTTGCAAAAAAGTTTGTGCTGGCAAACTGCTATGACCCCAAGGTTGTCTGCCTGAGATTTGAGTGGGGGAAATCTTTCAAAAACGTTCGTTAGGGGGAAAATGTGCAGTGCCAGGTATCGAATTTCTGAAAGGTCGGTAAATTATGGAATAGCTAAGCATTTATAAACCTTTAAAAATCTCTAGAACTGGCTAGTGTTAAAGTTCACAAGTCGCTGCGCGAGAGAAGAGATGCCATTCTAGACCGCCAAAAGCATCCACAAAACGCCAACCAAAAGGAAATTTCCCGCTAAGAGATTTATCTAGGTCGTATGTGAGGTCGTCGATCCAGCTCCCATCCTTGAGCCAACTGACGCGATCTCCAAATTTTTCCCAATCGTCATTGTATTCCATCGGGCTACCGCATTCCTGCCAGATTCGCTTCTGTACACTGAAGCCCCATTTGCCATTGCTGTACTTCACCCACAGTTGATCTAGTATCCGCAAATCTTCACAAGGAAAGTTTTCGAGATCTTCACGATTGAACCATTGCCCTTCTTCCTTACCCACTGTTGTAATCATCAGCCGATAGGTTTCTTTATCTGCCGCTTTCCATTGCTGAGTGCTTAATAGTTCCTCAAGCATTTGATAGCGCAAGGTCTTTACCTCAGCTTCAGCTTCCCGCAGTGCATTCAGTTCCGCCAAATCCTGCTGAAGGTCAGCATCAATTCGTTTGCTCGTTTCCTGACAGCAAGCATCGGCAAGATCCTTAAAACCTTGAGACAACGCTGTGCGAATCAGAGTACTAGGTTTTTTCACCTGTGCCGCATACAGCAAAATCACAGGCTTCCACCAGTCTTCGCCAAACCGTTCATACAGCAAACTCTCCTCACCTCGCCGCACCACTTCCTTTGCTGCCAAAAACTCTTGAAAACTGAGATGCGAAAACTCAAACTCCTCCGATTCTCTCTGCACCAAAAGTTCACTAATCTGCTCAATCTGCCTCAAAAAGTCCGCAGGCGCGATCGATTCCTCTTGAGCTTTTAGATATCCCTCCAGTCGCTTCAGCAAAACCGCTTGCTCGACTCGTTCTTCTTTTTGCTGCATCATTTCCAGCGCCAACATTTGCAAGATGACTTGCGCTGTTGCATATTCATCATTGTCCCCTGTAAGCCAAGTTTCAAGATCCCTTGCGCCAGGACGATCGCGCAATTGCAGCACACAGATTTCTTGATACAGTTCTACTCGACGTTTTGGCAGCTTGCTACTGGGATAGCGTCGATGAAACATTGCAATCATATTCAGCAGCAGTGGATTTTGTGACAGATCTGCCAACTCCTGCCGCTGGTTGATTTGTTTGAGTAAATCATCCGCCGCATCTTGAGCCGCTTTCCGCACGGCTGGAATATCTTCTTTACCGTGGTGATAATATTCCTGACACCAGTACCATTTCTCCACAAAAGCTTTGCGCTGCGGTTCATTAAAGTTTCTGACGTACAGCAGCGAATTAAAATCGATGCGATCGCTACTGGTTTGCTCGTTGTAAGCCTTCGGTCGCGCTGTGAGAATAAACAGCGATTTACGATATTTTTTGCGCTGAGCATTCAACCAACGTGCCACGAGCGGACGTTTTGCCTTCGGAACTTCATCAAAGCCATCCAACATCACCAGCATTTTGCCCTGCTCTAGCATCGCCTTTGCCCAATCGGTCGGCATTTTCAGATCCGCGATCGGCAAGCTAGGAATGTGATGCTGCATGATCAACTCTGGCAAACTCGGCGGAGTCTCCTGGCTCAAAATCTCTCGGTACTTCCGCAGCAGTAACAAAACTGGAATATATCGCGTAACCTCTTTAGGCTGCTTATTTCTGCCTAAGCTATAAGCGATGTGTCGTAGTAACGTCGTTTTGCCATAGCCACCCCAAGCCAAGATTGCAATTTCACTATAAATCGCATCCCGCTTTGCCCGTGCCAGCAAATCCCAAATACTCACACCCGAAGCCTGCAACCGTTCCAAATCTTCAAGCGATCGAGAAAATCCTGGAGATGCCATACGTCCATCAAATTCTAGCGGCACAAAGACTTGCTCTAGCATTGGTGTAAAAATGCCGCTAATCTTCGCCATTCCTTCGGTGCTACAAGTTTCACACTCTGCCGCCTGCGCCTCAAAATATCGATCCTCGGCTGAAGTCAGTTTTGCGATCGCTTGTTCTCCGAATTGATCCAGCTTTTTGTTAACGACTTCTCCAGCTTTTTCTAACCGCTGTTGATTGCCTTTATGAATCGGCTCTAGCAACTTCCCAGCATAAGAGAAACAAAATCCAATCAAAGTTGAGGCGATCGCTTCACTCACTTTGTGTTCGATCAGCAAGAGCCACAGCCCATATCCTCCGCCTAGACCAATCCCACCCGGCTTCAGCACTTTGACGAGAATTTCTGCAAGCTGTTCTGGAATAGAAGCTTGTTTCGAGGGTTCTTCAGGCATAAAACTTTCGATGAGAGGCTCTATTTCTTTCTAGCGCAGAAATCCAAAACAAGCGCATTCAGAAAACCTCTTTCCTGAAAAACCAGTCAAAAACTAGAATGAAGTCGCGCTTCTCGTTTGAATTCAAGTGCGATCCACAGCTATTCTTCACTGTTATTGGTTTGATTATTGGGTTGCTCGCGCTGAAAAAATGTTCTAGTCAGCGTCTTTAACGTGACTGGTTCCTGCTCTTTGCGGCGTTTGCGATGTTGTAGCGCAGTTGTGCCTCGGCGACGTTGCCGCGATCGCGCAACACTTTCCACGCCCTCGTCATGCACCCGTCTTCGAGTCGGTTCGATGTTCTCTTCTTTCGACAGCCACCAATCGACGATAAATCCGCTTGCCGTTCCCCCGATCGCGCCGAGTGCAATACTAAACAGCGCTGGATAGCCCAGAGCATAGAGGCTAATTAGAAATAACAGCCAAATCTGAAGCCCAACGGCAAAGCCTTTAGATACTGGTTCTCCTTTCTCAGCCACGATCGTTCATTCCTAAGTTTCTCTATGAGGATACAGGCGAATGCACAATGTCGGTCTAATTATTATGAGGATTTTTCAAGACTTCTGAGAAAAAAGTCTCAACCAATTTTGGTTTTTCTGTTTCTAGAATCGGGCTTGCTGAAATGAGTTGACACATTTGGGACGATAAGAATGCGATGTAGAGCGTATCTTCGTCTAATTCTTTCACAACATAAACTTGCTCATCAGACGTCGCTTGCGCCAGAAGATGGTTGATTAGGATTAAAGCTTGTGCAGTCGAATAGTTCCATTTAGTCAAACTATGTGATTGATCAAGCACTCCCGGACAGAGTAAGAACATATTATGATTCAGGATAATTCCTTTATCTCCCTTCCCTGTCCAATATTCATCGATTGCAGCTATCAAAACGCCTCGACTTTCCAAAACAGGTTGCATAGCTTCAAACCAGTCAGGAAAGCACTCATAAAAATCTTCTCGGCTGATAGCAAAAAGACGATTGTAAGGACGTGGATGGTGTAGCCACAATACTCCTTCAATGATTTCTGTTTGGTCATCTTCTACTGCCGAAGCTAAATCAATATGCTGTTGCTGACCCTCTGTTAACCAAGGTGAACTGTTTTTTTCAGAAAGGCTTTTCAATACTGACATCATGCCAGGTTCTTCATGTTGGTAAAATCCCAGTCTTTCAAGCTGGCTCAACAATTCTTCCACGGTCAAAATCGCCAGATTACAAGGGGTATAGGGGCAGAAAATCTCTGCCCCACTTTTTACGCTTACTTTAGCTCAGCGTTTTAACCAGTGGCTTTTCCGTCTCGCTAAACGCTTCAAACGTTTGGTTTGCTAGGACATCGAGATCAGCATCGGAAATGTCCCCCTGTCGCTGCGCAACGCGATCGCGTAAAACTTCCGCCGGAACATCACAGTAGAGAATCTCAATCTCAATGCTCTGTGCTTGTGCTTTCTCAATCACGGGAGCGCGTAAAGCTTGACGATCGTACTTCGCATCCAAGATCACGGTATAGCCTTGAGATGCTAAAGTTGTGCCGAGTTCTAGTAAGCGATCGTAAGTCTTCTGAGTCATCTCAGGACTGTAAAGTGAAGCATCGCCTTTCTCATCCAACGCCACGCCACCTAAATGCTTACGAACTGCATCAGAGCGAATTTGAATGGCTCCAGTTTCACGGGCTAGTTTAGATGCGATCGTACTTTTCCCAGATCCAGAGAGTCCCGACATCAGAACAATCTTGCCTTGTCTCGGTTGCGTATACTCCCACGACAATCGATAGTAACGGCTAGCAGTTTCTTTCGATTCTGCCTTCACGGATTCTGGAACACTCGGATCACTCAGTAAGAATGAAGTAACTTTCGCTCGAACATAAGACTGACGGCTATTGTAAAGTGGCAAAACTTGTAAGCCTTCCCAGTCGCCCGATTGTTCGAGATACGCATTCAAAAACAGATTGCTTAGATCCCGACGATTCCGAGCATCAAAATCCATGATGATGTAAGCAACGTCGAACATCGTATCGACGAATCGGAACGGCTCATTAAACTCAATGCAATCGAACAAAAGAATCTTATTGTTCCAGAAGCAGATGTTTCTCAAATGAACATCGCCATGACATTCTCGGATAAATTTATGTTCGACTCGGCTTTTGAAAAGGGCTGCACTCTCAGCAAATAGCTTGTCGGTGTAAGCTTTCGTCTGATCAAATTGTTCTTGAGTCTGAGCCACTCCAATATAGCCAACCGTTTGATCGTAGTTTTCGTCGATCGCTTGGCGAATCTGAGACACTTCCCCAAAGCTGAGAATGTAATCATTCGTCGGTGCAGATTTGTGGAATGCTGCTAAAACCTTTGCTAAATCGAGTAAATGCTGCTCGGTGAGTTCTCCACGATCGTACATGGCACTCAGCAATGTCTCTTGAGGAAATTGCTGCATTTTCACCACATAATCCACGACTTCGCCTGAACCATCCAGCACAAACTTGTCAGCATCTTGCGTAATCGGCACAATGCCCAAATATAATTCTGCTGCACCGCGTTTGTTCAGCCGCAACTCTTCCTCACAGAAATGTTTGCGTTTTTCCAAAGTGGAATAGTCCAAAAAACCGAAATTCACAGGTTTTTTCAGCTTATAAACATAGTCTCCGGTGAGAAAAACATAGGAAACGTGAGTCTGAATTAACTCGATCTCGCCTTGAACCGGATGATCATAAATTTCGGGATTGAGCAGCGCTTCAACGATCGGGGGAAGAGTTGTCGTCGTCATACAATTACATCTACACAGAAGGACAAGAATTCGAGAGACATGAAAAAAGCCAGGGATCTCTCCCTAGCTTTATATACATCACATTTATCAGCAAGCCGCAAAGCCTAGCCTTTTTGAGCAAAAAAGCTGATGTGATACAACGAACCCTTCCAAGGATGGGTCTGAACTTCACGCATCACGGTCTTGCCATTCCAGGACAATTCTGGAATATTCACTTCTACAACAGATTTATTCGGCGCAGCATCCCGAACTAGGAAGCCCGCAGCCTTAGCATCGACGACTAAGTGAATCGACTCAGCACCATTGTGGCCATACAAAGTAGCAGGAATTTTGCCATCGCGGCGCAGCGCATTCGGCTTAGTTCCTTCAGGACGTTTTTGAGCTTCGATCGAGAACGGCATAATTCAAACCTAAAATCTACTAAACGTTTGCGGGTTGGGGCGTTCCGTTGGTATACAACAACGCCCGTTTCGGTCCATGAATGGGATCTTCAACAATGATCGTTTGATCGCGTTTTGCACCTAACGAAACAATCGCGATCGGCACATCCATTAATTCTGCCAGGAACTTGAGATAATCCAGCGCTTCTTTCGGCAAATCATCGAGCGATCGACACGCTTCGGTCGATCGTTTCCATCCTGGCATCGTTTCGTAAATCGGCTTGCATTGAGCAAACAAGCGCGAATTACTGGGAAAATCTTCGCAGCGCTGCCCATCAATTTCGTAGGCAACACACACTTTGATTTCATCCATTTCGTCTAAAACGTCTAGCTTCGTGATCGCTAGACAGTCCAGACCATTGATGCGGACGGCATACCGTCCAATCACTGCATCAAACCAGCCACAGCGTCTTTGTCGCCCCGTCGTCGTACCAAACTCAGCACCACGATCGCACAACAATGCGCCCATTTCTTCATGCAACTCGGTTGGGAACGGACCTTCGCCCACCCGAGTGGTATACGCTTTCGCGACACCAATGACGCGATCGATCACCGTCGGCCCAATCCCTGTCCCCACACAAGCCCCGCCGGATACCGGATTCGAGGACGTGACATAAGGATAGGTTCCATGATCCAAATCGAGCAGCGTGCCTTGTGCGCCTTCAAACAAGACATTGCGTTTGCGGCGAATCGCATCGTAAATCTTTAGCGAGCTATCCACAACATGCGGACGCAAGCGATCGGCATAGCCCATATACTCTTCAAACACTTCGTCTGCACTCAGCGGGGGCAGATCATAGAGCTTTTCGAGAATGGTGTTCTTTTGGGCGATCGTCCAAGCCAACTGCTCACGGAATCCTTCTGGATTCATCAAATCGACGATCCGAACGCCGACGCGCTCAGATTTATCGGCATAGGTCGGTCCAATGCCGCGTCCGGTTGTGCCAATTTTGTGATTTCCGCGCTGTTCTTCGGCGGCTTTATCGATCAAACGGTGATAAGGCATCGTCACATGTGCCGTCTCAGAAATCAGTAAGTTCTGAGTCGTAATGCCGAGTGCCTCAAGCTGATCCAACTCTTGAATCAGCACCTTTGGGTCGATAACCGTTCCACAGCCGATAATACACTCCGTATCCGGGTACAAAATTCCAGACGGAATCAAATGAAGCTTAAAGGTCTGATCCTTGACAACGACCGTATGCCCTGCATTGACACCACCTTGATAGCGCACAACGACATCTGCCGATTTACTTAATAAATCGGTGATTTTGCCTTTACCTTCATCGCCCCACTGGGCGCCAATAACAACTACGTTAGCCAAGGGTTTTCAGGAGTCTAAAGTTTTCAACAAACTCCCATTATCCTCACGAGGTGCGTTCTGTGTCAAATGGATCTTCAACAAGGATTTGCCCATCTTCTTGAACCCAGGCAATTCGGGCAATTCGTCGCTGTCGGGCATAGGTTTGAATCTGCTCACGGGTTCCAGCGGTCAAATTCACCTCGACCACGGCTCCCGATTCTCGCAATTTTTGCGCCTGTGCAAATGCCAGTTGAGGCGAGTCTGACACGACTAGCCAATCGCTCGATCGCGTTTGTTTAGGAAGTTGCCCGGTTGCCAATAGGATTTGATGCAGATTCTCCAAGTGCAGTGAAAATCCGATCCCTGGGATTGATTGTCCTTGCGAGTGAAATTGCCCCAAAAGTTGGTCGTATCTTCCGCCTTGTCCTAAAACGACTTGCCCGGATTGGGTTACGACTTCAAACACGATTCCGGTGTAATAGTCGAAGGTCTGGATCAAGCTGAGATCTAACACGATCGGCACGGTCAAACTCGCTTGCAGGAGTTCAACTAACGATTTGAGATTATTGACGATCGCTCGTTCTGAGTCGTCTAAATCCAAGGCGCTGACGCGCTGTAATACATCACTCGGCTTGCCGCGCAAATCTAGAAGCAGTAAGGCACGCGCTTTTAATTCGTCTGAGAGGGGTAAAGCTTCTAAACTTAAGCGATCGAGCGTGGCAATTGCGTGTCGAACTTTCGAGCGGATCGCTTCTGGAAATCCCGATAAGAGCGATCGCGTTAATCCCGCTTCCCCTAAAATCAACTGTCCGGGCAATTCCACTGCGTGCAGACAATCCATGACGAGCAACAGAATTTCTGCATCTGAGCAAACCCCATCCCCGCCAAGCAATTCGACTCCCGCCTGATAAAACTCTTGTTGGCGAGTATGGCTGCCTTCTTGGGCGCGCCGAAAGACATTCGCGTTGTAGTACAGTCGCTGCGGAAATGTACTATTCGCTAATCGAGTCGCCACGGTTCGTGCGATCGAAGCCGTCAGTTCTGGACGTAATCCGAGCGGATCTTCTTCGAGTTGATGCAGTTGAATGACCGTAGAACGCTCGATCGCGCCCCCTGCCATCAGCGTGTCTAAGCGTTCGAGCGTCGAGGTAATAATCCGGTGATAGCCCCAAGCATGAAACACTTGCTGAAGGCGATCTTCAATCCAACGTTTTTGGGCGACATCGAGAGGCAGGAGGTCGCGTGCCCCTGCAGGAGGCTGGTAAACCATTTTGAGAGAAATTTAGCGTTACTTTTTCTTACCGAAAAGACCGCCAAACAGACCGCTGCCAGATTTAGATGAGGGTTGCTTCGTCGCATTCGATTTTGCACTCGGCTTTTCTGAAGACGAAGGGATCGCAGGGGGATCGATTCTCTGCTTGCCAATCAAGGCGCGCTCGTCTTGCGGATCGATCGACAGCGCTTTCGTAAAATGAATCTTCGCCATCGTCGGTTGGTTTTGCCGCAAATAAACCATGCCCATTAAACTGTGACAGCGGCTACTGTTTGGGTCAATTTTTAAGGCATCTCGCAATTCTATCGTTGCTTGGGCAAAATTTCCCTTTGCCGCAAATCCTTCGGCGCGACGATAATACTGATCACTCAACGATTCAGCTTTGGCTTGAACCTCTTGAGGCTTGGCTTGAGCGTTGTTAGTTGCGGGGATGAAAGTCTTGTTTTTCGGAACTCCAACAGAATCGCTGGCGGCTTCTCGACGAATCAGATAGGCAAGATTCAGTTCGCTGATTTGGGCAATCAGTTCGCAAGCCTGATCGAGCTGCTCATACTGCCGATTGGATAAATCTTGCAGTGCTGTGCGGTAAAAGTGATCGGGATTGCTTGCGCTCAAAAGCTGCTGAGCTAGACTGCTGAGCACCCCAATGGTGTGAAAATTGCGGGCGGCTCCCTGCCCTTTCATTTTCAAAACAATCAAATGATCAGTCCGGGCTTTTTCTTGGGAGAGTTTTTCCCAGGCTGGATTCACCAGCTTGGATAAGAGTTGTTCAGCAAGTTGTCTATCTCCCTCACTTTCAGAAATGCAGCTATCGGGGTGTAAGCGACGGGCGATTTTTAGATAGTTTTTTCGGATCTCTTTGACATCGGCTTCGATCGAGACACCTAAAATGGCGTGAGAGTCGGAAAAGTCTGAGAGAAATAGCCCGCGATCGATCTGGAAGCTCATGGGTTACCTGTGATTTCAAGGAACGAGTTTGAGGGGTGCTGAGCCTGAGAGGTGCGGCTTCAGTCCTGTTTTATAGTTCCTTGAAATCCACAAAGCTCGACATCTGAGGTCTATTTTCGTCGCACGTCAGTGACCCGCCAGCTTAATTTCAGATTGATCCAGAAATTCCAGAAAGTAACCAGCACGATCGCGATCGGTTTGGCGATGAATTCGCTGACGTGAAACACATCATGAAAGAGACTGACGATTAAGGCTTGGAGAATGATCCCCATCAAGCAGATTGTATTGAACTTGAGAAAACGCTTAAATCGTTGCCGCTTGCCGGGTTGACCGCGCGCGATATCGCCAAACGTCCAAAGGTCATTCCAGAGAAAATTATTGATCACCGCCAATTCTGCGGAGAGCATCGTACTGCGCGCCAAATTCAAGCCGAGCGAGGTGCGCAGGAAATAAAAGGCTGCCATATCAACAAAGACGCCACTGAAGCCGACGAGTCCAAAGCGTAAAAAGCGTCCCAACTGGAATTTTTCCCGCAATCGGCTAATTCTGCCGCGCGATCGCAGTTTGCCTAAGTGCATGAGATATTCAACATACTGCCGCCAAGTGACTTTACTCTCGCCTTCTTGTCGTTCTTGGAAGACATAGCCGACCTCGGTAACTCGGTCAACCTGACCCCGACCAATTACTTCTAAGAGAATTTTGTAGCCGAGTGGACTCAGCAGACAGTCCGCGATCGCACTACGTCGCACCATAAAATAGCCGCTCATCGGATCAGACACGCGTCCAACCACGCTTGGCAAGATCACCAATCCGAGCAGTTGTGCGCCTCGCGATAGTACACGTCGAATCAAGCCCCAATCGCTGGTTCCGCCCCCTTCAATATGCCGACTCGCAACTGCCAGATCCGCGCCATTCTTAATCGCTTGCAGAAGTTTCAACAATACTTCAGGCGGGTGCTGCAAATCACCATCGATTACGCCTAAAACTTCGCCTCGTGCGGCTTGCCAACCGCGAATCACGGCAGTCGATAAGCCGCGCTCCGCCTGCCGCCGCATCACTCGCAGATTTGGGAAATCCACCGTCATCTGCTGAGCAATTTCCCACGTGCGATCGGGACTGTCATCATCGACGATAATCAGCTCGTAATCATTTGGCAATGCATGATCCAACAATCCCGTCAGGACGCGAACGATTTGTTCTACATTTCGCGCTTCGTTGTAGGTGGGAACGATCAGCGAAAAGTAGATCGACTGAGATTGTCGCTCGATCGCCGGGTTTGCGTGTGGGATTTTTAATTCACCCGCAGGTGGCGGGACGAGAGAGGGAGGCACAATCATGAATTTGCGGTTAGGTAGGACAACAAGGACGAAACTACGGACTCACTTGATACAGCTTGATTTGAAATTCGTCTAAGCTCATAGTTCCCGATAGAGATTGAGTCTTGGCGATCGTAAAACGTTCCGCTAATGTTTGCTGAATTTTTTGGCGGTCTTGCTCGGTAGCAGCGGGCGACCAAATGGGTGCAGCGCTTTCTAGCCAGAGCACCCGTCGATATGGAGCATTGGTTAAAACCGTCTTCAAAGCTGTACCTAATTTCGCCGCAGGTTGAGCCAGTAGATCGACTCGACTCTGGGGCGGGATGTAATACGCTAAGCGATTCACATGTCCCCACGCTTGTGTGTCCATTGCGATCAGCGTTGGAGCCGCATCGAGTTGGATCAGCTCTGATACTTGATGAAACACCGAACGGGTTCTTAAAGTCAAATCACCCACATCGATCGTGAGATAGAACAGCAACAGAGTCAGAGCGATGATGCTTTGGTACGCTTTAACTTGGCGAATTGCGATCGTCATAAGCAACAAACACCCAGGCAAAACAAAGATCAGCGCGCGCCCTTCTCCAAATCCCAATGTATACTTTCGCGTCACAATATCGACGCAGAGTGCAAGTAACAAAGGTAGGATCGCCATTCCTAACCCTACTGTCAAACTTATTTTTTGACCAGATCTCTTAAGGCAGATGATCGATAGAACCAATCCGCAGGTTGCCAACAATCCAGCAATGATGGTGATTCCAGGTGGTAAACTCGTTGTCCAGTCTCCCACAATCAGATGAATCCCGATCGTTTGAAAGAGATCCTGAAGGTGTAAAAGGGCAGGGTTGCCCTCTGGGTTGCCAAACCGCCCAAGGTCGGCATTTCGCAATTGCTTCAACGTGCCCCAAATTGCCCAAGGCAAGGTCAGCAGCCCTGCAATGATCAGCCGAATGCCATGCTGGAACCAATGCCGCCGATCGAGCACCAAAATCAGCACCGAAACGACAACAATCCAATATGCAAATAAATAGAACGTGAGCAGACCACTGACGATCGACATCACGAATATAATTTGCCATGTCCAGCGAGGCTGAGACATGATTTCGAGCAATGCCCAAACGCTCAAAATTGCCCAAAATACAAGCGGTGTGTACATTCGGACATTGAGCGAGTGAAAGAGATAAAAGGGATTCGTTGCAATCAATGCGGCAAATAAAAGTCCGCTGCGATGATCTAGCAGTTTGCGCCCCAAACCATAAGCAGCAGCGATCGCGCCGAAACTCCACAGCATCGGCAAGCTGCGCATCGCAATTTCGCGATTGCCAAACAGGCGCAGCCAGAAATGGTGTGCAAAGAAGAACAGGGGCGGATGGGGTTCGCCTGCATAGAGTCCGCGCAGTAAGCCCTGTATCGTTTTAGCAAAAGATTCTTGGGGCAGATCAAGCAGGGAGGTGAGTTGAGCAAGTGCGATCGTGCCATCAGCGGGAAGAGAATATGCAGATCGTTGTCCGGTCGAAAGCAGCAGCGAGAGAACTTCGTCGTACCAGAATTCGCGCGTACCGAGATTGAGAATGCGGAGGAAAATTCCGAATGCGATCGTGCAACCGAGCAAAATTTCTAACGTTAAGCTTTTTCGGCAATAGAGGAGAAAATTGCGATTGAGCATAATTCTCATGGGTTAGGGGCTACAAGTAGTCTTCCCGTTCTGACTTTCTCGGCTATGATCCAGGTGCTTATTTTGACACGGATATGGCTAAGAAGCGCAAAAGCAAGGTCTCAGAAGCAGAGCCAGGATTGTCCCTGAAAGAGCGTTTGGCAGAAAAACGTCGGGTGATGTTAGCCCGTAAAGCGGCTGTTAATTTTATTTCTATGTCCACGATGATCTCGATCGTGGTGGGATTAGCATTATTTGCGGTTGGAGGAATTAAAGGCGCAGGCGGTGGTTTTGCAGGCGTGCTGACGCTGATGCTATCGTTCAAATTTCCCTGGCAAGCGCTTCATGCCTTTATGATTTACATGCCGTTTGGCGGAACGATTACGTATGCCACGGTGGGGAATAATCCGCTGATGCAGTTGGCGAAAGATGGGATGTATATTCCTGCTTTGATCAGTATTTATCAGTACTGTAAGCAGCGGGATTTGTCGATGATGATCCCGAAGTTGATGAAAACGCCTCTGATGCTGCTGCTCGTTTATTGTATGTTGGTGCTGCTGTTCGTAAATGGTTCGCAGCAGTTGTCTGCGGCTGAGGTGGCAATGACGACTCAGAAGCCGCTTGAACGACCTTTTTTCATGGGCATCTTGGGCTTAAAAGTTTTACTAGGCTATGTGCCGCTGATTCCCTGCGCTTATTACTTGATGAAGAAGAAGCAGGATGTCTATAACTTTATGCGAATCACAGTGGTGGTCGTGATCATTTGCTGTGGATTGGCATTTGTGCAGTACATGATGCTGAAGACAGGACGGTGCAAGGGGACTGAAGGGACAGGGGCGGAATTGTTTAAGGCGTCGCTGGATGCACGGTGTTTTGTGGGAGGGGCGCTACTGTATACGCCAGAGCAAGGGGTGATTCGATTGCCGGGGACGTTTGTAGCTCCGTGGCAGTGGGGATGGTATTTGATTTCGAGTGCATTTACAACGTTTGCAGTGACATTCTTCGATCGCAATTTGGTCTGGAAGATCATCGGTGGGATTGGAATGCTGATGACGATCATTATGGCGGTGATTTGTGGGCAGCGAATTGCGCTGATGCTTGTGCCTGTGATGATTGTGATTCAGTTGTTTACGACGGGGCAGATTGCAAATTTGAAGCGATTTGTGCCGATCGGAATTGGACTGGCGGGAGCGATTATGGTGGCGATGGCATCGAATCCAGCGGTGGTACAGGAGCGGCTGGATAGTGCAGTGGGTCGCTGGAATGCATCACCGCCTGATGCGTTTATTCGAGAGCAATTTGAAACGGTAGTGCGGGGGGCGAGTCTCCTTGGGAAGGGGTTGGGACGCGCAACGAATTCGGCGCGGGCAATGGGGGATACGCAGTTGATTGAGACGTACTATCCCAAGGTGATGTATGAGATTGGGCCGATTGGAACCGTGTTGTTTGTGGTGTTGGTGACGAGTTTGACGATCGCTTGTTTTCGAGCGTTTCGATCAGTCAAAGATAAGAATATTCGGGGATATGGAGCGGTTCTTTGGACGTTTGTGTTGGTGATTAGTTACAACACATATTACTATCCGTTAGATGTTGATCCAGTGGCGGTGTATTACTGGTTTTTTGCGGGGATTGCGCTGAAGTTGCCGGAGTTAGATCGTTTAGAACCTGTTCCAGTTGAAGATCCGAAGGCGAAAAAGAAGAAGCGAAGGCGATGAAAGTTCGACGTTTGAGGTCACTGGATCTCGAATCTTTTTCAGTACTTGCAAGCTAGTATCTAGATCATTGCCAGATCGTTGTCGTTCAAATGTTTAAGAGATTGGGCGATCGCTTTTTTTCGCGCTACCTTAAGTTCGATGACGATCGAGCAAATGGCAATGGCAACCAAGATTGGATCATTTCTGGCAAAACTTGGAAGTAAGCAAGCGGTTGAACTGACGAAGCAGGTGACAGATTCAACTAAAGCAGTGTTTGATCTGGCAAAGACGATTAAGGAAAAGCCATTGGATGGGGAGTTGTTGAAGACGGTTCAGCCTTATGTCGGTCAGATGGCTTCGTTGCTGGATGTGCTGAATTCGCCGTTGGGATTGATGGTGAAAGAAGTGGTTCCATTTGCATCGATCGCGGTGACGTTGCTGAATTTGGTCTGTGAGGCGACGAAGAAAGATCCAACACTGGAAGAGTGCATTATCGCGTTGGTTCAGGCGGCTTACTTGGAAAGTGTGAGGGGACAGCTTGCAGAGGATCAGAAGCTATTAGCTCGAATTGGTGAAAAGCAGTGTTCTAAGCCGGAGCGGATTTTGAAATTTGCTGAGGTTGAGATTAGCGATCGAGAAGCTAAAAAAGCAATTACTAGCTTTCCAGATTCGGAGTTGGCGCATCAGTTGAGCCAGATATTGCAGGCGCGGCTCGAAGATGCGGGGATGGCGACGAATAAAGCGGAATTGTTCTGCGATCGTGTGAGTTGGGCGGTTCCTCGGATTTTGATTCAGGAGCTTGCGAAGGCGGCGGATCAGCTTAAACCTCTGGCTGATTTTTATCGAATGAATGGGCAGGCGGTTTGGGAGCGATTGCAGAGTTTGGACGATTATTTGGCGAGGGAGATTGCGCCGAAGCCGAGTGAGACGGTTTTTGATGAGGAGAGGCTGACCTATCAGGATTTGTATGTTCGGCTGAAGGTGCAACTGCTGGATCAGGATGGGAAGCCGCTTGAGGAAGAGCTGATCGATTTAGAAACTTGGGCGGAGCAACAGTTATTGAATTCGACGGGGCAGGTCATTTTTATTCAAGGGGAAGCGGGACGGGGGAAGAGTGTTTTTTGTCGGATGTTTAGCGATCGAGTGCGGCGGACTTTGCCGTTTAGTCCGATCGTGATTCGGCTGAGATATTTGAGAAGTTTGGCGAATAATCTGACGCAGACGTTGGAGAGCTATTTGCAGAATTTGGATTTTGTTACGAGCGATTCGAGTTGGCTGACTGATCGAAATACGCGTTTTTTGTTTTTGCTAGATGGGTTTGATGAGTTGCTTTTGGAGGGGCGCTCAAGTGGTGGGCTGAAGGAGTTTTTGACGCAGGTTGAGGATTTTCAGCGCAGTTCGCATCACCGATTTGTGATTACGGGGCGACCGCTTTCTTTGCAGGGAATCGATCGCGTGATTACTCAGTCTAAGAAGCTAGTAAGAGTTGCTATTCTACCAATGGAGGATGCAATTCGAGAGCGCTGGCTGAGCCAGTGGGCGCAGCATTTTGGGACGGATGAAGCTCATGCTTTTAGTAAGTTTTTAGCAGACTGTCCGACAGAAGTAAACGATGAGCTAGCACGAGAGCCTTTACTGCTGTATTTACTAGCTAGGTTGCATCGAGAAAAGCGATTAGATGCAGAGATGCTAAGAACAGAGGAGAAGATTGAGGCGAAGGTGCGGATTTATGATACGGCAGTGAATTGGGTGATCGATAAGCAGCGTGAGAATGAGAATTTTAGGCTGACGGGGTTGGAGTCTGATGAGTTGCGGCGGTTTTTGACGGAGGCAGCGCTGTGTGTGGTGCAAGCGGGGAATGAGTTTGCGCCGATTCGGATGTTGGAAATGCGTTGTGTGAAGGATACGAATAACCCGATTGCTAAATTAATTCAGAAAGCAAGGCAGGAGACACAGACAGATGAGGCAAAAGCACTCAATAGTCTTTTAACAGCATTTTACATTCAGCCTGCATCAGGAGATAAGGGTGGCTCGGTTGAGTTTACACATAAGAGCTTTGGTGAGTTTTTGTGTGCGGAGCGGCTGAAGGATGCCATTGAAAGTTGGACGGAATCGCGTCGGAACAAGGATTTTTATCTTCGGACTGAACAATTGAATCAAGAGATTTATGATTTGCTAGGCTCAAAGGTTCTCACGGTTGAAATTGTGGAATGTCTGATGGAGCAGCTTAGACAAAGTGGCAGATTTAAGCCGATTGAGCTATTTGAGCGATTGCATGATTTTTATGATGCTTGGTGTGAAGGGACGTTTATTGATGCGCTGCCGGATGAGAATTTGCCCCAAAGAAAAATGCGACTGTTGAGAGAACAGTTACCAGAACAAGAAAAATCTCTTGGAATTCGGCAGGTTGATATCTATGCAGGCTTGAATGTGATGATTCTGCTGTTGAAATTACATCGCACTGCTCAGGAAAAGGAGGAACTCAAAGAGAAGATTGTGTTTTATCCAAGTGGGCAGGTTGTAGAAGGAGAACGCTACACATCTCGTCTTCTAAAGATTATTAGTTACAGTAGTTGTGTAGAGCTAGCAGGATTTAGTTCTATCGTTGGTGCTTTTCTAAGCTATGCCAACCTCACCAGCGCTAACCTCACCAGCGCTAACCTCACCAGCGCTAACCTCACCAGCGCTAACCTCACCAGTGCCTACCTCACCAGTGCCTACCTCCATGGAGCCGACCTCTCCAGTGCCGACCTCTCCAGTGCCTACCTCTCCAGCGCCGACCTCTACGGAGCCGACCTCTCCAGTGCCAACCTCTCCAGCGCCGACCTCTACGGAGCCGACCTCTCCAGCGCCAACCTCTACGGAGCTAACCTCACCCGTGCCAACCTCGACAGCGCCGACCTCTACGGAGCCAGCCTCTACGGAGCCAACCTCTACGGAGCCGACCTCTCCAGCGCCAACCTCTACGGAGCTAACCTCACCCGTGCCAACCTCGACAGCGCCTACCTCCATGGAGCCGACCTCACCAGCGCCGACCTCATCAGCGCCGACCTCACCAGCGCCATCCTCGATAACATTAGTTGGAATGAAGAAACAAATTGGGAAGGAGTAAGAGGGTTAGAAACAGCAATCAATGTCCCGATCGCTCTAAAACAGCAGCTAGGTCTAGAGTAAAATCCTGCGATCTCGAATCTGCGGAAAATGTGCGATCGCGGATAATAGGAGAAAGCGATCGAGGGCAGATATCATGTCGTACAAAATTGATGTAGTAATTGAAAAAGACGAAGACGGTTATTATGCTTACTGTCCAGCGCTCAAAGGCTGTCAAACTCAGGGAGACACCTTAGAAGAAGTTCAAGCCAATATTAAAGAAGCGATCGAGCTATATCTTGAAACTCTTTCAGACGAGGAGAAAAGCATTCTTCAAAGGCAGGAAATCTTGACAATGACATTAGAGGTGCAAGTTGCCTAAAGCGCCACGTCTAACTGCTCAAGAAGCAGAAAAACTTTTATTAGATGCTGACTTTACACTCATCAGAACAAACGGTAGTCATCGAATCTATTTCAAGAATGGCATTCGAGTAGTTGTACCTTTCCATTCAGGTAAAATTCTGCATCCTAAAATCGTTAGACAAGTTCTTGATGCCATTAACCCCGCAGAAGAAGATTCAGACAACGACATCATCTAAGTTACATGCGATCGCGAATCTGCGGAAAATGTGCGATCGCGGATAATAGGAGAAAGCGATCGCACATTTATTATGGAAACGAATCTACTTCAACGAATCACCCACGATATCAACATTTGTCACGGTAAACCTTGCATTCGTGGCTTACGTTACCCGGTGGATTTCCTTTTAGAACTTCTGAGTGCAGGCATGACGATCGAAGAAATCTTGGCAGACTATGAAGATTTAGAACGCGAAGATATCCTCGCAGCGCTTTTATTTGCCGCTCGTCTCAGCCAAATTAAAAGTATTCACAAAATTGCTTCATGAAATTTCTAGTCGATGCTCAATTGCCCACTCGTCTTGCACGACTATTATCAGAAGCAGGATACGACACGCTACATACGCGCGATCTTCCATTCCGATGCTGACATCAATACGCTCTCGATCGCAGAACAAAGAATTGTCATTACAAAAGACGCAGACTTTCTCAATTCTTTTCTAACCATTCAACAACCATACAAATTGCTGTTAGTCACAACTGGCAATATCAAAAACTCAGATCTTGAGACAGTATTTACGCAAAATCTATCACGAATTGTTGAGTTGTTTGAACAACACTCTTATCTGGAACTGAGTCGTAATGAGATCACAGTTCACCAGTAAATAGTTCATCGCAGCTCGCTCTAAAACAGCAGCTAGGTCTAGAGTAAAATCCTACGATCGCGAATCTGCGGAAAATGTGCGATCGCGGATAATAGGAGAAAGCAATCGCACCTAGAAAATTTGAGATGATATGACAGGATTCGCGATCGCACCGTATGAACTTACCGAACCGAGAAACCGCATTTATTCAACCCCAAAAGTTGCTTGGATACTTGCTCTCAGAAACTCACTCCGTTGGAGGCTCAAAAGCAAAATTACTTCGTGGTGCTGGCTTTAATGAAGAAAATGTAGATATCCTAGAGCAAAGACTTCTGGAGATTGCGCGATTGCAATCTGTCAAGGAAGTTGTTACTTCTCCACACGGCACAAAATACATCATCGAAGGAGAAATAGAAGCCCCCAATGGATACTTGATTTCGCTAAGAACCGTTTGGATCATTGATATGGGATTGGATCATTGATATGGGACAAGAAACCCCACGCTTTGTAACTGCACATCCACTTTGAACATACAAGAGGCTGAAATGATTCAAGAATTAGACACAGTGATTCTGACTAGCGATATTCAAGAAAATGGTCTAAGAGCTGGCGATCGTGGAGCTGTTGTGCATTGTTATAGCGACGGGCAAGCTTTTGAAATTGAATTCATCAATGCAAAAGGGCATACAATCGCGCTTCTAACCTTAGCTCCTGCAGATATTCAGTTAGAAACAACCCAATCCAGGAACAAAGTTGCATCTTAAAGCTCAGCAACTATAAATCCATTGTCGAACAAATCTCATAGACGACTAGAATTTAACCTCTAAGCGATCGTAACCAGCGATAAGTCTTCCGAAGCGCATTGAGCAGCGCATAAGGAATCCGAATCCGTAACGGACAAAGAATCGGACGATACACCCAATAGTAAGCCTTCTTCAAATCTGTCCAAGCGGAACAAGCTTCTTCATGCAGAAAGTCCGACACATCCACCACATAGCCGCGTCCCTGATACATATTGACATTGCGACCATGAACATCATGCGGATGCAACCCGCGATCGCGAGCATAGTCCAAAGCGCGATCGATATCTTGAATCACTTGCACCGGAATCCGAATCCCTCGGTGCATACAGTCATAAAGCGTGACTCCATGCAGTCGCTTCAAAACCAGCATTCCATCTCGCGCATAGATACACTGCGAAAAAGCTGGATGAGCACCCAAGCGATCGTACACTTCAACTTCTTCTTCAAAACCTGGTCGTCCTGGTGCGTAAACTTTCACCACTTCATCCGGAAAATCTGGATGCGTAAACACGGCTGCATAATTTCCGGTTCCTAGCACTTGCCAAGGTGCAGGTACATGATGAATGACGATCGGATCATGCGGGTCACAACTCTCGATATTTAAATCAGGCAACAGCGTTTGATCAATCGTTTCAATCAGCGATCGCATAAGCAACTCCGAAAAGCGCGATATCCAGCACCATTCTGCCATCAGATTCAAATTACACCTGAGACTTTCCGCAAACGTGATCCAATGTCGATCGCGAAGAATCTAAGGTAGAATTCGCACCGAAAGCGTTTTCTGGTGCGTTGTGAATCTCAAACGACTCCTCCCTTATCTCACTCTTTTTCTTTGGGCACTCCCGATCGTTTTACTGCGAAGCTCTCAACAAAGCCTCATGGCTCACGATGAAGGGATTTACGCCACTCAAGCTCGCGCAATTCTGCAAACTGGAGATTGGATCACACCGCAATGGGGAGGAGGCTATAGTTTCGATCGTACCATTGGGATTCAATGGTTGATTGCTAGCTCATACCTGGGATTTGGAATCAGTGAAGGCACTGCCCGACTGCCTAGCGCGATCGCATTTATTTTGAGTGTGTTGCTTACTTATGCGATCGGCAAACGTCTGACGACTCCTCGAATGGCTTGGCTCGGAGCCGCAATTTTTAGCATCATTCCCTTAGTCGCACAATATGCGCGGCTCGGAACTCAAGACATGGTTTTAGTCTGCATCGAACTGATTGCAATTTGGACTTTACTGCTTGCCGAGACTTCGGGTCGTCCTTGGCGATTTGTGGCTGGAGCAATGTTCGGATGGGGCTTCATGATCAAAGGCTTCATGATCATTCCAGCGGCGATCGCGCTCTTTCCTTATTTGATTGCTCAGCATCGTCGGCATCGGCATTTACTCGATCCTTGGTTGTATCTAGGATTCGGAATTGGGCTTATGCCTGTGATTTTTTGGTTAGGAGCGGCGATTCAGAAATATGGAACCGCACCAATTCAAGAATTATTTGGCAAACTATTTCATTTAGGTGGACAAACGTATCAAGGAGCAAATCAGTTTTACTATTTCTGGAATATTCCTGCAAATGGATTTCCCTGGGTATTTTTTGCATTAGGCGGATTGTGGTTAGCATTTCGACATCCAGATATCAGAGCATTAATAAAATCACATCAAACTCGATTTTTACTCATTGGCTATCCTGTTACTCTGTTTATTGAATTAACATTGTTTGGAACGAAAACACATTACTATCCGTTGCAATTAATGCCGTTCGTTGGGCTATTTGCCGCGATCGCGCTTTCTCATCTCGTTCATCTCTATACCGAGAAGAAATACACGGGAGCGTTTATCGGTCTGAATTTACTTATGGGTGCGATCGCGATTTTCTTGTTAGTTGTTGTGAATAAACGCACGACAATTGCCCAATTGCTGCAATCTAGCAGTTTGCGAAGCAGTGAATTAGATAAGATTGCACTGGTCGTTTTAGCAGTTGGGTTAGGTTGGTTGAGTTTGCCGCTCATTTGGATTTTGCGCGATCGCATGGCTCACTCTGCAAAATACTGGGCAGCTAGTTGGCTCGTCACGTCTTGGTTCGCGATCGCAGCTTTACATTTAACTGGATTGTGGGGAGATTACGATCCGCAACTGAAGCAATTTCTACTTCAAGCCAATGTGCAGGAAGTTTTGCGATCGCAGCCTGTGAGCTTTATCGTCGATGAAAAAGCACTGAGTCGTGACGATCGCAAAACGCAACTCTTACTCAATTTCTACACTCCCAAAATTGGACAAGAAATCGAAAATCCTAAGATTCTACCCAACACCGATTACGCCTGGATTGATCCCAATCTTGCTAAGACACCTGGCTTAAAATATGAAATAGTTGATGTGTTTGAAGGCTGGAACTTGGCGAAACGCTGGCAACAAACAAAATAGGAGAAGTGGTTTACGGTCTAATTCTTAAAACTTGGTCAGCCGTCAGATTCAGACCCGGAAATGTGGGTGAACTGATCAACTGCTCTCCCCGAAATTGCTGAATCTGATATTGACCTTCTATTAATCTGCAAATGGAAAGTGTGGGACGCTTTGGGCTACCGATATGACGAGTGCCACCTAAGCCTGCATAGTCTACAATCCAATACTCTGGAATTCCCAAAGTTTCATAGTCTTCCAACTTGCGAGAATAGTCATTTTGCCAATTACTACTGACCACTTCAGCCACAAGTTTTATCGAAGTGCCCTGTGTCAAAATTGACTGTTCTCGCCAGAGCAATTCATTCTCTAACGCCATTTCATCGATCACAGCTACATCCGGTCGAAATGCTGTCATCTCAATGTTGGGCGGACGGAAAAGGGGACGTTGCAGAACCAGCCAAGGCAAATTTGCTAAGTCGATTTGCACACAAGCTTTTTGAGTGATGAATCCTGCGACCTGTTCATGCAAACCAGTCGGTTCCAAATCAAATACCTCTCCATCAATTAGCTCATAGCGATTGTCACTACCGTATTGAGCTAAAAACTCATCAAAGCTCAGGGGGCGATGTTGTACAGTTCGATTGCTTGCGATGCTCATGCGCCGATCGCTCCTTTGCTAAATGGATGCTGCCAGAAAATAGACAGTCTAAGCTGCAAACCGTGCCTATCTTAATTCCGATGCCGCTTGCGCGATCGCTCCTAACTGCAATCCTGGCGGATAAACTCCCTCTTCTTTAATCTGCTTAATTGCCGCATCAGAAATTCTCAAATTCATCTTCAGTGCGATCGCTTTGACAATATCTCCGCGATCAATGATCCCAGAAACTGCCTCAGCCGGAGACAAGACCGTAATTCGCGGCAAACTTTGATTTTCCAAAAGCTGAATCACTTCCACAATCGGAGTGGATTCTTGCACGGTCGGTACTTCATTCAACGGATGCACAATGTCTAAAAGTGTCTTGCTCTCCCACTCGCTGCGCTCAATCCGTTGCAAATCTTCCGTATTAATCACGCCGCGATAGCGCCCATTCGAGGCAGCATAATACACAGCCGCACGCGATTCCGTAATTAAATAATCGTCTGCAAATTTCCGCACCGACATCGATGCATCGACAACCCGAAAATCTCGGGTCATTGCATCTTCGGCTTTCACCTTCAGCATCGCTTCTTGCAATTCAGTAATGCGATCGTATGCACTCGCATTCTGCACCACAAACCATCCAATCAACGCTGCCCATAATCCACCCGCAGTGGGTAATCCTAGATTGCGAGTGACACCCAGAACATCGGCTAAGCCCCAAGCGATCGCAAACAGCCCCAGGAATCGCCCAACTTTCGCTGCCGTCCGAATTCCTTTAATCTGACTTCCAGTCAATTTCCAGACGATCGCTTTGAGCACCTGCCCCCCATCTAAAGGCAAGCCCGGAATCATGTTAAATAAGGTCAAGACAAGATTAATCGCTGCCAAATCTCGAAACAGAATGCTCAAAGGCATTTCATTATTCGGCAAAACCAGCGTCAGCAGCGTCAGAATCACAAACAGCATAAAGCTGACGGCTGGCCCTGCGATCGCGACTTGAAACGCTTTTCCAGGAGTTTTCGGTTCTTGTGCGATCGCGGCAATCCCTCCAAAGAAGAACAGCGTAATCGACTGCACTTGAATCCCTTGGACTTTCGCGACGAGGCTATGACCCAATTCATGCAGCAGCACCGAGGCAAACAGCAACATTGCCATCGCGAAGCCTGTGCCCCACGCCACAGGTGTACCCCAATCCGGATAGCGATATTGCCACCGCAGCGCATTACTCAGGGTGACGATCACGAGGATAAAAAACCAAGACGGGTCAATCAGCAAAGGAATGCCAAACAATGACCCAATTCGCCAACCAGATTGCATGAATCAATTCCTAAAGCAGCTATTTCTAGCATAAGAGATGGAACGAAGAAACGCTAACGTAGCCAAATTCCGACCTGCGGTGCCACAAATGTATCAATCAGCCAGCCAATCCATAATCCCTCCCAACCGACGATCGCTAAAACCCATCGAATCGATTTTCCAAATCCCGCACTTTCCATCCGATATCGCGCACCCCCAACCGCCCACAGCCAAATGCCGAGGAATAAAAATGCAAGAGCACTGATTTGTGCATTTGCATCTTGACGTACAGCCCAGACGATCGCACCGATCGCTGCCCCGCCTAACGCAATTGCACCCGCCTGCCCTAATTGCAAAGACCGAATCATTGCCACAATCAACACTGCGCCAGCAGCGACCAGCCATAATCCGATTTGAACGTCTGAGATCGCCAAAACCCAACCCACGATCGCATGAATGATCAACAGCAAGAACAATCCAGACATCGGGACTCGATCGAGATTTTGTCTAGGAATACAAAAAATAGCAATTGCCGTCAGGATTCCGCCGACTACGGCGATCGCTGCATCTAATTCTGTCGGTACGCTCATTTCTCAGAAGCCTCAACTCTATATCAGCGTAGCAAGGGCAAGGTCTTGTGTTACCCTAGATAAGCTGTTTAAACTCACACATTCAGGATTTCGGGTGGCGAAAGCTACTCCTGAATGGACGATGAACCCGAATTAGGAGATCAATTCATGCCAGTTGTTTCATTGGCTCAATTACTTGAGTCGGGCGTTCACTTTGGGCATCAGACCCGCAGATGGAACCCCAAAATGAGTCCCTACATTTACACCGCTCGTAATGGTGTACATATCATCGACTTGGTGCAAACCGCTCAGTTGATGGATAACGCGTACAACTATGTGCGGACTGCTTCTGAACAGGGTAAAAAATTCTTGTTCATCGGCACCAAACGTCAAGCTGCTGGCATTATTGCTCAAGAAGCTTCGCGTTGTGGCGCTTACTATGTGAACCAACGTTGGTTGGGTGGAATGCTCACCAACTGGTCAACCATCAAAACTCGTGTCGAGCGCTTAAAAGAACTCGAACGTCGCGAAGAAACAGGCGGATTGGATCTATTGCCGAAGAAAGAAGCTTCTGTGCTGCGTCGTGAACTCGAACGGCTTCAGAAATACCTCGGCGGTATCAAACTGATGCGCAAACTGCCAGATGTGATCATCATGGTGGATCAGCGTCGGGAATACAACGCGATTCAAGAATGCGTCAAGTTGAATATTCCGATCGTAGCGCTGCTTGATACCAACTGCGATCCTGACACCGTTGACGTGCCCATTCCTGCTAACGATGACGCAATTCGATCGATCAAGTTGATCGTAGGACGTTTGGCTGATGCCATTTACGAAGGTCGTCATGGTCAACTCGAAGCCGAAGAAGAGTACGACTACGAAGGCGCAGAAGAAGAGTACGACTACGATGAAACGGAAGCTTCTGAAGAGGAAGCTGCCGCAGAATAGTAGGGGAATCGGGGAATGGGGGAAGGATTTTCTCCCTACTCCCCACTCCCCCAATTCGTCGGACAATATCAGAGAAGAAATTGGGAACTCAGGCAAATGGCAGACATTTCAGCAAAAGCGGTGAAAGAACTGCGCGAAAAGACTGGCGCAGGGATGATGGATTGTAAAAAAGCGCTGACCGAAAATGGCGGCGATATGGAAAAGTCGATCGAATGGCTGCGGAAGAAAGGGATTGCTTCGGCAGATAAGAAGGCTGGCAAAACTGCGGCTGAAGGCTTGGTCGGAAGCTATATCCATATCGGCGGTCGGATCGGGGTGTTGGTAGAAGTGAACTGCCAAACCGACTTCGTTGCAAGAAACGAAGCATTCCAAGACTTAGTTCGCAGCATTGCGATGCAGATCGCTGCAAGTACGAACGTTGAGTATGTTCGTGTCGAGGACATTCCAGCGGATATCGTGGCGCGTGAAAAGTCGATCGAAATGGGCAAAGACGACCTCGCGGGTAAGCCTGACAATATTAAAGAGAAGATCGTTCAAGGTCGGATTGATAAGCGCTTGAATGAAATGTGCTTATTGCCGACTCCTTACATCAAAGATCCGAACATCACCGTTGAGGAATTGGTGAAGCAGAACGTTGCTCAGTTGGGTGAGAACATCCAGATTCGTCGCTTTGTGCGCTTTGTCCTCGGCGAAGGCATTGAGAAGGAAGAGTCTGACTTTGCAGCAGAAGTCGCTGCACAGATCTCCGGCGGTAAGTAAATTCTGACGTTGAAAAAAGACCTCCGAGGTTGTAAAAATCTCGGAGGTTTTGCTTTGGGTTTACTTTGGGCGACAAAGATGAAATGCGGAAATATTTAGTGGGATTCTTTCCGTTTGCGCATCGAAAACTGTTTTTCAGGATCAATTCCTTCAAAGGTGGGAGGTAGCCAAACCCGAACGACTAATAACAGCGCCATGACGACTAGAAACGCGCAGCCTGCTAGGATTTGCGTCCACTGAACCTCTAATACACCTCGAACAATAAATTCTCTGAGAACTGAAACGATCGCAACTTCAACCGCAACGCCGATCGAAACGCGCTGCTCCTGCAAGTAAATGATCAACAATCGGAACAACTCAACCAAAATCAGCAAAAACAAGATGTCTGCGGTGACACCATGAAAATTTAAAGGCGGCAAGAGCGAGAAGAACATTGCCCGCAATTGGATCACCATCACACAGAACAATCCAATACAGAGCGAAACAACAATCAAATCTTGAACCGTTTCTAACGTTTTAACCAAGTAAGCGCGGCTTGAATTGATTGACCACCGTTCTTCGGTCTCAGTCAACGATGAGTACGATGGCTTGATCGAATCCTGCATAGCGGTGGCTCCTTAAGAATGAGTCATGAACTTGATTAAACTTGAGATAAGCTTATATTTCAAGCTAACTTGCATTGGTTTAATTTATAGAATCAATCAAATGCGCGATCGCGGATCCGTTTGGAAGAAACCTGCTAAAGTAAATCTGCATTTAGAAGCGGCGATTTAAGATATGACTAGAGCGGGTGTTGGAATTCGCACAGCCCAAACACGATCGGAACGCATGACTGGACAAATTCATGTGTACGATGGCGCAGGAAAAGGCAAGTCTCAAGCAGCCTTGGGTGTGGTTTTGCGATCGATTGGACTCGGAATTCAAAATCTCTCACCGACGCGAGTCTTATTGCTGCGATTTCTCAAGGGGCCGGGACGGACTTATGACGAAGATGCCTCGATCGCAGCGCTGCAACGTGCTTTTCCGCATTTGATTGACCAAGTTCGGACGGGGCGGGGCGAATTTTTCGGGGCGGATGAGATTACGAAGTTCGATCGCCAAGAAGCTCAGCGAGGATGGGATGTGGCGAAAGGTGCGATCGCATCTGGGCTTTATTCTGTCGTGGTGATGGACGAACTCAATCCGGTTCTCGATCTGGGGCTTTTACCCGTGGATGAAGTGGTGAGAACGCTGACGTTAAAACCGGATCACATGGAAGTGATTGTCACGGGACGTGCGGCTCCACAAGCATTAGTTGATATTGCGAACTTACATTCTGAAATGAAGCCGCATTATCACTCTGCAAAAGAAGAGGGAATTGCAGGCATTGAGATTTACACCGGGGCAGGGAAAGGGAAATCGACGAGCGCATTAGGTAAGGCTTTGCAAGCGATCGGAAAAGGGATCAGTCAGGATAAATCCCATCGGGTTTTGATCATGCAATGGCTGAAGGGTGGCACTGGCTACACCGAAGATGCAGCGATTAACGCATTGCGTCAGAGCTATCCGAACTTGGTCGATCATCAGCGATCGGGAAGAGATGCGATCGTTTGGCGGGGTCAGCAGCAAGAGCTAGATTATGTTGAAGCGGAGCGGGCTTGGGAAATTGCGAGAGCTGCAATTGCTTCGGGCTTGTACAAAACGATTATTTTGGATGAATTGAATCCGACGGTCGATTTAGAGCTTTTGCCGGAAGAACCGATCGTGCAGGCATTGCTGCGGAAACCTCGCGATACGGAAATCGTGATCACCGGACGGTGTAAGAATCCACCTGCTTATTTCGATTTAGCAACGGTTCACTCTGAGATGGTCTGTCACAAGCATTATGCAGAGAAAGGCGTTGACTTGAAGCGTGGCGTTGATTTTTAGCCGCGGTTGAGGAGATGCGATCGTGTTTTATAGATTCACGATTGCTTCCTCAATTGAGATTCAGTGATCGAATCGACATTATTCTCAAAGCTGAAGCGTTCAGAATAAAGCTTCTAGATCTCGTCGCCCGCTGATGACTCTTAGAATTTCGAGCTGATCTTCTATTTCGTTGACTCGATAAAGGATCACAAAACCCCGTAATGCTAGTCCACGGAGGTCAGGGCGAATATGTCCATAACTGCGACCCATTTTTGGGAAGCTGGCTAGCTGCTGACATTTTGCGTTGAATGCTCTGAGAAACTGCTCACCTGCTTCTAGATTGGTTTGTAAGAAATAGTCAGAGATATCATCAAGATCCTGAATGGCTTCGTCAGAAATAATGTATCGACTCATTGTTGGTTCTGTCGCGCCTGCTGGAATTTCTCAAGGAGTCGGTTCACGACGGTTTCTCCATCTGTACCGCCGTTTTGCTCTAATGATTGAATGGCGGCATCTACTTTCTGACGGGCGGAGTCAATCCAAGCAGGGTCTTCTATAAGGCTATGTTCTTCCCAGTCATCTAGGAGTTGAAAGGCTTGAGCAAGCAGATCATCAAGCGTTTTGTAACGTCCGCTTTGAAGCTTTTGCTGAATGATTTGGGCTTGTTCTGGCGTAAGGGTGATATTCATTGCGCGATCGATGTTTGCTTTTAGTTTAACATCGCCAATTTTTTGAGATCGCGATCGATGGCTGAGACTATGAAGGGCACGCCAGACAGGCAAGCGGATGGATTCCTAAATTTCGCATGACTTGAGTGAGCGATTGATTTCTTACAGTTGCTAATTCTGCGAGTGCTGCCATGCGTTCAGCGTTCAAAAGCTCGGCTTGCTCTGTGATCTCGATGAGTTCAGCAAGTTCTGATTCGGTGATCGTCAGGTCTTGCCGTTTGGCAACAAGCTGATCAAATCGAGTTTGTTGATCGCTGGAAAGGCTATGGTTGATTTTTGAAAGTAACTCGGATTCTGAAGAAGATAGATGAGGGGCTTGCCGTTGGGCACGAAGCTTCAAGACCTGGACAACAAATGCCTCTAGTTCTTGTGCGGGCAGTTGCGCGATCGCGTCTAAAAGTTGCTCAGTAGAAGCTTGCATCATCGTTCCTTCCACAATGGCGATATGTGAATTATGGCGAGAACAACGATCAATATTCTTGTACGATCGCGCTTCTCAATGCTCTGATGATTGGCGAGTTTGATTATAGGGCAAAGGTAATGTAGCTTCGATTGCCTCAAAAAACAAAAGCAGTGCTTGACCCAGGAGCAAGAAGCAGGAGATTGCTGGATTGGGCTGAGCTTAGCCAACAGCAGCGGTCTGATTCTCACAGCACGAGTGGGCAAACGCACCGATGCAATGATTGAGCAGTGAGTGTTCCACACTGAAGGGAAAACAGAGTGCAAACAATTTCATAGCAATGACGGGGCGGATATGAGCGGGTCTTGCCACCTGAAGTTCCGCATCACGTCGGCAAAGACAAAACACAACTAGTAGAGCGCACGAATGGGATTGTTCGACAACAGACCGGACGCTGGCATCGACGGCAGAATAAGTTTGGCAAGGTTTGGGAACAGACAAAGGTGACAACTCGGTTAGTCGTGAGCTACTTCAATTGGATTTAGCAGCATCGTCGATTAAAATTGCGCCAAAAAGCAGCCAATACTTTATATCAAATGTATTAGGGTACGTAATTTTAGAATGTTGTCGAAATTGTGGTCGAAATTGTAATCGTTGTAACCATTAATCTTCTTGTTTAACATTCCGTTAATAGTAAATTTGACAATCACTTAAGCATTTCCTATATTCGTAGGGATCTTGATACATCTTTCTACCTTCATCTGAAACCCATTTTCCGCAGCAAGTTAGCCCGTTACTGTCCATAGAACGAAATAGTTTACGCTTAGTCGCAATGGTGCTCTAGCAAGATCTGACTCAAGGAGTGGAAATGCTTAGAAAGCTTCGGTTGGGGACTCAGTTTACGCTGCTGCTTACGCTCATTTTTCTAGGTGGAATCATTCTGAGTGGAGTTACATTGTCACAGGCAATGCAACGCAAAGCTGAGGATGAAGTCTCTACCAAAGCTGAACTACTGACGCAAACGATGAATGCTGTCAGAACTTATACTAGCGAGAACGTTGCACCCCTGCTGCAAAAACAGTTAGAGATCTCGCCGAAGTTTATCAGCGAAACGGTACCTGCTTACTCCGCGCTGACAGTATTTGAGAATTTCCGCAGTCAGCCGGAGCATCGAGATTACATCTACCGAGAAGCAACACTCAATCCCACCAATCCCAGAGACAAAGCTGATGAGTTTGAAGCCAAGCTCGTAGAGCAGTTCCGCCAGCAGCCGGATATGAAAAAACTGTCTGGCTATCGCACTATGGATGGCGTTAACCTATTCTTCACGGCACGTCCCCTATCGGTCAAAAAGGAAAGTTGTTTGCAGTGCCATTCGACGCCGGACAAAGCACCTAAGAGTCAGCTTGCTAGCTTTGGGGATCAAGGAGGTTTTGGCTGGCAACTCAATGAGATTGTTGCGGCTCAGACGATTTATGTCCCCTCAGATCAGGTGTTTCAGCGAGGGCAACAGTATCTAGGGTTGACCATGGGCATTTTTGCCTCGATTTTTGCGGTTGTTGTGCTGGTCATTAATCGACTGCTGAAGCGCAGAGTAATCCATCCCCTTGATCAACTCACGACGATCGCTCACAGTCTTACGACAGACACCATGACCGCTGAGCAGGTCAGCGAATTTAACTCTCCTAGGATTGTCAAGGTGGCGCGTCGAGCCGATGAACCGGGACAACTAGCACGGGCGTTTCAGCACATGGCACGGGAAGTCGCAACCCGTGAGCAAACCTTGAGCCAGGCGGTGGAGCAACGAACCGCACAACTAGCAGAGAGCATGAAAATGGCTCAACAGGCGAAAGCGCAGGCAGAGGAAGCCAATGCTACGAAGAGCAAGTTTCTGGCGAATATGAGCCATGAACTGCGAACACCATTGAACGCCATCATTGGCTACAGCGAGATTTTGGTGGAAGAAATCACCGATCTCAAGGTGCCAAGTCTGATCCCTGATGTGCAGAAGATTCATGGCGCAGGGAAGCATCTTTTGGGATTGATTAACAACATTCTCGATCTCTCAAAAGTAGAAGCGGGTAAAGTCGAGCTTTTCTTGGAAACGTTTGCGATCGCGCCTCTGATGCAAGAGATCACCGATACCTTACATCCACTACTGACTAAGAATCACAATACGCTGGTGGTGAATTGTCCAGACGACATTGGTTCGATGCGATCGGATGTCACCAAACTACGGCAGAGTTTATTTAACCTGCTTAGTAATGCGAGCAAGTTTACTGAAAATGGCACAGTGACACTTACGGTAGAACGTAGAGAACCAGACTGGATCACCTTCTCGGTAAGTGATACAGGCATTGGCATGACCCCAGAACAGCAGGCAAACCTATTTCAGGCATTTACTCAAGCGGACGCATCCACTACACGCAAGTATGGGGGCACAGGATTGGGACTTGTGATTACTCAGCAATTCTGCAAACTGCTAGGAGGAGAGATTCAGGTTGAGAGTGAAACGGGTAGAGGCACCACCTTTACAATGCGATTGCCAGAACAATTACAAAGTCCTGAATCAGACCGACCCACGCTACAGACCTCCTCTACTATGAATGTCAAGCGTGAGGTCAACGGTACTGGAAGCACGATTCTCGTGATTGATGATGATCCCGCCGTTCACGATCTGATGCAACGCTTTCTCGGTCGAGAAGGCTATCACGTCATGGCAGCTCTGGGAGGACAAGAAGGTGTGCGTCTTGCCAAGCAACAAATGCCCGATGTGATTCTGCTGGATATTCGGATGCCACACATGAATGGCTGGGAAGTTCTGAGCCTGCTCAAGTCTGATCCCGAATTGTCAAGAATTCCTGTGATGATCGTGACGATAGAGGATGATCAAGCCTTGGGATCAGCATTGGGTGCAGTCGATTATTTGTTGAAACCTGTAGATTACGATCACTTACTCACGCTCTTGCAGCCCTACCGCACGCAGTCCTCTTCTTGTTCGGTTTTAGTGGTGGAAGACAACACCGAGAATCGGGAGATGATTACCCGTCAAGTCACCAAAGCAGGCTGGCGCGTTTTGGAAGCTGAGAATGGGCGGAAGGCGCTAGAAGTGATGCAGACCGAGCAACCGGGCGTGATCCTACTTGATTTAATGATGCCGGAAATGGATGGGTTTACGTTTATTCGGGAACTTCGACAGCATCCTCAATGGCGATCGCTACCCGTAATTGTGCTCACGGCTAAGGACTTGACCCTAGAGGAGCGGCAATGGTTGGGCGAACAGACGCAGCAGATTTATTCAAAAGGCGAGAATAACCGACAAGTTCTGCTCGACGAGATTCGCAGTTTACTTCAAGCTAAAAACATCTAAATTCCGGGCATTCGTCATGGGCAATCGCCAAATTCAGCATCGGCTTCTCGTTTACCTCCGTCACGAACTCTGTACACCGATCAACGCCATGATTGGGTACAGTGAACTCCTGCTAGAAGAAATCCAAATTCAGCAGCAGACTAATTTAATAAGCGATTTACAAAAGATTCATGCCTGTAGTCAGCAGTTGTTGACCTTAGTCAGTACGATTCTAGATCCCGCCAAGTTGGAAATGAGCCAGATTGAGGGTGGGTTAGATAGCTTTGGAGCAACGCTTCGGGTAGAACTGCTCACCCCGTTGAGTGCTATTGTCGGCTACTGCGAGATGTTGCTAGAGGATGCCCCAGCCTCATTAATTCCGGATTTAGATAGTCTCAACACCTCTGCCCAACAGTTACTCACGCTAGTCAATGACATTGTGAGCTTGGCACAGCAGCAGTTGCAAATTCTCAACACGCAGGAGGCACAACCTCTGTTACTGGAAAGTCCAGCAGCAGTTACTTTCATACGGAGTGCCACAACAACTCTTGAAACACTGAGTCAGGAGTCGCCTGAGAAGCAGGTGCAAAGCGGAACAATTTTAGCGATCGATGACTCCAATCCTGAACTACTCGCGCGACAACTGAAGCGGCATGGCTATACCGTCACGACTGCAACCTCTGCTCAACAAGCACTCCGGCTACTGAAAGCAATGCCTTGCGATCTGATTTTGCTGGATGTGATCATGCCTGGAATGAACGGGCTGGAACTGCTAGAGAAACTGAAGCAACATGAAAGCTGGCGACATATTCCTGTGATTATGATCTCTGCGTTAGATGAGATCGATGGCGCTGTGAAGTGTATTGAGCTAGGTGCAGAGGACTACTTGCAGAAGCCATTTGACCCTACCTTGCTGAAGGCGAGGATTGGCGCATGTTTAGAGAAGAAGCGCCTGCGGGATCAAGAAATTCTCTACTTACAGCAGGTCGATCGCTTAACCACAGCCGCCGCAGAAATCGAAGCAAAAACCTTTAATCCGAAGAGTCTCGATGACCTCAATCAACGCAGTGACGAGTTTGGTCAACTGGTGCGAGTCTTCCAGCGCATGGCTCAGGAAGTGCAGTCACGGGAGCGATCGCTAGAGCAACAGGTGAATTTCTTACAAGCAGCGATTCACACAGAGCAGCGATCGCAGATCGCCGATGAACTCGCGGCGACGAATCATTTTCGCCAAATCCAAAAACGCGGAAAAGGCAGTCGAGATACAGAGAACCTATATCGCGGGTCGCTTTATCCTTCGCTATCTCGCTTTGCTGCGAATGGCGATCAATCGAGTGTTGACGATCGAACGAGTGTGACCGATCGAATTCACCGCGTTGATCTCGCAGCAATTGAAACCCAGAGCGATCGCACGACCCAGACTATCATTGTCCACTCTTTTCGGGGCGGCACAGGTAAGTCGAATCTCACCAGTAATCTTGCAGTCAGTTTGGCAAAACAGGGCAAGCGAGTGGGGATCATCGATTCAGACTTACAATCCCCTGGCATTCATCTGCTGTTTGGATTGGACGAAGAAACGGTGACGCTCACGTTGAATGACTATTTATCGGGTCGTTGTGCTCTGTATGAAGCTGCCTATGATGTTAGCCACGCCTTACCCTCGCCGGGTGGAGCCATCTATCTGATTCCAGCAAGTGTGAAAGCGAGCGACATTACTCGTATTCTGCGGGAAGGCTACCACGACGAGAAGTTGCTAGATGGTTTCTCGGAGATTAGTCGGGATCTTAAGTTAGATGTTCTGCTGATTGATAGTCACCCTGGAATCGATCCTGGAACGCTACAAGCGATCGCGGCGTCCGGGTTGCTGCTTCTCGTTCTCCGTCCCGATTACCAGGACTATCAAGGCACAGCAGTGATTGTAGAACTCGCCCGCATGTTATCGGTCGAGGCAATCTCGCTGATTGTGAATCGGGCGCTTCCGGGCTTTGATGTTGAATCCTATCGGCAACAGTTAGAAGCGTCTTACGAAGTGCCAGTCGCCGGAATCCTGCCCTTTTGCGAAGAGTTAATGCATCTATCGAGTAGTGAAATTTTCTCAGTCTGCTATCCCGATCATCCATTTACACAAGTCATTGATCAGATTGGTCAGCAATTTATAAGGTAAATCATTTTAGGAACACATTATGACCAGAATTCTTTTAGTTGAAGACAACGAGACCAATCGGGATATGCTGCGTCGGCGGCTAGAACGAAAAGGATTTGATGTAGTTGTTGCAATCGATGGCGCGGAAGGCGTTGCGAAGGCTCAAACTGAACGACCAGACATCGTGTTAATGGATCTAAATTTGCCCGTGCTCGATGGATGGGAAGCAACTCGACAAATTAAAGCAAATCCCCAAACTCAAAAGACTCCAGTAATTGCGTTAACCGCAAATGCGATCGTTGGAGATCGTGAAAAAGCCTTAGCTGCGGGTTGCGATGAGTATGATACAAAACCCGTTGATTTTACGCGACTGCTCGGAAAGATTGATACGCTGCTTCAGCCTTCAGAAGTACCGTTACCAAAACCACTAGATCCGGTTCCTGATGTGCCCGGACAAGCGATCGCATGGACTCGCTTGCGGCATGATCTAGAGCAACCGATCTATACCATCGTTGGCTACAGTGATATGCTCCTCGATGCACTCGTCGATCAGCAGAATTCAGCGTTCGCGAGCGATCTCCAGAAAATCCATCTCTCAGGTTTACAGTTACTAAAACTGATCCAAGCGATCCTAAATCCAGCACTCTTAGAAGTTCAGCAGCAAGATTGGACAGCCGATCTTCTAGCTCCAGCGTTGCGCCGAGAATTGCTCACCCCCTTGAGTACTATCATGGGCTACTGTGAGTTGCTTTTAGAAGAGTCGCTTTCTGATTTACTGCCAGACCTGGAGCAAATTCACACTTCAGCTCAGGATCTGCTCAGTCTCGTGAACAATCTAGATAGTTTGATGGCTCGTTATCTCGAATCTAGCGAGGAGCGCGATCGTTTTGATCCACTCAATTTCCCACGGAAACAGCGTAAAGCAATTGATCCATCGATTGAAAATAGCCGAGTGTTAGTGATTGCTCATGCGGGCAGTCCAGTATATCGACAACTCGAACGTCAAGGCTACTCCGTCAAAATTGCGACAACCGTAGAGCTAGGTTTGGCAAGCTCGTTTGACTTGATCGTACTGGATAGCCAGACAAACTTGAACGTGTTGGAACAGCTTAAATCGCATGAAGCGTGGCAACACACTCCCGTCTTAATGATTGCAGCTCCCGATGAGATGGCGCAGATTTCCCAAGCGATCGCCCTAGGAGCAACCGACTACTTGACGAAACCCTTCCCGACTGCCCTCCTCCGTGCGAAAGTTGCAGCTTGTTTAGAACAAACTCAAATGCGGCATCAGTTAGCTCACTACGAAGGCATTGTGGAAGAGTTCAGAGAATATAAGCGACTCGAAGCAGATCTAAATCAGCAACTCGAAGCATTACAGGTTGAGCTAGAGCAAATCAAGCGATCGCATCAAGCCACAGAAATTGTTCAGACCGACTATTTTCGACAGATCTCGTCCAATGCTGAACCCATTGAATTGAAACCTCTAAAAGTTCTCCTCGTAGAAGACAACGACTTAAACTGCGATATGCTCTGTCGCCGTTTACAGCGACATGGCTATGAAGTTGTGATTGCCACCGATGGCGCAGAAGGAGTCTCGAAAGCGCTCTCCGAACAGCCGCAGGTGATTTTAATGGACATCAGTTTACCAGTAATGGACGGATGGGAAGCGACGCAACATCTGAAAGCAAATGCTGAAACTCGCCACATTCCGATCATTGCCTTGACTGCCCATGCCATGACAGGCGATCGCGAAAAAGCCTTAGCCTCCGGTTGCGATGACTATGATACGAAACCGATTGAGTTGCCCCGCCTGCTCAGCAAAATTGAAGACTGCCTCAAAAGCTCAACCTCTAAATAGCAAATCATGTGTGGAAATTTTGGTTTTTTAGGCAAGCGATTGCCGCAAGATGGCTCCGATTTGCTTCCTGAACGAGTGGTCGAAATCTGTCAGACCATGGGGCGAGAAACTGAGATTCGGGGCGAACAAGCCGGGGGAGGCGTTGTCTTCGCCCGCGATCGTGACGGTCGAGTGATCTTTGTGGGCAAAAAAGTCGTCAATCTCAAGCGACGCAATCTGACGCAGTCTCTGGAACAGACCTTTGCAACAACGCGCCGCCAAGCGACCAAGAAAGGCGCGAAGCCATTAGACGAAGCCATTGTCGGCATCTGGCACTATCGTTATGCGACTAGCAGCCCTCCAGCTATCTTGGAAACCCATTGGCATGAGTGGATGCCAGCGCGATTTGCGAACGTGTGGCGCGTTGAGAATGGACAATGGATCTGCGATCGTCAACTCGTGAACCATCGCATCACCCACAATGGCGACTTCGACGCTTGGACGATCTTTGATGAATCGATTGAAAATGCTCACCTGGGACTCTGGCTCCAACGGGTACTCCATACACCGAATGCCACGCGGGGAGACTCTCCTAAAATCGCTGGAATGATGGATTTACTCATCACGCAAGGCATGTGGGATGCTTCGCTTCGCCTCGCGTACCAGCTTGCAGTTGCTGAATCGCTTGAAGACGCATTTGGCGGGAAACAGCCCTCGGCATCCGCTCCAAATACAGCCCCAACAGAGGAACAGATTAGCGATTGGAGCGCGATCGCGGAACAGGTCTTTCTCAAACACAAGGACAAACTGCTGCTTCCCTATGCCAACTCAATAGTTGAGCTATCCAGAAAACATGTCAATCAGCTTGAACAAGAACTGCTACAAACCCTAAGCCAGCATAGTTCGATCCGCCAATGGTCTACAGCGAAGCAATCTGCCTGGATCAAAACCGCAGTTCACGTTTTCTTCCACAACAACCTGTATCAAGCCACGAAACTCTTTCTATCGAGAGCTAAGGGCAGCTTTGGTCTCGTCACGGCATCGACACTGAGTGAAGCAACGCTCGTCGTCAGTGCTTGGGGACAACCGATCGCAACCGGATTCAATGTCCAAGACAACTATATGGTCTATGCCTCAGAACCTGCGGCGGTTGATGCAGTCCTGTCTCATATTCCCCGATCCTACCGCTTGGATCTCGACCAAAAAGCTGGAGAAATTGCCTGGGTTGGCGTGGATCACATTACGGTGTACTCCATGCTCGAAGACCGTGAACTGCGAAGTTCAGAACTCGAAGAACGCTGGATTCCTCTGCAAGGTAACTCCTACATTCTGCCGCCCGAAGAACAAGCAACAGATCCGGTTCAGCGAGACATTCAGGAGATTCCCAAGGTTCTAAAATCGATCGAGCTATCCTGGCGTGATCCAACTTCATTCAATCGTCAAACAGCAGACTATTTTGCTGAACTCCTAATTGAGCAGGCGAAAAACTGGGATCATAGACAACGGGCAACCGTGAATTTCAAACTAGAACCAGTCACCGATCTGCCCTGCCTTAATTTAATGATTACAGGCGTTGAAAGTAGTCTTTGGCTGGGAGAGCGCTTTGCTGAAGATTTAATCTCGCTATTTCCAGCATTGACCGTTAAAACTATTTCTGCCAATCAGTTACTCCAGCGCTTGCAGTATGGTTGGAAAGGACTGCATCTGGGCAAAACTACGATCGTGCTTGCAATTAGTCAGTCCGGGCAGACCTTCCCCACTCTACAAGCCACGAATGCCCTAGAAGAACTGCGTCGCCAAGGTCATATTGGTGAACTCTTCATCCTGACGGGAGAAATGTGTAGCTTGATGGGAACTGCAATTTCCCAGTATTACTATCAAGAATCTAGTTTCACTCGACGGATTTTGATCAATGGGAGTGGACGACGCACCGCAGAACCGACGACGGTTGCTGTCGCTGCGGCTCAAGCTACCTTAACGGAACTCTTGTTGTATCTAGCAAAACGGCTTCGAGAGCGTTTTCCAGCACATCAGGGCTGCTTTGGGATGACGCTGACGACTACTGAGCTATTGATGCTGGAGCAAACCAAAGATGAGTTTATCCATCGCGCCGAATCCATCGTTGGAATCACGACAAAGGGTGACCTAAACCGATCTTCCGACTATCAGCAACTCATTCACAGTAGCCGAAAATGGGCGTGGCATATTCTCGAAACGCCATTCGCTTGGGGAATTCATGCGCTCTATATTCTCATTACTGTAGGATTAAACGCGCCGCTAGTACAAACTCTATTTCGCGTTCTGTTTAGTCTTGCCAATCTTCCATTGCCTGCGGTATTGCTCCCGTTACTTACCTTAGCAGACATCCTAATCTACATCTTTGGTCCTTGGCTTTGGAGTTTGGGACTACGCTACATTCAGCACAGACCTCTCTTAGCACGCACTGGAAAACGCACCCTAGTAATTGGAGATGTGCCCTGGATTCATCAACTCCTGAAAGTCTATGTGAGTAAGCTCTTTTCGCTCAGTTACGGTATTGCATCTTTAGATGTGCATGGTGCCAATCCCCAGGATCACATGCTGCATCATTTCGGTCATCGAGTCGTCAGAGGAACCCTAATTTTCTTAGGAGTGCCTGATGGTCGGCGGAGCTTGCTGCAAAAAGAGGATGAAAATGCAGTGCTCATGACAGGGAAGCAAGCTACTGGAGTCCAACATCTAAATACTGGCGCGGAAATCATTGCATTGGGGCACAACAGCGCGATCGCACATCAAGGCTTTCAGGATGCCATTGTTCTGTCCAGTGACCCGCTGCCTTTGAGGGAAACAGACGATAGCACTGTTGATCGACAATTGACGCTAGAGCAACTACGGGAAGCTCGCTTTGGAGCATTTGAGCGATTGTTGGCAAGCTATGTCTTCTTCTGGGCGTTGGCAAAACAGGTTGCATCTTTCCCGCTGCTTCGATATCAACACTGGAAGTCCCAGAGCCGCACCCGCATTATGACGACAGCTGCACCTATTTCCCGCGTCACTCTAGACCTATCCAAGCATCCAGTTGAACGGAATCAGTCCAAGTAAGAATCAATGGGCGCGCTATCAATAGACTTCCTTGTGTGTTGAGAGAAGGTGGCAGACCGATATAGCCCTACCTAGTTGTATTAGGACATATGAATGACAACGAAGCTCGAGACGACAATTAAGATCGAAACAACAGCTAGAAACGTTTCGGTTGTACTGTCTCTTTCTTGGCGGTCTTCGATGCTTCTGTCTCCCATCGCAGTGAATCCTTCACACTACAAAACTCGCCCCTTCTCCTTGTGAAGCCTGCCAACTGCGCGCATCGTAATAGAGATCCTCTAGCGAAATGCTATGCAAAGCCTGCTGCAATTTCTGATGCAAGCGATTCCACACACTAAATGCTACCCAATCTTCCGCCTGACCCTCATCCGGTGTGTGATGCGGCAAAGGATCAATGCTTTCACCCACTGCTGCTAAAATCTCTCCCAGCGAAATCTGGGAAGGATGCCGCGCCAGTTGGTAGCCTCCATGTGCGCCGCGAATCGAAACGACTAATTCTGCGCGCCGCATCTCAATCAAGAGCTTTTCTAAATAGGGAGCAGGGAGATCCTGTCGATCGCTAATTGCTTTCACCGAAGCAGGGCCATACTCCGGCTGAAAACAGAGATCTAAAAGGGCTTTCACGCTATAATGTCCGCGTGTGGTTAGCTTCATTGAGTCAGATTAAATGCACAGTCTTCATTCTAACCGCGCAATTTCATCAGCTCTTGAGGACTGGCATTCAGTTTGATGCGAGTAAATGTAATCTCTTGATTGTCATTGAGCGTGAAAAACCACGTGACATTGACTGAAAACATCGGCATTTGAACTTTTCCAGTAATTTGATAGTCGGTTGTTTCAGGAACCGCGATTCCTTCCCGTGGAAACGCTTGTAATCCTACGGCTTCTCGTTGAAGATAATCCGCGATCGCACTTCTTCCCACGATCGGTGATTCAAACGGCGCTTGCATCGCTCCTTCTGGATCAAATAATTCGCTCGTTGCCTCGAATTCGCCCGCGTTCAAAGTTTCAAAGTATCGCAAAATCGTGGGGTGTGAAATGCCTTCAATCTCCATAGAATTTCCCTCGTTTCAGTCAAACTAGAATAGAGAAGCTGCGCAAGAGATGTCATGACGCTTACGGAAGAAATTAAGCAAAAAGCGATCGAGCTAGGATTTCACAAAGTTGGAATTGCATCGGTGACTGATCCGGCTCAAAGTTCTGCGATTCAGGCTTTGCAGAATTGGCTCGATCGCGGATTTCAAGCGGACATGGCGTGGATGGCAAATCCGAAACGTCAGAATATTCGCGAACTCGTTCCAGATGCGCGATCGATGATCTGTGTTGCTTTGAACTATCACACTGCGCAGCAACGACCCGCAGGCAAGGAATATGCAAAAATTTCTCGCTATGGTTGGGGACGAGACTATCACCGAATTTTGCACAAAAAACTGAAAGCCTTCTCGATCTGGCTCGAACAAAATGGAGCGCAAACTCGTTATTTTGCCGATACCGCTCCAGTTCAAGATAAGTTTTGGGCACAGCAAGCAGGACTCGGCTGGATTGCGAAAAATGGCAATCTGATTACTCGCGATTATGGGTCTTGGGTGTTTCTCGGTGGTGTTGTCACCAATTTAGATTTAGCGATCGATCAACCTCATACGCAGCATTGCGGAACCTGTACTCGTTGTATTGACGCTTGCCCTACCGATGCAATCACAGAACCATTCGTAATTGATGCCAATCGCTGCATTGCGTACCATACGATTGAGAATCGGGCTGAGAATTTGCCAGAAATGGATCTCAAAGGATGGGTCGCAGGTTGCGATATCTGTCAGGATGTTTGTCCTTGGAATCAGCGGTTTGCTCAAGAGACAGATGTACAAGACTTTCAACCGCGATCGTGGAATATTGCCCCGACCTTGAAAGAATTAGCTGAGATTTCCGAAGCAGAATACGATCGACGATTTACCGGATCAGCATTGCGACGCATTAAAATTGGCATGTTGAGACGAAACGCGAAGGCAAATTTGCGCGAATGATCACAGGTGTAAAACAAAGATAGTTGAAGTTTGATCAGGCTCTCCCTCACTCTGGAAAAGACGATAGCGAAACACCCCTACTCAATTCGTTCGGAAATTCGCATCAAATTTTTCTGAGTGAGAGGAGCAAGTTTGTTAGCCTATAGATACAGGAAATCGGGCATTCTTAAGATGCCAAATAGAATATCGACGCTATTTTTTACGAGGGGATGAGCGAGTGGCTGCAACAAACTTCAAAGATTATTACCAAATTTTAGGGGTGAGCAAATCCGCAAGCGCTGATGACATTAAGAAAGCGTTTCGTAAACTCGCGCGCCAATATCACCCTGACGTAAACCCCGGCGATAAAGCAGCCGAGGCAAAATTTAAAGAGGTCAACGAAGCGAACGAAGTTCTCTCTGATCCCGATAAGCGCAAAAAATACGACCAGTTTGGACAATACTGGCGGCAAGCGGATCAAGCGGGTGCATCTCGATCGACTTCCACCTCGCGATCGCCGTTCAATACAGGCGGGTTCGATGATGTCGAATTCGGACGATATGACAATTTCGAGGAATTTATCAACGATTTGCTAGGAAAATCGCCCTACGGACGGACGGGCGATCCTTTCCGCAATGCAGGATATCGTGCTCCAGGCGGTTTTAGTACCGACGAACGTGCCTCAACTGGCGAAAATCTGGATATCGAAGCTTCGATTAAGCTGACCTTTGCAGAAGCGTTTAACGGAACTGAAAAGCGGCTCAGCGTGAACAATGAGGAGATTAACGTCCGGATTCCAGCGGGTGCAAAAGCGGGCAGTAAAGTAAGAGTCCGTGGAAAAGGTCGTTTCAGCCGATTCTACACAAGTCAGCGCGGAGATCTCTATCTCACGGTGGAAATGTTGCCGCATTCGTTTTTCCAATTCGATGCTGATGGCAATCTTGTTTGCGAAGTGCCGATCTCGCCTGACGAAGCAGTGTTGGGCGCACAAATCGATGTCCCGACTCCGGATGGAAATGTTGTGGTGAACGTTCCAGCAGGCGTGCGATCGGGGCAATCCTTACGCTTACGCGGCAAAGGCTGGAAGAATCAAAAAGGCGATCGCGGCGATCAAATGGTGAAAATTACGATCGCGCCTCCGAAAGAATTAAGCGCGATCGAGCGTGAGGCATACGAAAAGATTCGGGATAATCGCAGCTATGATCCCCGTAGCGCCATCAAAGCCGTGAAGCTTTAAGAGTGGAGGTTTCGACTGCCTACAGAGATTCCGAATTCTGAGTGCAGTCGAAACCCAATTCTCAACGATGAACTCAGCTCAATTGATCGATCGCGCTTAACAACGTTTCAACGCTGGCATTGTGATCGAGAAACGAAAAGAGATGTTTGTATCTAAGAATGCCTTGACGATCGATTAAAAATTGAGCAGGTAAAGGCGCACCCAAAGCTTGTCCAGTCTGGTATCGACGAAATGTTTTACAACTGGAATCACTGAGCAAAGGGAACTGTAATCCCAAGTCTTCAACGACTTTTTTACTTTGCTGCTCGTCGGTACTGGTGATCATGAGAATTTCGACTTGTCGATCGCTAAACTCCTGATACTGCTCATTCAACGCCTTGATATGGGGAAAGCAAAACGGACAATATTGCTTCTCTGTAAAAATCCTTGTGAAAGCTAAAAGCACAGGTCGATCATTGCGATAATCCGACAATTTCACGCGACGAGCATTTTTAATATCTGGCAGATCAAACTCTGGAGTTGCTTGTCCCAAAGCGAGCGAATTCGTTGCCGGAACGGGCATGAAATTCTGGAAAAATCGCGGATTGATTAAACCACTGAAATCAGTAGATGTCAACATTGTTCAGGATTGTGCCGTAAAAAGTGCAGTAAAAAAGAGGGTGAATTTCACCCTCTATTATGAACGGATTAATCAATCCTTAGATTGCTGCGAAGTACTCTTTCGACTTCACAGGATCAGGATTCATGGTTTGATCACCAGGCTTCCAACCTGCGGGGCACACTTCATCCGGATGCGATTGAACGTATTGAATCGCTTGCAGTGTCCGGAGGGTTTCATCCACGCTGCGACCGAACGAAAGGTTGTTAATCGTGGAGTGCTGGATTACACCATCTTTGTCGATGATGAACAAGCCGCGCAGTGCAATTCCTTCATTCGGATCAAGCACGTTGTAAGCGGTGCTGATTTCTTTCTTGATGTCCGAAACCAACGGATAGGTCAAATCGCCAACTCCACCCGATTTACGATCGGTTTGAATCCAAGCCAAGTGTGAGAAGGGGCTATCGACCGATACGCCAAGGATTTCAGTGTTGATCGATTTGAATTCTTCGTAGCGATCGCTGAATGCGGTAATTTCAGTCGGGCAAACAAAGGTAAAATCGAGCGGGTAGAAAAACAGCACCACATATTTGCCGCGATAGTCGGACAATTTGATGTCTTTGAATTCCTGGTCGATCACAGCAGTCGCTGCAAAATCAGGAGCCGTTTGACCAACGCGCAAGCATCCTTCTTGGGTCATGGGATTTTTTCTCCTTGCAAGAGTAGCAATTCGTAGTAAAGATTACGAAACAGTTACAACTATATCATAGTCATTACGATTTTGACCTGCGATATGTTTTCCTCTGAAATTGACGCTGCAATTGCGAGACTCGAATCCCAGAAATCCGCTTGGCTAAACGTCGGAACTCAAGCCCGAATCGATTATCTGAAGCGCTGTATGACAGGCATGATGGCAGTCGCAGAGGATTGGGCGATCGCGGCTTGCGAGGCGAAGGGGACAGATTCAGTCGGAGAAGAATGGCTGACGGGATCGGTGACAACGTTAATGACGTTGCGGGCGTTGATCAGAACGTTGGAAGGACGAAAGGCGAAGATTGGGCAGGGAATTGCCAAAGTCTTTCCGGATAATTTGCTCGATCGATTTCTTTGGCTCGGATTTCGGGGAGAAGTTTTGACGGAAAGCAGCCCCCTAAATCCTCCACAATTTGAACCAGGAATTTCTCTGGTCTTAGGAGCCGGAAATGTTGGCTCGACTCCTCCAATGGATTTACTCTATAAGCTATTTGCAGAGAATCAAGTCGTTCTGCTCAAAATGAATCCTGTCAATGAGTATGTCGGGAAATTTTTAGAGCAAGCGTTTGAGCCATTAATTTCAGATGGATTTCTACAAATTGTCTATGGTGGTTCTGATGTCGGAAGTTATCTCTGTCAGCATCCCAAAATTGATTCCATTCATATCACTGGCTCGCATCATACGTATTACGCGATCGCGCAATCTCTCCCCCAACCGAAACCAATCACCTCTGAGCTAGGCTGTGTCACACCAGTTCTCATCGTTCCAGGAGAGTGGTCTGAATCAGATCTCAGATTTCAAGCGCGTCATGTTGCGAGCATGGTGTCTCATAATGCCAGCTTCAATTGTGTCGCTGCGAAATTGTTAGTAACCGCGAAGGGGTGGAAATTGCGCGATCGCTTCCTCACACTGCTCCGCCAAGAATTTGCGAAAATTCCGAGCCGGAAAGCTTACTATCCAGGCGCACAGCAACGATATCAAGCATTTCTCGATCGCTATCCTCAAGCTGAAATTTTCGGAACTCGAACCGAGGAAATTGTCCCTTGGACATTGATTCCAAACGTCGAAGATGACTATGCTCTGAGGATAGAAGCTTTTTGTGGAGTGCTAGCAGAAGTGAGTTTGGACGCGGCAACTGCAACCGAATTTCTCGATCGAGCCGTTCCATTTGTGAATGAGCAAGTCTGGGGCAATTTGTCGTGTGTGATTTTGACGAAAACAAAGGTCGATTCAGCGATCGCAGAGTTGAACTATGGTGCGATCGGAGTCAATGTGTGGACAGGTGTGATCTATGCCTTGCCTGATTTTGCTTGGGGTGCTTATCCCGGCAATACTTCAGATGATATCCAATCGGGTCAGGGCTTTGTCCATAATGGCTATTTTCTTGAGTATCCTCAAAAATCGGTCTTATATGCACCGTTCCGCATTATTCCAACGCCATTTTGGTTTGCCGATCATCGCAATCTAGCAAATTTTGCCAAACGAGCCGCAGAACTCCAACTCACGCCAACCTGGAGTAAATTTGCTCAAGTGATATTTGAAGCGTTACGGGGATAGTTTTCGATAATGATTGCTCAAGTATTGATTATTCTGTTTAGTTTTGTTAGCTTCTTCGTTTCACTTTGGGTTGTTGTTCCTGCTCCAATTTTTTCGCTATTACCATTAAGCGTTGGCGCACCAGAGATTAGTCACTGGTTAATTGTGACGAATGCGATCGCAGCTTTCCTAGTATTTGTTCGCCTCAAATCTCTGCCCATTTTTATCGCAATGTTGTTTGCTTTAAGCTTAAGCTTACTGCCCGCGTTGCAATTTCCCTCTACTGCGGAACGCGCCGAAATTGCAATGCAATCAAAGCTAGGCGACATTCCATCTTCACCCAATTTTCGATCGTCACCCTTCAATGTTTTAGATGCTTTTCAAGGAATTCCCCGCTCTCAAGTCCGTCGCACACTCGATATTCCGGTTGCAAAGCTTGATAATGTGCAACTGACGATGAATGTTTATCGCCCAATTAAAACAGGCAAAAATCCAGCGATCGTCATGATTTATGGAGGAGCCTGGAGATCAGGTAGCCCAAATTCTAATGAACAGTTCAGCCAATATATTGCAGCACAAGGATATACAGTTTTAGCAATCGATTATCGTCACGCTCCAGGATATAAATTTCCGACCCAAATTGAAGATATTAAAACCGCATTAAAATTCATTCAACAACATGCCGATGAATACGAGGTGAATCTCGATCGTATGGCAATCATGGGGCGTTCTGCGGGCGGACATCTAGCGATGTTAACGGCTTTTGCACTCGATGCTTTTCCGTTCCGCGCCGTCGTCAATTACTATAGCCCCGTCGATCTGACCGATGGCTATAACAATCCTCCATTTCCTGACCCAATTGATAGTAGAACTGTTTTACGAAATTTTCTCGGCGGCACACCCCAAGAATTTTCGGATCTCTATCGTCAAGCATCGCCTTATCAAAATGTGCGATCGCATCTCCCCCCGACTTTACTCATTTACGGTGGACGCGATCACATCGTGCAATCAAAATTCGGACGTGCAATGTATGAAAAGTTAAACCAAAATGGCAACATTGCCGTATTCATTGAAATACCCTGGGCAGAACATGCTTTTGATGCAGTTTTCAATGGTATTAGCAATCAATTAGCGCTGTATCACACTGAACGCTTCCTAGCGTCTTGGCTGAAGTAGAAATTCAAGATCAACTTTGGTGAGACGCGATCGCCTTCTAACAATATGCTGAACTCTATGGAAATTGGCGACTGAGATTTGTATTTTGACACCCAATCAATCGGTCAGTAGGGCAAAAGAAGATCGCTTCTGTTGATCTTAATCTACAGACCTCGATCGCTTGGTAAGATCAGCAAACTGCCATTTTTTAAGAAGGGTTTTATGTCTTCTGTGATTCCTGTCTCGCTGCCGCAAAATTCTTATGACATCGCGATCGCATCGATTGCTGAACTCGGAGATCGTATCCAGCCGCTTTCCAAACTGGGTAAAAAAGCGCTGATTGTCTCGAATGCAGCAATTTTTAAGCAGTACGGGCAAACGGTGACAGATTCCCTGACACAAGCAGGTTTTACCGTCAGTTCTTGCTTATTGCCCGCAGGAGAACGGTATAAAACACCCGCCACCTTGCAAAAGATTTATGACGCAGCTCTGGAAAATCGATTAGAGCGATCGTCGGTGATGATTGCCCTCGGCGGTGGCGTGATCGGAGATATGACTGGATTTGCAGCAGCGACTTGGCTAAGAGGAATTAATGTCGTACAAGTGCCGACATCGTTACTCGCAATGGTAGATGCGGCAATTGGTGGCAAAACGGGTGTGAATCATCCTAGAGGGAAGAATCTAATTGGCGCATTTCATCAGCCAAGATTGGTGTTAATCGATCCAGAAGTGCTGAAAACACTGCCTGCCCGGGAATTTCGAGCGGCGATCGCGGAAGTCATCAAATACGGCATCATCTGGGATGCAGAATTGTTTGAAATGCTGGAACAGGCAAAACGATTAGATCAAATCCGTGCCGTTGGAGATGAACTGGTTCGAGAAATGTTAGTGCGATCGGCGAAAGCAAAAGCACATGTCGTTAGCAAAGATGAGAAAGAATCAGGATTACGAGAAATTCTTAACTATGGGCATACGATTGGACATGCGATCGAAAGTCTGACGAATTACAAAGTGATCAATCACGGTGAAGGAGTTGCAATCGGAATGATGGCAGCCGGATTGATTGCGGTAGAAATGGGATTGTGGGATCGAGCAGAATGCGATCGTCAGAAAGCTTTAATCGAAAAAGCAGGATTGCCCACTCAGATTCCAGGAGGATTCGATCGTTCAGAAATTGTGCCGACTTTACAGGCAGATAAGAAAGTAAAAGACGGAAAAGTTCGATTCGTCTTGCCGCGCCAAATCGGGACGGTTATTGTCACAGATCAAGTTGCACCCGATACGATCGAAAAAGTACTGAATTCAATAGACCTTTTGCGTGATCCGTGAAATTAAAAATGAGCACTTCGATGCTCTTCGAGTTTGTGTTGAGGTAGGGCGGCTCTCGCGGCGCAGGTTAACCAACCCTGCCTCAATATTCAGACTATGCGATTGGTTCTTCGCCCACAGCAACCCAGCGATATGATGACTGGATTGCTGTGCAAAAAAAGGTAACAGCTTCCACGTAAAACCAAACCATTCAAGACATTTTGTTCCCCTACAACGAGGTGTTACAGAAAGGCCTGAACGTCTCAATAAACAGGATGACTTAGAAATGGAATGGAATCATAAACAACGGCAGAAGCACGATCGATAATCCCATCCACACAAAATAGCTCTGCGGTTCCTCACTCTCTGCCTCATCTAGCAAAGCATCGATTCGCTCATCCAGACGTGTTCCGCTCAACGCTGCAATCCAAGGTTCAGTCTGCATTTGAGAAGCAGAAACGATAGAGAACAATGCTTCAGCGAGTAACAAACCATCCGTCTGCCGAGCTGCCCAACGATCTGCCCGTAGCTCTCGCAGCAAAATCAATTCTTGCCACAGCGCTTCCGTATTCGGGAGCCATGCGGTTAACCGACGCAATCCACCCAACCAAAAGAACCAAAATGTATCCCGATAATGTCGATGCGCCTGTTCATGAGTCAGCGTGACTTGCAAATGCGATTCGTCTAGCGTTTCTAATAAGCTATCACTCACAACTAACTCAGGATTCCAGAATCCGATCTGAGCAATGTACGGTGTCGAATGCTCTAGTAATCGAACGGGTATTTCTAAAACCGTTTCTTCTGGCATTTGCTTCACTTGCTGAAACGATTTCCGAGCTTGCCAAGCTAACTGAGCAAAGAGAAAAACGGCTACCATGAGAAACCCGATCGCAATTCCATAACTTCCCCATCCTTCGTGCCAGCGCATCATCTGACCGCGCGGTCCCATACACAGAATCGCGATCGCACTTGTAATCAACAACAAAGGCGGAAACAGAAAGGCACCTAGTGTCGTCTGCCAGCGGGTATTCCAGCTTTCCGTTCGAGCGCGCCAAGCCCATCGAACCGCGATCGCCAAACTGAGCGCAACGAGTAGCAACATCAAATGCATTATCGTTCCTCCCGTTTTTGACGAGCCGCTTTCAGCCGTTGTGCGATCGCGTCTAGCTGATCGCAACTCGCTTGATCCAAACTATCCGCAAACGCTGCCACAATATCTGGATTCGTTACGGCTAGAAACTGATTTAATTGTTCCATCGCTTGCAGCGCTTTTGCCTCAGATTGAGACACGATCGCCGTCCAAGTGAACGAGCGATTCTGTTTATTGCAGGCAAGCCAGCCTTTCTTCACTAATCGATTGAGAACGGTTGTCACTGAAGTGTAGGCAAGTTCGCGATCAGGATCGGTCAAAATGCGATCGTGAACATCCTTCACAGTCACCGTTTCAAGTTCCCAAACGATGCGAAGAATCTCAGCTTCTAAAGGACCGAGCGAGAGTTGTTTCGGGCGATAGTCTGGAAGCGAAGCCATCTGTGACAATTCGAGAAGTTCAAAAAGAATCATACCTTGAGATCACGAGATCGAGAAAGCTCTGCCTGCTGTAAGAAACTGGCTTCGACTTTCTGCTAAACGAGTCCCTGACTGATTTACGCGATTTTTTGACAACGGTATTGCATCGGCAAATTGTAAGGTTTGCTTAACCAAGAGTGGGGAGTAGGGAGTGGGGAGAACCCAAACTTAGATTTCTCCCTATCTTCCTATCAGATTCATTGTGGTGAACGAGTACGCGAGACTTAAACCACGATCGCAAACTTTGCTGCTAATTCCCGCATTGCCGAACTTAGTACAGGCTTGTGATTTAACCACTGGTAAAACGCTTCTTGGCTCTTCGCGATCGACACCCCTAAGCCGAGTTGCCCATTCAGCACTACCAACCGTTCTAACCGCCGAATCTGAGGCTCTACCGTTTTCAGATCAGCCTCATTTAGCACCATCCACAACGATCGCTCAATCAAGCGCTGCAAAATCTCGCGGGCTTCCGGTTGCTGCATCTGACACCGTAAATGCGCCGCCTCAGTTGAGATCGCTTCCAACTGCCCCAAATGCATCAGACTGGCATTCCACTCATCCATATCTTGTTCGAGCGATCGCAGGGTTAGCAACAAGCGATGCCCGATCGCAATTTCTGCTGCAACCTGCAACTCTCGTGGCACAGGTAATTCATCGCGATGAAACGCCATGAGCACTCCATAGTTATCGCGATATACCTGTGTGTAAAGCTGATCCAACCGCGTCAGAGTCTCCTGGCTGAGCAACTGCATCATCCGATGCCGCTCCTCTGCAAAAAGATCTTGCAGACTGTAGGCAGCTTCTCCAAATGTCTGATTCATCTTCAGAATCGTCTGAGCCGCACTGCCTTGAGCCAGCGTTTCAAACACCTGCTCTTTCACCTGCGTATAGCTTCGTCGTCCAGTAAACGGCTGAATACAGCAATAAAAATCCCATCCGCAAAGATGCAGCACCGCAAAAATGAAATGCCGACTTTCACGAGTAATTTCTGAAGTTAATTGCAACTGCCCGATCGCTAAAGTCACAGCTCCCATCCGTTGAGCCTGATAATCTAACTGATTCGCCGTATAGCAGTAAACCCGCTCCTCACGTGCATAAGACGTAAACAGTGAACTGATCGCATAGTGTGCCGCCACTTGTTCAAACGAAATCTGGGCTGGAATCACTAACTGTCGATAAACTTCCGCTCCATTTTTGAAACAGTCAACATTACTCGGAGCCGATGTCAACCGCTTGGTAAATCCTTTCTCAAGCTGAACCCCAGACACATCTCCAGCAAGTTCTAACGCGCGCGCCGCATAGCGTAAAATCTGCGTTCCTTCTGGTCGAGAAAGCTCCTCAAAAAACCAACCACAACTGGTATACATCAACAGCGCATGTCGCTGCATTTCGAGTAAGCGGACAGCATCTAATCGCTCACCATTGCCCAATTTCTGAACCTGATGCTTGGCAAGAAATTTAGATAAGTTGCCGCGATCGCGGATCACTTGAATATATTCATCCCGCGCTGCCCAAGGATCATTAAACAGCTTTTTGCCTTCTTCTTCGTAAACTCGAATCAACTGATCCCGCAACCAATCGAGTGAATCTCGTAGCGGTCGTCTCCAGTGTTGATGCCATTCCCCACCCCCACCACAGCCACAATTCTCTTGCCAACGATCGACGCCATGCGCGCAGCTCCAAGCGGTCACAGGCTTCAATTCCACTTCCCAAGTCGGTGGATTAAGACTGAGATAATGTGCGAAATTCGTCACTGTCCAATCTCGACGCGGAAATTCCTCGATAAACGCATACGCTAAACATTTCTCAGTTCCGCCTTTGTGATGTCCAAATGTTTCGCCATCGGTCGCCACTGAGATCAACTGAGTCGGACGATGATCCCCACGCACAGCCTGTCCTAAGCGTCCTGCAAGATGATGCGAACTACTCAGCGCGGTATCAAATCCCATATCGCGAGAAATGGGACCGTCATAAAAGAAGATATCTAAATAAGGAGAACTGTGATCCCCAGGATTGAGAAAACAGCGATAAGGACGGGTCGGATCAATCTGTCCACCCCCAACTTCTTGCCAATCTGCATCGGAGAACGCTCGACATCGTTCTGCCTGAGAGGGAGCGAGAATCGTAAACTTAATTCCCTCTTCAATTAAGGCTTTGACGGTGGGGTAATCGATCGCGGTTTCTGCCAACCACATGCCTTCGGGATCGCGTCCAAAGTGCGATCGAAAATCTGCTTTCCCCCAGCGAATCTGAGTTCGCTTATCGCGCTCATTTGCCAAGGGCAAAATAATGTGGTTATAGACTTGAGCGATCGCATTTCCATGCCCGTTCAATCGCTCACAGCTTTTGCGATCGGCTTCGACAATCCGTTGATACACCTCAACGTCATGCCGCTCAATCCAACTCATCAGCGTCGCGCCAATGTTAAAGCTCAAATACTCAAAATTATTGACGATCCCCAGTAACTCACCAGACTCGTTTAGCACTCTGGCAAATGCATTGGGGCGATAGCATTCGTAGTGAATCCGCTCATTCCAATCGTGAAACGGTGCAGCACTGGGTTGCCGCTCGATCGCATCAAGATAAGGATTCTCGCGGGGGGGCTGATAAAAGTGACCGTGAACCGTGACGTAAACCCCAATTGCAGTTTCTAGGGGATCCGTCGATCCATCAGACAAACGAGTTGAAACATCAAATGAAGTCATTGAATCAATTTCCACATTAAAAGTGCGTTTACGCTGCATCCGAACAAGGGCGTAAACAGAACGGGTCAAACTTAGAAAACTTAGTGAGGTGGAGGCAGCCTTGCATAGAGATTCAGGAATGCGCTCGATCGCAAATTTCCCTGCTTCAACAATAACAAGCCTAAAAAAACACAATCTAACTCATCACCAACGTCTATTCTGACCAAAATGGGTGCTCAGAGCTAGATTGTGATAACGCTGATGTGACAGCGGAACGACAAATCGAATGGCTGCGACCCATCATTCTGCAATCATCTGTATCGATTCAACCGCATTTTGCACTCCATTTCACAATTTTTTAAGATCCCCGCACGGGAGTTAACATCTTCGCGACGAATCTCAACGCTTCGTTACCTCTCCCCATCTCCCTACTCCCCATCTCCCCACTCCCCACCCTCAATTCCTCGATCAAAGAAGAAGAATCGTGAGTATCCTATTGAGAGAAATTTCTCATTCTGGAACCCGAATGTCAGTCAAAAACATCATTTTTACAGTGCTACTGGTGATGATCCCGGTTTCGATCGCAGCCCACTACCTCGAATGGGGATCGCTGATCGTTTTCGCCACTGCTGCTGCTGCAATTTTGCCACTCGCAGCCTGGATGGGGACAGCAACAGAAGAAATCGCTGTTGTGGTCGGTCCCACGTTAGGTGGCTTGATGAATGCCACATTTGGCAATGCTACCGAATTGATTATTGCGCTCGTTGCCCTGAATGCAGGGCTGATCGATGTGGTCAAAGCCAGCCTCACAGGCTCAATTATCGGGAATCTGCTGCTGGTCATGGGTTTATCGATGTTGCTCGGCGGACTCCGTTACAAAGAGCAAGAGTTTCAACCGATCGTCGCTCGCGTGAATGCGTCTTCGATGAATTTGGCTGTGATCGCGATGCTGCTTCCTACTGCGATGAATATTACGTCTGCCGGGATTTCAGGAGATGTTTTACAAAAACTGTCGATCGCAGTCGCGATCGTGCTGATCACGGTCTATGCCCTGACCTTGCTCTTTTCCATGAAGACTCATACTTATCTCTATGATGTCGGCGTTGCTGAGAACGAAGGCGCTGCTGAGGCAGAGTCGCCCCACAAAGAACAGCACGAAAAGCCCAATCTTGTGTTGTGGTCGATCGTGCTTTTGGTCTGTACCGTCCTAGTCGCGATCGAGTCTGAACTGCTTGTCGATAGCTTGGAAGAAGCAACCGCAAAATTAGGATTAACCGCGCTCTTTACTGGGGTCATCTTGCTCCCGATCGTGGGAAATGCCGCAGAACATGCCACAGCAGTCACAGTCGCAATGAAAGACAAAATGGATCTGTCTGTCTCAGTTGCCGTAGGCTCAAGTTTGCAGATTGCGCTATTTGTGGCTCCAGTGCTAGTGATTGCAGGCTGGTTTATGGGTCAGCCGATGGATTTGGACTTTAATCCTTTTGAATTAGTTGCCGTTGCCGTTGCGGTTCTAATTACGAACTCGATTAGTTCGGATGGGCGATCAAATTGGCTCGAAGGCACGTTATTACTGGCAGCGTATTTAGTGCTTGGATTAGCATTCTACTTCCATCCGGTCATAGTTTAGGTGTGATGGCACAACGCATTCGATTGGGCGGATCGATTGAATGCGTTGTAGCAGAACAAAATCTGTCACAGAACAAATTCATCTCTTGAACAATCTCATCCACTCTTTTTTAAGCCTGTATAAATTAACCAGGTTGATCCGGATCACAATCTAGCACCCCGGAAAGAAACCAATAAGTCTGGTAGTAAAAAATATGTGAAGCACACACCGTATTTCTGTATGAAATCCGTGTGAAGTGACTCAAATTACACTGAGCTTTCACGGATTTCGTTACCATAAACCATACTTTGACCTTGCCCCGGTCGAGTTTACTGAAAAATCACATGACGCATTTTGTTCCTGAAAACTGGGGTTGAGGGCTACGGAAGTTATGAATACTGGGTCAATCTATCACGGTCGCAGCATTTCGCAAGAAGAAGAACGACTTTATCATCATCTTTTACACCTTGTTCAAACTGAGCCGCCGCATCGCCTGATTGAAAGATTTCGGCTCTTATTTATCGAAGGCACCGGATATCCTGATCCAGAACTTCAAAAAACCGTCGATCTCTTAATCCAATCTCCAAGCGCAGCGCAAAATTTCCGCTTCGTTCTCAATCGCTGCTGTCACATTTTGATCAACCGGTGGCAATCTCGCCCGCATCAGTACGAAAAAGTGGCGGAACTGATCAGCTTGTTCGAGTCTAAACCGAGCCGCCCGATTGCAGGAGATTTTTCGCGATCGCGCTTAATCAATCGACAACGACAAATCACTCAGGCTTTCCAGCATACCGAGCAATACCTGACCCTGAAACGGCTATCGAGCGTTCTTCTCCCCGAACTGACTCCTGCTGAATCGCAACCTTTCGGAACCCTAATTCGCCGTTACCCATATCTCTACGAGCATTGTCTTGTCACTGAAGGAACCCCAAACGTCCAAAAAGCCTCGATTCGCCAGCTTCAAGCCGAACGCCAGAAGCAGTTTGAACTAGATTTATCCAAATATGTCACGTACCAAGTGCGTCGAGCATCGAGCAACCGCGTGATTCATCCCGTCGAAAATCCAACGTTGTTAGATGATCGATCGCTCAGTTCAGCGTTACATCAATTCACGGGGAAAATTGACGGAAACTATACCTGTAAAGACGTTGCGAAGCGGTTTTCCGTGCACTGTCAGCAAGCCAAATCCTACAAGCATTTCAAAGCTGACCTGTACCACTATCTGACTGATGCAGTCAATCCAGCTTATGGAAATCGTCACTTCAATCAACAACTTGGGCAGTTTCTCAAACAGACCTATTCAGAAAGTGAAAACCAGCCGCTGAGCGATTTTCTGATGACGCGGACTTGTAGCCAATTGCTGAATTTCCTCGTCATTGACAGTCTGCAGCAACCGCAGCATTTTGTCTTCATCGATCTGCTCTCCAATCTGGGCGCAACTGCAACAACTCGTCTGCTGCTGCAAATTGTTTTACTCTGTCAGCGCGTCAAACCTTATCTCGAAAAGCGATTTTCAGTGTTATTCCATCACTATGAAGGCTACAGCCGCGATCGCGTTCAATGGCTGGTCGCGGCAATGGAAAACTTACAATTGGCACTGAGTACGAACTTCAGCGATTTAAATTTATGTCTTGTTCATCAACTCGTGCGCTGAAGACGAGAATTTGTGTTAACCTGCTCAATGGTAGGTAACTCATTCTGTCGGATGCTGTGCATACTCTGGTGTGGACAGTCATTTTTCGTCTGAGTCCGTTCAAAAAAGAACCATCACTTTCAAGAATTATTCTACTGGAGGAACAGCATGACCCAAGTGGTTTTAGGAGAAAACGAAGGCATTGATTCAGCGTTGCGCCGCTTTAAGCGCCAAGTCTCAAAGGCAGGGATCTTAGCAGATCTCAGATCTCACCGTCATTTTGAAACTCCGCTCGAAAAGCGCAAGCGCAAAGCGATCGTGGCTCGCCGTAATCGCCGTTACCGCTAAAGACCGGGGTCGATTCTTGCTTTTGAGAATCGATTTTTAATGGGCAAAGTTCGTTTCTAAACGGCGTTGCTAGGATGGAGAGAAGTGAGGATACTTCTCTGTGAATTTATGACTGACTCCATTTCCGATACGGGCAAATCTTTGGATCAGGAACTAGACGAAGCGATTTCAGGCTTTGATCAGATCCAGACCGAGTTAAATTATCGACAGGCTCAAGCAACGCTACGCGAGTTAGTTGAGAATCTAGATTTAACCGCCCAAGAGCGATCGGGTTTGGAGTCAGAAATTCACGGACTAGAGACGATGCTCGAAAAGCTTGATCGACTCGTCGTTCAAATCGCAGCTTTTGGTATGGTCGGGCGTGGCAAGTCCTCGCTCCTGAATGCTCTACTGGGGCAACAGATTTTTGAAACGGGCGCGATTCATGGTGTGACTCGATCGCAGCAGTCCGCGAATTGGAGTATTGAAAGTGAAGCGATCGCGGGCAGTGATCAAGAGATTCTGCGCGTGACGCTTCCAAGCGTAAATCGCTCTCAGATCGAACTGATTGACACACCCGGCATCGATGAAGTGCAGGGTGAAGCGAGAGAGGCGCTAGCGCGTCAGGCGGCTCAGCAAGCCGATCTTTTGCTGTTTATTGTGTCAGGCGATATTACAAAAGTCGAATTTCAGGCACTTTCTGAACTGCGGAATTTTGGGAAGCCCATGATTTTGGTGTTTAACAAGATCGATCAGTATCCCGATGCCGATCGTATGAGTATTTATCAAAAAATCCGAGATGAGCGCGTCAAAGAATTGCTTTCACCGGATGAGATTGTCATGGCTGCGGCTTCTCCCATGGTCGCTCGTGCGGTGAAACGTCCTGATGGTCGGATGTCGGCACAGATGATCCGACTTGATCCGCAGGTTCAAGATCTCAAACTCAAAATTCTAGAAGTCTTGCATCGAGAGGGGAAATCTCTGGTTGCCTTAAATTCGATGTTATTTGCCGATCAGATCAACGATCGCTTACTCCAACGAAAACTCGACATTCGTGAGCAGACGGCAAATCGCACGATCTGGAATGGCGTCATGACGAAAGCGATCGCCACGGCAGTTAATCCAGTCATGGTTCTCGATTTAATTAGCAGTGCCGCGATCGATGTGGCGATGATTATGAGTTTGTCAAAACTCTATGGGATTAGCATGACGCAGCAAGGCGCGATTAAACTGCTGCAACGAATTGCGATCGCGATGGGTGGCATTACAGCAAGCGAGCTTTTAGCCAATTTAGGACTCAGTTCGCTGAAAAGCCTACTGGGCTTATCGGCTCCCGCAACAGGCGGATTATCTCTCGCGCCTTATCTCTCGGTTGCAGTGACGCAAGGAGCAGTTGCAGGCGTTTCGACTTATGCGATCGGTCAAATCGCCAAAGTTTACCTCGCGAATGATGCCTCATGGGGTGCAGAAAGCCCGAAAGCGGTCGTGACGAAAATTCTCTCCTCATTAGACGAAGATTCGATTCTGAATCGAATTAAAGATGAACTCCGAGCCAAATTAGATCTGTCTGCCCGACAACCTGCAAAGTAGCCAGTGACAGGAACAAGTGAAATCAACGATGACGGGAGTCTCGATCGCTCAGTTACGATGTTCTGAGTTCTTTTTTGATCCTTTGCATGATTCGACTCAATCAAATGATGATGGGTGTTTCCGTCGCTACTGGCTGTCTAATTGTCGGCATGCAAACGACACCTCAACTGTGGCATCAGTTCCAACTCTGGCGCAATCAAGGCGTATCTTGCGAACGATCCACAGACGACGGTAAAGCGACCTTTTACGGGCAAGACTGTCTCTAAATCTCTTGCATGGCTTCTGTCACTTGGCGAGCCACAAACGGCACAATCTCTTCATTATTGCTATGGGCTGTGCCTTCGGTAAAGACGACCAATAAATAAGGCTGCAAGCTTGGAACTTCTACATAAGCAGCATCATGACGCACTCGGCTCATCAAGCCTGCTTTTGACCACACTCCAGCATTTTGAGGCACACCGCCACCAATAAATCCAACGACTTGATTTTCCGGATCAGCTTCGAGATCAGCAGGATTGAGCGATCGCTTCAGCAGATCCATCATTTGTTGCGATCGTTCTGCTGTGACAGCAACACCGCCCACAATACTATGCAACAACCGTGCAGACGCGATCGTCGTTAACATATTCCGATTCTCAAAATTCTCGCCGTAAAAGGCTCTTTCTCGTCCATAAGGACCATCACACCACGTCTTCTGATTCACATTAATCGTCGTGAACTCCGACCAATTCAGCGATTGCAAATAGCGATTAACAATATTGCGCTGATATTTCCAGGTTTCAAAGGGTGCAGCAGGTAATTCAGGACCGCCTGTCGTCCCACTCAGCACATCGACGACTAATCCGGTCGCATCATTGCTGGAATCGACGATCATATCGCGCATGGCTCGATCGAGTTCCGCAGACGATGGGATCATGCCTCGTTCTAACCATTCATGGGCTGCGACTAAGTAGAATAATTTGACGACGCTTGCCGGATAAATATTCTCAACGCCCCGATAGGCAAATCCTCTAGGAGAGCGCTGCCAAAATTCTTCAGGACGAATTGCACCGCCAGTATTGACGAACACAGGCGAGTCATACACAATCCAAGTGATTGCGATCTGGTTGGGAGCAAGCGTCGGAAATGCTGCCCAAGTCGCTTGCAATACGCGATCGCCCAATGTTTCTAACCGTTCGTCTTTGTGGAAGAAAGTCATAGTCAGTGAAATTTTCGTCTTATGCAATATCGCACGATCGCGAATCTCAATCTCTACGATTCACCAGATTTAACGCGTCTGGCAACTCAAGCGGCTCAAGGTCGTTACCTGCAAATTTTGTCGGAATCACCGCTCAAAGTCATGACCTGTGAGGATGAGTATCCAGGGTGGCTCGATCCGAATGATTTACAATTTTTAGAAGCCGTTGAAACGCCCTATCAAGCCCCCGTTTGGACAGAAGGGGAAATCCGAGATTGTATTCCTGAAGTGATTGCCTTTACTCAAGCAGCAATGGCTGTACCCAATGAGTATCTTTGGGGTGGAACTGTTGCTCCAAATTACGATTGTTCAGGATTAATGCAAGCTGCTTTTGCTTCGGTTGGCATTCGCTTACCCAGAGATGCTTATCAACAAGAGGCGTTTCTGCAACCTGTTGAAGATTTGATTCCAGGAGATTTAGTCTTCTTTGGAACGCCTGAGAAAGCGACGCATGTTGGGCTTTACTTGGGTGAGCAGCGCTATATTCACAGTTCTGGTAAAGATCAGGGGCGTAATGGAATTGGAATTGATGTGCTTTCGGCAGAGGGCGATCGAGTGAGCCAGACTTACTTCGCTCAGTATCGAGGTGCAGCCAGAGTGATTCAAAGCTACATTCCCTAAATCAAAAACTCCGGGCTTGGCCAAGCCCGGAGTTGTGAGATCTGGTTAACAGACAAAACGCTTGAATATCATCTTGACTGCGTTTCTGTCCCGCACCGGATTCAAAACCCGGTACTAACTGTGCGAACTCCCTCAAGGGACTCCCGAACCTAGCCAATGGCTCAGAAAGACAGTCTCTTCAGAGACTTTGTCCGACGATCACGGGGTTTCAACTCGTGCGGACTCGTGCAGGCTATTCAGTTTCCGAAATGGCTTCTACTTTCGCTTCTACTTTTTCAGGTTCAGGTAGCGATTCAACAACATCCGGATTCCGTTTGGAAAATCCCCAAGCAAAGACGAGCGCGACGAGTGTAATCATCAACCATTCCGGTGGGACAAGCTGATCGTTCACCACCCGCAGAAGCAAGCGAATGCCCACAAACGAAACTGTGATATAGCCTGCATCTTCCAAATGCGTGAATTCTTCCAGCCAACCAATAAACAAGCCTGCCATAAATCGCAGTGCCACAATCCCGATCGTGCCACCGAGCAGAATCAGCCAAGTCTCTTGAGAAACCGCGATCGCAGTAGTCACACTGTCAAGCGAAAAGGCTAAATCCGTCAACGCAATCAACGGAATCGCCTGCCAAAGTGAAGTAAAGCGCGGCCCATGATGCGCGTGTTCCTCATCTTCTTGAGACGTGAAATACTGAAATACCAACCACAACAGATAGAGCGCTCCCGCCAACTCAAACTGCCAGTAGCCAATCACCCAAGACGCAGCCAAAATCAGCGACATCCGCAAAACATAGGCAAAGACCAAGCCAATGTTTAAAGCTTGACGCTCCAACTTGAGATTTTGCAATCCCTGAGTCAAGGCTGCAAGTGCGATCGCATTATCAGCCGAAAGCACACATTCCAAAGCTACTAAAACGAGCAGCACCAGAAATGTTTGCGGGCTAAGTTGATCCGGAAAGTTCAGGTCTATCATGTCGAGAATTTCGTGCCAAATTGGCAAAGTAGACACTTCATTATCTACTTAAGTGTTTCAGTTTGCGACGATTCTGAGAGGTACGGAAGTCCGATCTAGGTGGAGAGTGGGGAAGTTCTTCTGCAAGTGCCCAAAAAAGCAATACAACTCTCTTTACTCCCTACTCCCCACTCCTCACCTCAATCAACCGCCATATTGCCAACCCGTATCCGCCAAATTCAAAGCCGCTCCCTCTCGATGCACCCCGGCTGCGATCACTTCGCCCACAAAAACGGTGTGATCTCCATGATCAACGGTTCCGACAACCCGGCATTCCACATAGCCGAGAGAGTCAGAAATAATCGGACACCCCGTTTCGCCGAGATAAAATTCCACATCTTCAAATTTGTTGCCCACTCGGCGCTGTGGCTTGAAAAACTTCTGCGCGAGATCTTTCTGCCCGGCTTCTAGGAAGCTCAACGCAAACACACCACTCTTGCGGATCATCTGGTTCGAGCCAGAATCACTTTTGACGCAATTCACCACTAAAGGGGGCTTAAACGAACCTTGCATCACCCAACTTGCGGTAAACCCATTCACTTCGTCTCCATCTTTCACGCCACAGACATAGAGTCCATGTGGAATTTTCAGGAGCATTGCTTTTTTCGCTTGTTCGTCGAGCATTCAATCACCGTTGATTTCATCGATCGATAAGCTTAGCAAGGAACGCATAACAAAACCGACCCTCCTAGTAAAAGAAGGGTCGGCTGCAAACTGTGGGCAAAAATTCAGTCTACTTAGCCAAGAAACCTTTCACTTGTTGTAAAGCATACGGAAGAATCCGCGTTACTGCCCAACCGCCAGCCAAGATAATCGGAAATAACACGATCAGGATGCGAAGGTCCATAGTATTGCTCTCGCGTAATCAAATGTTTCAATATTGTTATATGTAAATTTTTAGCGCATTTAGTCCAGCTTTCAAAGCAGTTCTCTCAGGTAATTTACATTTGTTCATAAAAACCGAGATCTGTGCCCCGATTTGCGTGAACATAGGCGAGTTTTTCGTACTTCTGAGCATGTTCGATTAGGTGTTCGACTTCTTGATCGCTCAGCTCGCGAATCGGTTTTCCGGGCACGCCTACTACAAGCGATCGCGGAGGAATATCCTTGGTTACAACTGATCCCGCTCCGATGATACTTCCTGCTCCGACTCGAACCCCATCCAGTACGATCGCGCCAATGCCGATCAAACAGCCTCGCTCAATGTGGGCACTGTGAATCACTGCCCGATGTCCAACAGTGACAAACTCTTCTAAAAGGGTGATCTGACCGGGATCACCATGCAAAATCGCGCCATCTTGAATATTTGTACTCGCGCCCAAGCTGATCCGCTCGATATCCGCACGCACAACTGCGTTATACCAAATGCTTACGCCTGTAGCGATTTCGACATTGCCCAGGACTGTCGCATTGGGAGCCACAAACGCAGCCAGCGACAGATCAGGGGGATTCCAGAAATTTGGGGTAAAAAGAAATGACATTTCCAGCGAATTCACGGTGATAATGATTCTATAAACGTGCAAACAACGTGCAATCAACGCCAGTTATAATAATTTCACGATCGCGCCTCGCAAATACGAAATGATTTGAGTGCCCGTACTTCATGATTAATCCCAGTTTTCAATATCCAATTTTCGGCCCTGAAATTCAGTGTCCCCACTGCCGCCAAACGATTCCGGCTCTGACACTGACTGATACCTACCTGTGTCCGCGACATGGCGCATTTGAAGCAAATCCGAAGACGGGTGAGTTAATCCATTTGCAGTCCGGGCGGCATTGGCGACTTTGGAACGAAGAATGGTATCGCCAGCATACGCATCCCGATGGCATCCGGTTTGAGATTCACGAAGCGCTCGATCGACTCTATACGCAGGGCTATCGCGCGACTCGCGTGATTATTGCTCAGCGATACAAAGAATTGATTAGCACCTATCTAGAACGCAGTACACCTTGGCGGGGACAAGCTGATTCGCCAAAACCTCGACTCTATGGGCTTCCAGTCGAATTTAGTCCTGATCCAAAAGATGATCCCTGTTGGGACGTGATTAACTTTGATTTGGAAAAAGAACCTGGCGCACCTGTCCGGTATCCTTATTTCCGCCTGTTTGAATAACACTTTGTCTCATGAGTAACATCATGAGTAACACTTTGTCTCATGCATCACGTTTCGATTAGAACGGCTGACATTTTTCGCGCGATCGCGTTTTATGAGCAGCTTGGGTTCACTGTTGCTGAACGGTTCCAGACCGGCTTCACGTTGGCGTGTTGGATGGAAGGTTTGGGTGGAAGGATTGAGCTACTGCAAATTCCAGAGCCGAAACCTGCGCCTGATGCGTTTCATGACGAGCATTACACGGGATATTATCATCTGTCATTTGAAGTGACTGAACTGGCAGATGATCTGCCGCAGTGGATTGAGGCGTTAACAGAAAAGTTAGCCGAGCAAGATCAAGCATTGAATGTGCTCTTGGAGCCGACTCAGCAAATGATTGGCGATCGCGTTTACGAAGTGGCATTTATTTCTGATACGGATGGACTCGCGATCGAATTTTTGCATCGCCTCAAGTGAAGTAGAGTACGATCACGGCACTCGATGGCTGTGATGTTTCATGCGTGCTGAACCTTTTCTTGATAATTGGGCGTATCTCAAAGTTGAATTAAATTGGCTAGAACGATTGCTTTTAACCGCAGTCGCACGACAACGCAAAGACACAAAAACGATTGAGCGCATCTCGCAGACGAAAGCAGATCGCGTCACGAGTCATTGGTGGAAAGGAGTTGTAAATTTTGAGGAAGTCATCGCTTCTGACTCTCCAGCAGACCGACGCAAATCTGCACCCACTGCAAGCTATCAACAACAATTAGACGCGAGAATTCAAGCGAGTTGGCAAAAAGGAATCGGGTTAGCTTTACCGATATTATGCGATCGCTTAGAACTCAATCCGTTTGAAAAGAATGCGATTTTGATTGCGCTTGCCCCAGAAGTGCATCGTCGATACGCGCAAATGTATGGGTATTTGCAGACAGGAGAAGATACACCAGAACGACCAACGATCGATTTAGTGTTGCGCCTACTTTGTCGAACGGATGCCGAGTGGCGAATTGCGCGATCGAGCTTTCTCAGTTCCAGTCGGCTGATCCAATCGGGATTGATGACGGTCGAAGAACCCGATCAACTTTTTTTAATGCGATCTCTGAAGCTCTCAGAAGCGTGCGTCAATTACTTGCTGTCAGACGCAGCAGATTTTATGGAATTAGAAGAGTTATTAGAGCCTCAAGTCTCTGATGTCTTTGCGCGATCCGTGCCTCGCACGCCGATCGATTTAGTGCTTCCCGATCCAGTTTTAGAACAGTTGCAGCAAATCTGTAATCAAATTCAGTTCACGCCGCAGTTAAAGGCTTGGGGATTTCGACAATTGCCGGGTGTCAATGCTTTATTCATTGGTGCACCTGGAACGGGTAAAACGCTCTCGGTACAGTGGATCGCTCAGCAATTAGAAATGCCACTCACTGAAATTGATTTAGCGATCGTGGATCACCCTGCTGCGCTGATTGAGGATTTAATCGCTGAACCACCGATGGTGTTATTAATTAAATCGGCTGAGCGTTGGCTGAAGCGCTCTGCTCCAATCGAGAAAGTAATTGAATTAATCAATTCTCGTCGAACTTTTACCTGCTTTAGTGTCAGGCATCGGATCGCGGTGCCAATTGCATTGCGATCGCGCTTTCAATTCACGATCGAATTGCCGAAACCTGATGCGATGGCTCGTGTGCAATTGTGGAAACAAGCATTTCCGGCAGAAACGCCGCTGTCAGAATTCGATTGGCAAACTTTAGCAAAGCAGCATCGTTTGACGGGCGGAGAGATTCAAGCCATCGCCAAAGCTGCTGCAATTCAAGCGTTATCACAGGAGGCTTCGGAGATAACGCTTGATCATATTCTTCAGGTCTTGCGTTAGAGCGGTGTTTGAGTCGGAATCCCGATCGCTCTTGGAAATTCTCTCGGAGTTGGCTCGGTTTTGCGAATATATAAACAATGTCGAACGCCTTGAGTCAAAGGTGTTTCAAAGCGATCACACTCTTCCACTGCTCCACCCAATTGCTGCACCGCCTGATCGAGCGCGATCGCTTCTTCTTCTGTCCATTGACCTCGATAAAGCACTGCCAAGCCACCGACTTTCAACAGAGGCAACGCATATTCTGCACAGACAGGAGCGGCTGCCACTGCGCGAATGGTTGCGAGTTGGTAAGCTTCCCGATGTCCAGCAGATTGTCCAATCTGTTCTACTCGATCGCTGAGCAATCGCACATTGGTTAATCCTAAGGAGCGACTCGCATCCTGGAGAAAATTGATCTTTTTGCGGGTGGAATCAAGCAAGGTAACATTCCAACTCGGACGAGCGATCGCCATCGGAATGCCTGGAAATCCGGCTCCTGTCCCAATATCGATCGCGCTTAAACGCGATTGCGTCACTTTCGGGAAAACGCCTCTCAGTGAATCCCAAAGATGCTTTTCCCAAAAGTCAGACGGCTCTGTGATGCGAGTCAGGTTTTGCTGTTGATTGCCCTGAAGAATTAATTCATAAAAGGCTTGGAACTGCGATCGCTCCTGCTCACTCGGACACCAATTCAAAGTCGATTGCCACAGATCAGCGAACTCTGGCAGCGTTGCAACTAACATCCCACCCGCTCCAATTTCTGATCAACGAGATCCTGCGGCGAAACTTCTTTCAGTTCCCCGTGTTTCAATGTCCAACAGCGATCGGCAATTTCTAGCATATCGCCAGCATCATGCGAAACCACAAGCAAACTCCAATGCGTTTTGAGCTTTGCTAATAATCGCACCAACTGTCGCCGAATCGACCAATCGAGTCCCGCAGTCGGTTCGTCGAGTAACAAAATACTCGGCTGACGAATCAGTTGTACCGCCAAGGCAAGCCTGCGCTGTTGTCCACCGCTCAACGCATGAGGAGCCGTCGAAAGGGGAAGATGATCTAAGCTGACTTCTTGCAGAGCTTCGTGAATGCGATCGGAACTCAATTCCGGATGTCCCAACCGCAATTCTTCTAAAATCGTGCCGCCGCAAAAATGGCGCTCTGGAAACTGAAACACCAGTCCACAGAGTTGTTGCATATTCAGAAAATTCAATTCTTGTTCACGCCAGACAATTTCTCCGCTCGTATGCTCTGCCAATCCTGCCAAAATCTCTAGCAGCGTACTTTTTCCAGAACCGCTTGGACCAACAATCAAACTGCATTGCTGAGGCGCAACTTCTAGATTGATCGATTTCAAAATCGGTTCGGGAGTAGCCGTCGGATGATAAGACAAGTCGCGCAGATAAAGCATGAATTCAGACAGTTAAGGGGCAAGGCTCTCCGCATAGTTTACCCAAGTTCAGGGTTTTCCGGATGGCTGTCTCTATTGTGGCAAATCAGTGAAAGGACAAGCGCCTAAACTACGCAGTTGTGGAATGCTACCTGTGGAACTTGCGTGGAACTTGCGATCGCATAAGATCGTCAGTTAAAGCTCTGATTGCATCGAGAAATCAAACATATGGTTATGGTGAAGTGGGTATCGAGTCGGCTGGCTCAAAGTCTAAGTGCAGCAGCATTAATGATGGGAATGTTAGCGAGTCCGTCGCTCGCGAAAGATCCGTTTAGAACAACCAATCCCCGCGCCATTAGCACGCAAACAGAATCGGCGTTTCGGGCAATGTTTGAGAAAGGCAATTACACCGAAGCACAGAAAATTCTCAGTCAGGCAGATGCAAATGAGCCGCTTGCTTTCGCAATGAAAGCGATGATTGCGTACATGAATTTTCAAGGCGAATCGAATGCGGGACGTAAACAAGCTTTGCTCAGTGAATTTAAGGCAAATGCAGATCAAACTCGCACCGTTGCACAGGCATTACTGAAATCTGACCCGCTGCGAGGCAATCTCTACATGGCAGCAGGCACAATTCTAGATGGCGGTTATATTGCTGCAACAGAAGGCACAGTCAACGGTGTTCCGAGAATTCTGGGTAGTCTTCAGCAGGCATTTGGGTATTTAGACGCAGCAGAACGCATTGATGCCAAAGATCCTGAGTTAAATCTGGTCAAAGGCATGATCGATTTGGCACTAGCAACGAATTTGAGTTTGCCGTTATCCAGTCCAAAAGATGCGATCGCTCGACTCGAACAAACTGCCCAACCGCGTTATGTTGCCGATCGCGGTTTAGCAGTGGGATATCGAGATCTCAAGCAGTTTGATAAGGCAATGCAGGCGATCGATCGTGCGATCGCAGCGGCTCCGGATAATCCTGAATTGAGCTATCTGAAAGCGCAAATTTTTGTGCGGCAGGAGCGCTTAAATGAAAGCGTGCCTTTATTCCAGAAAGCCTTGAATAAAAAGGCTCAGCTTCCGCCAGCCACGGCAAACCAGATTCAGCGAGAATTCAACCGAGTTCAACAACGCCTGAGCGGACGCTAGAATGAATTTTGGCATTCAGGCAGTTCAACTTTTACCCTGCCTGAATTCTGAATCTTTTATGCGTGTTGAGTTTCGAGAATTTGATCCGTTTAACGTCTGGATCTGGATTGAGTTTAATACTGTGCCTTCTGAAATGGAGAAGCAGTATGTAGAAGAGACGTTTAGTTCCTGGTTTTTCCTCGGAAAACTGGGCGGTTTTAATGCGGAAAATCTGCAAGTCCAAGATGTCGGGCTAGAAGTCAGCTATATGCCCTACGACGAAAGTATTGCAGATAACAGCATGATGGCAGTCATGCACAATATGAGCGATTTTGAATATGAGGGCAATTGGGGACGCTGCTGGTTTGATCTCGGAACCAGTGATGCGATCGCGATAGACATTTTGCTCAATTCTCTCCGCCAACTGAGCAAGGATTTCGTCACCCTTGATCGAGTGATTGTCGGTGGAGAGAATGAAGACTGGCGCGTTCCAGGCAGTGGTGCAGGATTCGTAATGGAAGACAATCAGCGCAATTAGTCACGTTGCAATCTGCAATTCATAGCAGCATTGTGTCAGGTTTTGCTGAATTTGCTGCTCATCTAGGAATGCCTAAAATTTTGATTTAGCAAAGTTGTTTTACTGCTGCCTAGGAATTCCGTAATCATCGTGACGGGCATTCCTTGCTTTTTCAGGTTTAGCATGTGGTTTAGCAATCCTTCAGTTCAGGAGTTTGATTCAAAATCTGACTGCGAATTGAGGTGAATTCTGCATAGGCAGTCGCTGTATCGCGATCGCGGCGAAACACAGCCAAGTTGTGACAGTTTTGAAAGGCAAGCTTGATATTGAAATGCGATTCGACTGCGCCCCGAATTGCATCCCCTCCGACCATGCGTAACAATTGTCCTCGCGCCTGCTCGTTGGGCGGCGCGATCGCATGATTTGACCAGCCTAGGTTTTCTGCTTCGATCTCCTTGACCAGTGTTTCAACGATTCCCCAAGCGTAGGGCAATGACTGACGAATCGTTTCAACAAAAGCAGATTCGTCGATCGTATCCATTTCCGCCTGTTGCACCAATTCTGCACTCACATCTAGGGACATCTATTTTCTCCTTTCGCTAAAAGCTAGGTGATTCTAACACAGAGAATGAGAACAATTATCATTACAAAAATACGAGACGTGATTTAAACGCAACAAAAGCTTCTGAGTCACTCAGAAGCTTCTAACTTGCAAAAGCGGGCACCGGGAATCGAACCCGGATATCCTGCTTGGAAGGCAGGTGTTTTACCACTAAACTATGCCCGCGCGTTTCGGCGCTTAATTAGAATAGCATCTCTTCTTAGCAATTTCAACAACAATCTTTTCAAATTTCTTTTCAGATTTCAGACTTTTGTTGCTCAAGGAAGTGCACCTCTTACTCGACAGTATATTGCAATGCATTGAGTCTAGACTTTCAATATCATAAGAAATTTAAATTGTTCAAGATGGAACTGGCTATCCCCCTTTTATCTAGAGGGATTGAGGGATTCGTCTAGGCTGTGACCGACCTGCTTTGATCGTTTTACTGAGCCAAAAGCTCAGCTGCACGAAGACTCAATTTAGTAGAAACAGACACTTTGTTAATACTATGGACGAGGAAATTACAATCTTGTTATGATCCCCAATAATTAGATTCCTCATTTCATTGAGCTTCGCTGTCAACAGATTGGGGTTTCACATTATCAGGGTATGCCAGTCTACCAGGGGCAAGCATTCACACCTAGGGCATACGCAAGTTTTTAATCAATTCACGTTCGCAAAGAAGTCTCCTATCGTTTTGGATGAGGAGCAGTCTCATGTGTGTATCGTGCAGATTTGTGAGAGCGCTCAGTGTGATGTGCAGCCTGGAAACCATCCTTGAATTGACCTGCCCACATAAGATATGCAAAGTTTGACTGTAGCCGATTCATCGACCCAAGTTTCATCTGGGTATCCGCTCTCGCAGCAGCAACAAGGACTCTGGTTTCTGTACCAACTCGCTCCTGAAAGCAGTGCGTACAACATTTATCAAACCGTTCGCATTCGAGGCGAGTTTGATTTCAATGCTTGGCAACAGGCTTGGCAGCAGCTTTTTGAGGCACATGCAATTTTGCGATCGCGCTACCTCGACCTTAAAGGGCAACCCCTACGTATCATTGCTCCAGGCAGAATTCCTCTACGGTACATCCAGGCTTCTGACTGGAGAGCGTCCACCTTAAAGCGCCAGATCTTAGCTGAAACTACAAAATCCTTTCGACTCGAAACAGAACCCGCGATTCGAGTCAGCCTGTTTGAATGCAGCCCGCAAGAACAGATTCAAGTGATCACGATGCACCACATTGCAGGAGACATGTGGACATTTGATCTGTTGATTCAGGAATGGCAGCAACTTTATCATGCGCAACCTTTGCAGAAGCAACAGTTTGATTATGCTGACTATGTTCAGTGGCAGACGGAACTGCTGAGAAGCGATCGCGCAAAAGACTTACTTGACTTCTGGCAACATCAACTTGCAGGCGATCGACCTCAACTTGATCTGCCGAGTAAGCCCCGTATTCTACAGACTGAGCAAAGCGGCATTCAGTCGTTTCCGATGCCTCAGCAACTCGTTCAAGCCCTGAAATCTCTGGCTCAGGCTCAAGGGTATAGCCTCTATCGAGTTGTATTGACTGCTTTTCTAGTGCTGCTTTATCGCTATACAGAGCTAACTGATTTAACGATCGGGACTGCGATGGCAGGACGTTGGGGCGAGGAGCAATTTCGAGGGATGATCGGGTACTTCTCAAATATGCTTCCTTTGAGAGTGCCCATACAAGGAAAACTATCATTTGACAGGCTTTTGCAGCAGGTACATCAACGTGTCACCGAGGTACAAGCTCATCAGGATATGCCGTTTCAAGAGCTCGTCAAACAGCAGCGGGAAGAGTTGTTCTCGGTGACGTTTACTTGGCAGAAGCATCGTTGGTTGAATCAACTCGGTGAGGGGTTGCACCTCGAACCGTATTTACTAGAGCATCAAGGTGGAGCAACCTTTGATCTCGATTTGCAAGTGGTCGAGGCAGGCGATCGCTTTAATGTTGTTTGGCAATACAATGCCAATCGGTTTGAGGACAGCACGATCGCGCGCATGGCTCAGCAGTTTGAGACATTGCTCGAAAGCATCATTCACAATCCCCAAGAACGGATTTCTCACCTTGCAATCTTGCCCGTGCAGGAACAGCATCGACTGCTTGTAGAGTGGAATGCAACGGCACAGTCTTTTCCATCAGGTTGTGTGCATGAATTCATCTCAGTTCAGGCTGCAAAGACACCGAATGCGATCGCGATCGAGTTTGGTCAAGACCAGATAACTTATCAGGAACTCGAACAGAGATCGAATCAGCTTGCCCGTTACTTACAAGCAAAAGGTGTTCAGTCTGAAAGTTTAGTTGGCATTTGTATGCCGCGATCGATTGACTTTATTGTGGGAATTCTCGCCATTCTCAAAGCAGGCGGGGCGTTTGTTCCACTTGATCCAACCTATCCGAAAGAGCGTTTAGCCTTACTGATTTCAGATGCTCAAGTGACACTGCTCTTAACGCAGCAAAATTCAATGACTGAAATCGATTCGCCTGTCATTGATGTCGAGATTGCACAGGACGAAATTCGATCGTTCAGTTCAGAAACAATTCCGAGCAACGTCAAGCCCAACAATTTAGCTTATATTATTTACACTTCAGGCTCGACCGGAAGACCGAAAGGCGTAATGATTGAGCATCAGAGTATGATCAACCATCATTTCGCAGTGATCCAAGAATATGAGTTGAGGGAAACCGATCGAGTTTTACAAGCTTCTGCGTTGAGTTTTGATATTGCGATCGAAGAAATCTTTCCCACCTTAATGTGCGGTGCAAGGTTAGTTCTCAGATCTCCTGATTGTCTGCTTTCGACCCAACAGTTTCTGCAATTCATTGAAACTTATCAAATTACTGTCCTCAATCTCCCGACTGCACTGTGGCATCAAATTGTCTATGCGCTGGCAGAACTGAATTTGCACTTAACGTCTACCGTTCGATTAGTCGTTGTCGGTGGAGAGAAAGCCTCACGATCGACGTATCTGACTTGGCTCGAAAAAGTTGGGCAGCATCCCCGCTGGATCAATACCTATGGACCAACGGAAGCAACGGTGATTGCCACACTTTACGATCCAATTCGATCCGGATTCGACCAAGCGGAACTCTCGATCGGTAGTGCGATCGCGAATACTCAAACTTATGTTTTAGATGCGCAGATGCAGCCCGTTCCCATCGGAGTCACTGGAGAACTGTGGATTGGAGGAGTAGGCGTTGGGCGTGGCTATCTGCGTCGTCCTGAACAGACCAGAGAAAGATTTATCGAACATCAGTTTCCCGGACTGCCGAAAACTCGACTGTATCGAACAGGCGACTTAGTTCGATACCGCGAAGACGGCAAGCTTGAATATTTAGGCAGAAATGATGATCAGATCAAGATTCGAGGATTTCGGATTGAGCTAGGAGAAGTCGAATTTCAACTCACGCAACATCCTGCAATCACCACTGCGATCGTGCTTGCCCAAAATCAGCAACTCATCGCTTATGTGATTCCTCAAGCCTGTGTTGAACCTACGCAATTGCAGCAGTTCTTAAAGCAAAGACTTCCGAGCTACATGATTCCGAGTGCGTTTGTGGAATTAGAAACTTTTCCAATGACCCCAAACGGGAAAGTCGATCGCAAAGCACTGCTAAAAATTGCACCGTCAGTGCCGACCAGAGAGATTGCTCTACCAGAAACGAAACTAGAGCGTCAACTGGCTCAAATTTGGCAAGAGGCGTTGCAGGTTGAACCGATTGGATTAGATGATGACTTCTTTGATCTAGGCGGACATTCGCTCTTGATGCTGCGGTTGGCAGCAAAAATCGAGCAGGTTGTAGGCAAATCCGTATCAATGTCACTGCTCTATCAAGCACCGACGATTCGGCAATTAGCAACCGCGATCGCAGGTGAACCTCCTGATTTGTCAACCGATCTGATTCGATTTCAGGCAGGAGAACCAGGGCGATCGCCATTATTTTGCATTCCAGGAGCACTGGGAACCTTTCGAGTATGTGAGGGCTTACGGGCACAGCTCGATCCGCGCGTGCCCATTTATGGCATTCAAGAAATAGCCATGACTCGAAAAACAACACTCGAACAGATGGCAAGCCATGCAATTCGAGAAATGCAGACATTACAACCCGAAGGCCCATATTACCTTTTGGGCTACTCGATGGGCGCGATCGTCGCCTATGAAATTGCTCAACAACTTCATGCTCAAGGGCAATCGGTCGCCCTACTTGGCTTGATTGGGCCTGGCAATTTAGTGACGCTGCCCAAGTGGTTGTCTGTGCTCCACAACTTTCCCCAATTGCAGTTGCTGCTTGAACTCCTGACACGCTGGAATGCTTATGGGATAGAGATACGATCGCTAAATTTTGTCGATCGAGCTTGGCTTTTCTTCAAAAAAGCGAGTTGGAGCATCAAATTAGTCTTGAGAAGAATTCTGTTTGGGATACTGGAAACGGTGACACAAAGCATTGACTCGCGCTATCCCCAGTACGATCGCATCGCTCAGCGCTACCGTCCCCGCCCCAGTGCATTTCCCGTGCAATTATTTCTGTCGGAAGATGAGCTTGATCCGCCCGATCGCTGGGTCAGTTGGCGAATGCTGGCAGAAGACAAATTAACGGTACATATTTTGCCGGGAGATCATGTCACCTGTATCGACAGATCTGCGATCGCGCAACTCGTCAAAAAAATTGCTCATCTGCTGCCGCCCCCAAAAGCTGTATGATCCAATTTGCCTGCTCTCCGGTACAATGGAATATTTGTGCGGAAACAGTTGAAAACTGAGAACAAATTATTATGGCGAAGCGGATTCAGCTCGTCCTGACGCAGGACGTAAGCAAATTAGGACGGATGGGAGACTTAGTCGAAGTCGCGCCGGGATATGCAAGAAACTATCTCGTACCCCAAGGAAAAGCAACGAACGTCAACCCTGGAATTCTCAAGCAGGTCGCACGTCGTCGTGAGTTGGAAGAACAACGTTTGGCTGAATTGAAACAGCAAGCGCTCAAAATCTCGGCAGCGATCGAAGCTGCTGGCGGATTTGATATTGCGAAACAAGTCGGTGAAAACGATGCGATCTTCGGAACCGTAACGAACCAAGATGTCGCAGATGCAATCCAAGCAAAGACCAATCAAGAGGTCGATCGCCGCACGATTACACTGCCGGAAATTCACAAGATTGGAGAATACACCGCTCACGTGAAATTGCACCCCGACGTGACTTCTGCAGTCGTGATTCGAGTTGTTGCAAGCTAGTACTTAAATACTAAAAACTTGCTAAGATTAGAAATGCCTGTATATTGGGGGGTTGAATCCGCAGTTTTTGATTGGATTCAACCCCTCAATACATTCGCGCTCCTTCTACCCGCCCCCGCATCATGGTTCAAGAGTTTAGTTTTCAACCTGCAAACGATCGGATTCCGCCCCAAAATTTAGAAGCTGAAGAGTCAATTTTAGGCGGAATTTTGCTTGATCCTGAAGCGATTACGCGCGTGCTGGATATTCTGAAAACCGAGATGTTTTACAGTAGTGCGCATCAGGAGATTTATCGAGCATGTGTCGCACTGCATCAGCAGGGATCGCCGACCGATTTGATGAGTGTGACGACTTGGTTAATCGATCGAGAATTTTTAGACAAAGTGGGCGGGCAGTCAAAACTGGTGCAACTCGTCGATCGCACCGTGAGTGCCGTCAATATCGATCAATATGCACAGTTAGTGATTGATAAATATTTGCGGCGGAGACTGATCAGTGCTGGACATCAGATTTCACATTTAGGGCATGAAACCTCGAAAGAGTTAGAAAAAATTCTCGATGAAGCTGAACAAAAGGTGTTTAGCATTACCCAAGTCAGACCGAATCAAGGGTTAGTTCCGACTTCGGATATTTTGACAAAGACATTCTCAGAAATTGAAGAACGATCGGCAGGCATGGCTCTACCGGGACTCGCTTCTGGTTTCTATGATCTCGATGGCAAAACTCAAGGCTTTCAGCGATCGGATTTGATCATCGTTGCAGGTCGCCCGTCAATGGGAAAATGCCTTGCTCACGACGCAGAATTAGTGTTAGCAGATGGCTCTATCTCAACGATCGCAGAAATCTATCAAAATCGCCAAGCCCAATTACTCACCCTCAATGACAATTGGAAGTTTTCGATCACTGAACCTTCTGCCTTTGTCGATGACGGAATTAAGCCTGTTTTCCGAGTCACAACTCGCTTAGGTAGAACCGTCGAAACAACGCTAAGTCACCCCTATTTGACTTTAGATGGATGGTTGCCTTTAGCTCATGTGAAAGTGGGCGATCGCATAGCAGTTCCACGCATCATTGACGTTTTTGGGACACAAACCCTTCGAGCTTGTGAAATTAAGCTGTTGGGCTACTTGATTGGAGATGGGTGTCTGACGAAAGGTTCGCCAGAGTTTACTAACATCAATCCATTGATTCAAGCAGATTTCGTTGAAGCGGTATCTGAATTGGGTGATCTACGCGTTCAGAAAACCGATTCTAATGGCACACGAACCCCGTCTTTCCGAATTGCTTCAGCATCGGGTGGCGGTCATGGAAGTAACGCACTCACGAACTGGCTGAGAACACTGAATCTTTACGGCAAATCAGCACACGAAAAAACGATCCCAGAGCCAATTTTCCAATTAACGCGATCGCACATTGCACTTTTCCTGAATCGGCTTTTTGCAACAGACGGTTGGGCAAGTGTTTTGGCAAGTGGACAGTCTCAACTCGGCTACGCAACAGTTAGCGAGAAATTAGCTCGCCAGATTCAACACTTACTGCTGCGATTTGGCATTATTGCAAGACTGAAATTGAGAAGGGTGAAATATCAGGGCGAGCGGCGGTTAGCTTGGCAACTTGATATTACCGATGCTCGATCGATTCAAACATTCATCACAGAGATCGGCATTTTTGGCAAAGAAGCGGCATTACTTCAGGTTGAAGCTGCGATCGCGGTTCGGAAATACCAAACCAATCGTGACTTAATTCCGATCGAAGTTTGGCAACAGCTTGAAGTCGCGCGGCAGGGCGAACCTTGGAGCCAGCTTGCACAACGGGCAGGAATCGCAGGATCTTCCAATATTCATGTTGGAAAACGCGCCCCGACGCGCGATCGCCTCATGACTTTAGCGACTGCGCTTCAGCATCCTCAACTTCAAGAACTTGCCGACAGTGATGTTTATTGGGATGAGATTGTCTCAATTGAATCAGTTGGCGAAAAGCAAGTCTACGATTTGACGATTCCAACAACCCATAACTTTGTCGCAAATGACATCTGTGTGCATAACACTGCCTTTTGTCTCGGTTTAGGGCGGAATATTGCGGCTCAATACAAGCTTCCTGTCGCTGTCTTTAGCTTAGAAATGTCGAAAGAGCAGATCGTGCAGCGCTTACTCGCAAGTGAGGCAAGAATTGAGAGTGGAAGATTGAGATCGGGAAGAATTGCTCAACACGATTGGGAGCCTTTGAGCAATGCGATCGGGCAACTTTCCAATTTAAGAATTTTCATTGACGATACCCCCAATATCAGCGTTGTCGAAATGCGATCGCGCGCTCGTAAACTGCAAGCTGAGCAAGGCGGCGCACTCGGAATGATTCTCATTGACTACCTGCAACTGATGGAAGGGAATGGCAGTGAAAATCGCGTTCAAGAACTGTCTCGAATTACACGCGCCTTAAAAGGTCTTGCTCGTGAGTTGAACGTGCCCGTCATTGCGCTCTCGCAATTAAGTAGAAGTGTAGAAGCTCGCGCTGATAAACGCCCAATGATGTCAGATCTGCGCGAAAGTGGTTCGATCGAGCAAGATGCCGACCTTGTGATGATGCTTTACCGCGACGAATACTACAATCCAGACACCCCCGATCGCGGCATTGCAGAAGTGCTGATTACTAAACATCGCAATGGACCCACTGGAACGATCAAACTGCTCTTTGAGCCACAATTTACTAAGTTCTTGAATCTTGCGGTCTCGAATCGATCGACCTACGAATAAAACCCGCCAACTTACTGATTCAAATCCGTGAGAATCCAGTAAGATAAGTGACAGATTCGGAATCGCTATCACGCCTACCAATGGTTGAGTCAAGACTGATTACTGGTCAGCTTGTGGAACTCCCCAAGTATCGAGTTCGAGAAAGCATTAAAGCAAAACACGTCAGCCTAAAAATGACGGTGCAGGGCGGCTTAGAAGTCATCATCCCTCGCGGATTTGACCAAAGCCGTATCCCGGAAATTTTGCATACCAAACAAAGTTGGATCGAGCGCACGATTGGGCGGCTCGAAGCCCAACGGCAGCAATTGTCGATCGACCCCTGCCCGCCTTTGCCAGAGCAAATGATCCTCAGAGCGATCGACCAAACTTGGGAGATTGACTATCAGCCAACTGGCTTCTCGCGGGTCACTCTGACTGAAAAGGGCAAATCCCGCCTGATCTTGCGCGGCAGTACTCACAACGAAGACCTCTGCAAAGCACTACTCCAACAGTGGCTCGCCCATAAAGCGTATCAGCGGCTCGTGCCCTGGCTCTGGTCAGTCAGCCAAGAGCTAGAACTTCCGTTTCACAAAGCCTCGATTCGCGGACAAAAAACTCTTTGGGCAAGCTGCTCGCAACAATACAACATCAGCTTGAACTACAAACTATTATTTTTGCCCCCGGCACTTGTGCGATATGTCTTTGTGCATGAGCTATGTCACACCATCCATCTCAATCACTCGCCGCGATTCTGGGCACTTGTACAGGAAAAAGATCCCACCTATAAAGCGATCGACCAAGAACTCCGACGCTCGAGTCACTATGTCCCCGGATGGTTAGAACCGAGTGGAATCAAGGAATAAGTCGCTCTTTTGATAGGGGATGAAACCGACTCAAACTTTATAAGATGCGAAGGTTTTTCATCCCCGTCATTGAATATGACCGAACCCACTGAACGTCTGCCCAGTCCAACGAACGACACCCCTCCAAAGAAACAGAAGATTGTCAATCCCGATGATCTCGTTTATCGGGGTGGCACAGATGCCGATCCCAGAGAACTCGTTGAAAACCCCGCCGTCACGCCGGAAATGTTGAATGAACCCGGTGATCTTAGAGATGATTTGCTGGAAGAAGATTAACGCAACCATGACTTTAGACCTAGGTTTTGACAAAAAGTGATCTCTATCACAGGAAGGATGAATCAAGCTTCATGATAAATTTACAGTTGGCTTCAGCCCGTAATTTTGCCGTGCTAGTTCATTTCGTGACGATCGCGCATTCATGCTAAGTAGAGATGTTCGCTCGTCTCCGCTTGGCAGTATTGTTCCACGATCAACACTTTGAACTTCTGAATGCGCTGGCTCCTCAGATTGCTTGTTGTCTTATCTGGCGTGTAATGAAAGTAGCCCTAGTTCATGACTATCTAACGCAAAAAGGTGGTGCAGAGCGGGTCTTTGAGATGCTGTGCAAGCGCTATCCGGATGCAGATATCTTTACATCGCTATATGAGCCGGAAGCGTCGATCGACTTTGGCGATCGCGAAGTTTTCACAACCTATTTGCAAAAAATCCCCCAAGCCTCTCGCTACTTCAAACTGCTTGCCCCCCTTTATTACTCTGCATTTCGGGCACTCGATTTGCGCGAATATGACTTAATTATCAGCAGCACAACCAGCTTTGCAAAAGGTGTCAGAAAGCGCCCCGATGCAAAGCACATTTGTTTTTGTCATAACATCACGCGATTTCTCTGGGACACGAAGACCTATCTGCGCGAATACACCGCTTATCGCCGCTTTATGCCCGTCATTGAACAAATCTTTCGGGCAATGCGCAAGACCGACTTGACCTATGCACAAGAGCCGGATGTTTACATTGCCAACTCTCGAACTGTGGCACAGCGCATCGAGCAAATCTATCAGAAGCCAGCGCAAGTGATCAATTGCCCGATCGATACACAAAAGTTTGCGTTTTCTAGTCAGAAAGAAGACTTTTACCTCGCTTCGGCACGATTAGTCAGCTACAAACGCCTAGATGTTGTCGTTGAAGCTTTTAACTGGTTGGGGTGGAATTTATTGATTACGGGAGATGGACCTGAACGCGATACGCTAGAAGCACGTGCAATGCAGAATGTTCAATTTTTGGGGCATGTCAGTGATGCAGAACGCAGGCGGCTTTTATCTAAATCTCGATCGGTGATTGTCATGGCATTGGAAGACTACGGACTCGTTCCCGTCGAAGCCAATGCGAGTGGAACTCCCGTCATTGCTTACGGGGAAGGCGGTGTGCTCGATACCCAAATCCCTGGGATCACCGGAGTCTTTTTCAATTCACAGACTCCTCACGCGTTGCATCGAGCGCTTTTGCAAGCTCGATCGATGGAATGGAACTATCAAACGATCCGAGACCATGCTGTGAGTCGGTTCTCAGAAGATGTTTTCTTTCAATCGGTCGATCAACTCATCTTAGACGTCTGTGGCACTGGGTAAGTCGGATCTGAGCGGTTTTTCTAGAGTTTGGAGTTTCCTGAGTTTTTGAATTTAATGGAGTACCGTAATCGTGGCGCAAAGCAATATCACCCTCTTCAATGCTTCTCCGCACGCTCAAGAACCTGATCCGGGGTATGGACAGCTGTTTGGCGTACTGCTCCGGCGAAAACTTTGGTTTCTCGGTGCATTAGCTGGAACTTTAGCATTGGCAGCAGGCGTGACTGCCGTCTTACCGCCGACGTACCGCAGCACGATGCAATTGATGGTGGAGTCGAACTATCGCGAGCGGCGATCGCCTAATGATACTCGTCCTTCTTTTGCAGATCCCAACGTGGAAACCGATGCCGCAACTCAAGTGAACTTGATGCGGAGCGGTCAACTTTTACAGCGCGCAGTCGATCAGTTGAAACCTCGGTACAGCGATATTGATGTCGATCGGTTACGAAAACGTCTCAACATTGCCCAAGTTCAGGAACTACGCGGAAATGAGCGTGTGACGACAAATTTGGTCGAAGTCACTTACATCGACCACGATCGCATTAAGACGCGCGAAGTTCTCAAAGCTTTAGAGAAGGTTTATCAAGACTACAACCTTGAACAGCAGCGCAATCGATTGACCAAGGGGTTGTCTTTTATCGATCGCCAGATTCCAGAGGTTCAAGCCAAAGTCAACCAAGCAGAGTCAAATCTCGAACGATTCCGCAGCACCTCGAATTTAGTTGATCCCGAAGTGCAAGCAAAGTCGCTCGTTGATTCGTTGAAAGAACTCCAGCAAAATCAGCAAGAAAATCGAGGTCTGCTTGCGAGTTCACGGGCGAAATTTATTGCATTACAGCAGCAGTTACAGCGATCGCCCGGACAAGCAACCGTTGCTGCCCGACTGAGTCAATCGAAGCAGTATCAAGCACTTCTGGCTGAGATTCAGAAGACTGAAGTGGAATTAGCTCAGATGCAAACCAAGTTTACTAGCAATACTCCACAAGTACAGCAACTTGCCGAACAGCGACAGCGACAAGTGTCTTTGCTGCAACAAGAAGCCCAACGAATTTTAGGTTCAGAAGCAGGCGCAGCATCGAGTGAAAGCCTGTTTGCAACCGGGCAGTTAGGCGAGAACGATTTGAAGTTTGCCAGTGACTTAACCGATGCCCAGGTTGAATTCTTTGGCGCCCGAGCGCGCGATCAAGAACTGGCGCGAACCGAGCAGCAGCTTCGAGGACAGCTTCAGCGATTCCCATCCTTGCTTGCTGAATACAATCGCTTGCAGCCGCTTGTGACCTTGAATCGCGACACCTTGGATGAATTACAAAAAGCGCGCCAGGACTTGAGCTTGGAGATCGCGCGAGGTGGTTTTGATTGGCAAATGGTCGAACAACCGAAGTTGGGCAGGCAAGTCGGTCCAAGCTGGATGAGAAATCTACTGATTGGCGCGGCGGGGGGCTTGATGCTCGGCTGTGTCGCAGCCTTCTTACGCGAGTCAGCTGATAAGTCGATTCGGACTTCTGAGGATCTCACCAAAGAAGCTTCGATTCCATTAATTGGCATGGTTCCAGAGCTACCTATGTCTGAACTGATGCCGACGACCCCCAATTTTGCCTTTAGTCGCAATGCGTTTGAAGAGAATTCTTCAATGCTGCAAGTTCTGCATTGGGCACCGTTTAGAGAATCATTAGATTTAATTTACAAGAATCTGCAATTGATGACTGATGGCGATCCGCTCAAGTCTTTGGTGGTTACTTCAGCGTTAGCGGGTGAAGGAAAGTCAACGGTGGCATTGGGTTTAGCGATTAGTGCAGCACGTCTGCATCAGCGAGTATTGCTGATCGATGCAGATTTGCGTCGCCCCGGATTGCATAAACAGTTGCAGTTGCCGAACGATCATGGATTATCCACTTTATTGACAAGCGATCGCGCAATCACTCAAGGTGCGATTCAGCCTGCAAGTACTTATAGTGATTTGCCGATTTCAGTGCTCACGGCGGGATCATCGCCTTCAGATTCCGTCAAGTTACTGAGTTCTAAGCGGATGCGTGACTTAATGACTCTGTTTGAGCAACATTACGATTTAGTGATCTTAGATGCGCCGCCTGTTCTCGGCATTGTCGATGCACTCCTTGCCTCTTCTTGTAGTGACGGAGTACTGCTGGTCGGGCGCATGGGGCATGTTCAGAAATCTGAAATTGCACAAGCTGTCGGAATGTTAAATCGTCTCAATCTTGTAGGGGTCGTCGCAAATTGTGCAGAAAGTGGCAATAGTTACTATTATCGATCGAGCACAGCTTCAGTCTAATGAGACGTAAAAAACTAAGAACATTGAGTATTTTTTGAAGTGCTCAATGTTCTTTTTTTAATCTTGATTTTGTGACAGTCCAATTGGAATATGCCTTTGGTCATAGCCCGAAATCATTTAATTTGTTCTGAATAAATGGCATTCAGAACAATCAATAAATACAGAGATAAAAATGTAATTAATGCATCAATTCATCTCTGAGAAGCCAATCGGAAAAAGCATTTTAGTCAATTCAGGTATAGAAAATCACTAATAAGCTGATAGAGCAAATTCAAAAGTTGCTGAGAGAAATCTGCATAAATAAGATGAATTTAGACTGGTAATTTTTAGGAATCAGAAAACATAATGAATCATCCCTAAAGTAGATAAAACTCTCCCAAAACCTACTAAGATATAATGTGATTAATTATCTGAGTAGTAGAGGAAATGGCAGAGAAATTCTGAACGTTTCTGAGGGATTAATCGAATTGATACTAGATTGGCTTTCAAAGATTTGATCTGCATATCGCGAGTTTACCGGATGGCTCATGACAACTTTTGATCCGCTATTTTTGCAAGAAACGCAAAGCTCTACTTGGGAAAAGTCAGAGCTAGAAACCCTGCGGTGTTCTCTGTACTGGCGGCAACAGCAACTTTTAGTCTTGCAGCCTCCTGTATCAAAAGCTGGACAGAGCAGCGATCGCACTCAGCGCGCTTCCTCAATTCGCCCACTTCGTGATCCAAACTGGCTTTCAGAATGCCTCAAGCGATCAACCGTACAACTTGTGCGAGCTGATCTCGACCTGGGAGAGCCTGCTCTTAAATCTTGGGCAGAAGCCTGTGAATCTTCTGGCAAAGCCCTGTATTTGCGACTTCCGAGTGCTGCGTATCTTCCCCACAAACACAGAGGCTGGCGTTGGGGTTGTAAGCGCGTTGCAGATTGGATATTAGCAGGAGTGGGTCTGATAGTGCTCAGTCCGATCTTGCTTGTCATTGCACTCGCGATCGCGCTAACCTCTCCCGGCTCGATTTTCTTTAGCCAGTGGCGAGTCGGAAAGCGAGGCAAGTTATTTCGAGTGCTGAAATTCCGTACCATGACGATGAATGCAGATCAGCAGCACCATCGAGTCATGGCAGATCAATCGATTCACTGTCTGCACAAGCGAGAAGACGATCCGAGAATTACCGTGATCGGGAAATGGCTGAGACGCTATAGCCTTGATGAGTTACCTCAGTTGATCAATGTACTCCGGGGTGAGATGAGTTTAGTTGGACCAAGACCTTGGGCGCTTTATGATGCAGTGCGGCTCAGTGCTGATATGCAATTGCGTTTGAATGCTCTCCCTGGAATGACTGGAGCTTGGCAAGTGAGTGGGCGATCGACTCAATTAGATCTAGAAACCGTGAGCCAACAGGACTTAGACTATCTGCACAATTGGTCATTTCGCGGTGATATTCAAATCTTATTGCGGACACTTCCGAAGGTATTGTCTGGATTCGGAGCTTTTTAGAGGCTGTTTGCACTGTATCGCAAGTTTTCTGACCCGTGTTAGATCTTTTATGAGGCTTATCCTGAATGCCTTGGGTTCCGCATTATCTCAGACGAGGCGTAAGACAATGGTTTGGGGCGACTCGGTTTTGGCAAGAAAATGAGTTTTTTATCCGAGAATTTCGTCACTTTCCCAACATCGCGATCGCTGCTATTTTGTTTGCACTTGGTTCAGCCGCGTTTGAGGGATTTGGATTTGGGTTTCTCCTCGCATTTTTGCAAAGCCTAGTTAGTCCAACGCTCGAACCGTTTCAAACCGGGATGCATTGGTTCGATGTTTGGATTTTGGGCATCGATCGCGATGCGACCGAACGGCTGCTGCGGGTTTCGGGTCTGATTTTATGTTCAGCTTGGATTCGGGCTGGATTTAATTATCTGACTCAGATTTACACTGAACTGACGCAGCAAACTTTAGTCGATCGCTTACGCACGCAAATTTTCGAGCAGCTACAGTCGTTGAGTCTAAGCTATTTCAATCGTGTTTCGTCCGGTGATTTGGTCAATACATTAACGAATGAGATTGGCAGACTCAATTTTGCATTTACGCTCATCGCTTTTATTATCACAAAAGGATTAACTTTAACCGTCTACGCCGTGTTGCTTTTTACGATCTCATGGCAGTTGACGCTGACATCACTCGTCTTATTCACACTCGTCGCCGTCTGTTTGTCGAATGTGAATGAGCGTGTCCGCAACAGTAGTGTTGATGTTTCGCGCGCGAATGCCCAATTTACTGCAACGGCACTGGAATTTATCACAGGTATTCGCACCGTACAAGCGTTTGCGACCCAAGAGTATGAGCGTGATCGCTTCTATGAAGCTAGCTCCAACATTGTTAAAGCGGGCATGAAAGCGATTCGCCAATTTGCGATTGTGCGTCCCCTCGCTGAAGGATTAGCAACGACCGTTTTGATCAGCATGATTGTTTTAGCAATCACGATTTTTGTGAAGCAGGGGAGTTTACAAACTGCCTCTTTACTGACTTTTTTGTTTATCTTGTTTCGGCTCGTTCCAGCCATATATGAGATGAATACGAGCCGAGTGCAACTATTGTCAGCGACGGGCGCGATTCGGAATGTGCGGGAACTGTTAGCGCGAGAAGATAAACCGTATTTGCAAGAGGGAGATCGCATTTTTACAGGGTTGCATCAGTCGATCGAGTTCTTCACGGTTGATTTCGGATATGACGCAAATCATATCGTCCTTCGAGATGTCTCCCTCTCGATTCCGAAGGGAAAAGTGACGGCGATCGTGGGCGGATCGGGAGCCGGAAAAACAACGCTCGTCGATTTGATTCCCAGGTTTTACGATCCGAGTGCTGGCTATGTCTTGTTTGATGGCAAAGATGCGCGATCGTTTACTGTGAAATCGTTGCGGCAGAAGATTGCGATCGTCAGTCAAGATACCTTTATTTTCAATACGACCGTTCGGGAGAACATTGCTTATGGGTTAACCAACATGACTGACGAACAGATTTGGCAGGCTGCGGTGCAGGCGAATGCACTGGCATTTATCTTAGAAATGCCGGAGAAATTTGAGACGATTTTGGGCGATCGCGGCGTGCGATTATCTGGAGGACAGCGGCAAAGATTAGCGATCGCGCGGGCATTGCTCCGTGATCCAGAAATTTTGATCTTAGATGAAGCAACCAGTGCATTAGATTCTGAATCAGAGCGATTGATTCAACAGTCTCTAGAGCAATTGTCGAAAGGCAGAACCGTAATTACGATCGCGCATCGGTTATCGACGATTATGCGCGCGGATCAAGTAGTGGTGATGGAGCAGGGGCGGTTAGTCGAGCAAGGTCGATATCAAGAGTTGCTAGAGCGACAAGGGCGGCTTTGGCACTATCACCAAATTCAGCATGAAATGCGATCGAGTGAAAAGGCGTAGGGAGTGGAGAGAAAACATCATTAGGTTGCAAAACGGATGCATTTGATTGTTCTTGAAAATCACACAACGACTCAACGCGGCGGGCAGGAATTAAATCTACTCGAAATCTGTCGAGGGCTATTCCAACGCGGGCATCGGATTACTTTGCTTTATCTCAAACCGGGTGATCTACTTCCGCAGTATGCTTCATTTTGCGATCGCACCATTCCCATCTCTGCTTATGGTTTCGATTGGCGAAGCTTGAAGAGTATTCTGAAATTTCTTCCTAGCCTGATCCAACTTTGGCAAATTCCGAAGGCTAAAAATTCATTGATTTTTTGCAATGACTATCATTTTTCGTTATTTGCTTATGCTCTTTCTTCTTTTCGGCACATTCCTTATGTGTGCTATTTACAACTACCGCCGCTGAATCTCAATCATCAGCGAAAATTTGGATTGCGAGACGTCGATCGTTTTATTGCAGTTTCAGAACAAACCAAGCAAGATTGGGTCAAGTTTGGCATCAAAAGCGATCTAATTCATGTGGTCTACAATGGTGTCGATCTGAATCGATTTCAACCTGCTGAAAATTATATTTCTATCCAACAAAAACTAGGTATCACCGACAACACTAAAATCATCTCTTATATCGGTAGAATTGACCGTGAAAAAGGGCTAGAAACTCTGATCAAAGCAACAGCAGCTTTAATCAAGAAAGGAAAAAGAATTCAGACATTGATTGCAGGAAAACCTGTAACCCACTACAGTTTTTCCAAAGGGCACGAGTGTGAGGATGAAGGGATGAATTACCTCAGATCCCTGATCGAGTTAGCCGAAACATTCGGAATCCGCGATCGCGTGAAATTCCTGGGACATCTCACCGATCCTGTATCGCTTTATCAAGCCAGCGATGTGAATGTTTTACCGAGCATTTGGAACGAACCCTGTAGCTTAGGATTGTTTGAATCCTTAGCCTGTGGCGTTCCAAAAGTTGCCAGTCGAATTGGCGGAAATCCAGAAATTCTCACTCATGAATTTGCAGACTTATTATTTGAGCCAGGGAACGAGCAAGATTTAGCAGAAAAGCTCGATCGCATTTTAGATTGGCGAACCGAAGATCCGTCTTTAGGGAGTAGATGTCGGCAACATATCTCACAGTATTTTACGCATGAAAACATGGTGAACGGTATCGAAAAAAGCCTATTCGATCTAACAAGCTGATCTAACAAACCCATGAGAACATTATTCACATTTCACTATCCCGCTGATCCAAACGCGGGAGGCCCAGGAGTTACTTGGCGATTGGGGCGAGAATATGAAAAATTAGGGCATGAAGTCGAGTTTTACTCGCTCGACGATTTACCCAAAAAATTACCACCTTTAGCGCGATTTATTTTATTTCCAGAATTCACTGCTGCAAAAATTCTCCACTCTCATCGCCATGCTGCGATCGATGTGATTGATGCGTCCACAGCAGATGCTTGGATCTGGGGACTCGGTTTACAAAAACTGCAAAAACAGCGCCCCCTTTTAGTGGCACGCTGCCACGGGTTAGAACACATAGAACACTTAGAATATCTCGAAGAATCGCAGCGAGGACATCTCAAACTTGAGTGGAAATATCCTTTATATCGAGGCAGTATTCGCCTTTGGGAAGTCGCGACTTCGATGCGACAGTCTGACCTCGTTTTATTGCTCAATCAACGCGATCGCGATTTCGTCGTCGAACAGTTAGGAGTTCATCCCGATCGGGCGCATATCGTCGCCAATGGCATTCCCGAAACGATGCTCAATCTACCCTTTGAGCCGACTCCAGCCGAGCCTGAACCGATCCGAATTGCCCAAGTCAGTAGCTACATCGTGCGGAAAGGCATTCAATACGGAACCCCTGCTCTCAATGCACTTCTCAAACGCTATCCCAAAATAGAAGTCAGCTTATTCGGAACAGAATGCTCAGCCGATCAAGTTTATGCCGACTTTGATCCAGAGGTGCGCGATCGCGTCACGGTCATTCCCTACTACGAAAACCACAAACTGCCAGAACTGCTCAAAGGACATCACATTAAAGTTCTCCCAACGATTTCCGAAGGCTTTGGTGTTGCGCTTGTCGAAGCGATGGCATGTGGACTCGCACCCGTCACAACCACGGCTCCAGGTCCATTAGAAATCGTGCGCGATAGAGAAACCGGAATGATTGTACCCTGTCGCGATTGTGAAGCCTTTGAGCAAGCGATTGAAACCTTAATTCTCGATCGGGCTTTCCTCGATCGCTTACGACACAACGCTTATCGATCGGCACAGCGATACAGTTGGCAAAACATTGCTCAGGATAATCTAAACTTCTATGAAATGGCGCAACGCATGAGGGCTTAGCTAATGTACACCGCTCAACCCCAACCTAAAACTCCGCAAGTCTCAGAGCCTTGGCTGATGATTGGTGCCCTTGTTGCCTTGACTGTACTATGTCTCGCTGCCAATGTTGGTTCAGTCCTTCGTTTTATTTTTCCTACTGGCAGCTTAGTTGTCGGAGCATTACTGTTCTTTCGATACCCGCTCTTTTATGTTGGGTTTACCTGGTGGTTGTGGTTCCTCACACCCTTGGTGCGGCGGATGATCGATTGGCAAGCGGGCTGGCTTGACCCCAATCCAGTGTTACTGGCACCCTTTCTCGTGTCATTTCTCGCGAGTTTGACCTTGCTCACTCAATTGCCAAAAGCAATTCGTGGGAATGGGTTACCGTTTGTACTTTCGGCGATCGCAGTTCTGTACGGAGCGTTTATCGGCTTGCTCAGTTTTCAACCGCAAACGGTGATTATCGCGCTGTTAAATTGGCTCACCCCAATTGTTTTTGGATACCATCTCTTTTCAAAGTGGCGACAATTTCCAGAACTCAAGCGAGTGACTGAGCGTACCTTTCTCTGGGGAACGATCGTGATGGGGAGCTATGGAATTATTCAGTTTTTGTTTGCGCCTCTGTGGGATCAGTTTTGGCTGCAAAATCTGATTGCAATCATGAAGATCTACTCGTTTGGAACTCCCGATCCGTTACGCATTCGAGTTTGGAGCACAATGCATTCGCCCCAACCCTTTGCCTGTATACTCGTTGCCTGCGTGCTGTTACTGTTTGCAATCAAAAATCCGCTCAAAATTGCGGCATCCGCTGTAGGCTATCTGACCTTACTTTTAACCTTGGCAAGAACAGCTTGGTTAAGTTGGTTTATCGGCTTAGTTGTGTTTATTCCATCCTTGAAACCGCGATTGCAGATGCGATTGATCGTCACCTTAATGGTGATGTCGCTGGTCATCTTGCCCTTAACGGCGATCGAGCCTTTCTCCACTGTGATCAGTTCACGGGTACAAACCTTGTTTCAAGGACAGCAAGACGGCAGCTTTGTCGATCGTAGTATTGGCTATACGAATTTGCTCAATGATGCACTCGTTGAAGTAGAAGGGCGCGGCATTGGCTATGTGATTCGAGACGCAAATATTGGGGGGAATGACAGTGGAATTCTCACCTTGCTTTTGAATCTCGGTTGGTTTGGCACGATTCCTTATGTTGCTGGATTAGTATTACTGATTTTTAGCATGATGCAAGGACGGGAAGCCGCGATCGATCCGTTTGTGGGAGCTTGCCGAGCGATCGTACTCGCGACCGTTTCGCAAATTAGCTTGAATACCGTCATGCTGGCTCCATTCGGATTAGTACTTTGGGGCTTTATTGGCTTAGCAGCAGCAGCTCGGCTCTACTATCTGCAACCCGTTCCTGCAACCGATCCTGAGCCGTCTATTCCTCAGTAAAGTACTTCTGTAACAGGAATTCCAAGCGTGTTTTCGCCGCTGCTGAAACCTGATCTTTTGGCGTTAAAATGGCATACTTCAATGCCGAATGTGCGTCAGACACAGGCGGATTTTTGCTCAATCGCCGCACCGTTTCTAAAATCACTTTTTGAGCATTCACTGCATTGCGTTGCAAATTCCCAATCACCATTTCGACGGTGACACTATCATGATCGGGATGCCAACAATCGTAATCGGTGACTAAAGCCAGCGTCGCATAAGCAATCTCCGCTTCGCGTGCTAATTTTGCTTCGGGTAAATTCGTCATGCCAATCACCGAAGCATCCCAACTCCGATGTAAATTCGATTCTGCTTTTGTTGAAAAGGCTGGTCCTTCCATGCACACATAAGTTCCCCCTCGATGCAGCGTTACGCCTTCAAGCTGCAAACTCTCAACTGCATCGCCTAACACTTTTGCCAACTGAAGACAGACTGGATCGCCAAAAGCAACGTGAGCGACAATGCCGTCTCCAAAGAATGTCCCCATTCGCCCAAAGGTACGATCGATAAACTGATCCGGAATGACCATATCCAACGGCTTCATTTCTGCTTGCAACGACCCAACCGCTGAAGCTGAAATCAGATACTCAACGCCCAGACTCTTCATCGCATAAATATTGGCGCGAAACGGTAATTCAGATGGCAATAAATGATGATTACGTCCATGCCGAGCTAGAAAAGCCACGCGGGTTCCTTCTAAAGTTCCCACAATGAGCGCATCCGACGGAGAGCCGAATGGCGTTTCGATCTGGATTTCTTCGATATCTTTGAGTGCCTCCATTTTGTAAAGACCACTGCCGCCGAGAATGCCGATTTTGACTTGAGACATATAACTTGTGCCGAAATTTTTTACTCAGACTATGCGATCGCTCAACCCGCAGAAATAACGCAAAATAGTGGCGAACCCCCTAATTTTCCTGATTTTTTTAATGCAAACCCAAACAACTGCACTTACAATCTTCTTGTAAATTTGTGCAAAACAGATTATGTGGGATGTGTTGCCCCTGCGCGCGATCTTATATCAACTGCTCTTTATCGTCTTAGCGATCGCAGTCGAAGCCCTCGTGCTGCAGAAATATCTTGGAATTGGGAAAAAGTCCAGCATTCAGTATGCCGCAACTGCAAACTTGCTTTCGACAGTCGCGGGCTGGTTTCTGTTTTTCGTCGTTGAGCCTTGGCTTCCTCCCACTTGGCGACAGCAATTAATTAACTATATTTTCTTTGATCTGACCAGCACTCCGCCTGTGCTGATTGGCTTAGCGTTCTTGACCTTTTTAGGCACATTTGTTGTAAAACTCCAAAGCCTCGATTGGCTCGACTTAATCTTGGAAAATAAAAAGCCAGTCGAAATCGAAGTCTGCGATCGTACCAAATTTCAAGGCAGAAAAGCTCAGCGTCAGGCATTCTCAGAAATCCCAAATCGTGCCCTAGCGGTGCTTTGGGCAAATGCCGCCAGTTTTAGCGCCATCACCTTGATCATCGCGATTCGGACATTTTCTGAACCGCCTAGTAATTTTTAATCGCATCCACGTATGGCATTCATCACCGATATTGTTAAAGAAATTCGTAAACTCTTGCAGCCCCCTCAGTGGGCATCCTGGCAAACGCTAATATTTTTGAGTATCTTTAGCGCAGTCGTGGCTGCGCTCACCACGTCCCCAGCGCCACAAATTGCCCAACGGATCATTTCATCCTTTGGCTGGCTGTTCCTGGTTTTAGGCGTTTGGTGGTTTGTCTACGAACCGAATGTCAAAAAGAAACTCACGTTTTTTAACTTATTTCTCGGACCTTGGATTGTCGGCGCGCTGATTTGTATTTGGTTTTTCGGCACGATCGAAGGCAGAACGATTCCGACTCAAGCCGCATTCATCAGTTGGCCTCCGATTTCGTCGATTGTTTGGGCAGCCCCAAAATTTGTCAAATCCGATCCCAAAACCAAAAGCCCCATCTACACGAATCCCAACAAAGGACACCGCCAAGACATCATTCTGCTGATGCTCTCGAATTTAGTCCTCAGCTGTTGGTTTCAGTTTTACTTCCAAATCAATACTTGGATGACGCAATATCCTTCACTCCGAGCCGATAACCTCAGCCGGAGCGCTTTTGTCTGGCGACCTCAGGAATTTGACAAGGCGGCAGCGTTATCGAGAGGTGCAGATATCTTGAACCTTGCCGCTCAAAGAGTTCGTTCCGACCTTGAAGGAAAACCTTGGTCAGAAGTAGAACGCTGGCTAGAACAACTCGATCGACAAGTTCCAGAATTGCAGCAGCAGGTGAAATCGCAACTGCCCAAAGTCGCCGAAGCAGAGTTATGGAATCTCAATGCTAATGTGATTTCAGATGCGTATGATTTGCAACTCAGAGCGACTTGGACAGGACCGACCTCTCGTCGCGGCGGATATGAGTTGAGCCGAATCTGCCGCATTGCCCAAGCTCGAAGACAAGGACCCGCGACCCAGTTCAATTTCGATAATGCTTCTCCGCCTGCAACCGCTCCGACGACGCCAAAACTGGTTGGGACGGTTCAGTGTGGAGCCATCACCCAACCGAAACAAATCGAACAAGCCAAACTGTGATTCTTCGGGCAAAATGAGGAATCTGATTTTCCCATGGAGCAAGGAGAAAGCAATGAGTGAGGCAGTCTTGACGATTGGTAGCACCTTCAATCGGATTGGTGCGATCGCATCGAATGTGTTTCGAGAAGTGATGCGCGATCGCATTCTTTATCTCGTCATGTTTTATGCAGGCGCACTCATCCTCGCCAATTATCTCCTGCCCGAAATCGCGGCTACGACTGAGAAAAAAATTCTGCTCGATCTCGCCCTTGCCACGATGCCAGTGATTGGACTGATCGTGGCAATTTTCATCGGCACAGGCTTAGTGAATAAAGAAATTGAGAAACGCACCGTCTTCGTGCTGATTGCGAAACCTGTGAGCCGCGCCGAGTTCATCATTGGTAAACATTTGGGACTGTCTGCAGTCTTGGCTGTTTTGATTGCAGCTATGAGTCTGATTGCAGTCGGCATTTTATTGGTGGAAAAAATTCCGTTTTCTCTGCCCAATTTGCTGATCTCATCGGGGTTTCTGCTGCTGCAATTGTCGTTGATTAGTGCGATCGCCATTCTCTTCGGTGTTTTTACAAGTTCACTGCTGGCGATGATGTTGAGCTTCGGGATATACCTGATGGGACAACTCAGCCCAGACATTGTGAAGTTTGGCAAACTGACTAAAAATCCTGTGATCGAAACCGTTACTCAAGGACTGTACTTAGTCTTGCCTGACCTGACACGGTTGGATTTGAAGAATCAAGCGGTCTATAACCTGATTCCGGCTCCACAGATTTTATTAGGCAACGCACTCTATGCATTTCTTTATATTGCGTTTGTTCTGACGATCGCGTCGCTAATTTTTTCACGGCGGGAATTCTAAGCTTCATACTTCCGTACCCAATCTTAAGGCTTTAGTTAAGTGCCCACCCTGCCCGTTCTAAGTCATCCGTAGATCTCGGTACGATAGTTGGTGAACCTAATTCACAATCTCATCTCACCCCCAGAGTTATCAGATTGCCGTTTCAGACCTTCACCCGTTCAATGATTGAGACTGCGGCATGACTACGCAACTGCATCTACATCAAACGATTCGAGGCAATGCGATCAGCGCCTCACTGCGCCAAGTTTTCACGCAATCTGATTCCTGCGCGACCAATCAACTTGCAGCCGAACTTTGGATTGAGCGCTTCTTAAATCATTTAAATGCTCGTCTCCAAGACAGTTTAAATTCGGAGCCGACGGAAGCGAAACTCTGGCAAATGCTCGCGGACGAACTCGGTCACGCCTTATCGGGTGAAATCGTAGCAATTGCCCTGCCGATGGAAGCTGACCAAGCTGATCAAGCTGACCAATTTGAGATTCAGCATTTAGCCGGATCAATGGTGCAACTTAGCCCTTCGATTTGCATCGCCCGTCATGCGATCGAACTCGAACTCGGTCGCACCTTTGAACTCGCTGCTCTACAGAACCTCCGGCAATTAGAATGGCAAAACGCTTGGGAATTGTGCGATCGCAAAACGACTTACGGCTGGCTCGTAACCGTTTCTTCTCCGATTTCTTCAACAGCGATCGATCCGATATTGATTCAACTGCGCGATCAATGCGTCAGTCGCGCGATTTCCCAAACGGTGCAAGTGATTCGCCACGGCAAAAAGACCGAAGCATTAATCGAGCAATGCCAAGCCCTAAAAGCACAAAACCAAGAACTCAGCCAAATTAGCAAACTCAAAAGCGAATTTCTCGCCAACACCAGCCACGAGATCCGTACTCCCCTCAGTTCAATTCTCGGTTTCACTCACCTGCTCAGAGAGCAAGGCTACAATCCCTCTAACTTACGCCACCAGGAATACCTAAAAATCATTCTCAGCAGTGGTCAGCATCTTCTCGCTCTGATTAATGACATTCTCGATCTGTCCAAAATCGAAGCCAATCAGCTTACTCTCCAGCAAGAAACGATCGACGTCATCGAAGTCTGCAAACTTGCACTCAAACTCGTCCAGGAAAAAGCAAACGATAAAGGGCTACCCCTCAAACTCGTCGTCGCACCCGAAATCACAACCATTGCAGCCGATCCACTCCGGCTGAAGCAAATGCTATTCAACTTGCTCTCCAATGCCCTGAAATTTACCGAGCGTGGGTCGGTCGGCTTAGAAGTTAAAGCGATCGATGATTTCATGCACTTCATCGTCTGGGATACAGGCACAGGCATCTCGCCCGAACAACAGCAACTCCTCTTCCGCCCCTACACCCAACTGAAAAACGCGACCCCCGGTGAAGGCACAGGTTTAGGTCTAACACTCACCCAAAAACTTGCCGAACTACACGGTGGATGGGTACGCCTCGACTCAGAACTCGGCGTTGGTTCTCGCTTCACGATCGCGCTCCCACTCACCATGCCCATCAATACCGATCCCACCTCCCCCCCCAACCAACTCTGCCTCTCCCCCACTCCCCATCTCCCCACTCCTCCACTCCCCCACTCCCCCACTCCCCTTAACCCCACCCGCTCCAACCACATCCTCCTCGTCGAAGACAACGCCCACAACGCCCGCTTGATCATCACTTATCTATGCAAACTCGGCTATGAAGTCACCTGGTCAAAAGATAGTAAAGAAATGTGGCAATCTCTCAAGCAATCGATTCCTGCCGTGATTTTGATGGACATTCATCTACCTGAAGTGAATGGTTTAACGCTGACCCAGCAGTTACGATCGAGAAAACGCTATCGCTCCATTCCGGTGATCGTCCAAACCGCAATGGCAATGAAAGGCGATCGTGAAAAATGTCTCGAAGCCGGAGCTGTTGATTACGTCTCAAAGCCGATTGATCTCAATGCTTTAGCGCAAACTGTTGCAAGGTACAGCCAAAAACGCTGAAATTCTAGGTTTCCTTTATATACTGGTTAGGCTGAGCTACCCGTTTATATTTTTGAGTTATGCAAGACGTTCCCGCCTGGTTATCTTCAATCGTTTGGGCAGATTACCGTTTGGCAGTCTTGTTCACTGTCATCTTGCCACTCGCTCTCCTGATTTGGGCGACCGTACAACAGGTTGAAGCCCTACAAAGATTGCTCTTGATTTATTGGCGCGTTTCTAGCTTGTTGGCGATTACCCTCTATTTACTGATTGGTGTATTGCCGATCGGGTTTTTCTCTGGTTGGCTTGCGAGAATTCTGATTCCGATCGGGCTTTGGTATTGGGCAGATTTGAATGAAGAAATTCGCGATTCGCCGTCGAGTTCGCTGAAATTGGCGCTGGTGTCTTGGCGCTGGGCAGTTTCAGTCTATTGTGCGATCGGGGTGATTGGACAAATCCCAGTCTTACGCTGTGCAACCTTGGCGAGTCAGCAGATTTTAGGAGATGCAGCTTGCCGAGTTTGGCTAGATCCACCGTTCTTGTTTAGAGAATATCTTCACTCTGGAGTCAGACCCTTTGTTCTGGGATTTTTTGGCATTGTCGGACTGGTCATCTACGTTCTCTATTTAGGCTACTTCGTCTTTTTCCGTCTCGGGAAGCGGAAACGCTCTGCGATGGAAAATTAGTCCTTGTGTTTATCTCTTCATCAGTTTTCCCATGAGTCATTCAATTGGACAGCGTTTAGAGCAGTACACCATTAAGTGCCCCAATGAAGTCTTATTGGTGTCGATCGAGGCAGAAGGACAGCCTGATCAAATTGCGATTTTTAAGGGATTCTCCAGTTCGCTGATGAATCCAACCTCATTCGATCCGGATATGCCTGTGCTGCCGGATGATGCGATCGTGCAATCTGTCGATCGCTTGGAGAGTCCTTATAATCCCAATCATCCACGATTTGTCGAGCAGGGATTGAGTTGGCTGGAGTTCCAACGGCTGTTAGATGCAGCTGGGGTGTAGTCTAAATACCTAGAGATACGCCTCAGTGTGAGATAGACTGCAAGGGTGCAACGGTTTAACCACAGTTATTTTGTGTGAGGATGTGATTTATCTATGGTGTCATTGCCATCAAAGGCTGAATCGCTCAGCCGCTTTTCTTCCCGTTCCCAACACTGGGAAGCGTTACCTTTGCCAGAGTCTGCTTTGTTTGGAACGGATGGGATTCGAGGAAAGGCTGGAGACTTGCTGACGGCTCCCTTGGCGATGCAGATCGGATATTGGGCTGGACAGGTTTTAGGCTCCGGAAATCGCGCCCCGATCGTCATTGGTCAAGATTCGCGCAATTCAAGCAATATGCTGGCAATGGCACTTTCTGCAGGATTGACCGCAGCAGGCTTAGAAGTGTGGGATTTAGGATTGTGTCCGACTCCAGTAGTAGCGCATTTAACGCACTACAGTGAGGCGATCGGCGGCGTGATGATTTCTGCTAGTCACAACCCGCCTGAAGATAATGGCATCAAGTTTTTTAATTCAGATGGCTCGAAACTCGCGTCAGAACTTCAAAAGCAAATTGAAGCTTGTCTGCGAGGAGAAAGAAAAATTGCGTCCATTTCCTCGCAATGGGGACAGCATTTCCATCGCTCGGAATTGATTGAGCAATATATTCAAGCAATTCAGCAACCGTTGATGGCTGAATCGGCTGAACCCTTTGCTGGATTGAAAGTTGTTTTAGATTTGGCATGGGGTGCTGCAACTCGCTCTGCTGCAGATGTTTTCCGGTCTTTGGGTGCAGATGTGACTGTGTTGCATGGTCAGCCCGATGGCGATCGCATTAATGTCAATTGTGGTTCGACGCATTTGAATTTGCTGAAAGCTGCGGTGAAAGAGCAGGGAGCCGATGTTGGATTTGCGTTTGATGGAGATGCAGATCGCGTCTTAGCGGTCGATAGCCAAGGTCGGACAGTCGATGGAGACTACATTCTCTACCTTTGGGGCAAGCACCTTTTAGCAGCAGGACAGCTTCCAGGTGCAACAATCGTTGCAACGGTGATGTCGAATCTTGGCTTTGAGCGGGCTTGGGAAAAGTTAGGCGGTCAGTTAATCCGAGCTTCGGTTGGCGATCAGTATGTTCATGCCGACATGATCAAGCATGGGGCTGCTTTGGGCGGTGAACAGTCTGGACATATTTTGTGTCCACAACACAGCGTCAGTGGAGACGGATTGTTAACGGCGTTGCACTTAGCAAGCTTGATTCAGCGATCGGGTGGAAACTTGGCAGAATTAGTCGATCGCAGTTTCAAGACCTATCCTCAACTGCTTCGCAATGTGCGGGTCGAAGATCGGACTCAGCGCTTGAACTGGCATCACAACGCAGCCGTTCAAGACGCAATTTCTGAAGCTGAAGCGGCAATGGGCGATCGTGGACGCATCTTAGTCCGTGCATCCGGAACAGAGCCAGTAATCCGAGTCATGGTTGAGGCGGAAAGTTCTGATCTGGTAGAACATTGGACAGAGCGCTTAGTTGCGACTGTTCAGCAACATCTGACCTAAAGATGCGGTAGGGTGAGTGCTGTTGTTTCTCACCCTGACTGTACTTATGTTTCAAATTCGTGCTGCACTCCCGGCTGATGTTCCAGCAATTTTCTCGCTGATTCAGGCATTAGCAGAGTACGAAAAACTCTCGCATCAGGTTACAGGCTCGATCGAGCAGCTTCACACACATCTCTTCGGCGAAAAGCCTGTGATTGAAGCGATCGTGGCAACCGTCCATGAACAAGCGATCGGGTTTGCATTATATTTTTATAACTATTCAACTTTCCTTACAAAGCCAGGAATCTATCTGGAAGACCTGTTTGTTTTACCAGAATATCGGGGTCAAGGGATTGGAAAAGCACTCCTGACTCAGTTGGCTCAAATTGCCTTAGAGCAAGACTGTGGGCGCTTAGAATGGAGCGTTCTGGACTGGAATGAGAGTGCGATCGGGTTCTATGAACGGATGGGTGCAACAGTGCTTCCAGACTGGCGAATTTGTCGCGTTACAGGCGAGGCTTTGTTACAAATGTCAGCTTTCTAACCGAAATAAATATGTCAAAATTTTCTGTAGGATTCTAGAGGATACGACCATGACAATTTGGGTAAATGAACAAGTTGATCCATCTGGACTGATGTATGCCTGCATTGCCTGCTGCGATGAAACGCAAGCAAATGAATGCCATCAATCCTTTGAAGAGAACCTCACCGCAGATCAAAAAGCAGACGGTTGGGTTGCTCGGATGCGAGAAGTCAATTCTTGGGACGAAGTTCCCGTCAATTCGTTGAAGCTCGATTAGCTGCCAATTCTTTCACCTTGCTCTAAGCTATAAGCGGAGCTTGCAGGAGAGAAGTTTATGTACGTGTTAATCGGGGGCGCAGGTCTGATTGGGGTGAGTTTGGCTCAACGTCTGATCGATCTAGGGCACACGGTTGCAGTGATTGATGTGAATCCTGCGGCTTGTCGATATGCTCGTGAGCAGTTGGGAGTGATTGCTTTTGAAGGCAGTGCGGTGAGCACAGAAGTTTTGCTCGAAGCGGGCATTCGCAAGGCAGATGCGATCGCAGCAGTTCTGAGAAGTGATGCTTTAAATCTGGCAATGGCGACTTTGGCAAAGCATTATGGTGTGCCAAATATTTTGGTGAGAATGCGGCACAAGGATTTTGCTGAGCCTTATCGCCTTGCCGGAGCAACGCATGTGGTCAATGCGATCGAGCTTGCGGTTTCGACGATGGTGAATGTCATCGAATACCCCGAAGTAGAATCGATGATGCACTTCGAGCAAGGTCAGATTGAAGTCTTTAAGCTGGCAATTCCTGCGAATTGTAATGTAGTCGGACGCAGTGTGGCTGAAGTTGCACAAGATTCTCGATTTCCAAAGGGATCATTGATCATTGGCTATCAGCCTCATGCACATATGGATCTGGCGATTCCGAATGGCAGCACGATTTTGGAGCCGGGTTCGACCGTTTTAATGGTTACTAAACCCGGATTTATGCACGAGGTCATTGATTTCATGCAAAAGTGCGCTGAGTAGAAGTTTTGAGAAGGTAGAGTTTAGTGCATTTCCCCCTTCCCCGATCGAACAAGGTAAGGGGATTTTTTTTCACGGTTCAAACCTGCAAAAGGCAGTTCTACTCATCTAACTGCCAAAGCTCGGTTGTATAAGCTTCGTCTAGGACTTTCTTGGGGCGCATGACGAGAATGACTCGCCCTAATAAGTTGATCGTCGGTTCTTCTTCAAACCATTGCAGTTCTAATTGTTCTCCTTCAGCGATCGCAAAGTAACTGTCTGCGTCCCAGTCTCGTTGCGCTCGATCGATGACAATGATCACTTCTTCCGCATCACCTTCTAATGGAACAGGTAAGCGATCGCTTTGTCCTAAAATCGCGACTGGATCTTCTGCACTGCGGATCACTTGCCAACCCGGAACCGTCATCACTGCGCCGATGCCGGAAAATTGCACGATCGCAAAGATTCCCGTTTCTTCTAACATCGGGACAGCATGAAGATCAGCAACTTTGAGCGGCAGTTTGCCTGCAACGGGTAAAATGCGCGGCAGTTGCTCATCACTGTCAACGCGATAGAGCGGAAGGCGAGGGGCAGGACGCTTGGGGGTAACAGTGAAATCGGTTAAGAGTGCTTCGATCGTTTTTCGAGCTGTTTCGGTGTGCGCGAATTTTAGACCTCTGGCAATGTAGCGCGATCGCTCTTGGAAATCGGATTTTTCTTTCGCTGTCTTCCAAGCATAGAACGCAACAACATCGCCTGGATGAGCCGTAAAGTTTTCTGGGATTTTGCTAAGACGAGAAAATTCTTTGAGCGATCGTACAACTTCGTGCACTTCGTCCGTGTCTAAGTTCTTTGCAAAGACTAATTCAGCGGCAGCGGCACGTTCTTCCTGCTTGAGAACTCGCAATTCGTACAGAATATCGCTAGCTCTTTGTCCAAAATGGTTTTTGACCGCATCCGAAACTCCGACTTTCAGCATGGTGTCATAGACTTGTGCAGCAACAATGATCTGGTTTTGCTGAATTGGCTCGAATCCAGAGGCTTCAAAGATCGCTTGTGGCGTATATCCTGCTTTCTGCAAGGTTTGACAAGTATGTCCCCACTCGACCCAAGATCCCTGTTTGCGGCGGAGTGAGAGCAGGAGTTCGTCAGCATTTGGGAGGTCTTGAGGTGTCTCGGTCATAGCAGGTTCTTTGTCGGATCTGGATTGGACTAATTCTAGATGATAGTTGATTCTGAAACGCGACCCATCATCAGAGGCAGTCCTTTCACCGAATAAATTGCCTAAAGTCAACCTAGCTACAAGACTTGCAAAAGCTTTCTGGGTTCGCCAAATCAATTCACTAAAAAACGAGGGTCTAGTTTCGCAACTAAACCCTCGTCTTCATCAACCAAACTATTCACTATGCTTCGGGCAACCTTGCACTGGCGTAGGCATCAGCTACGACAAAAGCGGGAACACGTGTAGAGTAATCGATTTCATTTCCAGTCAAAGAGCGTGCCAGCTTTTCAAAAGAAACCGATCGCCAGTTGCGCTCATGAATCGGCTTCGATTGCTCACCCAAGAAATAAGTCATCGAACCCAATAGAGCAACTGCGACCCAACCGACAACAAATAGGCTAATCAAGATTACCATCGCAACCTCCTGTGAAGTTCTGTTTCTTTATGTAAACTAATGTAACAGAGATTATTCAGAAAAGGCAATCTACTCGTCAGGTGTGATAACCGAACTCGGTCAATTATGAGAATTTTGATGAGAATTTTGAGGATTAGATGAGAAAGAGGGGACAATTTGCTCTTCTTGTAACCGCTGGCTGAGCAAGGTATATCGGCGCTTGTCTCGACATTGTGAAATTGCCTGCCGTAAAGCTTGAGGTTGTCCGACTAAGATCGCTAACTGTTTCGCACGGGTCAGCGTTGTGTAAAGCCAAGGACGGCTGAGCATTACGGTGTTTTGCATGAATAAAGGCACGATCGTGACTGGAAATTCAGACCCTTGCGCCTTATGTCCGGTAATGCTGTACGCCAGAGTCATCTGATCCCATTCTGTGCGCTGATATTCGACCCAATGTTCCTCAAACTGAACACCTAAAATTTGTCTCTGAGCATCGTAGGTTTCAATAATGCCTAATTCGCCGTTCATGACTTCGCGATCGTAATCATTTTCCAGTTGAATTACGCGATCGCCGATTCTAAATTTGCGCTCCTCAGCCTGAACCTCGAAGCCATCAGCCTGCGGTGGATTGAGCAACGCTTGTACAACGGCATTAATCGCTTTCGTGCCAATGTCTCCTTTGATCATCGGACAAAGAATCTGCACATCATTAAATGCGTTAAATCCAAGCCGAGGAATCGTTTCAGTAATCAATTGCTGAATACATTGAATGCCATGTTGAGGAGAATGTGAGGGCATCCATAAGCAATCCGATCGAGGAGTCGTTGAAAAGCGTTCAATCTCTGGCACTTCACCTCGATTCAGCGCGTGAGCATGACAGATAATCGCCGAGCTTTGAGCTTGCCGCCAAACTTGAGTTAACCGGATTACAGGCACTTGTTCAGACTCAATTAAATCTCGCAACACTGCACCCGCTCCAACACTCGGCAACTGATCAACATCGCCAACGATCAAGAGTTGGGATTGCAGCGAAACCGCTTTGATCAATGCGTTCGCAAGAAACACATCGGTCATGGAAAACTCATCCACAACAATGCAGTCTGCTTTGAGCGGTCGAGTGTGATCGCGCTGAAAGTATCCACTACCGCGGTCATATTCCAAGAGCCGATGCAGAGTAGACGCGTCTCTTTGCGTTAATTCCGAAAGTCTGCGCGCGGCTCGCCCAGTTGGAGAAGCTAAAGCAACTTGTTTGCCCATTGCTTCCCAGAGTTCAACGATCGCGCGAGTTGTATGCGATTTTCCAACCCCTGGCCCGCCCGTCAAAATTACCACTCGCTGCGTTGCGGCTAAAATCACGGCTTGCCTTTGTTCTTGAGAAAGCAGCAGATCTGAAGACTCGCAGTACTGCTGCATCCAAGTTTCGACAAAATGATGATCAATTTCTAATGGCTCAAGAAGCAATAATTTCAGCCGAGTCGCGATCGACATTTCCGCGTAATAAAACGCAGGCAAGTAGTACCCCAACCGTCCCGGATACCGACGACTTTCTTCGACAACCAGTTCTTGAGTCGCAACCAGATAGACAATTTGATCCTCGATTTGTTCAGTTTGCGCTGCATAATCTGGACGAGCCAGCAATCGAGCGGTTCGCTCTACCAGAGTAGATTGCGGCAAAAAACAATGTCCATCTCGTCCAGCTTCTCGTAAAGTGTGCAAAATTGCACTGCGATAACGAGCTTCAGAATCCGGTTTGATTCCCAGTTGAGTCGCGATCCCATCGGCTGAGTGAAATCCAATGCCTCGAATATCTGCCGCAAGCTGGTAAGGATTTTGCGAAACAATCTCGATCGCGTCTTCTCCATAGCGCTTAAAGACTTTCACCGCTTGACTTCGACCAATGCCGTAAGTCTGTAGAAACATCATGATGCTATGAGTCTGTTTCTGCTCCAGCCAAGAGGACTGAATTATCGCAATTTTCGATTGAGCGATGCCTTTGACTTCAATCAGTCGATCGATGTCAGATTCGAGAATGGTCAGAGTCTCTAACCCAAAGCGATCGACAATTCGTTTCGCCATCGCTGAGCCGATGCCCCGAATTGCACCACTACTTAAATAAGCTTCGAGACTCGCGATCGTATTCGGTAGTGCTTCGCGATAATTTTCAACCTGAAATTGCAACCCGTACCGAGAATGAGTGCGCCAAGTTCCACTGAGAATTAGGGACTGTCCTAAATTGAGGCTGGCAAAATTGCCGACAATTGTTACAACTTCGGCAACCGTCTGCAACCGAGCAACCGTAAATCCAGTTTTAGCCGAGGTAAATACGATCGATTCAATGCTGCCTTCGAGTTCCTCAATGTTCATCATGTTGGCTTTGGGCTGCAACTTCGCTCAATCCACAAAACGCATCGAAACGCATCTTTGGCTTATTCTACTGTTGAGTCTTGAGTCAAGTCGAAGAAGTGGAAGGTACAACTCGCCAAACCTAATTACTTCTTCACCTCAACAGGTGTCCCAATCCTCACTGCCTGATACAGCGCCACTACATCCGCATTTCTCATTCTCAAACATCCATGAGAAACGGCTTGCCCTAGCAACGAGTAATCCTTTGTTCCATGAAATCCAATCAAAAGTTTTCCCTGCGAAGTAAAGCCAATCCACCGTTTGCCCAAGGGATTGTCCTGGTCACCTGCCGGGATATGCTCACCCGTAATCGGATGTTGCCAAGTTGGATTCTCAACCATTTGAGACACTTTAAACGATCCAATGGGCGTTTCCCATCCTTCTTGCCCAATTGCGATCGGATAAGTTGCCTTCAATTTCTTTTTCTCAAACAGTCGCACCTTGCGATCGCTTAAATCGACCACTAATTTTGTCTCAATCACAGGCGACGGAGCAGGAGAAGCTTTGGGAGCAACCATCGCCTGAAAATTCGGCAGGTCAAATTTTGGCAACGCAGGCAACCGACGCACCTGGAAAAGCGCGATCGCGATTCCTGGGACAACGCAGATCATCATGAACGCTTTAGAAAGAGGAGACTCCTGAATCTTTGCCGCCATTTCCTTCTCAAACTGCTACTTTTTTCATTCTGCCCGGAACTCATCTGCTCGATTGTGAATCTTAAGACGCAAGCAGATTTTTCTTTTACACGGATACCATTGTCGCGATCGTAACGTAATTCATACGGGAATCCTTTGACCTAACCCGGAAAATTGGCGAATCTGCCGCAATCTTACCTAGGTTAGATAAAAGATTGAGTAAATCTTGATCCAAAGGGTGATCCCAAATTTACAATGCTGGCAACCTGTTCGTTTCGGTCTGAGTGAGGAGTGAGGAGTGAGTCATGAAAGAAAAGCTATTTCTAGCGATCGCCGTCACAAGCGCAATTCTCTGTCTGTATGATTGGTCTAGTCCAATTCGCGTCCGAAATACTACCCAAACTGAAGCGATCGCCGACCACATCGCTCGTTTACAGCTCGAAACTCTACCCTAAAGCGTATTTCTGTTGCCAGAGTTCTCCAACGAGAACATCTCCGATCTATCCTGGATAGGATCACTCGATCAAAAACTAGGCAACTGTGAGGAACTTTCTCAAACCCGTTGGGGTCATCAAAGGTGGAACGTAGAAAATACCGTCATCCGCCCATGAGTCAGTCCCTTCCTGTATCCTGGTCATCGATCGAGCCAAAGGTTCATCAGAGTCCAGTGCAAGCAGAAAAACTCTCCAATTACGATTTAGTGTTGCAATGTCAGACCGGACATCGCCCGGAGAAAGCCGTGTTTGCGGAACTCATGCGGCGGTATCAGTCTCATGTCGATAAAGTTCTCTATCATTTAGCACCGGATTGGCAAGATCGTGCCGATCTGGCTCAAGAAGTCTGGATTCGGGTCTATCGCAACATCACCCGACTGAATGAACCTGTCAAGTTCCGAGGTTGGTTGAGTCGGATTGCGACCAATTTGTTTTACGACGAGCTTCGCAAACGCAAACGCAATACCGCACCCCTGTCTTTGGATGCACCTTTATCCGTGGATGATGGAGAGGTAGATTGGGAAATCGCCGCAGCAACACCCGGACCTGATGAAGATCTCACCACTCGGGAATTCTACGATCAGCTCAACGAAGCGATCGCTGACCTCCCCGAAGTCTTCCGTACCACGATCGTGTTACGTGAGATTGAGGGCATGGCATATGAAGAAATTGCTGAACTCACTGGAGTGTCACTCGGAACTGTGAAATCGCGGATTGCGAGAGCGCGCCATCGCCTCCAATCGCAACTTCAACAGTACCTTGATGGACAATAATTTTAAATTCTCCGTGATATTGCTAAGACTTCAGATTGGCTTTGTTAATATGCTCTCAGATGTATCTCCGCAAGAGCTTTAATATTCTGAGGAGTGAGTGATTACGAGGAGTGGTTAAGTACACTGAAAATCGTTTGATCTCTGGGCATTCATAAGTGAAGTGACTCTCGATGAACTCCAATTTTGATTCGCTGAATAACGATATGCAATCTCCGCTCAATTCACAGTTAAACGCACAAGCCCGCGATCGCTTCGAGTTACTCAGTGCCTATCTCGACGGAGAAGTGACAGCCAGTGAGCGCAAACAGGTCGAAGAATGGTTAGCAACCGATGCTTCGATCCAACAGCTTCACGCTCGCTTGCTCAAACTTCGTCAGGCATTTCGCTCGATTCCTGCCCCCGCTCCCGTTCAATCTGTTGAGCAAACAGTTGAACAAGTCATGGCAAAAGTCGATCGCCGTCCAAAACTCCGCTTGGTCTGGGGAGGGGCTGCCATTGCTGCTGCCTTTATGGGTGCCGTGACGCTCTTTAGTGTTCGTCAGCCCCAAATGGCACAAGTTCAACCCAAAACTCAACCGACTCTTGAAGCTCAGCAGCAGCCCTCTGACTCTGACATGATGGTGGCGCTCGATCGCCCAGTTGTGTCAATTAAGATGGCAAATTCTCAACCGCCTTCACGTCAACGCAACTAATCTCAGGTTTGCTGAAGATTTCAATCGCCCGTGGTTATTTCACTGCGGGCGATTTTTCTGCCAAATTCCGCTGGGAGTCAGAACGCCCTTTAAGCGATCGACTTGCTCTTGCATCATCACATACGCCCAAGCTTTCCCTAGTGAGATTTGGTTAAGATCGAAAACTTCAATTTCCTGGCGCTGATAATCGTTCCCTGATCCAAACGGCTCGATCTCGGTTGGATCATGTTGTTCGTAGTCATCTAGGATTTCTAATATCTCAGCATTCTGGAAAGTTAACAGATAACCGTAAGTCCTTCCATTTCCAGGAACAATTGCCGGATAACCTAGCTGTAAATGATAGAGAGAGGCGTGAGCGATCGCGCTCTGGCTGGAAATAACGCGATCAGCACAGAGCACATACTGACTTTCACCCGGTTTGAGCGTGCCGTACACAAAGACCCGAATCATTCCTCTTCGCCTGCATGATACGAACTGCGGACGAGGGGAGCCGATCGCACATGAGAAAATCCCATGTCTTTGGCAATCTTGCCCAAACGCTCGAACTCATCCGGATGCCAATATTTCTGAACGGGCAAATGGTCTAAAGAAGGACGCATATATTGACCGATCGTTACGCGATCGCACTTGACGGCTCTCAAATCCTGAAGTGTCTCAATCACTTCTTCTTCAGTTTCACCGTGTCCTAACATCAAGCCTGATTTGGTGGGAATCGCCGAATCGAGTTCTTTGACGATTTCTAAAACTCGAAGCGTGCGATCGTATTTCGCACCTCGGCGCACGGGAGCCTGTAACCGCTTGACGGTTTCAATATTGTGGTTATAGCAAGCGGGTTGCGCTTTCACGATCGTCTCAATTCGCTGACGCTGCAATTCTTCTGCGGAAAACCCTTCTTGTTTTCCGCCCCAAAAATCAGGGGTCAGCACTTCAATCTGAGTCTCCGGATTCAATTTGCGAATTTGCTGCATCGTTGCTGCAAACCAACCTGCTCCTTGATCCGGGATGTCATCTCGTGCCACCGAAGTTAGCACGACGTATCTCAAGCCGAGTAACTGAACCGATTCCGCCACTTTCTGAGGCTCTTCGGCATCCAGCGGCATGGGCGCGTGCCCTTTATCCACCTGACAGAACGCACACGATCGCGTACAAGTTGGCCCCATCAACAGAAACGTCGCCGTCTTCTGGGCATAGCATTCTCCCCGATTTGGACAGCGTCCTTCCTCACAAATCGTGTGAATTTGGCGCTGTTTAATAATCTGCTGCACAGTTGAAATATCACTGGCATTCCCGATCGAGCGGCGTAACCAGTCTGGCATCGCAGCAACCAAGGCACGACGTTCAGAAATTGTCGAAGGATTCGTTTGGGAAGACATAAACGGGGGAATGCTAGGGGTCAGATGAATAAAAACTTGGCAAAAGCCAACAGCTTAGAAGATAAAGTTTTGTTGCCTATGTCAATTATAAAGTGAGAAACTCATCGGCTCGACGCTGTAGTGTTCCTTCACGAAAAGTCAGTATCATTTAGCACGATCGCGGCTATCATTTCTACTGCTGAGTTTCTCGGTCAGGGGTGCAGTATTCACGGGTCGCATCGTTTTCCCGACCATCCTGACCGATGTTGTTTCCCAGATCACCCGTAGAGGAGTTCAGTTGTGGCTAGTCACAAAGTTATTGTTATCGATGATAGCGCCGTGATTCGGAACATGGTGCGTGACATGTTGCCGAAAGGCAATTTTGAGGTTTTGGAAGCAAAAGACGGAGTGCAAGGGATTACCCTGATTCGTCAGGAGCGTCCAACTCTGATTATGTTAGATTTCCTGCTGCCGCGGATGAGCGGTTGGGAAGTGTACCAGCAAATTCAGAGCCAGCCTGAACTACAAACGATTCCTTTAGTACTGATGTCGGGACGTAAGGAAGAGGTTGAGGAAAAGCTGCAAGAGCCGTTTGAGTATTTTGAGTTTGTGCAGAAGCCATTTGACCAGAAGGGTCTAATTGATGCCATTAAAACGGCAATGGCAAAAGCGAAGCGTCGCCCGGCTCCGGTTGCACCAGTTGCTCCGGTTGCTGAGACCACAAGTGGCGCAGACGCAGCTGAAATTGCAGCCCTGAATCAGAAGATCGTGAAGATGCAGGCTGAAATTGATGGAATGAAGAAGCAAATGGGTCAGCTTTTAGCGTTTGTGAAGCAGAAGTTGAAGTAATTTTGATGAATATAGGGCGCTACGGAAGTTCTCACCTCCGTAGCGTTTTTTATTGAGCAGGTTTCCATGTCCCATGAAATCCGAGAGGGATGACTTCCGGCAATGCTAATCGACATACGGGCTGATCATCTAAATGCTCACTATCGAACACCCAAACTTCACTACTATCTGTACGCGCATCGTAAACAACGGTAATAATCCAACCTTGATTGGCATCGATCGCATCAGGTGCGTAAATCGGTTCCATTGGATAGCGATTCTCCCCACAGTCAGCTTCGATCAGCGTTTCAGTTTTCCGATCGAATCTCCCGATCGCGCCAAAGAAATCTTTCGTCGAATCGCTGCCTTTACGATGCATTGCTAAATAGGTATAGCGCCAGTCTTGTCCCACATCGACTGGGTTTACCACCGGAAATTCTAAGTGTCGATCGACGAGTTCCTGCTGCTCGAATACTTTCCCCGTTTTCGGATTGACTCGAACTTGCCACAGGGTCGATTTTGCGGAGGTATGCGTCTCGCCCGTGGCAACCTGTCTGAGGTATTCATTAGTATTGAAGTCGGGGAGGCGGATGATATCAACGATCGCATTGCCATCCTCATCCACACAAGCATTGCCAAAATGCCATTGATACCAAGGATCAGTTTCGCCTTTGCTCACCAGTTGTAGCGTTTCTCGATCGAAGACCAACACTTGAGTTCCGAGTTCTGGCTTCCAGTCGAACGACTCGCTAAAACTCTTAATTCTTGCTAACAGCAAAAACGGATTCAACCGTACAGGCGAAACAAAAAAGAGTAAATACTGACCTGCCATCACAAAATCGTGGATGAGCGGAAAGCCGTCTAGGGTGTAGCTATTTCGCTGCTTGAGTTTGCCATTTGCATCGACACAATACAAATTCAGAACCGGGTCTTTCCCAACGGTCACACCGAAATTGTAGATATCTCCGGTTTTGGGGTCACGTTTTGGATGAGCAGAAAAAGGAATTGACTCCGGTAAGCTTCCTAAAGGGTCAGGTTCTCCAGTCTCTAAGGTTTCTAGATTGAGCGTGTACGGATGTGCGCCTTCCCAGAGAGCGAGTAAGCGATCGCTCAATGCCAACACTGAGGTATTTGCCGCATTTTTCAAGCCTTTCGTAAAGCGATTGATCAATCCTCCGGGTGGCAACATGCCATAACCGCTGTACATCAATCGCCCCGCCCGTTCCTCATTGAGAAATTCTGGCGTTTCCACATAGCGATAAACCCCCGTTGCGCCCGCCTCTTTGAAATGCACGGCTAAGATTGCGCCATCGCCATCAAACCAATGTCCAACTCGCGTATTGCCGCGTTCTAGGCGACCGGGACCGTTGCGGTAGAGTGAGCCTCTCAAGCCTTCGGGAATTTTGCCAGATAAAATTGGCAGAGCCGTGGCTGAAAAGCCTTTGGCAGTATGAAGAACAGATTGAGTCCAAGGTTGTGATTTTACAGCGGTGACCATAATTTTTTTCTTAGTTTAGTAGCTTGCCATCTTCGAGTTCGACAATTCGATCGGCGATATCTAAAATCCGATTGTCGTGAGTGACGAGTAAAATCGTGCAGCCTTGTTCTTGGGCAAGTTTTTGCATGAGTTCAACGACATCTCGACCGGATTTTTTATCGAGTGCAGCAGTCGGTTCGTCGGCAAGAACAATTTTGGGATGACTCACTAGCGCACGAGCGATCGCGACTCTTTGTTTTTGTCCACCCGATAAGTCTGCGGGATAGTAATCCATCCGATGTTCTAATCCGACCGCAGTGAGAATTTCTTCTGCCATTGTCGAAGCAGTTTTATAAGGGGTTTCGCTTAATTCTAGCGGCATCATGACGTTCTCTCGTACAGTCAGACATTCGAGAAGGTTGTGTGCTTGAAAGATGTAGCCTAACTGCTGTCTTGCTTGAACAAGCTGAAGTTTGCTGGCATTTGAGAGGTTTTGTCCGAGAACATTGAGCGTGCCGGATTGCGTCGATCGTAGACATCCGATTAAGCTCAAAAGCGTTGTTTTACCTGAGCCGGAAGGCCCTGTCATGATTACAATTTCGCCGCTTTGAATGTTGAGATTGATGCCAGACAGAACTTGTTTTTTGAGTTGACCTTGACCGTAGTAATGATCGAGGTTCTGAATGGAAATTGCGGTGTTCATGATTAGAAAATATCTGCGGGGTCAGCCGATCGCAGTTTTCTGACCGAAATTGCGGCTGAGATTGTACACATCATTGCAGTTAGCATTAACACAAATGTTGCTCGTCCTATGGTCATCACCATGGGTAAAAGTGTTGCTTGTCTTGTGACCTGATAGAAGCCTAGAGAAATCGCAAACCCAGGCAGAAATCCAATAAATGCCAGAATCAGTGCTTCTTGGAAGACAACTGAAAGCAAATAAGTATCTCGAAATCCAATTGCTTTCAGCGTTGCATATTCCGGTAAGTGATCAGTTACATCACTGTAGAGAATCTGATAAACCACAACTGCACCCACAATAAAACCAATCACTGCGCCCAAATCAAACACATAACCAACGGGTGTGCTCGTGTTCCAAAAACTCTTTTCTTGCTCCATAAATTCCGCTTTTGACATGATTCGGACATCATTTGGCAAGCCCGATCGCAGATTTTGCAGCACTTGATCCAAATTCGCATCCGATCGCAGTTTCACAACTCCCACATCAATCAAGCCTTTCTGCCGCCGCTCTCGAAACATCCGCAAAAAGTTCAAATCGCTCGTAATCATGTGCCCGTTAATTCCAAACGAAGTTCCGAGCTTAAACAATCCAACGACATCCACTCGTCGATGCTCAACTTCAGTCGTCACATTTCCCGAAGCTTGAAATAATTGCGGAATTCTCCCAAATTCTTGCCGCGCTCCTGCATCAAACAGTACAGTATCAGGGCGTTTTAGCAATTCAGTATTTGATTTCACTTCTGGTAACAGAATTGTTTGATCATCTGGATTAATGCCAATTGCATAAAGATTCCAAATCTGCTGATTTTCTGGATTCTTCCACTGAACTGGGCTGAGATAAACGGGCGTGACTGATTCAACTCCTGAATAGCCTAATGCTTGATACAATCGCCGTTCTGTAAATCGATCGAGAGAAATTACGGCTTTATAGCGATCGCTGACTAGAAAAATCTCGCCATCCAAAACCTGATGAAGCTGAACGGCTCCTTCAAATAACGCACTGCGAAATCCCATTTGCAAGAACATCAAGACATCGGCAAAAGCAATTCCCGCGATCGCAACAATCATTCGTCCCCGTTCTTTGGTCAGTTGCTTCCAAGCTAACGGAATTCTGCGTTTCAGCATAAAAGCCTCAATTAAATCGATGGTTTTGGTGCGCGATCGAGGGATGCGTCAATGAGCTAAATCGACCGCTCGTAAACATTGCCGTTTCAGCCTCTTCCCAAGTTGTTGAGGTTGCCCTTTCTGATTGCCAATGAACGACCGAAGCTTCATCACACCAATTTTGCAGTTTTGGCATGACTTCTCGATGAGAACCCGATCTCATAAACGATCGCATCGATGCTTCATCTTCCCAAACCGTCTTTGTCCAAAACACATTTTTGCCCGCTGCTCGAATGGTTGAAGCTAAGTTGCCTTGAGCTTGTTTTGCTTGTTGGTTGCTTTTGAAGGAATACCAGAGAAATGCTGGAAGAAATCGAACAGAGCGCACTCGTAAGCGCGTGACAGAAATCAAGGGCATTGTTTTACTCCTAAAATTAGCGAAGATCAGTAATTATTGAAGGCCGATCGCGATTTGCAGTTTCATATTCGTTAAGCCTGCAACGCTCTGACTGTCCTCTGGATCGAGTCGAACTTTGACTTCAACCACTCGCGCATCGATCGATGCCGCTGGATCGGTGTTCAAAACATCTTTCTTGGCAACTTCTAAGCCAATTTCGTCTACTTTGCCTTTGAGCGATCGTGCGAGTTTTCCACCCGATACGCTCGTCATCGTTGCTGCCTGTCCGACTCGAATCTTTGGCAAATCGGTCTCATACACTTCGGCAACGGCATACATCACATCCGTTTGCCCGATCGAGACAATTCCATTTTTGCTATCGATGATCTCGCCTTCCCAGGTATGAACTTTGAGAATCTGCCCATCTCTCGGCGCACGAACGACTGTTAAATCCAGCTCTGCTTGAGTTTGTTGAACAGCAGCGATCGCACTTTGCACCTCTGCCTGTGCTGCCTCGATATCCACCGGACGCACCTCAGCAATCCGATCTAACGTGGCTTCGGCTTCTTTGACTTGTTTCGCAATCGTTTCGGCTGCCTGTCTTCGATTGGCTTTTGCTTCTGCTAATTGCTGACGCGAAACATCTAAGGTTAATCGTTTCCCATCTTTGAGAGAAGTGGAAATCGCACCCTGTTTTTCTAAGAATTCGTATCGCTGAAATTCCAATTCGGCATTTTTTACTTCTGCTTCTAATTTCGCGATCGCCGCATCTTTCGCTGCCACATCCTCACGCAATTGCACTTCAGTGCGATCAATCGTTGCCTGCTGTGCAGAAATCTCTCCCCGCTTCGCGCCTGCTTCCACCTGCGCCAATTTTGCTTGAGCAATTCCGACTCGCTTCTGGGCTTGAGTTAAAGCTGCTAAAGCGCGATCGTGCGTATCCAACACGGCAATGATTTGACCTTTGCGGACTCGATCTCCCAACTTCACCCGCAATTCAGCAATTCGACTTCCAGGCGGATTGGCTGCCAGTTGGATCACTTCTCCTTTCGGTTCTAATCTCCCCAATGCCGTTATCGCTTGAATGGCAGGAGCATCAGAAATCGCAACTGCCACCGTTTTCGGACGAAATTGATAGAGCGCGATCGCCCCAAACGCTGTCAAAATAACCGCAATTCCAATCGATCGTGGTTGAATCTGCTGCATAGTTTTAACTCCTAATTACTATGCACTTAGTTGCATAACACTTGCTAGAATATATGCAACTAATTGAATATGTCAACAGTTTTGTATGCAAAAAATTGCATTTAAGATTCAAATGGTTTGAGGTTCAAATTTATGGCATTGAGTCACGCAATTTTGGCTCTTTTAATCGACAGCCCTTACAGCGGCTACGATCTGGCAAAAGATTTTGATCAGTCGGTGAATTTTTTCTGGAAGGCAACGCACCAGCAAATTTATCGCGAACTCAGCAAGCTCGAAGAGCAGGCATTGGTTGAAGTCAGCACGATCGCGCAAGCAGGACGACCCGACAAAAAGCTCTATCACATCACCAAAGCGGGCGAAACATTCTTAATCGAATGGCTGCTCCAACCTTGTGAAGTCATGCCGATCAAAGAAGACTTGCTCGTGAAACTTTGGGCAGCGCAATTGATCCCCGTTGCTCATGCGATCGAACAGTCCGCTTCCGTTGCCAAACTAATCGAAGAATTCCAGCGACATCGAGAACTGCATCAGCAGCGACTCGCGACGTATCACCAAATCGAGCGCAAATTTTATCCAGATTCCGATCATCTGCCAATTGCCCAAAAATACCGTTACCTTGTGTTGCGGCGCGGCATTCGCTATGAAACAGACTATATCGAATGGTGTGATGAAGTTCTCAAACTATTCGCAAATCAAGCGGAAGGCAAGGGTGTCTGATACAATGAACGGCGTTGTCAATTAGATGTACATCCTTTGAGTCAATCGATCGACGATCTACCTAAAGTAGATGATTTTCTACAAGAACTCGCCACGATTCAGCAAACAGGGTCGAAACGGATTGCGATTCTCGGTTCACGCCACGTGCCGATTACGCACCAAACTCTGATTGAACTGATGACGTATGCGTTGGTTTTAGAAGGGAACCGGATTATTACATCCGGCTCGACCGGGACAAATTTTGCTGCAATTCGAGGAGCATTACGGGCTGATCCGTCGATGTTAACGGTGATTTTGCCGCAAGGACTCGATCGACAACCCCGTGAGTCTCGTGAGCAGCTTGAAACCGTCATGCATTTAGTCGAGTGTCCAGAGAATAATAGCCTTTCTCTTGGCGAAGCGAGTGCGCTCTGTAACCAGGAAATCATTTCTCGCTGTCAACAGCTCATTTCGTTTGCGTTCCATGATAGTCACACGCTGCTACAAACCTGCCGCGATGCTGAAGATCAGCGCAAAGTTGTGACATTGTTCTATTTCGACTAAATTTTTATGTTGTTTGGATTGTCCGTCCCGAGCTTGCTGCTGATTGCGATCGCGGTCGCAGTCGTGTGGATTTATGTGCCATTTTTAGTTGTTGCGTACGCCCGCGCTCAGATTGGGTATCTCACGAACAAAGAAATGATGGCAGCCCCGCGCGCCACCTTTGATCAATTGCCGGACTATGGAAAGCGAGCTACTTGGGCACATCAGAATGCGCTCGAAGCCTTTCCGATTTTTGCCGCGGCAGCATTGATGGCGTATGTGACTCATCAAACTTCCGCATGGGCAGGATGGGCAGCGATCGCTTGGATCGTGGCACGATTTCTGTATCCCGTTTTTTACATTCTGAATGTCTCCATTTTGCGATCGTTGATGTTCGGAATTGGCTCAGTTTGCAGCTTTACGTTAATCGGACTAAGCTTGATCAGCACGCTCTAAAAGACTTTTTTGTTTTATGGCTTCTACTTTTTCGTTTGATATTGTGAGCGACTTCGATCGTCAGGAACTCGTCAATGCGATCGACACAACGAAGCGCGATGTTCTCAGCCGCTACGATCTCAAAGATACGAAAACGGAGATCGAGTTGAATGCTGATGCGATCGTAATTAACACCGATAGCGAATTTACCCTAGATGCAGTGCATACGCTGATGCAACAGCGAGCTGCAAAACGGAATCTGTCCTTGAAGATTTTCGATTATGGCAAGGTTGAATCCGCGAGCGGAAGTCGCGTTCGACAAGAAATTAAGTTGAAAAAAGGCATCAGCCAAGATATCGCCAAGCAGATCACTAAGATTATTCGCGATGAATACAAGAAAGTTCAAGGCTCAATTCAAGGCGATGCCGTTCGAGTGACTGCAAAATCAAAGGATGATTTGCAAGCCGTGATGCAGCGGATGAAACAAGAAGATTTTCCGGTGGCATTGCAGTTTACCAACTATCGGTAAGTTCATCGTCTAAAGTTTCTTGGGTTGGAGCATGAATCGGGAATGTTACTCGAATCGATGCTCCTTCTATTTTTCTTAATATCTGAATAACTGTTCATATGTTAGGTTAATAAGGAAAAGATTGGAGAATCAACCATGGCAACCGTAACTCAGATGAAATGTGCGTGTGAAGCTTGCCTGTGCATCGTGTCGATCGAGAATGCAGTCAAGAAAAATGACCATTTCTATTGCAGCGAGGCTTGTGCAGAAGGACATCCAAACGGACATGGGGATTGTGGTCATCAAGGCTGTACCTGCTAATTGAAAAAACCGCAGAAATTATTTCTGCGGTTTTTTCACAATTCATTTTCAAGTGACTGTGAGGCAATATCGCGATTACAGACTTGACATGACCGATTTTGCGGCTGCGATCGTTTGATCGATATCCTCATCGGTATGAGCTAGAGAGGTAAATCCAGCCTCAAACTGCGACGGAGCCAGGTAGACACCTTGCTCTAACATGCCGCGATGGAACTTGCTGAATTTGCTGAGATCCGATTTTTTCGCGTCTTCGTAGTTATGAACGGGCCCTTCGGTAAAGAAGAAGCCAAACATTCCACTGATCGAACCACCACATGCTGCATGACCTGTTTCTTTCGCCGCATTCAGCAATCCAGCGATCAGACGAGACGTAATGCGATCGAGCGTTTCATAAGTTCCCGGTTGCCGTAACAATTCCAACGTCTTAATGCCCGCCGTCATTGCCAGAGGATTTCCTGAAAGCGTGCCAGCTTGATACATCGGGCCTGCAGGAGCAACCATCTCCATAATGTCCCGACGACCGCCGTAAGCTCCGACAGGTAAGCCACCACCGATAACTTTACCCAACGTGGTCAAATCAGGAGTAATGCCAAATTTCTCCTGAACTCCACCGTAAGCAATCCGGAAGCCCGTCATCACTTCGTCGAAGACCAACAGCGCGCCATACTCGCGAGTCAACTCGCGCAGACCTGCTAGAAACCCAGGTTCAGGCACAATGAAGCCAGAATTTCCAACGATCGGTTCTAGCATCACACCAGCAACTTCACCTGGATTTTCTTCAAATAACTTCTTCACCGCTTCCAAATCGTTGTAAGGCGCAGTGAGGGTACTCGCTGCGGTTGATTTGGGCACACCTGGAGAATCGGGCAATCCCAACGTTGCCACACCAGAACCTGCTTTCACCAAGAACATGTCCGCATGTCCGTGATAGCAACCTTCAAACTTGATGATTTTCTCGCGTCCGGTGAATGCCCGCATTAGGCGCAATACGGACATACAAGCTTCTGTACCAGAATTCACGAAGCGCACCATTTCAATGCTGGGAACCGCATCGATGACCATTTCTGCCAGCACGTTCTCGAGAGCGGAAGGCGCACCGAAACTTGTTCCTTTTTCGGCAGCCTCTTGAATCGCACGAATGACTTCAGGATGAGCATGACCGCAGATTGCTGGCCCCCATGTGCCAACATAATCGATGTATTGATTGCCATCGACATCCCAAGCATAAGCACCTTTGACGCGATCGAAGACGATCGGTTGACCACCTACCGATTTGAATGCTCGTACCGGAGAGCTAACGCCACCGGGCATCAGCTTTTGAGCGGCAGAAAAAATCTCATCTGATTTGGTGGTTTTTAAATTGCCAGTGATCAAAGTTCTCTCCTTACTCCGTCAGAAAAATCGGAGTCGCTGAAAAAAGAGGCGATTCATTACCGCCTCTTTTGATAACTACATCATCTTAACCAGATCGCGAAACCGCATGGTAATCATTCGTCTCAGAACCCGCTGGAAACCTGAAAAAACAGGAGAACAACTCACTTGCGTATTTTTTGACTCGTTAAGATACAAACGTTCTAAGAACGATAAACAAATTTACTAGACGAACGCTCAAATTCGTGATACAAGTGTTCTAAAATCCCTTAATTGTTTGTATGTCCACCTAGGAAGTTTATGGAACCCCTTACCGAAGCCCAACAACAACTTTACGATTGGCTGGTTGACTATATCCGCGACCACCAACATGCTCCGTCAATTCGGCAGATGATGACCGCAATGAATTTGAAGTCTCCGGCTCCTGTCCAGAGCCGACTGGAGCACCTTCGGAACAAGGGTTACATCGGCTGGACAGAAGGGCAAGCCCGCACAATTCGGATTCTCAATTCACATCCGCAAGGAATTCCAATCCGTGGCGCGATCGCAGCAACGAGTCTGGTAGAAACTTTTCCCGATGTGGAAGTTGAATATCTCGACTTATCGAACTTGCTGCTAAAACCGAGCCATTTTGCCTTAAAAGTGCGCGGTCATAGCATGATCGATGCGCTGATCGATGATGGCGATATTGTGATTTTGCAGCCTGTGAATGATGCAAGAACGATTAAAAATGACACGATCGTTGCGGCTCATCACCAGGGCAAAGCCACTTTGAAATATTTTGAGCGCAAAGGCAGCAAAGTCATTCTGAAGCCTGGTAATCCCAATCGTGAACTTTATCCGATTACTGAAGTTCCAGCTTCGGAAGTTGAAGTTCAAGGCGTTTTAGTCGGTGTTTGGCGCGGTTACGGCAAACTGTAAAGCTGCGTTTTTGAAGTTGCAACTGCCTCCACTGATAGAAATCAGTGGAGTTTTTTATTGGAATTTAGAATCAACAGCTTTTGAGTGATGCCTGACAAATTCTATTCGCCAAGCATTTTCGTCCTACTTTAGGAGCAAGTAATAGAGTTGCCCAGTGGCATTAATCAAGCCAGCTTCATTGCCAGCTTGTACACCTGTTCCTGTAAAGATATCAACTCGACCTGCTCCAATAATTGCGCCTCCGGTATCTTGATCTAACACAAACCGACTCACCGATCGCTGTTCGAGTTGCTTCTGCGAATTCGCGATTGGCAATTGTGTCTGAATCAACGCCAATGCCCCTGGTGGCATCAAAGACTTATCTGTGGCAATGGAGCGATCGCCCGTCAGCGGAACGCCCAAACTCCCTAACGCAGGCGCACCAAACGTATTTCTGAAAAATACAAACCGCCGATTTCGAGGCAGATAGACATCTAAATCTTTCGGATTTTCTTGAAAATATTTCAGAACATTCGGCAAATTCAAATCCTCTAATTTCAGCTTGTTATCTTTAATCAGTTCCCGCCCGATGCCGCTGTAAGGCTGATCAGTAATTCCGGCAACGCCGATCGTCATCGTCGTTCCATCCGTGAGATTCAATCGCGCCGATCCTTGCACTTGAATCAGGAATGCCTCCAAGCGATCGCGCATCCAGACTAATTCTGCACCCCGCAATTTCCCCTGCTTGCCTTGTAATCCATCCGCTCCTTCTAATTCCAAGCGAGTCGGATGCGGCTTTTTCCACTGCGAAAATCCGGCAGGTAGCGCATAAAGCGGATATCGATATTCCGCTGTTCTTTTTCGACTTGCCGTGTGAACAGGCTCGAAATACCCCGTAAACGCAACCGTGCCCTGATTGTCTTTCCCGGTTGATTGATAAACAGTAAATTCTTTTGCGATCGCCGCTGAAAGTGCCGCCTCAGATTTTGCAGTCAGGAGTAATTGGCGAAATCGTCTCAGACTTCGGATCACACGATCGCGCGTAATTTCTTTAACCGGATAGTTCTGATACGCCTGAATCGCTTTCGAGGTCTGAAGATATCTCAAACTCTGATCAATTGCGCCGAGCACAGAGCGGCGATCGCGCAAAATCTGATCATCCACCGCAACGGTAGAGGGTGCGATCGGTTTAAGCGGAACTTGAGCGGGTTTGGCAGCAGGTTGAGTCGTAGGTTTGGGCTGTGCAAGTAAGGGGATCGCAGGCACACCGAGAAAAAGTAGACTTGCAAGAATCAGCGATCGTTTCATGGGGAGAACTGAACATGGGGTAATCAAAACCGACAATAGATTACCCCTACAAGTTCCACAGCAGCAAGTTAATAGCGATCCACACTGCCTGCAAACAGCGGTTCAACTCTCAAGCTAATAACGCGCGCCGGACGAACGACCATGTATTCGCCTTGGATATTTTTAATCGGAACGCTAATAAAATCCTCAGAAGCAGCCTTCGGCATCAGTTCGCCGCTGTACCACTTCTGAAACTCTTGAATCGTTGGGAAACGCACCTCTTCCCGGTGTCCTCCCTCCATCATAATATGCACGGAAAATTCGCTAGGCGTTCTAGGCATCTGAGTTTCCTCTCAATTGAGCGATCGTCTTTTGCATCGCAGGACAGACTCAGTATGGGCGGAGTGTACAAAGAACTATCAGGTGAGGAGGGGAGAGACAGCAGATTAAGCTTCGAGACATTAAATTATTCCGTTATCTCTGTTACAGAATTCTGCCTGTAATTTTTAACTTTTGAATAGTGAATTTTAGCGATTCGTGAAACGCATCAATTCCATTCAGAAATTAAATATAAATCCTGTAAATGTGGCGAGAATGACCTTCTATCTTTAGAAAGAAAGACTAGAATAAAAAGTGTCAAATTTACTTCATAAAAACGTGGCAACAAAGTTCTACCGAATTGCAGGAAATTTGCAAAGAAAGTAGTAATCTCGTAAAAATTGTTACAATCAGTGAAGCTATTTTGATACATAACTATAGAAACTGGTCTGTCAACCGGATTCTGAATTGTAAGCTTCGCCCGGAATGGCTTCATTTCCTATAGTCGTCACTTCACGGACGGAATCCTTTACCTCTACACATCTCTCACCAGTCCAAGGAACGTTTCAGCATGAGCTTTCGGAAACCTGGTGGCTCCGCGCCAGAGCGCGATCGTCACAGTCACAACACTATCGCGGTTTCAGGATGGGTTTATCACCCCCTAACCGCCTCTACACCTTACTCTCAACCAAGTCGTAAGCCCTTTGATCTCATTGCCCCCCTGCGCCGCAAGTTAGACAACCTCCAAGTTACAAATCCAGAATTTGCTCACTTCATCGCAAAATCGATTCCAGCCCAGTGTCCATTCGAGCGAACGGTTTCGCTCTTTGGCAAGACTCTCTTTCACATTCCGCCTCTGTGCAAACTGAATCCGTTATACGAAGAAGTCGTTGGATTACGGTTCCGCGCATTGTGCTATCTCGCTGATGAATGCGGCGAAGATATCAACCAATATTGTTAAAGCTTCCAATTCTTGTCTTGTACAGCGGCTTCTCCCGGAGCCGCTTTTTTATTGCAATTAATTTCAGGGCTTTACACGCTGCAATTTATATTTCTAAATTTAGTCATTTACAAGCAGAAATATAGATTGAATTGGGTGCTTCTAAGACTCTAAACTTTGGTTTCATGCCCTAGATCTTTGGGGACAAAGTGGTATCTTTGAAATTGAGGTTAGTGAATAACTTCCCTGGCAGATCAAACAGCCAAATCTAGTTAAATAAAGAGAGGTACAACTGCTGTTTCACTTTATATCTGTCTCGTCCAACAACACCCAAGACCGAAATTTGATATTTCCTCTTCTGGCATAGCTGAGAGTCTTTAACAAGTCGGCGCTTAAAATTAAGTATCCAATTTGTTCAACTCTATCTAGAATGGATTAATGTGAGGAAGTCACTCAGAGAGTAAGACTTGGGTGTTGTTGTAATTTTAAAGAGAAGGCAGATTTCAGCATGGCGATTATTGCTCTCAAAGCCTGGTATTTGGAACAGTATGAACCCATTCGGGAACTAGAAAAACGTCCCCACGATTTGAGGTTGAGCAAGAATAGTTTGCTGAAGTCGGGCTTGCGTGCTGATTTTTTAGAAGATAGCGATGAGGTGAAAAAATCATCGTGGTTCCAACGCTATCTCCTTGGTGAAATTGTTGAATTCTATATCGAAGGAAGCGGTGGTTACGCAATTTCTAATATTGATCTGTCGAGCCACGAAATCTATTTCTCAAAACAAGAAGTCATGGCGAATTTGGAGCCTGAAATCTTCTTTTCTTATCAAAATGAGTTTGATGAGTCGAGCGATCTGATCCGCGAAGAACTGATTTCTGTCGTAGAAAGCTTGAATCGTCGATCGCGCTTACCTCTAACGCTACGCGAATCCCATCGGCTGAGCGAAGGCGCAATTCGGCTCAATAGTTCTCTGATGCGATCGATTCGTCAGTCTTTATTATTTATTGGCGATGCAACTTCGATCGCTGAAATTTCTGATACGCCTCCGCTGCTCATTCCCAGTCCAAAAGTATGTATCGAGACGGGATATGCCCTGAGCAGTAAGCGAACCGAGCAAGTTCTGATGGTACAAATGGAGCGATCGGACATGCCGGGATATTTTCCCTTTGATTTGCCGAGTCAGAATCGATTGACGTTTAAAGATAAGACCCAATTGCGGAAATTATTGCCAAAAGCGATTGAGTCTCAACTGCATCGATTTAACTTGCTGTAGAAGCAACCTTGATGAATTTGTGAAATTTGGGTTTCGACTCCGCCCAACCTGCGCACTAGGCAGGATTTGTGAATGATCGAAAAAATTCGATCGTTGAGCGGAGCCGAAACAGATTTTGCACTAACCTAAAGTTCTCTTGATTGGATCAAAGACTGCTCGTTTCGCCACATAGGGCTGACCTACCGAAACTCGTGGCAAGCGATGCTTAAATCCACACAGAATCTCCCAGGAAATTGTTCCTAACAAATTTGCCCAATCATCTGCCAAGATTTTTTCGTTACCATCTTGTCCGAGTAGCGTCACCACCTCTCCTTCTTGCAACGCTGGAATATGGCTCACATCCAGCATTAATTGATCCATCGTGATCGAGCCAATTTGCGCTGCCTGTTGTCCTCGGACTAAAACCTTCATCTTGTTCGAGAGATTACGCGGCACTCCGTCGGCATAGCCAATCCCAACCACCGCGATCGTCGTGTCTCGATCGGCAACAAATCGATGCCCATAACTTACCCCAGTCCCCGGCTGAATCCTTTTAACCTGGGTCACTCGCGCTTTGACTTGCATCACGGGGCGGAGATCTAACCGCGACGCTGGCGGTAAGTGCGAACCCGATCGCAAATGCTCTGCTGGATACAATCCATATAAAATCAGCCCCGTCCGTACCATGTCATAGTGCAAACTCGGATCAACCATCGTTCCGGCTGAATTGGCCAAATGAAAGCGGGGATGCTTGCCCGCTAAGTCATATCCACAGGCTCGAATCGCTGCTTCATAACGTTTTTGCTGTTGTTTTCGGATCGTGGGATCGAGATCTTCAGCTGTTGCTAAGTGGGAATAAATGCTATCGATCGACAAATTCGGCAAACCCTTGACCAACTGCACAAACTCAACTGCCTGCTCCCACGATGTCCCCAATCGAGACATGCCCGTATCGAGTTTGATATGAACGGGCAGAACGCTGCCTCGAACCGATTCTGAGTACACTAAAGCCTGTTTGGGGGTGCAGAGAGTAGGTTGAAGCCGCCAATGCTCGATCGCTCGAATTTGATCAGCGGTATGAGTCGCGCCTAAAACCAAGATCGGCGCTTCAATCCCCGCTTCTCGCAATTCAATGCCTTCTGGGATCGTCGCTACACCAAGCCAGCTTGCCCCTGCTTGTAGAACGGTCTGCGCCACAGTCACAGATCCATGACCATACGCATCCGCTTTGACCACTGCCATTAATTCAGTCTGGGGAGACATCAGGCTGAGAATCTGCTGCACATTATGGGACAGTGCCGCGAGGTCAATCTCAACCCAAGCTCGCTCTCGCTGCATCAGAGCAATACTCGAACTTTGATCCCAACTCAACATCACGTTTACTCCTCGATCACACCATTCATCCTGACAGTTTAATCGTCACTTCTCTTTCACAATCGGGAAATATAGCGTTTAGCTGCGTTCCTAAGTGTTGAACATGTCAACTCCCCGATCTTCGACCCATCGCTTGACTTTACTTTATATCGTTTCTCTCGGTACAGTGGCATTCCTAGCGCTTTTAGGTCAAGCGATCGTCCAATCGATGCTGTCTCAACAAAAGCAAAATGCAACAGTCGTCGAGATTGCAAGCCGACAGAGAATGCTAAGTTGGCAGTTACGAGAAGCGACTTTGGCACTACAAATTGATTCGACTCAAAGTAATGCGACACAGATTCAAGAGATTGAAAACATTCTCCAAGAGTGGGAGGTTGCCGATCAAAAAGTTCAAAGTGCAATTCGGGAAGCCATGAGTTTTAGCAGGTCTGGCAATGAGATTCGCAATCAAGCGGATGCCCTTGTCCCCTCGCATCGTCGGATTCGGCAAGCAGTTGAAGCGTTGATGCAACTGGAATCGGGTCGGAAGCGACCTGCTCAAACTTTATACTATCTGAAGGAAATTCGAGAAAGTGGGAAAGAATTTTCTGAGCGGATTAATCAGTTGCTGTTGTCTTACAACCAGCAGGCACAAGAAGGAATTGCACAACTCCGAGCGGTAGAACTGAGTCTGTTCGGATTGCTGATGCTGATCTTGCTATTAGAAGGAATTTTGGTGTTTCGTCCTGCGGTTGATCAGTTGCAGAAGGCACTCAATGATCTGGAAGCTTCCCTGTCGATGACGCAAGAGACCGCTCAACAGCTGGCAGCAGAACAAGCCCAGTCCGAACGTCTCCTGTTGAATATTTTGCCAAGCCCGATCGCGCAACGGCTCAAAGAAACGCCCGATGAGATTCAGCCGCATATTGCCGATGGCTTTGGAGATGTAACAGTTCTATTTGCGGATATTGTTGGCTTTACCAGTTTGTCGGCTCGAACCTCGCCCCAGGAGTTGGTGGGGTTATTGAATCAAATTTTTTCGCGCTTTGATCGCTTAGCAGAACAGCATGGATTAGAGAAAATTAAAACGATCGGTGATGCGTATATGGTCGTGGGCGGATTACCACATCCGAGTGACGATCATGCGATCGCAGTCGCGGACATGGCAATTGACATGCAAAAGGCGATTAATCAATTCAATTTAGAGACGGGAGAAGCCTTTAGCATTCGGATTGGGATGAATACGGGTGCAGTCGTTGCGGGCGTGATTGGGTTGCGGAAATTTATTTATGACCTGTGGGGCGATACCGTGAATATTGCAAGTCGTATGGAGTCTCACGGAGTTGCAGGTGGGATTCAAGTCACAGAAGCAACTTATCTGCGGCTAGTAGAGACACATCATTTTGAGCCACGAGGAGTGATTGAGGTAAAAGGGCGCGGGGAAATGATGACCTATTGGTTAAAGAACAGAAAGGAAGTTTCCGCTGCAACATCAGAAGCCAGTGTTTTATGAGGTTCCGATTTCTCACTACGCGAGGATGAGTCTGCTAATGTCCAGCGCTCACGCCTTCGGCTTTCACCTTTTTGAAAAATAGCACTGCAATACCGCTAACGAGCAATGCGAACCCGATGAAGTAAAAGCAATCATTGAACGCTTGAATATAGGCTTCACGACGCACAACATTATCGATCGCGGCTAATGCCTGATTTTGAGCGGAGGCTAAATCCGAACCTCGACTGACAAAATATTGTGTCAGCTGATTCAATCGCTCTTGAGTGGCAGGATTGAAATTAGAAATACTTTCTCCTAAACGGTTGGAGTGAAATTGCTGGCGCTGAGTGAGGAGCGTCGCGATCGCGGCAATACCAATCGACCCACCCAAATTTCGCATCATATTAAACAATCCAGACGCTGATCCCGCTTGATTAGGCGCTAAGCCCGCTGTCGCGACTGTCGAAAGTGGAACCATAATCAAAGGCTGCCCTGCCGCCCGAACCAGTAAAGCAGTTCGCAATTGATCCATCCCGGTCAAATTCGTAAAAGTCGAATTCATAAAACAACTGACAGCAAACAGACTCACCCCAACTCCAATCAAGAGCCGCACATCCACGATTTTCATCAACCGGGGAACAAACGGAATCACCAGTAATTGAGGAAATCCAACCCACATCAGCACTTCACCGATTTGTAGCGCGTTGTATCCCTGAATCTGTCCTAAGTAAAGCGGCAAAATATAAACTGAGCCGTACAGTCCTAACCCAAGTGCAACGTTAATGACACTGGCTAGTCCAAAATTGCGTTCTTTGATCAATCTGAGATCGATAAAAGGTTGCCTCCGAGTCAGTTCAATCCAGAAGAAAATACTCAAGAAGATTACAGCAATCACGGCTAATCGAACGATCAAATCAGAGCTAAACCAATCTTTTCGACTGCCTTCTTCAAGCACGACTTGAAAAGATCCAAGCCCGATCGCCATCGCAATCACGCCACCCCAATCGCCATCCCTTAAGCGATCGAGCTGCATCGGGCGGGAATCGATCGCATACCAAACGGCTGTGAGCAATAACACGCCTGGAATCAGATTGATATAAAAAACATAGTGCCAGCTAAAGTTTTCAGTTAACCAACCTCCGAAGGTTGGCCCGATCGATGGTGCAAAGGTTGCTGTAATACCAAACAATGCCATCCCAGTCGGTTGTTTCGACGGTGGTAAAGTCGTCAGCAGCACGGTAAATGCCATTGGAATCAGCACACCACCCGTGAACCCCTGAAGTGCTCGAAACACAATCATCGAGGGTAAATTCCAAGCAAATGCACACAGGATCGAGAAAAGAATGAACAGAGAAGCATTGACAAGGAGATAGCGACGAACTGAGAAAATCTGCGATAGCCAACCTGTCAGCGGAATTACAACAATTTCCGCAACTAAATAAGAAGTCGAAATCCAAGATCCTTCTTCTAAAGTCGCTCCAAGTGCAGCTTGGATATCTCTTAACGACGAATTCGTAATTTGAATATCCAACACTGCCATAAATGCACCCAAGACCGTGCCAAATACCCCGATCCACGTTTTCAATGAAACCTGATCTCGATCGCTAGCAGTAATAGACACGCAATCCTCCAATGATTAGGGATGAGGTTGATAGGGATGAGGTTGATTGTATATGCCGAGGCACGGTTTCATCTTGTGAAGGGATTGGCATTTCACGCTTTCGCAACCGCATGGCAAACAGCCCTGCAATCACAGCAGCATAGCTAACCGTATCAATCGCAAAACAGGCGGGAATGCCCACTGCTGCGATTAATAATCCTGCGATCGCAGAACCCATCAATCGTGCTCCACGAAAAATCGAAGAATTGAGCGCGATCGCATTTCCTAAATTTTCTGGTCGATCAACTAAATGCACGACAAACGACTGGCGCGCAGGAATATCGACCGCATTGACGCAGCCTTGAAACACACTGAGCGCAATGATATACCAGAGATCGATCGCGTTGCTAAACGCTAAAACAGCTAACAGCAAAGATTGCAGCATGGACAGAGCCTGAGTCGCAATCAACGTGTGTTGACGGTTCCAACGATCAACTAAAACGCCTGCAAACGGACTCAAAAGGAAATTCGGAATTTGCTGCGCGAATCCGACCACTCCCAGAAGTAATGCAGAATTCGTTAAGTGATAAACCAGCCAAATTAGGGCTGTTTGGCTCATCCAAGTTCCAATCAGAGAAAGCCCTTGCCCCATGAAAAACAGGCGGTAGTTTCGGGATTCGAGCGCGCGAAACGTCTCTGGAAACTGCATCTTTTAAGTTTCTGAGGAGTGCGCCTCCCAGTGTGAGCGTTTTCAGAGATGGCAAACACTCTCTATCGACGGATTTTGCCAATTAGTCATGGTTTTCGACGGGAATACGATCGGCGATCGAAAATTGATTTTTACCCGATCGTTTAGCGTGATACATGGCTTCATCTGCCTTCTCGATGAGTAGTTCCAAATCATCTGCATGTTCTGGAAAGATCGCAATCCCAATGCTCGTCGTCACCAATAAGGTCTGTCCCGAAATGGCAAATGCTTGTGATAAACGGCTTAAAATCTTTCTAGCGATCTGCGTCACGGTCAGAATGTCTGGAATTGCGGGTAGCAGCACAACAAATTCATCCCCGCCTAAACGCGCGACTGTATCACTCGTTCTTAAACAACCGCTGAGCCGTCTGGCAACTGCCTGTAACAGCAAATCACCAATTGCATGTCCTAATGTGTCATTAATCTGTTTAAATCCGTCTAAATCGAGAAACAGTAAAGCGGTAATTTGATTACTTGCCTTCGTCATCTCGATCGCTTGTTTGATCCGTTCGTACAACAAGATCCGATTCGGTAATCCAGTTAACGCATCATGATTGGCAATATAGTTCAATCTGTCTTGCGATAAGCGTAGTTCCACATTTGACTGATATAACTCTTCGGTTGTTCGTCTCAATTCTTCTTCAATCGTTTTCCGTTGTGTGATGTCGCGAATGACACCGACTAAAAATAGATTCCCTGCCGCATCTTTGTGTAGCGATCGCTTTGTTGCAATGTGGTAAGTCACACCATTCGTGCTTGTAAATTCTTCTTCGTGTTCTAATTCATTCTTGTATCTGAACACTAATTCATCCTGCTGGTGAAACACATCTGCTTCATGTTCTGGAAAAATTTCGTAATCCGATTTCTCGATTAATTCTTCGAGCGGTTTTCCAAGTAATTTAGAATACGCTTCATTCAGAACTACCCACCGATGCTCAGCATCTTTGACAAATACCGGATCAGGAATGGAATTAATCACACGCGAAAGAAACTCTTTCGATCGCTTTAACTCTTCTTGGGAATGCGCGATCGCAGCAATCACAACCGTGGCTGAAGTGACTAAAGTAATCGCTGCGGGCACAAAGGGCACAATCCACCCTGCCAGAAATAATCCGTAGCAAATTCCGGTAAGTCCCCCACCTAGCAAAACGACTGCCAGAAAACTGCGCTGAGGAGAACGCAGTCGCCAACAAACACTAGTGCCAATTAGCGCCCATGTCCAAATCCAGATGTATTCGACAGGCTCACTCCAACTTTTCAAAAGCCTGCGCTGCCCGAGTGCCACGTTCAAAATTTCGCTAATAAAATTTGCCTGAATTTCCACCCCTGCCACTTCGATAGGCGTACGAGTGAAACCTCCACTAAAGGGTGTGGCTGAAAAATCTTTTAAGCTCGGTGCGAGCGAGCCAATCAAAACAATGCGATCGCGCAACTGCTCGGCTGGCACTTTTCCATCCAAGACATCTTGCATCATCACCGTTCGGAAATGTCCTGCCCCACCTCGAAAATTGGCGATGATCTGATATCCCCCATCATCTGCATTCACATAAACCCCATCATTCTGTTGAAATCGGGGAAATATCGCTTGTCCAAGCTTTAGAATTTTGGCATCATGAGGCGCTCCCTCTTCGCGAATGCCTTGGTTTTCGAGATAGCGCAGCGCTAACATCATCGAGAAACTCCGAAATTTCTGACGATTTTCAAACCAATATAGGACTGCCCGTCGAATCTTGCGATCAGGATCGAAGATCACATTGTTAAATCCAACTTGTCCCAGCTTCTTGAGCGTTGGAGAAGCTGCAACACCTGGACTTTCAGGATCGGGCATTTTCTGAATGCCGATTAGATTCGGCATGGTTTGAAAGGCTCTTTCGAGTTCAGCATTGCCTTCTCTGACGGTGTGATCGCGGTAAATATCCAGCCCGATCGCGCGAGGTTTAGCACTTTCAATTTTGGTCAGTAATCCTGCCAAAGTGCGATCGCTCAACGGCCATCCATGCTGTTGTAATTCCGCTTCTCGAATGCCGACAATCACAATGCGATCGTCGACTGGCTCTGCCGGACGTGCCTGAAAGAAACTATCAACATAGCTTAATTCCCAAGGCTGTATGATTCCGGTCGTTCGCAGCCCAATCACACTGCCTGCGATTGCAGAAGCTGGAATCCAGACTCTGGCAGTTTGGCGCAGCGTTGTCTTGACTCTGTTCCAAATTTCTTGCCACGGCGCAAATTCTTTGATCATTGCAGTTCACAAACTAGCCTGACGGTACGTACGAGCGCTGAGAACTTCATCATTTATCTGCAATTTCTTTATTCTGCCTTTGCCTAGCCGACCTCAGCGTTAAGTTAGCTTAGTCGAGCAAGGGTCGGGTAAGTCGCCCTTGCGAGCGGGTAGTCAGTACAAGGGGGCTTGTGGCTGGCTACCTTCTTTAATGAATCGCCAGTTGAAATTGCTGGAAGGATTTTATCATTTCGACTCGAGGTTCTGAATCGATTCGATCACTTGTACCGCTAACTGGGTGTCATTAAGTCGATCGACTTCGCGGATTCCGGTTGGGCTGGTGACATTCACTTCGGTCAAGTAGCCCCCAATCACATCAATGCCGACAAAGAAAAGTCCATCTCTTTGCAGTGTGGGAGCTAGCATTTTGCAGATGGCTTTTTCGCGATCGGTAATGTCGGTCTGGGCACTTCTGCCCCCAACTGCCATATTGCCTCGAAATTCATTGCCCGTCGGGATGCGATTGACGGCTCCGATCGGTTCACCATTGAGCAGAATAATCCGCTTGTCGCCGTCTTTGGCTTCGGGCAGATAGGTTTGCACCATGATCGGTAATGTGCCTTGCTGAGTGCTGATTTCAATCATCGAGTTGAGATTGCGATCGCCCGCTTGCAAGAACAAAATTCCTTCGCCCGCTTTTCCGCCTAACGGCTTTAAAACGGCAGTTCCTTGCTGTTCTAAAAATTGCAGGATGACGCGCTTTTCTTGCGTGACGATCGTTTCAGGAATCGCCTCAGTGAATTGCAGCGCATACATTTTTTCATTCGCGGCGCGGATTCCTGACGGTGAGTTGATCACTTTCGTTTTGGCAGGATCAACGTAGTCGAGAATATACGTTGCGTAGAGATAGGCTGTATTGACCGGAGGATCAGTGCGCATGAAGACTGCATCCATGGTTTCGAGAGGAAGAAACACAGGTGCTTCAGTTTGAAACCACTGGTCAACTGCAATCCATCGATTTTCGCCGAGGGTGACTGGGACAAGTGTGACTCGCTCTAAAGTCGCATGGGCTTTGCCTTGAACGACACTGAGCCGATTCGCCTGTGTGATCCAGACTTCGTGCCCAAGTTGCTGGGCAGCTTCCATAAATGCCACGCTGGTGTCGTGAGTTGGGTCTAGGCGATCGATCGGATCGATGATAAATGCAATTTTCACAGCAGCTCAGTCCGTTAGAGAAAAGTGGGTAGAGTGGGAATTGGAGTCACCAACTCCCAAATTGATCGAGACATTGATCTAGGCAGCAAGCAGCGGATCGAGTTTGCCGGATCGATCCAAGGCGTGAATGTCGTCACACCCTCCGATGTGCTGATCGTTGATAAAAATCTGTGGGACAGAGCGGCGACCGTTTGAGCGTTCTGCCATTTTTGCCCGTCCGGGTTCGTCGCCATCGAGACAATATTCGGTGTACTGCACACCTTTGCGATCGAGTAACGCTTTTGCCCGAATACAGAAGGGACAGGTACTCCAGGTGTAGATTTCAACGTGAGGAGTCATACAAATTTCCTAGCATTAGCAACATTTGTTAATTTTAGACATACTCGGTCGCTTCGCGACGAACCCAGCCATTTAGTGTAAAACGGCTGTCGGCAAAATTGCGCGATCGACAAGAAATCGGTAAGACTTCATGCAGGCAATGGCTAGGAAAGAACACAATCCGATTATTCACGGGCTGGATGTCTCGGTAAGTCTCTGCTTGAACGTAGTGTCCATTTTCGATTCGCATGTCGTAAAGCCGTAATGCTCCGCCTGAGAAGTTTGTCGGTTCTCGGTTGAAATAATAGACATACGACATGGTTCGAGTTGCTGCATCTGGGCTACCGTTATCGTTATGGATTTTGTAATAGTGACCGTCGTTGTGAGCGGTGAGTTGAATCTCAATTTGTGAGATGGCAAAGGGTTCGATATTCCAGGCATGGAACAGACGCGGCAGGAGCGGTGTGATTTTCTGAATCATCCAGTTTTCGTACGCTTCAAAGTGATAGAGAATCCAGGATTTGCGATAGTCGAGGTCGCCAGTTGCAGTGCTGGTTGGGACAAAATCAGCTTCGCGATCGAGTACATATTCCAAGAGATTCAGACGATCCTCATTGGCGAGGAAGTGATCGATTTGGAGAAATTGAGCGGGTTGGTCAAAAGACATAAATTTTGCGATCGTCAACGATGCTATTTCACACGAAATACGATCGCAAAGACTCAACAATTTTCAAAATCGGATTTAAGCCGGATGATAATCTCGTGCAGACGGATCAAATTCCCGATTTGAAGACCGTCCTGGATCGTAGCCTTCATTACGGACGCGACGGCGGAGATCTCCCAAATCTGGAGACGCTTTCACGGCATCTTCAGGCGTAATTTTGCCGAGTAAGATCAACTCACACAACGCTTGGTTCATCACTTGCATTCCTTCATTGGTGCCAGTCTCCATCAATTGGAATGCTTCGATATCATTGCCTTTGAGCAGGTAATCTTGCATTGCAGGTGTATTGAGCAAGATTTCATGCACCGCAGTTCGATGTCCGTCTGTCGTCGGTAACAATTGCTGAGCCACAACCGAAATCAGAGATTCTAAAATCTGAACTCTCATCGCGTCCTGCTCATCCGGCGTATAGATATTCAGCAGACGATTCACAGTTGCGATCGCGCTTTTTGTGTGCAGGGTTCCAAGGACTAAATGCCCAGTTTGAGCCGCTTTTAAGGCTGTATCGACCGTGACGCGATCGCGCATTTCCCCGATCAAAATTACGTCTGGATCTTCGCGCAAAACCGCTCTGAGTGCGTGTTCAAACTCATGCGTATGCAGTCCGACCTCTCGTTGGCTAATCAGGCAATTCTGCGAGGTGTGAACATACTCAATCGGATCTTCGATCGTGACAATATGGCGCTGATCGGTCTCGTTCAAGTGGCGAATCATTGCCGCGATCGAGGTCGATTTTCCGGAGCCAGTGGGTCCTGTGAGGAGAATCAAGCCTTGCTGATAGCTGACTAGATGTTTGAGCACTGAAGGTAAGCCCAGTCGATCGATCGTGGGAACCTCTAGACTAATCAGACGAAGTACGATCGCGCCGCCCGTCAAACTCTCAAAGCAGTTCACCCGGCAGCGGACGAAACCAGGATAGAAGATGGCGGTATCAAGTTCTTTCTCTTGCCGAAACCGTTCGCACTGCTCGGGAGTGAGCATCTCGGCTAAAAAGCGATCGAACATTTCGGGGGTGACTGCGGCTTGATTTTGCCGGATCATTTGCCCTCGAATCCGATAGCGAACGGGTTCACCCACGCGCAGGTGAATATCAGATGCCTGTTTCGCATACGCATCTTGAACGAGTTGTCGAATCGTCGGCACTGAACTCGGTGGCATCGATCGCGGCGTAGCGGGAACTGGATTGCGTTTGGCTCCGAGAGGAATGGAAGGAGGAGGAACCGCAACAGGTTCAGTCAGCGATCGAGAACGCGAGCTAGATTTAACCGACTCGTCAAAAGGATTTACTTGTGTCATATACTCAGGCTTCCGTATTTCGCCGGGATCGAGGGGAATGGGCAAGTTGACGAGGGGGCGGCTAGAGAAATACTCTGATTCCCCAGACTGTACCTGATGTCATGGCATCGTAGAAATACGGAGAGAAAAAGTTTGCAGAAAGTTTTTGTACGGATAAAGCACTGAGGCTGTGATCAGCTGAGCGAAAAATTCCGGGAAACTCTTCATCGAAAAGGTTCTCTCGGTTCACAGTCTGGTGCATTCTGAAATCACGTCCCTTTGCAAAGCCTTTACAGAACTCTCATGCGTATCTCTCGCCTTACAGACTGGCTCGAATCTCATTGGATCAATCCGGCTTATAGCGGTGGGTTGTTGGCTGGGATGGGCATTTTCTTCTTTCTCGCGGCGACGAATTCGATGTCCGGTTGGCTATATGTCATGAGCGGCGTTGTGTTGGCGCTGTTGGCGATCGCGGCTATTCTCTCCCGACGAACGCTGTCCCGATTATCAATCACCCGCCGTCCAATTCAGCCCGTGAGTGTCGGTGAGAATTTAACGATCGAGTTGTTTATTCAAAATCCGACTCGAAAAAGAAAAACTTTGATTCAAGCAACCGATTTCATTCCGTCTGTCTTCGGCAAGCCTGTTGAAAAGGTTGTGGAATTGATTCATCCGACCACTCCTTATTACTGGGTTTACCAGCATCGAGCCGAGCAGCGGGGAATTTACCGCTGGCATGAAGTGCAACTGCGAACGGCAGCTCCTTTGGGTTTGTTTTGGTATCGCAAGACGTTTCGAGCCGATGCGATCGCGGTGATTTACCCACAGGTTTTGCCGTTGAGCCGCTGCCCGTTGATTGATCAGATTGGGCAAGAGATGAGTTTGCAAATGCAGTCGCAGCGGGCGCAGAATTCGACGCAGGGCATCACTCGATCGCTGCGTCCCTATCGTTGGGGCGATCCGATGCGGATGATTCATTGGCGCAGTAGTGCTCGGTATGGCGAGTTGCGCGTGCGAGAGTTAGAGATTTTAACCAGTGGGCAAGAGATTGTGATTGCCTTAGATAGTGCGGCAACTTGGGATCGTGAAGCATTTGAGCAGGCAGTCACGACTGCGGCATCGCTGTATTTTTACGGAGAGCGACAGACCTTGAGCATTCGAGTGTGGACAGCAGAATCTGGGGCAATCCGGGGACGGCAACTGGTTTTGGAAACCTTAGCAGAGGTTCAGCCGCATCAAGAGGTGACATCAGATCGGTTGCCTGAAGGAACCATCGTTTGGCTGACGCAGAATTCGAGCAGTTTGAATACACTTCCGAGTGGAAGTCGCTGGGTCTTGTGGGGACAGGGACAGACGACAGCGAACTTGGGAATTCGGGTGGAACAAGAGCGATCGCTGCAGGCGCAGTTGCAAGATAGTGTTTAGCGATAAAATCACAACATGGACACAGACATCCCAGAAGAATTTTGGCAGGGAATCGAGCAATTTAATCAGGGCGAATTCTACGCCTGCCATGACACCTTAGAAGCGATTTGGATCGAAGCTCCTGTCGTCGATAAAAAATTCTATCAGGGCATTTTACAGATTGCGGTGGGACTCTACCATTTAGGCAATTACAACTGGCGCGGAGCCGTCATTCTGATAGGGGAGGGATTAAATCGATTAAGCGACTATCAACCTGAATATGGTGGGATTGAGGTTGAGCAACTCGTAGAAGATGTATCAGCCTTACTCAGCGAAATTCAAGCCGCAGGACAAGATCGCGTTGATCAAATCGTTTTGACTGACGATCCACCACTTGAATCTGTCGATAAAATTTTTCTCCGTCCACCAATCATCCAGAAAATCACAGCAAATCGTTGAAGAGTCATGTATATAGAAACTTGTCTTCGTGATCGCTCGTCTTGAAATTTATTCGCACGATCGCCCGATGTCAAAGAATTCATTGATCGCATACGCTTAACTTTCTGATAGTGATATATTCGATTCGTCCTGTTCACCCTCATCCCCAGTCTCCACTCATGTCTCGCTTCTCCGTTCGTTCTCTCCTAGTTCTGCCGATCATCGCCGCTGCTGTGCTTGCGAATGGACGTGTTTCTATCGCTCAAGCACCCGCAGGCTCGACTCCGCTTACCTTGCGCGCCAATAGTACTGAGGCAAACGCGAAAACAGGGGTTGTCGTTGCAAAAGGTAACGTCCAGATTAACTATCCTGCTCGTCAGATTCAAGCCACTTCTGCTCAAGCTATTTATTACAGCAACGAACGCCGGATTGTTCTGCAAGGGGATGTCTACGTCTTGCAACAGGGCAATAGTTTGCGGGGAGAAACGATTACGTATTTAGTCGATGAAGGGCGGTTTGTGGCACTCCCTCAACCGAATAAACAAGTAGAAGCGGTCTATTTGATTGAAGCACCTGCGGCTCCTGCTTCGCCTGCACCTGCGGCTCCTGCTCCTTTTAGCCCACAATCTCAGTTTCGGTCGAGTCGTTAACGAGTTACGTCCCCTCTTTTTCAGGTTTTAGGAGCGGGTTTTGAGAATCGTTCTAGAAAATATTCACAAATCGTTTGGCGATCGCCCAGTGGTGAATCGCGTCAGTTTGTCTGTGGGTCAGGGTGAGATTGTCGGGCTGCTTGGTCCCAACGGAGCCGGAAAGACGACGACGTTTTATATTGCAACTGGGCTAGAAAAGCCAGACAGCGGTAAGGTTTGGTTGAATGATAAAGAAGTGACGGATCTCTCGATCGACAAACGCGCTCATCTCGGAGTTGGCTATCTTGCTCAAGAAGCGAGCATTTTTCGCTATTTAACCGTACGAGAAAATATTCTACTCGTGCTGGAGCAAACCAAGGTTCCGCGCTGGCAGTGGAACGATCGCTTAAACAGTTTGCTGAAAGAATTTCGATTAGAAAAAGTTGCCTCTTCGCTCGGAATTCAAGTGTCGGGTGGAGAACGTCGTCGGACAGAACTCGCGCGGGCTTTGGCAACAGGGGTAGACGGACCCAAATTTTTATTATTAGACGAACCGTTTGCAGGCGTTGACCCGATCGCCGTTGCTGAAATCCAAACAATCGTGGCGCAATTGCGCGATCGCCATATGGGGATTCTGATCACCGATCATAATGTGCGCGAGACGTTAGCCATTATCGATCGCGCTTACATCATGCGAGATGGTCAGATTCTTGCCTCGGGCAGTGCTGAGGAACTTTACAACAATCCCTTAGTCCGCCAGTATTATCTCGGTGACAATTTTCAACCCTAGATTATGTCTTTAGCTCCTACCCGCGCGCCGATTTCGGTTCTCGATCGCTATATTGCTGGACAATTGACGGGTCCATTTATCTTTGGCGTGGCAGCGTTTACATCGATTCTGGTGTCGGTAGGAGCGGTGTTTGATCTGATTCGCCAGATGACAGAAATGGGCTTGCCGTTGTCGATCGCAACTCGCGTTTTTCTCTTGCGACTGCCAGAGTTTGCTAGCCTTTCTTTTCCAATGGCAACCTTGCTTTCGACGTTAATGGTCTATAGTCGGCTTTCGACTGACAGTGAGTTGATTGCGCTGCGAAGTGTCGGGATTAGCATCTATCGACTGGTTGCACCTGCGATCGTGTTGAGCTTTCTCGTTTCTGTGATGACTTTTGGCTTTAATGAAGCAATTGTTCCGGCAGCAAAATATCAAGCGACTCAAACGTTATCACAAGCATTAAAGCAAGATAAGCCGAAGTTTGATGAGAAGAATATTGTCTTTCAGCAGTATCGCGATGAGAAGCAGCCCGATGGAAAGAGTGTACAAATGCTCGATCGAATTTTTTATGCTCAACGATTCGACGGGCAGCAAATGAAGGGCTTAACGGTGCTGGATTTCTCTCAAAACGGGGTGAATCAGATCATTAGTGCAGATTCTGCTCGCTGGAACTATGAGGATCAAACCTGGGACTTTTTCAGTGGCACAATTTACCTGGTTGATCCGAATGCGTCTTACCGCAATATTCTCAAATTCGAGCGGCAGCAGATTCAATTGCCCCGAACCCCGCTGGATTTGGCGACTCACAAAACTGATTCGGCAGAGATGAATATTGCCGAAGTTCAGGATTATCTCCAGTTGGTCAACCAAAGTGGCGATGAGAAGCGCGCCAATCAATTGAGAATGAGAATTCAGCAGAAAATTGCCTTTCCATTTGTGTGCTTGGTTTTTGGATTAGCAGGTTCGACGTTGGGCACGAAACCCCGACGAGGCGGCAGAGGTGCAAGTTTTGCGATTAGTATTTTGATCATTTTTACCTACTACCTGCTGTCGTTTGTCTGTGATGCGTTTGGGCGGTTGGAGATTTTCACGCCGATTTTGGCAGCTTGGTTGCCGACTGTGTTGGGACTGGGGGCAGTGAGTTGGCTATTAGTACGAGCAGCAAAATGATGGACAAGCCTTTGTTTTTGCGCGACCTTTGGTACTATGCGCTGCCGGGTGGAAGTTTGAAGCCGGGACAAACGATCGCGAAAACCCTGCTCAATGAACCGATTTTACTCGGCAGGACTCAGGCGGGCAAAGTCTTTGCACTGAGAGATATCTGTCCGCATCGGGCTGTTCCGCTGAGTTGCGGGCGATTTGACGGTACTGAGGTGGAATGTGCTTACCACGGCTGGAAGTTTGACGCAGCCGGACAATGTACTGCGATTCCAGCGTTGACTGAGGATCAAACGTTAGATTTTTCTAAATTTCGAGTGCGATCGTATCCAATTCGAGAAGCACAAGGCAATATTTGGATTTACATCGGAGAGCAGTCTCCCCAAGATGAGCCGCCTCAAGTCCCTGGCTTTGACACGACGTATCAAGCCGCTGTTGTGATGAACTTTCCAACGTACTTAGATCATGCGGTAGTCGGGTTAATGGATCCAGCGCATGTGCCTTTTGTGCATCGAGCGTGGTGGTGGCGGGCTGATCCGACCCTGGCAGAAGAAGTAAAAACGTTTGATCCGTCTCCGCTCGGATTTACGATGCGGCGGCATAAATTAGAGCGATCGACCTTTCTTTACGATCTAGTAGGCGGTGATCCAGAAGTCGAAATCTCATTCCAACTCCCAGGAGTACGATTTGAGCAAGTGATTACAAAGCGACATCGAGTCTGCAATCTAACGACGATGACTCCGCTGAATGATACCGAGACAGAAGTTACTACGCTCTTTTATTCAACAATCCCTTGGTTCAATCTGTTGAAGCCCTTTTTACTTCCGCTCACTCGAACATTCTTGAATCAAGATCGAGACATGGTCGTCAAACAGAAGATTGGATTACAGCACAATCCAGGCTTGATGTTGATCAAAGATGCAGATACTCAGGCGCGATGGTACTACCAATTGAAGGCAGAATTTGCGCGATCGCAATCTGAACATCGAGCCTTCATTAATCCTGTCAAAGAGCAAACTTTGAGATGGCGAAGCTGATTGACTGACAATAAAGGCGAGGAGCATTTTCCATAACAGTAATTGAAGTGGTGTGGTAATCCCTAGATGACGGGATTTTGCTCCTCGCCTCCAGTTTTGTCAGTTAACCAGCGTCACAGCTTATGGACTTAATGCTAGTAGTCCATAAGCTGTGACAGGTAGGTTGGATGGGGATTACACAAGGCGAACTTTTGTTCCCTATCTTTGCGTTAGCTTCTCAGTCCTTTCGCGAATGCGTTCTTCCTGTTCTCTGAGTTCAGGTGTCAATGCTTCACCAAAGTCATCTGCCTCGAACACTGGACGAATCTCAATCTCGGAGTCTCCCGGCATAGGGTTGGGGCAACGCTTCACCCAATCGATCGCTTCTTCGATCGATTGCACTTGCCACAGCCAATACCCAGCAATCAGTTCTTTGGTTTCCGTAAAAGGACCATCAATAACCGTGCGATTCGTTCCAGAAAATTGAACCCGTGCCCCTTTCGAGCTAGGATGCAGTCCCTCGCCTGCTAGCATAATGCCAGCCTTGACCAATTCTTCGTTATACTTTCCCATTTCGGTTAGCAGTTGTTCACTGGGCATCACACCAGCTTCCGAGTCTTGAGTTGCTTTTACTATTACCATAACCTTCATTGTTGAATCTCCCGTTGTTGATGTTTGATGTTTGATTGTTGTTGAGTGTGATTGTGTAGAGATATTCACTGTTATTCAACAGAGATGCGTTTCAGTTCATCAATTTCGATCTTCTTCATTTGCAGCATTGCTGTCATGACTCTTTGGGATTTTTCTGTATAGGCATCATTGAGCATTTCAACCAAAATACGCGGAACAACTTGCCATGAAACGCCGTATCGATCCTTGAGCCAGCCACATTGCTGTGCTGTTTCATCGCCACCCGCAGATAGCTTCTGCCAGTAGTAGTCCACTTCTTCCTGGGTCTCGCAATGGATTTGGAAGGAAATGGCTTCGTTGAATTTGAAGGTTGGTCCCCCGTTGAGCGCCGTAAATGGTTGCCCATCTAGCTCAAAGGCTACAGTCATGACTGTTCCGGCTGGTTTTTTGTGGATCTCCTGCCCAGCTTCTCCATAGTGAGTAATGGTGACGATTTTGGAATTGCTAAAAATCGCTGTATAAAACTGAGCAGCTTCTTCTGCTTGATTGTCGAACCACAAGCAGGGAGTTATTTTCTGAATGGTTGGCATGGTGTTTCTCTGAATGAGCTAAAATCGCAAGACTAATCTGACAGCAAGGCTGATAGCTCCAGCACAGGGCGGATTTCGACGGTGCCGACACGGGCACCAGGGATGCGTCCAGCGATCGCGATCGCTTCATCGAGATCCTTTGCATCGATCAGGAAGTAACCGCCGAGTTGTTCGCGAGTTTCAGCAAATGGACCATCGGTGATCATCCGTTTGCTGTCCCGAACCCGAACGCTTGTTGCGGTTGAAACGGGGTGCAACGGTGACGCACCCAAATATTGTCCCTTTGCTTGGAGTTCTTGCGTCAGTTGAATCGACTCAGCATAGCCGTGCTCCCGTTCACTCTCGCTCCATGCAGTTTCGTCACTGTAAATCAACAACATGTATTTCATGGGTTTGAACCTGATCGTTGAACTAGGATTTGCGCCAGTAGTGACCCGTCATAAACTGATGCCAGTTGCCGTCTTCTCCTAAAATTTGGGAGGTCAAAATCCGGTGGTCGTTGCTAACAAACGTAATAATATCTTGGTATTTTGCTAACGCGGTTTCAGTGCAACTGGGTCCTTCGGTATCTAGTGTGAGCACGGTTTCGGTTTCGTTCAGGGAACCGTTGTAAAGCCAAAGATGGGACATCATCGAACAAACAAAGGTTCCGATGTAGCGATCGTTTTGCGGGTCATACCCTAGGGTTACGATTGTTGTTCCCATTTCACCATTTGGTGTTTCGCCTTGACCTTCAGCGATAATCCAGAGTCCACCTAGCGATTTTACAATTTCAGTTCCCTTAAATTTTGAGGGTGGTTGATTCGGTTCCATTTGGCATTCCGATTCATAATTCCATTCCCCAATCAGTTTGTCTAACCATTGGTGTTGCTTTTGTAATGTTGCTTGCATTGGTTTTCTCCGTAGTTAATGAGTCAAGTAGCGAACTCAAACTTTGTCGCTGACGCATTGATTTTCATCCACTGGGCGAATCTCAAAGGAACCAAAACGGGCACCCGGATGCTTTGACATCAACTGGATCGCGTGGTTCAGATCTCTGGCTTCCAGCACCAAAAATCCGCCGAGTTGTTCTTTGGTTTCTGCGTAGGGTCCATCGGTAACAGCAACCTGACCATTGTGGTATTGCAGGGTTGCCGCATTGCGAACACTTTGTAGGGCTTCTCCACCCATGAAGTGTCCACCCTGACGCAATTCGTCATCGTAGGCAAAACATTTTTCCATCAGAGTAGTACGATCGCGCTCTGGCATCTCGTCCCACTTGCGTTCTTCCATATAGCCAAGGCAAATAAATTTCATCCGCTCCTCCAAATTAGAGAATGGGCGCTTTCATTCAGTAGTCGTTCGGGATTCCCATAAATCGACATCCCGTTAAAAATTTTTTTCACCTAATTCGCGCAGGCGTTTTTCCAAGAATCGGCGTTCGGGTTCCTGTCGCACTAAGGCAAGGGCGCGGTGATAGGATTCTTTGGCATCGGCAAGCTTACCCAAGCGTCGGCACAAATCCGCCCGTGCCGCATGAGCGAGGTGATAGTCGGACAATTCACCTTGCTCTAAAATGCCATCAACCAGTTGCAGTCCTGCCCCTGCACCCTCTCGCATCGCCACGGCAACGGCTCGGTTCAACCGCACGATCGGGGAAGGTACCACCTGCGCGAGAAGGTTATACAATGCCACGATTTGTCCCCAGTCGGTTGCCTCTGCACTGGGTGCTTCAGCATGGACAGCCGCGATCGCGGCTTGCAGCGTATACACCCCAATCTGTGGAGCAGCTAACGCCTGTTCCACCCATCGCTGACCTTCTGCAATTTGCTCTCGGTTCCAAAGAGAACGATCTTGATCCTCTAACAAAATTAAATCTCCTTCTGGGGAGGAGCGGGCAGTACGGCGTGACTCCTGAAATAGCATGAGTGCGAGAAGTCCCATGCCTTCTGCATCGGGCAGGAGTTCAACCAGGAGACACCCTAAGCGAATCGCTTCGGTTGACAAATCCGGTCGCGTCACAAACTCACCGGATGAAGCGGAATACCCTTCATTGAAGACGAGATAGATGACTGACAATACCGCATCGAACCGTTCGGGAAGATCTGCGATCGCAGGTACGACGTAAGGAATGCGAGCATCTCGAATTTTTGCTTTGCCCCGCACAATCCGTTGGGCAATGGTGGAGGGTGTGGACAAAAAGGCACTGGCAATTTCTTCCGTTTTCAGACCACAGATCTCCCGCAGGGTCAGGGCAACTTGGGTATTGAGCGAAAGGGCGGGATGGCAGCACGTAAAAATCAGCCGCAACCGATCATCTTCAACCTCATTGTCTTCTAACACGAGGGAATTTTCTGCGTGTTCAAGTCGCGCTCCCAGTTCTCCCAGTGAAGCATCAAAGCGAAATCGACGACGCAGGGTATCGATCGCTTTAAATCGTCCGGTCGAAACTAACCAGGATCTGGGATTGTGTGGCACCCCGTCCCGTGTCCATTGTTCTATTGCTGCTGCAAATGCTTCGTGCAGCGCCTCTTCTGCAAGGTCGAAGTCCCCCAACAGTCGGATCAGAGTTGCGAAAACCCGACGGGACTCAGTGCGATAGAAATGGTCTACCGTCTGGCGAGCTTGTTCGATCGAATGTTCATCCATCACTTAGACCTCAACGCCTTATAGATCGGGATAGGGACTAACAGTGAATTTGATCACCTTGGATGTTTAGGAAATGCCCCATGAACGGGAACACAGCCGAAATCGTTTGTTCCATAAAGCCTCTCTTGCACTGCATGATCAGGATGAGAGATCGCAACTATCAAGCCTGTTTTATAGTACAAGAGTTTTACTCACATTACAACTATGCCAAAGGAATGTTCTTTGTTGATTGATTTGTTTGGGTGAGAGATGTGTTCTTATGACTAAAGGTAATTGCTCAACCAGGTTTATCTAATTTTGATGCTATTTCCCGTATCCTTACCTCACTGCAGACCGATTGGCTACTAGGTTGAGCAATTACAGATATTGATTGGAGGTAAGGCTATGATTTCCTCAGTAATGGCACATCTGAAAACAAAGGAGACACGCAACGATGCCCAAGCTCGGAAAGAGTGGAAGTTTCGGCTCACGCGACGGCTGTATGAGCAGGGTTATGAGCGACAACATATACTGAACTTGTTCCGTTTTTTGGATTGGACGCTGGAATTACCTGAGGGACTGAAACAAGCATTTCAGGCTGAACTTGCCCAATACGAACAGGAGAGACAGATGCCGTACATCACCTCGATTGAACAAATGGCGAAGGAGCAAGAGCGGAAAGAGATTGCACTTCGGATGCAACAAGGACTACCAATTGAAGCGATTGCTCAAGCAACACAATGGTCGATCGCAGCATCCTGACTCTCAATTCGAGCAAAAGAAATAGCAGTTGTCTTTCTAATTCTCTTTACCATGCATATTCCGCCACACAATAGGCGGGATTATGCGAATAGACAGAATGATTGGGACATCAAAGCCCTGATTACTCAGAAGTAGTAAAGCGAATGCATTCTTTAAGCGCCATGCTGAAGATTCGATCGCATCATAGTCATCACTGTCAATAGCTATATTTGGGAAGCCAAGGTGAGACTCCAGAGCATGTAGACATTGTTCGTAGTAAATTTGAAACTCGCTTACCTTTTCATCATACTCATCTGAGTCTAAGGAGTCTGTTTCAACAAATACAGCTAAATCAATCTCTACATGCTCAACTTTGTTATCTGAGAAGTAGACGCTCAAATCACTTTCATTAACTAATGAGTATGTCTCTCTCGATTGAACTTGCTCAATTAACTGCAAATTTAACTCAGAGACAATGCTATTCCATTCTTGTCGCCGCCAGTTCCATTTGAGTGGCTGAATGGCTCTAGCTACTTGTATAGCGTTATTACTAAGCTCATCACTCATGATACTTTCAAAATTAGGTTTTGTTCGTTCTTATAGGGTTTTGGTTCAGAGTATTTTACCCTCAGATCATTCGCGACGAAATGAAATTCTGCGATTATTGGCAGGATGGAAGATTAGAATAGATTTAGGCAATATTCAGGACTTTAGCCGACAGGAAGCACTCATTGCACTCTCGGAAGCATTTCTCGCTTGGGAACAGCAGACTCAGGAACAGAGCAAATAAGAGGAGCGCCGAACGATCGCACGTCCGATGTCCCAACAGGGGTTATCGATTGAAATGATTGCTCAGGTTACAGAATTGTCTATCGCAGAAATCTAATCACTTCAATCTCAGCATCAAGAAGAGTAACTGTTCTGCTCCTTGAACCGAACATTTCAAAAATTCCATTCTGAAAGTCGTAGAAGCGATCGCGAAAATAGTAATCGTCCAACCCCGGATCAAACTGCTCACCCGCAAACAGATATTTATTTGCGATCACTCCCTCTTTTTTCACCCCATTTCCAACATCATCATGACGGGAGAAGGTTCACTAGATGAAAAATTGAACGGGAGCATTACCCTTTGGCATCAAGATCTAACTATGCATTTGTTCACTTTCAAAGCTCACGATGCTTCTGCATTCGCTCTTCAAATCTTCGCCAAACCTCATCATGTCGATCAGCGAGCAGAAAAGTGCAATTCACATGCTCATCACTGGTTGGGCAGTAGATACCAGGGCGTTTTTGGTGTGCGGAAGCAGACGCATAGGAATCAAGAATCAATAGGTCAGAGTTACAGAGAGGGCAAAGAATTTTTCCGCCCTGCTGATGAACCTCAAGGATCTCTTCAAGATCGTCTGTATTCGTCTTGTATATGATCGAAACCATGAGTTCCTCCTAAAAATTATCTGCCAACGAAGTTTGGAACTTTACACTCAGACTATTTTTCGCGCAATGTTCGTTTTGCTTCTTCTAAATTTACTAGAAAGGCATCCAGATCAAATGACCAAACCCCATTAGAGGTAGGATCAGGATTTGGATAAATATCTAACTGAAATTCTTCTGTTTCTTGTGAAATCTCTGCCACATATTGGTCATTATGCCAAATTTCAGCAACTGGATTCTCGCGGTCTACTAGGCTTGCTCTCTGTATTCTAAATTGCATCTCTAAAGCTCCAAAAATCCGATAAATTCTCCTTGCTTATAGTATTTTATTTCTCTTCTACTAACCCAAGTTGAGAGTTAGTGGACTCAATCTCCGAAGCTCTCGGTTTTGCACGGAAAAAGCACTCCAACTTTTGAAAGTTTGGAGTGCTTAAAATTCGGGCGAGTTTACTTAACCGTTGACAACATTGCCGCCGTTTGGATGCAAGATTTGCCCACTCATGTAGCTCGAATCACTGGATGCTAAGAAAACATAGCTTGGTGCAACTTCATCAGGTTGTCCAACTCGCTGCATCGGAACTTGCTTACCGAATGATTCTACTTTCTCTTCAGGAAATGTAGACGGAATCAAGGGAGTCCAGATAGGACCTGGCGCAACCCCATTCACTCGAATTCTTTTTTCAATCAAAGATTGGGAGAGCGATCGCGTAAATGCAACAATCGCACCCTTCGTCGAAGAGTAATCGAGTAACTGTGGACTACCTTGGTAAGCAGTTACAGAAGTTGTATTGATGATCGAACTTCCCTCTTTGAGATGCGGCACTGCTGCCTTCGTCAAAAAGAACATACTAAAAATGTTCGTGCGGAAAGTTCGCTCTAACTGTTCTGAAGTAATATTCTCGATCGATTCTTGAGGATGCTGCTCAGCGGCATTATTGACCAAAATATCGAGATGACCGAATTCATCGATCGTCTTTTTGACAATCGATTGGCAGAGCGATTCATCCCCAATATCGCCCGGAAGGGCAAGACATCTGCGCCCTTCTTGTTCGACAAGTCGAGCCGTTTCTTTTGCGTCGTCATGTTCATTCAAATACGCGATCGCAACGTCTGCACCTTCTTTCGCAAACAAGATCGCCACCGCACGACCAATTCCGCTATCGCCTCCAGTTATGAGTGCAACTTTACCGGAAAGTTTCCCTGCTGCTTGATATCTTTCTCCATAGCTTTGTGGTGCAGGAGTCATTTGTGACTCATGTCCGGGCTGCTGGTCTTGCTGCTGTGGAGGCTGCGACTTCTGCTTTTCTGGCGATGCTTGTACCATTGACTTGCTCCTGTTGTTTTCGATGTTCTGTAGAGGATTGGGCGAAATGGATGTGAAACAAAATTAATTCGCCCAAAACCGGGACTCTACCGCCAAACTCGATTGCCATCTTCGTCTAGTCTTGCTAAGCGGATCATGTCGGAAATTTCTTCCGCATCTTTGACATGGTGTAACGCTTTCTTCTCGCCATCTGGAGTCTCAAACACAAAATAGGTTGGGACTGTAATGTGATCACCAGTGATGTCAGGGGCATCGACTGCAACTTGCTGTGCTTTTTCTTCGAGAGATTTTGACGGATCAATGCGATCGCCCGGATTCGATGCGAGATGTCCCTTAGCAAGCTCTTTTTGCTGTTCTAATTTTTGCTGGGGATCAACTTCTGCTGCGGTCATCGGTTGATTGATTCCAGATTGAGTTTCTGCTGCTGAATCTTTATTCATAATAAAAAATTGAATTCTTCTTAGTACCAACATAAAAAAAAGAGGCAGTTTATACCTCTTTCAAACGGTGAGTTATCGTATCTTTCAAAGGTGAGATAGATACTAAGGACGGCGATTTGGGCCAACTCCAATTACTGCAACTTTATGTCGGTAAATTAGCTCTGCTCCATACCATCCAGTAATTCCTAAAATTGCAGACACGAATAGCGAAATAATCATTCCAGTCGGCAAAATTGCACCCGTTTCGTTGCCCCATCTCAACCATAAATTGATCGCAGATAAAGTTAAAGCTGCAATATTTCCTACCATATGCGCCCAGCCTGCACTGTGCTCCCGAACGCGCCCAATTCTGAGAAAATCGCTCATTCCAGTTGCTGCTGCAACGAGACCTGTGACCAGTCCTCCAACCAGTAGCCAAAATGAAGCTCTTGCCCAGAATGGATCGCTAGTAAACCAATACGCTGCATCTGTTACCAATGTACCTGTGAGAAATGCGATCGGAAAAGTCACAATCAGTGGATGCAGCGGATGCTTAGCAATATGAACGGTGCTAGGCACACCACTATCGCGCAATTCTGCTTCATCTGATTCGATCAATAAAGGAATATCCGGTGTCGTTTTCGTCATAGTATTCTCCTAATTAACTTGGAAATTGATGAACAATTGCTTCAGATTCCAGAATCATTCTTCCGGTCTGAACATCTAACCGCTTTAACTGCAAAGACATTCCCTCAAGCTCAAAATTTCTTAGATTCAATAGCTCTTTGGATTGATTGAGTAACGCTTCAGTTAGCTCTGGAGAAAGTTCTTGATTATCAGTCGGTTCAACATTTTCAAGTACGACTTGCTGTCCAGATTCGCTAATCTTTGGGACTGCTGTAAATGCAACGTGTTTTCTTTCTTGGCTGGCTTGCAAAAGTACATCAGTTGCTAAAGAAACTTTTCCTTCTCCAGGTAATCCAAATTCAATTTTCTGCATGTCTACGGTGGCAGGTTCACCATTCACATGCACATCTAGGTTCTGCATTTTTTCTCGGACGAAATCGGAGTTAAATGCACGATTGATATCTGCTTCAGTCAAAGTCACGATCGCTTCTGCTTCAGTCGGATGAGCAAGCTCAATCTTTCCAAATGCCACGCTCAAAGGATTAATTGCAACGGCTCCCGTATTGAGTTCCATTTTCTCAATCCGCAAGTCTTGCTTCATCACCATGCCTTCGCCTTCGATCGCAACTGAATCGACTGCGCCTGTCATGATTTTGAGCGGATCAGTTTCAATTTCAACGTCTAAGGTTTCCACCTCATCCAGTTGGCTTTTAATTCCTAGCTCTGCAACTTTACTGACTGCCTGTTCACCTAAATCGGGCATGTCCCTCTCCTGTGCCATCATTCAGCGCTACTCTAGAACATCTCATCTCGGCTCTAAATCTGCACACTGATAGAGCTAGACCTATGCCTAGAGGGAGGCAACGTGAGTCGGCAGTTCTACTGTAAACATTGAGCCAAGCCCAACCTGACTTTGAACGGAGATCGTTCCTCCCATCAGTTGCGTGAGAGATTTTGTAATCGCTAACCCCAAGCCTGTGCCATTCTGTAGTCGAGTGGAAGATTGATCTACTTGTCGAAATTCCTGAAAAATCGCGTCTAATTGACTATCATCAATGCCAATTCCCGTATCTTGAACCACGATCGCAATTCGCCCAGTTTTCCTGACTTCCACTTTCACAGAAACTGAACCTGAATGAGTAAATTTGATCGCGTTTGAGAGCAGATTGACGATAATTTGCTTCAGCCGAATGCGATCATTCGTCACGAGAAGGGAGTGACTTTCAAACTGAATATCCAGGTCTAAACTCTTTTGCTCAGAGAGCGATCGCATTTCTTGAACGGTTGCTTGAATCAACTCAATCAGATCAAAGGTTTCTAGCCTCAACTCAAAGCGATTGGCTCGTAAATTAGAAAAATCTAAAATATCTTCAATCAAGCCCAATAAGTGCTTCCCGTTTTGAAAAATTCGTTCGATTAATCGAAGATGATGCGGCGGAACTTGCTGATGAAACTGCCTTAAAAGTAAATTGGAAAATCCAATAATGGCAGTTAAAGGAGTTCGCAATTCATGCGACATCGTTGAAATAAACTGCTCCTTTAACTGTACCGATTCAATTAATTCTAAATTCTGTTTTTGAATAGCTCTCAATTGAGATTCGATTTCTTTTCGAGCCGAAATATCGCGTAAAATCCATCTCAAAGCAGCCGTTTCTCCCCGATTGTTTTTGACAGCCGCGATCGTTAATGCTGCTTCAAATCTCTGTCTATCTTGAGTGATAAATCCCATCTCCCATTCTCGAACTTGATCAACCGATTGCAGTTGAACCAAGAGCGATCGAAAAATATTTCGCTGCTCCTCTGAGACAAAATTCATCAGAAGTTTGCCGATAATATACTTTCTCTCTATGTTAAATAGCTCAGCAGCGGCGCGATTTGCTTCTTGAATCTTGCCATGTTTATTGGTAATTAAATATCCATCCGGAGCAAATTCAAATAATTCTTGATAGCGCTGTCTTTCAATTTCAAGCGCGTGTCGAGTTTCAAAAAGCTGCTGATTTTGACGGCACACTTCTTGTTCAAGGACTTTTAATTCTGATAATGCTTCTGAAAGCGCGTTGAGATAATCTGAAAATGTATCAGAAGAATCAGATTGATTGACCGCTTCATGGATTTGATTAAATCGCTCATCGATCGTATCTAATTGATCAGCAATTTTTTGACGATCGCGAAGATTGTCTGATTCATGGCTCATAATGTCCGATCGCCCTGAAAATACGAAATGAATAAAGATATAAAAATTTCTGTGACTATTTTTGCAAATTTTTAAGATAGACAACTCTATCAAGAGAGCAGGATTCTGAGAAAGTACGCTAGATTGTTCACAAGCCAACCCAATCTCTCTTCATCTATGCCGATCCGAGATCATCGCTGGTTCGTGCCAACATTGCCCGTCGAACCAGAAATCTTTCAGATATATCGAACGACACATCAGTTTTACTATGAAGTTCAATCGCGAGATGAGCACGATCGCTATTGTGAATGGTACGCAACCGTTTCAATGCAACATCGCCGCGAACTGGAAACAATGCGCGGCGATGTCAATGTATTCAGATGGTTTCGACGCAGATCCAGTTAGCTAGATCGCCTCAAGTTCAAATTCTTGCAGGTGAGCACGAAACTTGCCAGCAAACTTGACGAGATAAGGAAAATTTGCGCTCACCGGACGACCCTGCCATTCTTTGACGATCGCTATAATTTCACCTTCTTGACCTTTGATATCAAATGCCTCGTTGCGGTGTTCTGGATGGTGATACACCACCACTGATTCTTTAACTCGAACGCGATCGCCAATATTCATAACCTTGAGTGTCCCTCTTTCCGCAAGATTCACCACAGTCGCTTGCCCTGTATGAACGATAGATAACCTTTTTATCTTTGCATAATGCGTGTCAATCGCTCTATCGCTTCAGCAAATCGTTAGGCACGAATTGACGCAATGGTTCGACTTTCGACTTGATCTGCTGCTCCATCCCTTTAATTTGCTGCTCCATTCCCACCGGATCTCGATAATACCAAGCTCCCAGTGCAGTACCACCGCCCAACAGCAGAACCAGCAAAGTTTTGAGCCAAATCCGGCTCTTGCGTTTCCGTGGGACAACTTCAGTCGGCGGGATCACGACTGGAGCGGGTAAATCCTGATCGTCTTCCCCAGTCACAAATGACATCGGCAATCGCAATTCCGGCAGCGAGGATGAAACTTGACAGTGCGTCAGCACGATCGAAGCATTGTCATGCCCATTGCGCTGATTGGCAAAGTCGAGCCAAGATTTCACTGCCGACTCTAGCGAAAATTTATCCTGCAAGATCAGTTCTGCATAATCTGCCCAAGATTGCTCGACAAAGCCGTTATCGCTCATGCCGTCTGAACACAGCACTAATAAGCCGTCTTCTTCGATGATGAAGCGTCTGACACTCGGATGGAGATGATGCCCTTCACGAGTTCCCATCGCTTGCGTCAATGCGCCCGAATCAGGGCGTTTCAGCGCTTCTCGATACAGCGATCGACCCATTCGCACTTCTCGCACCGCAACATCATCATCGACGGTCAATTGGTGACAATATTCTGGCGTAATCCAATAGGCGCGACTGTCACCGACATTGACGATATACAGTTCGTGACCGTTATTAGAAACAGACCCACTCGTGAGCGTAACGCATTGGGGAATCTGCAACGCCATCACTAAGGTCGTGCCCATGCGTCGCCGCGCCATGCGATTCTGAGCATCATTTTTAGCGGCGATGAGATTATTCACGACTCGCACGATCGCGGCGAGTTGATCACAAATCAAATCCGGCGGCAAAAGTTCGGGTTGATGTGCGATTTCCGACAATAACGCTTTGACTTGCAGTTGAATCGATTGCACAGCGAGTTGGCTTGCCACTTCTCCGCCATCGTGTCCGCCAATTCCATCACAGACGATCGTTAATCGCGCCGATAATTCATCAAACGATTGCGTCTTCGTGTGTAACGGGTAACAAGTGTCTTCGTTATGCGATCGCCGTTTTCCAACTTCAGTTGCCCCGATGACTTGCGATCGCAACGGCAACGCCGCCGCCTGTTCGAGCAATAACGCATTCAACTGCGTTGAAATATCGCGATAGCTGACATTTGCTGCCTGCATCAACGTACACAGCGCTTGTAGCTTATCGGCAATAATCGGCTTGGCATCCGGCAATAGCACGAGCCAACTCTGCGCCAAATTTGCGAGCGTCGGTCGATTAAAGGATTCGCTCGTCTGTCCTTCGTCAAAAATCAACTCTTGTAATCGAATCCGCCAGCCTTCAATCCGCACCTGCTCCGGCGATAACAAACTCGATGCCACGCCTAATTCAGACAGAGGAGTCCACAATTCCAGCATTTGCCAGAGCCAATAGACCTGCCGAGTCGCAGTGCCTTGATGCCACACTTGCGCGATCGACGGCTGCAATTCCCCGTTCTCAGTGAGCGGCACGTTTTCCAACAGTAGAATCTCGTCGCCGCCCTCTCGGCAAACTCCATACACTTCTGGCACATGCAGCCGATACGGATACAACAGCATATAAGTCTGTGCGATTTCCGAGACGGCAAGCGGCACTTGAGGATCGACTTCGGGTTGGGTATCTAGCCAGATTTGGGCTGCCTTCACCTGATAACGAGCCGCGATTGTTGTGCCAGGCTTCTGATTTTGGGCGGTCGCTCCTACTGCCCAGAGATAGTGAAACCCTTGCGCTTGAGACCGATCGATCGCCAGTGCCGACGTATAGTTGGGAAGATTAGACGTGGAATTCATAAGGGAGAAGCTAGGATGAAGAAGCGAATCGCAGAGCATCTTAGCGCCGACTGAGAGGAAAAGCTACAGTCATTGCCGGAATGTTGCATTTGCGGTTTGAAGTCTGTATTAAAGCATGACTTCTCATCGGGGGAACGCTACATTTTAATTCCTCAAACTGGAAACTCAATGTCTCTATGAATCCTACTGTTCTATGGCTATTGCTTGGGGCGGGATTGTGTCTAGTCGAATTCATTCTGCCAACCGCATTTGTCGCCTTTGTCACGGGGATTAGTGCGTTTTGTGTTGCAATGGTGGCGCACTGGTTGCCTGTGAATCTCCAAGCCATTGTTTGGGTGATCTTGTCGATCGCGATGGTGCTGTTTTCCCGTCGGTTCGTCAATCGCCGTGCCAATTTAAAACTCGATGCCAGTGAAGCTGAAACCCTCACTGAAATCCGGTCAGGACAACTGGGGCGAGTTTGCTATGAAGGCAACTCTTGGGCGGCGCGCTGTGAAAGTTCTCATCTCGATATTCCCGCAGGTGTCCGCGTTTATGTCGTCGGACGCAAGGGAACAACTTTAATTGTCATGCCCGAAGATATTTAAGGAGAAAAATTTATGTGGGGTTGGTTGATTGCGTTAGTCGTGGGCGGCGGTGCAGTTTCAAGCGTCAAAATTATTCAGCAAGGAAATGAAGCCCTGATTGAACGGCTAGGAAGCTACGATCGTAAACTTTCGCCAGGGTTAAATTTTGTTTTGCCGGGACTCGATCGCGTGGCATTCCAAGAAACGATTCGAGAGAAAGTGCTCGACATTCCACCGCAAGGCTGTATTACGCGGGATAACGTTTCGATCACGGTGGATGCTGTCGTCTATTGGCGCATCGTCGATATGGAGAAAGCCTATTACAAAGTTCAAAATCTACAATCGGCAATGGTGAATCTCGTGTTGACCCAGATTCGAGCCGAGATGGGGCAGTTGGAATTAGATGAGACGTTCACGGCGCGATCGCAAATCAACGAAATCTTACTTCGAGAACTCGACACGGCTACTGATCCTTGGGGAGTCAAAGTTACGCGGGTTGAGTTGCGAGATATTGTGCCGTCGAAAGCCGTCCAAGAATCAATGGAATTGCAAATGTCGGCAGAACGTCGCAAGCGGGCAGCAATTTTGACTTCTGAGGGTGAGCGAGAAGCAGCAGTCAACTCGGCTCGGGGTAAAGCAGAAGCGCAAGTTCTCGATGCAGAAGCGCGTCAGAAAGCAGTGATTTTGGCTGCTGAAGCTGAGCAGAAAAGTATTGTTCTGAAAGCTCAAGCAGAACGTCAGCAAGCCGTGTTGAAAGCTCAAGCAACTGCTGAAGCAATTCAGATTGTGACTCAAGCCCTGAAAGATGATGTACGTGCGGCTGAAGCAGGTAAAGTCCTCTTGGCACTCGGCTATCTGGATATGGGCAAAACTGTGGGTCAGAGCGGAAGCAGCAAGGTAATGTTTATGGATCCTCGCAGCATTCCAGCAACCTTACAGGGAATGCTGTCGATCGTCGATGAGAACGGCAAAGCTTAGCTTCTCGAACTATCAAAAGTTGGAGTTCTCTAAAAACTCCAACTTTTGTCGGGTAGATTGTGCGGAAAGTCATTCTCTATTTTCCGCCAAAAGTTGGTTGCAACAGTGTTCAATCCGGGGAAACGCCAGAGTTTAAGCGCTCAGCCCAGTTAAAATGCGACAAATTGAGAGAAATCTCTCATTCGCAAACCTGCTCGATTCAGTATTAAATCTTCTTGTTCCCACAGAAGATTTAGAATGCGAGCAAATTTGAAATCGAGTGTCTCAAGGTTTGATAGAGTGCTAAATCTACCCAAGCTTATCGAACGCTCGTGATTACTTCTGAACATCCTAAACCTGTCTATCAGGTTGGGGGCAGTCTACCGCCTCGATCTACCAGCTATGTCTATCGGCAAGCCGATCAAGATTTATTTCAAGCCTTGCGCAATCAGGAGTTCTGCTATGTGCTCAATGCGCGGCAGATGGGCAAATCTAGCTTGCGGGTGCAAACTGCGTTACGACTACAAGCAGAAGGAGTCAGTTGCGTCACGATCGATCTGACCGAAATCGGTACCCAACAAATCACGATCGAGCAATGGTACGCTACGATCGCTGCTTTTCTTGTCAGACGATTTCAACTCGATATTCATCTATCCCAGTGGTGGGAGTCACATGCTCATCTCTCACGAGTCAATCGTTTGGGTGAATTCATCGAAATCGTTTTACTGACTCAAGTTCAAGATCCAATTGTAATTTTTATTGATGAAGTTGATAGTGTTCTCGGTCTGAATTTTCCGTCAGATGACTTCTTTGCCCTCATTCGGACTTGCTTCAATAAGCGCACAGACAATCCTGCCTATCAGCGATTAACCTTTTGTTTGATCGGCGTGACGACTCCCAGTGATCTGATCGCTGATCGCGCTCGTACTCCCTTCAATATCGGACAAGCGATCACGCTACAGGGCTTTCAATTAACAGAATCGACTCCACTGCTCTGTGGATTGCTCAACTTTCCCGATCCAGAAATGATTTTGCGTCACATTCTCGATTGGACAGACGGACAGCCATTTCTGACCCAAAAGCTCTGCAACCTCGTTCAAAACACCCTGCTTGAACATCCTGAAGAAGCTTCGCCAGCCTGGATTGATCAACTGGTTCAGACCCATTTACTTCAACACTGGGAAAGTCAGGATGAACCTGAACATCTCAGAACGATTCGCGATCGCTTATTGCTTCGAGAAGAATGGGCAGGACGGTTGCTCGGACTCTATCAACAAGTGCTACAAAACCGTGGGATTGCCTGTGATGATAGTTTGGAACAGACTGAATTATTGCTCTCTGGTTTAGTCAAGAAGCAACAAGGGACGCTACAAGTCAAAAATCGAATTTATCGAGAAGTTTTCACCTTAGAGTGGGTCAATCAACACTTGAGCCGATTGCGCCCTTATGCGGAAGCCTTCAATGCGTGGATGGTTTCTCAGCAAACCGATGATTCTCGCTTGTTACGAGGGCAAGCGCTAGCAGATGCTCAGCAGTGGAGTCAAGGCAAACATTTAAGCGACTTAGATTATTGGTTTTTGTCAAGTAGTGAACAATGCGATCGCCGAGAAATGCAACAGGCTTTGGAAGCAACCCAAGCCAGGGAAATCCAATCCCGATTGCTGCAAGAACGCAAAGTTGTCAAGTTGCAGCAGACATTACTTGGAAGTTTAGCAGTGCTGTCTACGATCGCGATTGGGATTAGCGGATTTGCGTTGCATCAATATCAAGAGTCAAAGTTAAGCCAAATTCGAGCTTTAGCTTCTTCTTCAGAAGGCTTATTCGCCTCAAATCGACAGCTAGATGCCATGATTAATGCGATCGAAGCCGAACGTCATTTACGCAAACTCCAGCAAGTCGATCCTCAAACTCTTACGAAAGTAGAAGCTGCCTTACGGCAAGCAGTCTATGCAACTAATGAAACTAACCGTTTAATTGGGCATCAAGGCTCAGTCCTGACAGTTGCGATCAGTCCAGACAGCCAAGTTATTGCTACTGGTAGTAATGATAAAACAGTCAAGCTCTGGTCGCAAGATGGAACCTTACTCAAAACGTTAAAGCACACTGCGACAGTGCATCGCGTTGCGTTCAGCCCTGACAGTTCTCGCGTTGTAACCGGAGGCTTAGATGGCACAGTCAATCTCTGGAACATCAATGGTACTCCGTTAAAGACAATTCAGGCACACCAGTCTCCAGCTTGGGGAGTTGCTTTTAGTGCAGATGGACAAACGATCGCGTCAGCTAGTGCAGATAAAACAGTAAAAGTTTGGACAGTAGATGGCAAGCTACGATCGACCTTAACTGGTCATGCAAAAGCCGTTTGGGGCGTTGCTTTTAGTCCGGATGGACAAACAATTGCTTCAGCAGGGGTCGATCGTGTCATCAAATTGTGGAATCTGAAGGGGCAGGAGCTCAAAACACTCAAAGGGCATCGAGCAGCCGTTTGGGAAGTCACATTTTGCCCGCAGACGAATTTGATTGTTTCGGTGAGTGGCGATCGCACAGCAAAACTTTGGAGCCGAGATGGCAAGCTTGTCAGAACTCTCCAAGGCGAACGTCCCATGATTGGCGTTGCTTGTAGTGCAAATGGTCAATTTATTGCCACAAGTGGGACGGATAACTTTGTCAGTCTTTGGAAGCCAGATGGAACTTTAGTTCGACATCTAAAGCAGCATAATGCCGTGATTCGCAGTGTGGCATTAAGTGCTGATGGACTGATGGCAGCTTCTGCGAGTGACGATGGGACTGTCAAACTTTGGCAGCGAAATCAATCTCTCTTGAGACCCCTGAATGGTCATCAGGACGTCATTTGGGAAGTTGCAACGAGTCCGAATGGAAAACTGATTGCAACCGTGAGTGGAGATGGCACACTCAAACTATGGAACATGAACGGAACTTTGATCCAAACGATTCAAGGCAGAGAAGCGGGCTTCCGCAGTGTTGCTTTTAGCCAGGACAGTCGAATTCTGGTCACAGGGGATATGAATCGCACGGTTCAACTCTGGAAGGTGAACGACTCTAAACAATTTTCGCTTCAACGATTGCGAACGCTAACTGGACACGAAGCAAGTGTCTATGCAGTCGCAATGAGTCCCGATGGTCAAACAATTGCATCTGCCGGAGATGACAAAACGATCAGACTTTGGACGATCGAGGGCAAACCGCTGCATCGCTTCATTGCTCACCAAGAAAGAATTTGGAAGCTTACTTTTAATCCGCAGGGGAACATGCTTGTTTCAGCCAGCGAAGATGGAACCGCTAAACTCTGGACAACAAAAGGTCAGCAGATCGCAACTCTACCCGGACAAGGAGCTATCTGGGGAGCTGCCATTCGTGCTCAAGGGGATATGATTGCTTCGGTCAGCCGTGACGATATGCTGAGGCTATGGCGACCAGATGGCAGCTTAATTAAAAGCATTCCTGGGCAGAGCCGAGGATTAACACGAGTTGCTTTTAGTCCTGATCATCAAATGATCGCAACGGCTGGAGTAGACAATACCGTAAAACTCTGGAGTATCACTGGAGAGTTGCTCAGAACATTACCCGGTCATCGTGGCATCGTCATCAGCCTTGCTTTTAGTGCAGATAGCCGTCATTTGATCTCGGGTGATGATGATGGACAGGTCATTCTCTGGGATTTGCACGCAATTCGTGTCCTCAACCCTTTCGCCTACGCTTGTGATTGGGTGAAAGACTATCTGCGGACAAATCCAGAAGTTCACGATCGCCGGAATCTCTGCCAACAATAATGTTCATAGATTCCTGCTCAGACTGCTCCTGAATATAGATGACGTAGAGCATCGTCGCGATCGCAGAATCAGCAGGGCACTCTACAGCTAATGATCGATGCTTTAGAGAGTTGAGAAAGATGATGCGTGGATTGCTCTGTATCGGGCTAGTCAGCTTAGGCACAATTTCAATCTTAGAACAGGCTCACGCTCAAAATGTCGTTGCTGATAGTTCACTCGGCACAATTGTTACAGGCAGTGCCAATTCTATAATTACAGGTGGCACTCGTCCAAACAATGGTTCCAACCTATTTCACAGCTTCAGCCAGTTTTCTATTCCTACAGGTGGCTCTGCCACGTTTGATAATGCGCTTGATGTCGTTAATATCTTCAGTCGGGTGAGTGGAGGAGCCGCCTCCAACATTGATGGACTCCTTCAGGCGAATGGAACTGCCAACCTATTTCTGCTTAATCCGGCAGGGATTTTATTTGGGACAAATGCTCGCTTAAATATTGGCGGATCATTTGTGGGGACAACCGCCGATCGCATTCAATTTGCAGATGGCTCTCAATTCGTTGCAACCGATCCCAATCCCGCCCCCCTGTTAACAATGAGCGTCCCCAGCGGGCTGCAAATGGGACAAAGTTCGAGTAGCATTCAGGTTCAAGGTCAAGGTCATCAGATTCTGCATCTTCCTATCTTTTTAGAACCTGCCACTCGTAACCCTCAGCAGGTCGGCTTAAAAGTGCAACCCGGAAGAACTTTAGCGCTCATTGGCAACGGAATTCAACTTAACGGCGGTGTGCTCATTGCAGAAAGTGGGCAGGTGAATCTAGCAAGCTTGAGCACAGGAACAGTTCAGTTTGATTCCACCCTGCCTCAATGGAACTTCAAAGTGGACACCACTGCAAAATTAGCAAATATTCAGCTTACGCAAGCTTCGCTCCTTGATACGAGTGGCAATCCTGGGGGGTCAATTCATCTACAGGGAAAAGACATTCAGATTCAGAACAGTTCTATGCTGTTTGTTCAACATTACGGAACACAAGCAGCAGGTCGTATTCAAGTCAAAGCAGACTTACTAGAACTAAGCGGTGCACTCCGCAATCGGGATCAAAGTTTAATTCTGAGTGAGAATCTAGGCAGCAGTCCCGGTGCTCACATCGATATTTCAGCCCGACAGATCGTGGCACGCGATGGAGGTGAAATTCTTTCTACAACATTCCGCAATGGAGGAATGGGCGGCGATATTTCAGTCAATGCGCGTGACTCAATCCAACTCTTTGGGGTTTCACCCTTTGATGGCACTCGCTTTAGCGGCATTGGCGCACCGTCCAATTTAGGGGGAGGTCGAGGTGGTAACATCTCGATTACGACTGGAGATTTTATTGCTAGGAATGGAGCAGGCATCATTTCTCGTGTTCTGGGGGGACGAGGCACTGGGACGATTCAGCTGCGCTCAGATAGCATTTCCCTAATCGGCGAAAATCCAGTTATTGCTGGTAATAGCAGCATTGTTTCTTCAACCTTTCTCGGTGGAGATGCAGGCGCGATCGTGATTGATACGGGGCGGATTGTCCTCGGAGCATCTGGGGCGATTTCTGCAAGTACGTCTGGTACTGGGAATGCAGGAAGTTTAACGGTGAATGCTCGCGAATCGATCGAGATTGACGGCTCGAATGTGGCTTTAGCTTTACCCAGCCGAATCTCAGCATCCGGGCAGCAGCTCTCCGCCCGATTTCGGCAGATCTTTGGACTCCCGGCTTTACCCACAGGAAATGGTGGGAACTTAGTGGTCAATTCGCCGAATATCACTATCCGAAATCAAGGATTTATTGCAGCTGAGAATGTTGGCAGTGGCAATGCTGGCTATCTCAAGATTCAAGCGGACTCAATTCTACTTGAGCGACAAGGTCAAATCAGAACCTCAACCACTGTAGGTCAAGGGGGAAATCTAGAACTCACAGCACGCGATTCACTGATTATGCGGCAGCAGAGTTTGATCAGTGCAAGAGCCGGTGAACGAGGAAATGGTGGCAATATTATGATCAATGCCCCAATCATTGCGGGCTTTGAAAATAGCGACATCATTGCCAATGCAGTTCGCGGTCGGGGCGGTAATATTCAGATTACGACTCAGGGGATTGTTGGACTCCAGTATCGTCCTCAACTTACCCCTGATAACGACATTACAGCGAGTTCCGAATTTGGGGTGAATGGTTCTGTTCAAGTCAGAAATGTCGGAGTTGATCCGAATTCTGGGCTAATGACGTTATCGGAAAAGCTTATCGATACGAGTCAGCAGGTTGCAGAAGGGTGTTCATCTGCGAAAAATGGCAGTTTTATCATCACCGGGCGTGGGGGAATGCCTGAAAATCCTGCTGAACGTGTCGTGCGCGATCGTCCTTGGACTGATCTTCGCGCTCTCAGTCACACATCCGTTACCCGTTCAGCGTCAACACTACCCGCTGAACCCTTAATCGAAGCAACTACCTGGCATCGCAGTCCTCAGACGGGTCGCATCGAACTAATCGCAGCTCGACCTAACCGCGCAACCCTATTCGCAACTTGTAGTGTGTCTTCTGATATCACTTCACAAGTTGATTGAGCGAGCCGTCAACTGCATCAATCGGTGAAACAAGCCCCGAAACCGCTACATTTAAAGACATGGCATTGGAGAAACGCGATGTTTAATTTAGGCTGGGTTGAAATTGGAGTCATTTGCCTCGTTGCGCTGCTCATCTTTGGGCCGAAAAAGATTCCTGAACTGGGGGGAACTTTTGGCAAAACGCTGCGGAACTTTAAAGAAGGTATGACTCAAGCGGATGAGCCAGACGAGATTGAACCTGGCGACGATCGCTAAATCCTTAAGTACGGTCGTCCTAGAAAATTAGACGGTTATCCTCCCTCGTTGGTTTGCAAATTCCCTCGGTAGAGTGGGGTGTAGAACTACAGGAAAGTTTACAACTGTAGGTAGTTCACGCTCCTCTGCTGTTGGCGCATTTGTCAACGCAGACCTCGCATAGTGGAGAAAGCCCGATGTTTGAATACTTCACCGATCAGGCGATCGAGACCATCATGTTTGCCCAAGAAGAAGCCCGCCGACTGCGGCAGAACTCTGTGGGCACAGAAGCAGTTTTGCTGGGCTTACTCAGACAGGATGATACGATCGCCGTATCGGTCTTGCATGAATTGGGCGCAGACCTAAGCAAAGTGCGCTCAGAGGTCGAAAAAATTGTCGGTTATGGAAATGGTGCGTCGTTTGGAGAACTTCCCTTTACGCCCAAAACGCGCCAAATCCTGGAACGAGCGCTACAACAAGCCCAGATGATGGGAATGCGCTACGTTCGTGCAGAACACATTTTATTAGCCTTAGTCGATGACAACCAAGGCGTTGCCATCAAAGTCTTGAGCCAATTGGGTCTAAATCCAGCTGAAATCCGTGCCCACATCACCCGCGCTCAAGCGGAACCGATGGCAGTAGGACAACCGACTGCACCTCGAAAAGCGGCTGGCTCGAATAAATTAGTCGCTCTGAACGAGTTTGGGACAAATTTGACCCAGATGGCAGCAGAAGGAAAGCTCGATCCCATGATTGGACGGCAGAAGGAACTCGATCGCGTCATCCAAATTCTCGGTCGCCGCTCCAAAAATAATCCAGTTTTAGTCGGCGAACCGGGTGTGGGTAAAACTGCGATCGCAGAAGGACTCGCCCAACGAATTTACGACCAAGCCGTGCCTGAGATTTTGCAAGATCGGCAAGTCTTTATGCTCGATATGGGCGGGTTGCTGGCAGGAACTCGCTTTAGAGGTGAATTCGAGGAACGCATGAAGCAGATTCTCGATGAAGTTCAGCAGTCCGGTAACGTCATTTTATTCATTGACGAAATTCATACCCTCGTTGGCGCAGGTTCAATCGGGGGCGGAATGGATGCCGCGAATTTGATGAAACCTGCTTTGGCACGCGGTCTGTTGCAGTGCATTGGCGCGACGACTTTGGACGAGTATCGTCAACATATTGAGCAAGATGCCGCCTTAGAAAGGCGATTCCAACCCGTCATGGTGGGCGAACCCAGTGTTGAAGAAACGATCGACATTCTTCGAGGATTGCGCGATCGCTATGAGCAACACCACCAATTACTCATTGACGATGCAGCAGTAGAAGCAGCGGCAAAATTAGCCGATCGTTATATTACCGACCGATTCTTGCCGGATAAAGCGATCGACTTAATCGACGAAGCAGGCTCTTTAGTGCGATTACGGCATACCAATCCTGCCTTAAAAGCTCTGAAGAAAGAACTCCGGCAAGTGCAGAAAGAAAAACAAGCGACCGTCGCAGCGCAAGATTTTGACAAAGCTGGCACACTCCGCGATCGAGAATTAGAACTTGAACGCGAATTGTCTGCTGGAGTTCCAGAGGCTGCAATGCCGACTGTGACCGAAGAAGATATCGCGCAAGTTGTCGCATCTTGGACAGGTGTTCCGGTTAGCAAACTGACGGAATCTGAATCAGCGATGCTGCTGCATTTAGACGACGTTCTGCATCAGCGAGTCATTGGACAAAATGAAGCAGTGAGCGCAGTCGCACGAGCAATTAAGCGCGCTCGCGTTGGACTGCAAAGCGCCGATCGCCCGATCGCATCCTTCATTTTCTCAGGACCGACAGGTGTCGGGAAGACGGAACTCGCAAAAGCTTTGGCAGTTGCGGTGTTTGGCTCAGAGGATGCCATGATTCGGTTAGACATGTCCGAATATATGGAATCTCACACCGTCTCGAAATTGATTGGCTCGCCTCCTGGCTATATCGGCTATGACGAAGGCGGACAGTTGACCGAAGCGGTTCGCCGCAACCCCTATACCGTCATTCTGTTTGATGAAGTCGAGAAAGCGCACCCAGATGTCTTTAATCTGATGCTGCAATTACTCGATGATGGTCGTTTGACCGATGCAAAAGGGCGCACGGTCAGCTTCAAGAATACCTTGTTGATCATGACTTCAAACTTAGGGTCAAAAGTGATCGAGAAAGGTGGCGCAGGTTTAGGATTTGCGACTGAAACGGGTTCCTCAGATAGCGTCCAGTACAATCGCATCCGGACTCTCGTGAATGACGAGTTGAAGCAATACTTCCGTCCAGAATTTCTCAACCGCGTGGACGAGATAATTGTCTTCCGTCAACTGACTCGCCCTGAAATCATTGAGATTGCTGACTTGATGATTCAAGAGGCAGCAACTCGGATTGCAGAGCAAGGCATCTCGCTCGAAGTCAGCGATCGCTTCAAAGAACGAGTCGTTGTAGACGGTTACAACCCCAGTTATGGAGCACGTCCATTGCGTCGCGCGATTGCTCGGTTACTCGAAGATAGTTTGGCTGAAGCCTTCTTAGCAGGTCAAATTCAGAGGGGAGACACCGCGATCGCCGATGTCGATGATGATCAGCAAGTGGTGATCAAAGCTGTGAAAATGCCCGTCTCGATCGCCGCTTCTGCGTAGTTTTTCTTCGCAAATCTACCCTAAATAACTCTTGATCAAAAGCCTTATGTATCTACATAGGGCTTTTTTCTGTGTTCTTCGCTTCAGGGAGTCACAACAGGCTTAAAAGTTACCCCTCTTCTGCCTCGTAGAAGCTTACTTGAACAAGCTATCATTCAGACAATCCTGTCATTCTGAACGGCGATTTGGACAAATCGTCACGAATCAGAGCTAAAAGCGAATAATGCTACAAATTTCTAGAACTGTGAGTATTCCCGATGATGAGATTGAGATGAGGGCAGTCCGTTCTCAGGGAGCGGGTGGACAAAATGTGAATAAAGTTTCCACAGCGATTCATCTTCGATTTGATATTCAAGCTTCGACATTGCCCGATCGTTATAAAGAAAAACTGCTAAAGCTCAGTGATCATCGGATTACAAAAGAAGGAGTCATTGTCATTAAATCGCAAGAGCATCGCAGCCAAGAGCAGAACCGGGAAGAAGCATTGCAACGACTTCGAGCACTGATTCAGAGTGCAATGATTGTGCCCAAGCCTCGTAAGCCCAGTCAGCCGACCCGCAGTTCTCAGAGGAAACGGTTAGATTCCAAAACTCGCCGCAGTCAAATTAAATCGATGCGCGGAAAAGTAACCGATGAGTCGAGTTGATATCCAGTTCGCCGCTTCAGTTATTAAGGGAATCGCCAAACCCCATAAAACGGAATAAGATATAGTTCTTATGTTCTGCTTCGTTTTACTTGCCTCATGCCCACCAAGCTCCTGATCGTCGAAAGCCCCGGCAAAGTGAAAAAGCTCAGCCAAATTCTCGGCTCAGATTGGTTGGTCAAAGCCAGTATGGGACATGTTCGGGAACTCGCCAATGATGGCATTGACTCTCTCGGATTCGAGCTAGAACCTGGCAAAGTCAAGTGCCGATTTGTCCCCAGAGGAACCCGTGGCAAAGAGACGATCGCGCAACTCAAATCCGCCGTCCAAAAAGTCAACACCGTCTACCTTGCCACCGACGACGATCGAGAAGGCGAAACGATCGCATGGCATCTGCAACAAGCACTCCATCTCAAACAACCGCAGCGCGTTGTTTACAGCGAAATTACGGCACCTGCGGTTAAAAGAGCGATCGCTCATCCCCGCCCTCTCAATCAAAACCTCGTCGATGCTGGACTCTGCCGCACCGTCCTCGACAAACTCGTCGGCTACAAAGGCTCCCCCTTGCTCTGGAAATTGCAGAATGGAGCAAAATCAATGGGACGAGTGCAGAGCGCCACACTTCATATTCTGTGCGATCGCGAACGTCAAATCGAAGCGTTTGTCCCACAAGATTATTGGAATGTCTTTGTCGAATATGCAGAAGGCTTTCGCGCTTTCTACCACGGCTCAGACACGCCTGAAGCTGAAGCTACACCAGATGATGCAACTCCCGCTAATGAACGCAGCACTCCCGAATCAACTCGCGTGCTCAGCCAAGCTGAAGCCGATCGCTTAGTTCAACAAGCCCAAGCTTATCCGCATCACATTTTGTCGATCGAGGGCAAAATCGTAAACCGTACCCCGCCACCGCCCTTTGTGACTTCTAGCTTGCAGCAAGCGGCTGGCTCGCGCCTTAAGTTTAGTCCTGAAAAAACGATGCAGGTCGCGCAGTCGCTCTATGAAGCGGGACATATCACCTACATGCGAACGGATAGCATCGAACTCAGCCCAGAGTATTGCAATGCAGCCCGACAATGGCTCACAGACCATGATCCAGACAATGTTCCGAAGAAAGTGACGAACCATCGGAAAGTAAAAGGCTCACAAGAAGCCCACGAAGCAATCCGCCCAACTGATATCAATCGAGCGTCGGCTCAACTGAAACTCGAACTTTCAAGTGATGAATTTGCCCTGTATGTGTTGATTTGGAAACGTGCGATCGCATCTCAATGTCAGCCTGCTCAGGTGCGCCAGACTCGAATTTTGACGCGATCGGGCAACATTTCTTGGCAAGCCAAAGGACAAGTGATTGAATTTGCAGGCTACAGCAAGTACTGGAATAACTTAAGTGCTGATGTTGAATTGCCCTTGTTGCAAGCTAATCAGCCTTTAACCTTAACGCAAGCAGCACACGAACAAAAGCAAACCCAACCTCCGCCTCGTTACAGCGAACCCAAATTAGTTCAAGTCATGGAACGGCAAGGAATTGGACGACCGAGCACCTATGCTCCGACAATTCTTACTTTGAAAGAACGAGCTTACGTAGATGTGGTGAAAGGAGTGTTGCAACCTACTGCTCTAGGTTTAGATGTCGATCGCTTTTTAGCTGATGCTTTGCCGGATTTACTTCAATCTGCATTCACCGCTGAGATGGAGCGATCGCTCGATCACATTGCAGCAGGTCAGCAAAATTGGCAAAAGTATCTCACAGCTTGGAATGAGACGTACTTTGAACCCGCGTTATTAAAAGCAGAGCGAATTCTTCCGCAACATTTAACGAATTCGCCCATTCCACGATCGACAAAGCAACTTCAACTCTCTAGAACTCGCTGCCCAAGCTGTGAAAAGCCGCTTGCTAAAGTTCCAAGTAGCAAAGTCAAAAAGAAATACTTTCTCAAATGTGTGGAAGGTTGTGAGAATGTTGTTTTGTTTTGGTCTGAGCGATCGAAACGTTGGGAAGCTCCACAAGCCAAAAGCGATCGATCTGAGTTAGCAAAACCACAACTCACCGATTTTTCCTGTCCAGTTTGCCGAAAAGCGTTAGAACGCTATGACTATCAAAAAGAAGGACAGACGAAAGCGTTACTCCGTTGTTCAAATCCCAAAGCCAGAACAGATCCTAAGCACAAAGATGTGGTTTACTTCCAAACAGAAAAAGGTTGGTGGAGTCCAAAATTTGGAGAACTAAAACCAACCTAATTGTTCGATCGTGTTGTTATGCAGACCAATCTATCGGTTGGGGTAATAGTTGAAAGGTTATCGGTTAGCCACAAATGCCTCAGAAATTTATTATGAAGGCGATGGGAAATCTTAACGTTAGTGCTTGAAGCATGGAGTAAAATGTACAAGCCTTAACTAAAAATTTCTATGATTCGATTGACCATACCCCATGACACAAGTGCATTACTTGCTTTGGCAGAGGCAACAGGGCTTTTCGAGTCAAATCAAATTGAAGAACTCGCTCAAATGCTAAATCAGCATTTCAGTAACGAAACAGATAGCCAAGGTGTATGGCTAACCGACTACGATAATGAGCCAGTGGGGGTTGCCTACGTTGCGCCAGAACGTATGACAGACGGGACATGGAATCTCTATCTGATTGCTATTCATCCCAACCACCAAAAACAGGGACGCGGAGCCGTGTTGTTGCGATATGTCGAGCAAATGCTCGCTGAGCGCGGCGAGCGTGTGCTACTAGTGGAAACATCTGGAACGGACGACTTTGAATACGTCCGCGCATTTTACCGCAACAATGATTACGTGGAGGAAGCGAGAATTCGCGATTTCTACACAGACGGTGTCGATAAAATTGTCTTTCGCAAGTCACTGAGAAGTGTTGCTGCATAACATAATCCCGTTGCACACCGACCGTATCGAGTTGGTTGGTTGGGAACGAAAATTTACTAGCGGCGGGTGAGCGGGATCGTTAGTTCGCGTTATTTAGATTGTTTACTATACTGTCCGTAATACGTTCCGTTCTCGACAAGAATGAGTAACAGACCCTTCAAGGTACTTTTCTCGAACTCAATGGTGGTTAGCAGGCACAAAAAACAGTAAAACAGTTTGTCGCGTTGATAGAGCGAGTTGAACGGCTAGAGTGAGCCTGCTGAGGCTTGAAATTTACCGAGCAATAGTAACATAAACTGTAGGGATAGCTTGGAAAATAGCTGACTAGAATGCTTATTGTCAAACCGCACTTTAATCTGGAACCTCAATGATGATAATTGCTGAACAGATTTATGCACTCGTGAAATCTCTTCCTCAAGATCAAGCAAACGAAGTCCTGACTTTTGCTGAATTTATTCATGCTAAACATCTCAAGGATAATCAATCATTGAGTACAGTAAGCTCAACGGACTGGTCAGAGTTCGTTTATTCTCTGGATGGAGCATGGGTAGAAGACTTTCCTACCCTAGAAGCAATTCGTGCTGAATCAGGACAGGACACCCTGCGGGAGAGCCTTTAGATGTATGTTTTGGATACCAATACCCTGATCTACTACTTCAAAGCACAAGGGCTGCCCATTGGTTCACTAGATATTTTAATTGCAGGAACAACCCTGACACTTCAGGCAACTCTTGTCACCCATAATGTCAACGAGTTTTCCCGAGTTTCGGGACTGGCGATCGCAGATTGGTATTGACGGTTCATCAGTAAGCTTCAAACTGCTCCCACAGCCTGTAGATAGAGCAGAAATAACGAATTGACTGGATCGCAGTCGATTTACTCTAAACCTAACTCGCGCTTCAGCAAACTAATCGACTTACTGACAATAAAATTCTCGCAACAAATCACTTGCGGCGGACGAATAATATCATCCCGCGAAGCCGAAATCGTCGCCTTCACCGTCGCACAACTCACGTGATCAAAACTAAAAATCGTCTGTGCAGTTCTCACCATCGCATTGAGTTTGTAGCGATCGTTCACCTGCGCCGTCATGACCAACAAATCATCTCCGCGTAAACTGTGAATAATCACCTCAGCCACGCCAACCGTTCCCGCACTCAAACTGACAATCCCGAGGCAAGTTCCCTTCGGCATCGTCTTCACCATCTTCAATTCCTGCTCAAAGTCATAAATATCAACCGGAATCACCCGCGCCGCTTTTGGCATCGCGATCGCTTCCGCTTGAGCAATGAAATATCGACTCGTGACCACCGTACTCGATCTCGTCTGATCTAACACTTGCGCCAGTTCTTCCATTGGAACAAGCTGCATCGGAATTGCCAGAGCGCGTTCTAACTCCCGCATCAACACTTCCCCATTGGCAATGTCATGCAGCGGAGCCGTGACCAGAACCGAAGCACTACACCGCAATCTCCAATCGATTTCTGCTAGAAATAATTCTCGTGCTTGTCCGAGCGAACATCCTTGTTTCACAAGCTCATCTAAGCTGGTTTGGATAATTTTATGCGCTTGGGGATATTGCTCAAGCAGAGGCGATTTAATATGCGCTGCGGTGTCATCATGCCCCTGGTCGCGTACATAAATTCCTGAACCCGCTTGGGCATCTACGACCCCTGCATCTTCAAGCTGGCGATAGACCTTACTAATCGTATTGCGGTGCAGCCCGGTTTGCATTGCCAACTGACGCGTACTCGGCAAGCGATGTCCCGGTGGAAATTGCCGCGATGCGATCGCGAATAAAATCTGGTTATAGAGTTGAGTTGATGCCGGGATATCACTATCTGGCTGAATATGAAACTGCACCATGCCCGTGCCTCAAGCTACGTTCTCTAAATAATTTTTACCGTGCAAATCCTTACATTATTCGTTAATCAGAATCTGCTTTTATCGTCCACTAGTTTAAGTGCCACACTGGATAAAGAAGTTGGGTATTTTTTCGGTTTGTCATTTGATTTACTTTGGCGCATCAGTATTATTTCTGACTTGCTTAAACCTTGAATCTAACTCGCTTTCAACCCCTTCACTCACCTCAATGGCAACAGTATAACTCGTAGAATTTCGATTGCCTTTTTTGAAAAAATCCGTGATGTAGGTTATCTAGGTTTCTCTTTTTTTGAACTGTAAAGATAAATAAAGCTTCTGCTGATTTTTTTGGCAAGTTTTGGTTAAAAATACTGAGAGTTGCAGTGTGAACGATCGTGAATTCCTCTTGGATCAAAATTTCTAACCCATCTCTCGACATTGATGCTTATCTGGCTGAACCCAATTCGCCAACTTCAGCGGCGATCATTGTCATTCAAGAAATCTTTGGCGTAAATCCCCACATTCGAGATGTGACAGAACGATTCGCGCAAGCCGGATATGTCGCGATCGCGCCCGCGATTTTTCAGCGAACGGCTCCTGGATTTGAAGTCGGATATAGCCAAGAAGAGACAAAACTTGGGCGATCACATAAAGATCAAACTCAAGCGGACGAATTGTTAAGCGATTTGCAAGCGACGATCGATTATCTAAAAGCGAAAGGCATTCAGAAAATTGGGGTGATCGGCTTCTGCTTTGGTGGACACGTTGCCTATTTAGCGGCAACCCTGCCAGACATTCAATCCACCGCTTCATTTTATGGTGCAGGCATTGTCACGATGACTCCAGGTGGAGGGGAGCCGACCGTTTCTCGAACTCCAGACATTCAAGGAACGCTCTACGCCTTTTTTGGAACCCAAGATCCGTTAATTCCGGTTGAACACATTGATCAAATTGAAGCGGCGCTCAAAGCGCACCATATTGATCACCAAGTGTTTCGGTATCCAGTAGGGCATGGTTTTTTCTGCGATCGACGGGCTGATTATGATCCGACTGCCGCCGCTGATGCTTGGGAGAAAGTTAACGCGTTGTTTTCGAGATTGAAGGACTAAAATGGAAAGCTGATACTTTGTTTCTTAGGACCTATCTCCAATGCCATCTCGATCGACAGATGCTTCCTTTTCGATGGAAGATTTCGCAAAAGCCTTAGAGCAACACGATTATGAGTTTCAGAAAGGAAAACTCGTGACGGGTAAAGCCTTTAGCTACGAAAGCGATGGGGCATTAGTTGATATTGGAGGCAAGTCTCCTGCGTTTCTGCCGATCGAAGAAGCGAGTGTGCGGCGCGTGAATGATGTTTCGGCTGTGCTGCCTTTGGATGAAGAACGCGAATTCATTATTGTTCGCGAACAAGATGCGGATGGACGAGTAACCATTTCGCTGCGTCAGCTTGAGGTGCGGAAAGTTTGGGAACGCTTAGCCGATTTGCAGGCGAACAATCAGAGTGTCCAAGTCCGGGTCACGGGAATGAATAAAGGCGGCGTGACTGTAGATGTTCAAGGACTGCGGGGCTTTATTCCGCGATCGCATCTGGTTGAGCGTGAAAATTTAGAAGCGCTGAAAGGACAAACGCTATCCGCAACGTTCTTAGAATTGGATCGCGATCGCAACAAAATTGTTTTATCGAACCGTCTAGCGGCTCGGACTGTGAATTTCAGTCAGCTCGAAGTTGGGCAAGTCGTGACTGCAACGATTACCAGTTTGAAGCCGTTTGGTGCGTTTGCCGAGTTTGATAGCACAACAGGGTTATTGCACATTAATCAGATCAGCAAGAACTATGTTGAATCGCTATCTTCACTGCTGAAAGTTGGGCAAGAAATTAAGGCGATGATTGTGGATCTCGATGAAGGTCGCGGTCGGATTTCGCTTTCGACACGGGTGTTTGAGAACTATCCGGGAGAAGCGATCGAAGATTTTGCGAAACTGATGGACGAAGCAGAATCGCGGCAAGAACGAGCCAAGAAAAACTTACTGGGATAGGTTCCTGATAAATCTTGTTGCAGCAGCGACTCTGGAGAAATCTAGGGTCGCTACAATTTTTCTGAACGCGATCGCAACACTTTTCTTATGGCAAAGAAGCAGAAACCTCAATCCTCAAAATCATCCAAAGGATTTGGGACAAAAAATTTAGCCCCTGAATTACAAAAAGCGATCGGGCTAGCTGCGCGGGAAAAATGGGCTGAAGCGCGCGATATTTTAGAACGCTTAAGTGAGGATTATCCGAACAACACAGAAATCCTGCTGATGTTGAGCAATTGCTGCTATGAGATGCAGGATATGTTGGCATTTCAGCGCGTCAGTGAACGGTTGGTTGAGCTTGAACCGAATAATGCAGATGCAGCGTTTGCTTTAGGGCAAACCTATCTCACTAATTCTCATTTTTTACTGGCGCTACAAACGCTACAGTCTGCGATCGCACGTTGGTCAGATTATCCCAATGCTGAAGAGATCAACGAGATCATCAGCAAAATTGAATCGCAAGTGGATGAATTACTTGGAGAAGCTGGCTTAGTTGGTGAAGCAGGGTTTGAAATTGCGATCTTGCATGAACGCGGACAGGCTGCGCTAGAAGTAGGCGATTATGCAAGAGCTAGACAACTCGAAGAGCAAGTTTTAGAGCGCAAACCAGATTTTGTCGCTGCGAGTAATAATTTGAGTCTGATCGAATTCTTGCAAGACAACCTTGAAGGCGCGATCGCAGTTTGCACTCAAGTTCTGGAAACTCAACCGAATAACATTCACGCGCTGTCGAATTTAGTGCGTTATTACTGTTTAATCGGCAAATTAGACGAGGCTCAGCAAATCGGCGATCGCTTGAAAGCAAGTCAAGCTTCTGCCTGGGATGCTTGGACGAAAAAAATGGAAGGATTGAGCTTCTTGGGAGACGATCAAAGTGTCGTTGAGGTGTTTCAACAAGCCGAAAAAGAAGGCGACCCCGAAATTGCTTCTGCAATGTTCTTCCATTTGGCTGGGGTGGCATTTGCAAGATTAGGACAATCCTCAGAAGCTCGAAAGCATTGGAAGAAGGCGTTAGAAGTCTCTCCCGGATTTGAGCTAGCACGATCGAATCTCGATAATCTGAATCGTATGACAGGTGAACCCGCTTGGGCTTTTCCGTTCAGTCATTGGTTCACACCTATCGCTTTAAAAGCGGTGGAAAAAGCAATGCGATCGGGACAATCTTCTGAGAAAGCCTTTCAGAAATCGATGCAAATTTGCCTGCAAGACCACCCGGAAATCAAAGCGGTTATCCCAATTTTGTTCGATCGTGGAGATCCAGCCGGACGACATCTGGCTTTTGTGATCGCTTCAAATCTAGCAACGCCTGAGTTTCTAGAGATGTTAAAGGATTTTGCATTGAGTCAGCAGGGATCAGATTCGATGCGCCATGAGGCAGCCATTCAAGTGGCTGAAGCTGGATTGTTGCCGACGGAAAATGTTCGGATGTGGTTGCAAGGAGAATGGCGAGAGATTTCGTTGATTTCCTATGAGTTCTATGATGAGTCGCCTTATAAGCGATCGAAAAAAGCAAATGACCTGATGCGATCAGCTTTGAACAAGTTGCGATTCGAAGACAAAGCAGAAGCAGAAGAGGCAGAGCAGTTATTGAGACAGGTTCTAGAACTGTATCCTGATTCACCGGATGTTTTGAATAATATTGCTGCATCCTATGACATCCAAGAGCGAACTGAAGACATGCTTGCACTGATCCAGGAGATCATCGATCGATTTCCAAATTATGTCCCTGCGCGTGCTTCGATGGCTCAATATCATTTACACAATAAAAACATTGAAGCGGCTGACACACTGCTGAAGCCAATGATTTCTAGAAAACGTTGGCATATCGATGATTTTGCAACGTTCTCTAATTCGTATTTGCAGTTACTACTGGCGCAGAAAGAGACAAAAGCCGCCCAACTTTGGCTGAATCTGTGGGCTGGAGTTGAGCCAGATCGAATTGATGTGCAGCAATGGCAAAGACGATTAGCACCCTCATCTTTCCTCGATGATCTTGACCCAGTAACGCGTCTTAAACGGTGAAGCACTCTCTTAGAAGTTGAAAACTAGGATGGTCAGCAACATATTGGAATTGAGTCTCACGATCGAGAACTGTGTGAATTGGAATCACTTCCATCACACAGTTCGTATAAGCGATCGCTTCAAATTCCCACACTAAATCCGGTGTCCAAGTCTTCTCAATCACATTGCTCAACGAACTGAGAAGATGCGATCGCAATAATCCTGGCAAAATTCCATCGACTAAAGGTGGAGTCCACCAACCATTGTCTTTCCAACCCCAAAGCGTACCTGTACTCGATTCGAGCCAGTTGCCATTTAAATCCGTCAGAATTGCTTCTTGAGCATTTAACCGCTGAGCAGTTTGGAGAGCGAGCCAAGGGGCAAGGTAGTTTCCTGTCTTATGTTGAGGAAGCGATCGCGAAAGTTCAGATCCTGCGACCCAAGCTGTAATGCCTTTTTGCTGACGCTCTGCTAAATCAACTGGCAGAGATCGACCTGCAACCCATTCTCGTCCATCTGGAAAAACGACAATTCTTAGAACTGGATAGTCATTTGAGAGCCATTCCGCGCCAGATCGAATGTTGTCCCAATTAGGAGATTGCCAGTGGAAATCCGCGATCGTCGTTTCTAAGCGATCGCAATGCCCCTTCCAATTTGTCAATTCATGATCTAAGGATTGGTAAACTCGCAGGGTCGTAAAAGTTGTAGCACCATAGATTAAACCTGGATCAGTGATGGAGAGTTGAATTTGATCCCCTGCAATGGCGCTTCCGTTGTACCAATATTTCACAGTAACCCCATTTCTCTTAAGCCTTGTTGCAGCCTCTCAGCTTCGGGAGAATTCTGCTGTTGGTGCAGATCGATCGCAGTCTGAAACGCTGCTACACTCTCAGGCACTTGTCCCAATTTCAGTAACACGACCCCCAGATTTTGATAAGCCTCAGCGTAATTTGGATTCAGCGCGATCGCTTGATTGTAATGCGCGATCGCCGATGAGAATTGTCCCATTGCTTTTAAGGTTGCGCCTAAATTGCAATGCGCGATCGCAAAATTCGGATCAATCTTTAATGCCTGCTGAAACAGAATTTGGGCGTTTTGCAAATCCCCGGCATCTTTCAGTAAACTCGCTAAATTATTGACGGCTCCTAATTTCAGCTTCGGTAGAATTGGCTGCTGAATGGCTTGCTGGTAATGATGGGCAGCTTGCTCGATTTCATTCAGTTGCACATGCACACTGCCTAAATGGTAATGCAGTTCATATTGCGTCGCAGCATCCTCGACTGTAGACAAACCTCGCTCTAAAAGTTCGATGCCTTTCGCCGTTTCACCTATCTGAACATAGAGCGCGCCGAGCTTACTACAAACATACGGATCATTGGGATGAGTTGCCAGAAAGCCTTCCATTGTCGATCGCGCCTTATTCACCTTGTCACGCCCAGCAATCACATCTGCCTGATAACCTTCATGTAAAATCGCGACTTCCGAAATCGCGCCAATCTTCCAATGCGGCTCTCGTTTCAGCAACGCCTCAACTTGATCATCAATCATGGCGTGATACGGACGAGAAAACCAAATCTCAGGATGCCGTCGAAATAATCGCGAAATTAATGAATAGGGAGACTGAGCTGCTCCAATTTCTTGCCGAACTAAATTAAACACAAGATAGTCATCTTGCGCGATCGCCTGTTTCAAGGTCGGCACAATCTCTGGAACTAAGACCTCATCCGCATCTAATACCAAAATCCAATCGCCATGAACATACTTCAGCGATTCATTGCGGGCGGCAGAAAAATCATTCCGCCATTCAAAAGAGTGAACTTCTGCACCAAAAGACTTGGCAATTTCTATTGTGCGATCGCTCGATCCAGTGTCCAAAACCACCATCTCATCGACCACATTCTGAACGCTAGACAAGCAGCGCGGCAGATTTTCCGCCTCATTTTTGACAATGATACAAAAACTCAGTTGCATAACGTGGTGATCGTGAATCCTTAAGTTAGATTGGACGAATCGAATCAGCGATTCTGAAAATCCGACTCTATATATTCTCAGAAGGATACATTTTAATGAACCAGCGGTGGAGAAACGCAGGATTATATGGACTTTTCGCGATCGTCACGATCGCGCTATCAACCGCAGTCTTTGCTGAACAGCCCCAAACTCGTGAAACCTGGGAATACAGCCAGTTTATTCAAGAAGTTGAAAAAGACAATGTTAACAAAGTCAGTTTGACTGCCGATCGAACTCGAATCTTGGCACAATCCGAAGATGGAAAGCGCTTTTTAGTCAACCTACCGGACGATCCTGAACTGATTAACACTCTGGTGCGGAATCAGGTCGATATCTCTATCGTGCTTGAACTCAAGGACAGCGACTTCTAGCCCCAAACCGTTCCTGCCTGATTCCTGACCAGGATACTAAAAACTCCACCCCATAACGTGATCGATAGTAAATCCTTACGTTACATTGGATAAATCGGTAATTCTCAGATTTCTCTCGTATTGATGCAAGAAGTCTTAATACAGAGTAATATAAGTTTACAAATACAAATCTGAGAACCCGATTTATTCCTATTTTCAGGAGGATACACCCCGGTGAACAAGCGGTGGAGAAATGCAGGGCTATATGCGCTTTTAGCGATCGTCGTGATTGCTTTGGCAACGGCGGTCTTCGATAAGCAACCCCAAACTCGTGAAACCTGGCGCTATAGCCAGTTTATTCAAGAAGTTGAAAAAAATAATGTCAATAAAGTCAGTTTGAGCGCCGATCGGACTCGCGCTTTAGTGCAATCTGAAGACGGAAATCGCGTCTTAGTGAATCTGCCGACCGATCCTGAACTCATCAGCATTCTGACTCGCAATAACGTCGATATTTCTGTTCTACCTGCAACCGATGGCAATGACTTCTGGCTGAGAGCAGTCAGCAGTCTTTTCTTCCCAATCTTGCTGCTTGTGGGCTTGTTCTTCCTGTTGCGCCGCGCTCAAAACGGACCAGGTAGCCAAGCGATGAACTTTGGCAAATCTAAAGCCCGTGTGCAAATGGAACCCCAAACCCAAGTCACCTTTAACGACGTGGCAGGGATTGACCAAGCAAAGCTGGAATTGAACGAAGTTGTGGACTTTTTGAAAAATGCCGATCGCTTTACTGCAATCGGTGCAAAAATTCCCAAAGGTGTCCTACTCGTTGGACCTCCTGGAACTGGTAAAACCCTGTTGGCAAAAGCTGTTGCAGGCGAAGCAGGCGTTCCGTTCTTCTCGATTTCCGGTTCTGAATTTGTCGAAATGTTCGTCGGTGTGGGTGCGTCTCGCGTCCGTGACCTGTTCGAGCAAGCCAAATCGAATGCACCTTGCATCGTCTTCATCGATGAAATTGATGCAGTTGGTCGTCAGCGTGGTGCAGGTCTCGGCGGCGGTAACGATGAACGTGAACAAACCTTGAACCAACTCTTAACTGAGATGGACGGGTTTGAAGGCAACACTGGCATCATCATCATCGCAGCGACAAACCGTCCTGATGTCTTAGATGCAGCGCTCTTACGTCCGGGTCGTTTCGATCGCCAAGTCGTCGTCGATCGTCCTGACTACTCCGGTCGTTTGGAAGTGCTCAACGTTCATGCGCGTGGCAAAACGCTCTCGAAAGACGTTGACCTCGAAAAGATTGCCCGTCGGACTCCTGGATTTACCGGAGCAGACTTGTCGAACTTGTTGAACGAAGCCGCAATTCTTGCCGCTCGTCGCAATTTGACTGAAATTTCAATGGACGAGATCAACGACGCAATCGATCGCGTCTTGGCAGGACCTGAGAAGAAAGACCGTGTAATGAGCGAGAAGCGCAAAGAGCTTGTGGCTTATCACGAAGCAGGTCATGCGCTTGTCGGTGCTTTGATGCCTGACTATGACCCTGTTCAAAAAATCAGCATTATTCCTCGCGGTCGCGCAGGCGGTTTGACCTGGTTCACACCAAGCGAAGACCGGATGGATTCAGGCCTGTATTCTCGCTCTTACTTGCAAAACCAGATGGCCGTTGCTCTAGGTGGTCGAATCGCTGAAGAAATCGTCTTTGGTGAAGAGGAAGTTACCACAGGCGCATCGAACGACCTTCAGCAAGTAGCACGCGTTGCAAAACAAATGGTGACTCGATTCGGCATGAGCGATCGCTTAGGACCAGTCGCATTAGGTCGTCAGCAAGGCAACATGTTCTTGGGTCGTGACATCGCTGCTGAGCGGGACTTTTCCGAAGAAACCGCAGCCGCGATCGACGATGAAGTTCGCAACCTGGTTGAACAAGCTTACCGTCGTGCAAAAGCGGTGCTGGTTCAGAATCGTCCGGTGCTGGATAAACTGGCAGAAATGCTGGTGGACAAAGAAACCGTCGATGCTGAAGAACTGCAAGAGCTTTTAGGCAATAGCGACGTGCAGATTGCAGCGATCGCGTAAGCGCTGAATACTCGCGTAAGCGCTGAATACTCGCGTAAGCGCTGAATACTCGCGTAAGCGCTGAGTACTCATGTAAGTTTCTACTTCACTGAAAATTCGAGAGATGTTCCACCGGGGCATCTCTTTTTTTTACAGAGAACTCCAGATCGCTAAAACTTAAATAAATATGTCACAGTTTAAATGTATAGCTAGTGTGAAATGTCATGGTTGCCGCTTTCCGCCATGACTTCATTCACCCTAAAACTTAAAGAGAACTCAGGGTAATTACTCAATCTTGTCGTCTAGTCCCTCAACCTTTTCCTATGAGCAGCGCTTTTCTGACCCGTCTTCACAGTCCCGATCGTCCTGTCCTCGTCTTCGATGGCGCAATGGGAACCAATATTCAGTCCCAGAATTTAACAGCAGAGGATTTTGGAGGTGCGGAATATGAAGGCTGTAACGAATATCTCATTCATACGAAACCAGAAGCGATCGCGAAAGTTCACCGCGATTTCTTAGCAGCAGGCGCGGATGTGATTGAAACCGATACATTCGGCAGTAGCCCGTTTGTGCTGGCAGAATATGGGCTGCAAGATCTAGCGTATGACTTGAGCAAGAAAGCGGCTGAACTCGCGAAACAATGCGCCGCCGAATTCTCAACGCCTGAAAAGCCCAGATTTGTCGCCGGATCGATGGGTCCTGGCACAAAATTACCGACCTTAGGACACATCACATACGACGAGCTAAAAGACGCATTTACCGTTCAGGCAGAAGGGTTATTTGATGGCGGTGTTGATTTATTCATCATTGAAACCTGCCAGGACGTACTGCAAATCAAAGCCGCTTTGAATGCCGTAGAAGCTATCTTTGAGAAAAAAGGCGAGCGTCGCCCGATCATGGTGTCTGTGACGATGGAAGTTCAGGGAACGATGCTCGTCGGGACAGATATTAGCGGCGTTTTGGCGATTTTAGAGCCGTATCCGATCGATATTCTCGGCTTAAACTGTGCGACAGGTCCCGATCGCATGGCAGAGCACATTAAGTATTTGACGGAGAATGCACCGTTTGTCGTGTCTTGTATTCCCAATGCAGGTTTGCCGGAAAATATCGGCGGTCATGCTCACTACAAGCTGACTCCAGTTGAATTGCAGATGGCATTGCACAAATTCATCGAAGATTGGGGTGTGCAAGTGATTGGCGGATGTTGTGGAACTCGTCCCACGCATATTCAGGCATTAGCAGAAGCCGCCGCGACGATGAAGCCGAAAGAGCGCAATGTTCGGATCGGGGAGCGCGAATGGATGAATGGTCAAGTGTTTGAATCAGAAACACCCAGACCACTTTTAAGCTACACGCCTTCAGCCGCATCGATTTATACGTCTCAGCCTTATGAGCAGGATAATTCTTTTCTGATTGTAGGAGAGCGACTGAATGCCAGCGGCTCTAAGAAAGTTCGAGAGTTGTTAAATGCAGATGACTGGGATGGACTGATTGCGATCGCAAAATCCCAGGTCAAAGAAGGCGCGCATGTATTGGATGTAAACGTCGATTATGTCGGACGCAATGGCGAATCCGATATGAAAGAACTCGTTTCCCGCCTCGTTACCAATGTCACCCTGCCTCTGATGCTCGACTCGACTGAGTGGACAAAGATGGAAGCCGGACTCAAAGTTGCGGGCGGCAAGTGCATTCTCAACTCGACCAACTATGAGGACGGCGATGAGCGGTTCTTCAAAGTGCTGGAATTAGCGAAAGAGTACGGTGCTGGAGTCGTAATCGGAACGATCGACGAAGAAGGCATGGCGCGGACGGCTGAGAAGAAATTCCAAATCGCGCAACGGGCGTATCGCGATGCACTAGAATTCGGAATTCCGCCGCACGAAATTTTCTTTGACACCTTAGCTCTGCCGATTTCGACCGGGATTGAAGAAGATCGGGAGAACGCAAAAGCAACAGTTGAGTCGATTCGGATGATTCGGGAAAATCTGCCTGGCGTTCACTTCATGGTCGGGGTGTCGAATATCTCATTCGGTCTGAGTCCTGCAGCTCGGATTACTTTGAATTCGATGTTCTTGCATGAAGCCACGAAGGTCGGAATGGACGGCGCGATCGTGTCGGCGGCAAAGATTCTTCCACTTGCGAAAATTGAGCCTGAGCATCAAGAAGTCTGTTTAGATCTGATTTACGATCGTCGCCGATTTGATGGGGATATTTGCATTTACGATCCGCTGACGAAGCTGACGGAACTATTTGAAGGCGTAAGTGCAAAAGATGCTCGATCGACAAGTTCTCTAGCAGATTTACCTGTTGAAGAACGTTTGAAGCAGCACATCATCGATGGCGAACGGATTGGTTTAGAAGATGCATTGAAAATCGCATTAGAAACCTATGAGCCGTTGCACATCATCAATACATTCTTGCTTGATGGCATGAAAGTGGTCGGTGAATTGTTCGGATCGGGGCAAATGCAATTACCGTTTGTGTTGCAGTCTGCGGAAACCATGAAATCTGCGGTCGCATTCCTTGAACCATTCATGGAGAAGAAAAGCGATGACAGTGGCAAGGGTAAATTCTTAATTGCAACCGTGAAAGGGGATGTTCATGATATCGGCAAGAACTTAGTTGATATCATTCTCACCAATAACGGCTACAAGGTGATTAACTTAGGGATTAAACAGCCAGTTGATGCGATCGTCGATGCTTACGTTGAACATCAACCAGATTGTATTGCGATGAGCGGATTGCTCGTAAAATCGACTGCATTCATGAAGGAGAACTTAGAAGTCTTTAATGAACGTGGGATCAGTGTTCCAGTGATTCTTGGCGGTGCAGCACTGACTCCAAAATTCGTTTACGAAGACTGTCAGAATGCTTATAAGGGGCAAGTGATTTACGGACGCGATGCGTTCGCGGATTTGACGTTTATGGATCGCTTTATGCCTGCGAAAAAAGAGGGGCAATGGAGTGATACCGAAGGTTTCCAAGGCGAATTTGCTCAGTTCAATCAGAAGGGACGTAAAGCGATCGAACAAGCTGAACGCGAACTAAACGGCGAACCAGAGAAGAAATCGGATGAGCCGGAAGTGATCGATTTAGTGCGATCGGAAGCGGTTGAGTTGGATATCGATCGACCGACTCCGCCGTTCTGGGGAACTAAAGTTCTCAATCCTGAAGATATCTCCTTAGAAGACCTCTTCTGGCACATGGATTTGCAAGCGTTGATTGTTGGGCAATGGCAATTCCGCAAGCCGAAAGACCAATCGAAAGAGGAATATGATGTGTTCTTAGCTGAGAAGGTTTACCCGGTCTTGGAGCGCTGGAAGCAGAAGATTCAGACTGAGAAACTGTTAGAGCCTCGGATGATCTATGGCTATTTCCCTTGTGCGGCTGAGGGGAATTCGCTGCATGTTTATGATCCGAGTGTGATTGAGCAAGGTCTCACGCCTGCAACTGCAACACCCTTAGTCACCTGGACATTCCCACGTCAGAAATCTTTACGCCGCTTGTGTATTTCAGACTTCTTCCGTCCAGTGTCAGACAATCAGTTCGATGTGTTACCCATGCAAGCGGTGACGATGGGACATATTGCCACTGAAGTCGCTCAAGAGCTATTCAAGGCGAATAACTATACGGAGTATCTCTACTTCCACGGTATGGCAGTCCAGATGGCGGAAGCTTTGGCTGAATGGTCACACGCTCAGATTCGTAAAGAGTTAGGCTATGGAGAGCTTGAGCCAGATAACATTCGAGATATGCTAGCTCAGCGTTATCAGGGATCACGGTATAGCTTTGGCTATCCAGCTTGTCCAAATGTTGCGGATCAGTTCAAGCAATTAGAACTGCTAGGAACTGATCGGATTGAAATGTCGATAGATGAAAGTGAACAACTTTATCCAGAACAATCGACGACAGCTTTCGTGGTCTATCACCCGACTGCGAAGTACTTCAGCGCTTAATTCTTGTGGGGGCTATGCCCCCTAATTTTTTCAGTCTTGCCGCGATATTCAGGTGTTGCAAGATTATAATTTAGGTCAGTTGTTTGAGCAGGGTGTGAAACTATCAGCAAAAATTCCGAGGATTGGACGGATGCAGAAATTCACAGAGAGATAGGGCAAATTACTCGCCGTTTTGACATCTTAGAATGTGCCGACTGCTCCAGAGCAATCGTTAGATGGTTGAACCAACAAGGGATTGAAGGAATAATTCTCAGGCTCAGAACTAGAAACGGTGAAGACTACATTCTTAGTAAGCGCCTCGAACAGCTTGGAATCACTGAATCGATTACGCTCAATGGGCAGCATTTTGGAGTTGAAGTAAGAGGAAAGGTATTTGACAATCTCTCTGAAGAAGGGAGATCGCGGCAAGACTGGCTGAAAGATTTTAGCTGCCATAGTGGACTATTCACCTTGACAGAATTGAACCGTTTTTAGGAGCCATCAATTATGAGTAACCTCTTTGACCTACTGGAAAAGATCAATCAGAAACCAGGTCTATATATTGGAACTGCTTCCATCACTGCACTACGGCACTTTCTGGTAGGTTACAAATTTGCTCGGCAAGAGATGGGAATATTACCTACCGAAGCAGAGTTAGATTTTTATCAAGAGTTTCAACCTTGGTTGCAGAGGCGATTATACGTTCGGACTGCTAACTCCTGGGACAAAATTATTCTGATCAAATGCATTGATGAAAAAGCGGCGTTCGACCATTTCTTCCAATTACTAGAACAGTTCCGCGATCGTGATAAGAGTCAGGACATTGACCCAATTTTGTTGGATGAGCCATTTGAAGCCTCAGAAAGAGTGGCTTGAGTCAGATTGCCAATGGACGATCTCGATAAACGAGTTAAGCAATTGGATGTGGCGGAAGTTTTTAAGATGCTTAAAACTTCCCACCCTCAAGGGGTGACAACGAAGCTAGAGAGCAGACTGGATCAAGGAAATGGCATTGAGACCTCGCTGAAAAAAGGGACGTTTTTGCGGCTTGAGTGCCATCAACTTGGTCGCCAGAGTTGACCACAATTGCAAGGGTTCAATCCACAACCTGCCATACAAGCCAATCCAGAAATTGCTATGTCGGTTTCGGGTTCGCTTCGGCTCCTTGACTCGACCGACGTAGCATTGCACTTGCTTTTGGCGAATGCGTCGTCCCTGAAGCGTTGAGAGCGAATAAGCAATGGCAATCAGAACCAGTAGTGCATTGAATCGGCGTGAATCGGCATGGCAATCTTCGAGATGATAGCCACCGGATTTGTAGTCTTTGAACAGCGGCTCAATGGAGAAGCGATTAGAGTAAGCTTTCAGAGTTTGTTCGGCACCGACGAGATTGGTCAGCAGATACCAAGCATCAGAATTCGATTGACGGTAGGCGCGTTTTTGGCGCAAGACTAAATTAATGCTTGCCGACCCGCGATTTTTCCGTGACTTGAATGTGCAAATATTGCTCAGTGATTCCGGGGCGTTTGTGGGAAATCGTCCAAGGCCAATAAAAGCCTTCGCTGTCATTCGGTTTGAATGGTGGTATTTTTCGGTAAACGGAACACGAATTTGACTTGTTTTTCCACACACCAAGCAGCAAGCTCGATACTGTGAAACTCACGGTCTCCGAGCAAAATGAAGCGATACTTTTTCAACAGATGAAATACCGGACATAACACTTTTCGTTGTTCAGCCAGCGAACTCTGTCCTTGCTTGTTCAGCCACATCCAGTGCAATGGGATTGCCCGCTTCTGGTATACAAGACTCACCATGATCAAGTTATGGTTTTGCCATTGCGTCCGGTCAACCACCAGGTGAAGCGGAGTTCTACCTGAGTAATGTCGTTTGATCCACTGCTTGACAATCGGAAACCAGATCGCTTGTGGAGTCAGTTGCGGCAGACTCAAGAATCGCTGAATATTCCGCCGTCTGCTCTCAAATAGAATCGGTTGCGGAAACAGGGTCGCTATCCGTTCAATCGTAATTCTTCGCTCTTTTTGCAACAGTTCGACCAAGATTTCTAGCGTCACAAATTGCGCTTCCGTTAATTGCGATTGTAAACAGGTTTGATAGAATGAGGGCAACATCTTTTAGATTGATGGGGTGAAACAAGTGGAATCACCTCATTTTTTCTGTCTCTCAATGCTGCTATCCGGCATCCTTTCTACCGTTCAGTCGTGTCGTCACCCCTTAAGCTTCCCACCCTTGCCAAATTCCATTGCGCTAGTATTCCTCTTGCCAATGAACGATCGCGATAAACGAGTTAAGCAATTGGATGTGGCGGAAGTTTTTAAGATGCTTAAAACTTCCCACCCTTGCCAAATTCCATTGCGCTAGTATTCCTCTTTTTTATTCTTCATAGAGAAAATTATAGGCAACTTATGTAGCAGTAGTTTCCCACTCTAGAAGTCCTAGAATGACGAAAGAGCAAAGCCTTCGCATCACGGGTATTGCAGTTTTTCTTCTGTCACATGGGCAGAAGAGAAATATACAGAGAAAGTCGCCGATACTCCCGCTACTTTGCATCCGCCGGGATTTCCTCTCGCGATTCAACAACAAGTTGCATCGTCTGAACAGCAATATCCCGCATGTCTCTTGTTAACGGGAATGCTCCATTTTCACCAAACCAGCGATCGAAGATTTGCACTGATTTGGGTTCTCCGCGCACAAAGCCTTGCATGTACCGATACAGAGCATAATTTACCGTATCCAGAAACCTAGAGTTATCTTCAGGAACCATACAAGCAATCCCTTCTTGAGATAATGGACTGTCCGGCAAAATGTTGTACTGGTTGATTTTTCCAGCTAATCGCGCTTCTAGTAAAATACTATCTGCGGCGAACGCATCGATCGTCCCTTTCTCCAAAGCTTGATAGCCTTGTTCCCAAGTTTGAAAATAGACAGGTTTTGCCTTCGGTAATTTTCGTTGTACTGCTAGCTCATTAGTCGTGCCCGGCAACACTCCGATACGCTTGCCATTAAAGGCTTCTGGAGTACCTAAATTGCTTGATTTTTTGACCGCAAGTTGAGTGCCCGTCGTCGCATACACCAGCGAAAAATCAACTTGTCGATTGCGTGCCCAAGTAAAGCTACTGAAATCACAGACAATATCCACTTGTCGATCGGCGACCTTTTTGACGCGATCCGAAGGCGGTAACGCAACTAATTTCAATTGAACTTTCTTGCCTGTTTCTTTTTCCATCTGCGATCGAATTAATTCCAGCATATCGACGGAATATCCGACTAGTTTGCCTTGTCGATTTTGATAAGCAAATGGAATCGCTTCACTGCTGGTTCCTGCAACCAAAACTCCCGATCGAGCGACCTTCTGCATAACTGTCTCCGCATTCGCGATCTGCGGCAGTGCAGCACACAGAAGGGTACTCAGGACAACGAGAGAAAATGGTTTGGGCATGATCAATCTGATGGATTATTTAGCCCTTATCTTCTACCACTTTAGGTAGGCACATTGTCAAGCGCGCATCGAAGTTGTTCTTGCACAGCGGGCTTTCTGAATTGCCTCGTCACGAGTCGCTTTTTCTTTCAACGTGTTCGCAACTTTCATCGCTTCAGACATCCGATTCACGCGAGCATATTGAATCGCGATCGCTTCTAACATACTGCCACGATCTGTTTCGATCGGAATCACAGTACCGCCATCTGTACCGAGGCGATCGAATTGCGATTCCTCTCCAGGAATCGTTTGGGCAACTTGGAAAGCTTGAGCAAGGTAAGACACGGCTTTTTGAGATTGATTTAGCTCAGTATAACGTTGTGCGATCGCAAGTAAAAGCTGCGTTTTACTCACGGGTTCCGTTGTTTGATTCGCGATCGGTTGGACTAAATCAAACCGATTGATCGTGAGCAATCCCAACGCGCTAGTTTGTAGGCGAGCACTTTTCACCTCTGGGAATGCAGTTCCTTCAGCAATTTGCAATGCGCCTAGATATTGTTTCGCTTCAATGAATTGAGCGAAAGGATTATCTGTAAAAGATGCGATCGAGGGATCATCAATCTTTGAACTAAAAACAACCACTTGCTGAAGAAGTTGGCGAGCTTTTTCAGGCTGCTGCGTTTGAGAATAAACCAAAGCAATACTAGCTAAAGCAGTGGGTTTAAAGCGTTCAAGACTGAAGAGATCGCCGCCTTCACGGTTGATTCTCTCGCGATAAGCTTTATCGAGCGGATCAATCGTTTGTAAGGCTTGCTCAAGCATTTGATTGGCGAGGGTAGAGTTGCCAGCTTGAGCCGTGACGAGCGCGATCGCAGACAGTGCTCTAATCTGCTCCAAAGGACGATTCTCTAAAGGCAATTTGCGTACCCATTCTGCTGCTTGAGAATGTTGACCTGTTTGGGCATAAGCCTTGGCGATTTGTATAATTTGCCAATCCATCAAACCGTAGTCGATCGACGAAATTTGTGCCCAGTCTTCGCGAATCCAGTCAAACTGATTGGCAGCGATCGCAGTTTCAATTACAGTCCAGACTTGACCTCTCTGTTCCCAAGAATCGCTGAGGGCTTTAATTGCTACAAGCTGCTGAGACAAGAGGGCTTTAGCTTGAGCGGTTTTGCCAGCTTCTTGATGAGCTACAACTACTGACTTCAACGTGTCGGTGCGGAGATTTTTTACTGATTTTGCAAGCTGCAATGCTGCGTCTAACTGTTCAGCTTGTACATAGGCTTCGACAAGCTTTTGCAGCAATGTATCTTTCTGATAGGGATCTTCTACAGATTGAGCAAGCGTTGTAGCTTGGCGGAAGAGTGAAGTAGATTGACTTGGGGTTTTACGATAAGCGATCGCTACTTTTGCTAAAGCAGAAATTTTTTGAGGAGTTGCAGAGATTGATTGAGCGAGTTTTTCGGCATCCGCCAATTTACCATTGCTCAGATAAGTTTGCACGATGCTTTCTTGAGTGTTTGCAAAAGCTTCTGGAACTTTCGACAAGCGCTCTAAAGTCTGTTGTGCTTTCGGATAGTTGCCGATTCGCGCATAGGTTACAGCAGCGCGTTCTACAATTCGATTCGATTCTTCAACTGCAAGCCGGGGTAAAATTTTCTCAACCTGAGCAAGCGTAGTTTGGGCGACTTGAGGCTGTGAAAGTTCAGCGTAAGCTTCTGCGATTTCGATGAGTGCGATCGCACGTAAGTCTGGTGCTTTGATTTGAGGTTCGAGTTGCCGCGCTCGTGCCATTAAGTTATTGGCAATTCGCAGTTGTTTGAGTGCTGCATATTGACGTGCGATCGCAACAAAAGCACGAGTTTTCTCCGCACTATTTGCAGATGGAAGACGATTCGTCAGGGTTAGAAACTGATCAAGTAACGCACGCAATTTTTGTGGAGATTTGAGCTGCTGATTGAGTTGAATAATCCGTAACGTTGGGAAGCCGTTATAAGGCTCGATTAACCAGGATTGAACTAAATCGGCTTGAAAAGGAGTATTTTTTACTTGCAGCGCGATCGTAATTGCTTCTTGTAAGGCTGTGCCTGCTGTTTCGGCATCTTGTCGATCCAAAGCTTCACGCGCTTGATTGGTCAAAGTTGCAAGCTTGCTTTCTAATTGTTCATTAGGATTACAAGTTATCGAAGCAGGCTGAGCAGAAGCTGGATGAGGTGCTACTAGATGTCGTGTGACGACTAAAAAAGTGGGAGCAATCAATGTAAAAATACTCAGGAGAAGCCAGGGATGAATGGATCGAGACATAAACGATTTTGGGCAAAGTGCTTGACGTTTGCTAGATACCATCCCATCCCTACAAGTTCCAGAATGTTTTTTACTCTGCTTTGAGCTTTAACCACGATCGAATTTCTTTCAACACCCAAGCTTGCTCAAAATCAGTTAGCTCCTCTCCAAATTGATGCAAGTGATATCCATCCCGATACGGTCCTGAAGTAATCGTAATTTTGCCATTATCCCGGCGCACATCTCGAATATGGCGAGTCTTGCCTGTCATTCGATTGCTCATCGCTCGAAATCGCTGGGTTTCGACTGCAAATTCTTTGCGATCGAACTTGACGTAAGTTCGCTGAAACGATGGACTAATAAAAATCAAAAATACAATCAAGGCAAATAGTAAAACCCAGACAGATGCGCTCATTACCCCAAAAACGAGCAGCATCATAAACATCGGCAACGAGAACATCAGAGCAGGCAGTGCGACTCCTGCCATCAGTAAGCCGAACATCTCAAAAACTGATTCTTCTTGTTGATTTTGCTGTGGGATGACAATTTCTAAGCGTTTTTTCGATCGCTGAAGTTGAACTCGCGTATTTTTAGGACGCTCCACTGCACCAAATGCAGATTCTCCCGCTAAATGGAGTGCCTGAATCGCTTCATTTGCGGTTTGAAATCGTTGTTCGACATCAGGATGAGACAGGCGATCAATCCAATCTGCAAAAGCAGGAGTTAAAGTTACACGATCGCGCCATTGCAATTTAAGATATCGCTGGGGCAAATCCGCAGGTGCAGTTCCCGTCAACAGATGAATCAAAGTTGTCCCTAATGCGTAGAGATCCGAAGCAGCAACAGCCCGACCACCAAATTGTTCGATCGACGTATAGCCGTAGGTTCCAACAACTGTAAAGGTTCCACCTTCAATCGGAACATGATCCTGAACTGCCCCAAAATCAATTAAATAAATCTGCTCATCTTTTCCCAAAATCAAATTACTAGGTTTGATATCGCGATGCAGAAGCGGAGGATTTAACTGATGCAAATCGCGCAAAATTTCTAGAACCGCGATCGCGAATTTTCGCACTTCTTCTTCTGTAAATCGTTTTCCATCCTGCACCAACTCTTTGAGCGAAGTGCCTGGAATATAATCCTGGACTAAGCCAAACCAAAGAATGCGATCGTCGATCGAAAAAGAGTCTCGACATTTCGGAATCCGAGGATGATCAATCTGACGTAAGACCTGAGATTCGCGCTCAAACAGTTTCAAATCTTCCCACTGCATCTCTGCACCAAATGCCAGGAGTTTGAGCACAATCGGCTCAGACTGAGCGTTCAGATCCAGTGCAAGCCAAGTCTGTCGTCCAGCACTCTGTCCTAATTTCTCTTGGAGTTGATAGCGATCGTACAGCGTCTGTCCTGCCGTCAGCATCGAACCGAATCCCCCTAGCATCGTCATCGACTCACTTCGCCTCTGATCATAGCGATTCCGGTTATTCTTTGACGAGCGCTCCATTCTACTCAGGGAGTCTCTCTAAATGTCCTGCTCAACCGTGATTGAGCAACCAGGTTTCTAAATCAGTTACGGTTGAAAAGTCGAGTAGAGCATCAGCTAACGCTTCAAGTTGTTCGATCGATAGAGTGTGAATTTGCGATCGCGTCTCTTCTGATAAGTTTCCGACTTGTCGAGCCAATAGACGTAGAATCAGTGCTCTTTGACCTTCTTGTTGTCCTTCTTGTCGGGTTGCTTGTTCCCATTCCAGAAAAGCTTGTGAAAACGCCATCAGTACCTCTTGAGAACAATCCACTACTAGGTGTTCATTGTGTCAAAGACAAGTCAAAAGTCACCACCACTTGCGCGGATTGTTAAGCCAGCGATTCTGCTTGCGAGGCATCGTAGGAAGTCCTCGACCTCTCAGAAAAGTCCAAGTTATATCATCCACAATGCCCGTCTCTCGTAATCTGGAGCGCTGCTGAAATTGTCGAACCGCAACTTCTGTCGCAGCATCGTAAACCTGATTTCGGTCAACATCGAAGCCATGAACTAACAAGAGTCCTTGAAGTTCAGCCACATCTGTCCCAATACAGCCCAGTTTTAAGAGCCGTGTGCCTGGTTCTAGGTCTGTGTTGAGTACAGACCACGTCTGTTTACCCACCACACCATCAATTCTCAATCCATGTCGATGTTGAAACGATCGCACTGCTGTTTCAGTCCGACTCCCAAAATCTCCATCGATTCTCAGGTTAAATCCATGTGCTCTCAATAAGGCTTGCAGTTGCATAACATCGCTTCCTTGATCCCAAGGATACAAATCGGGCAGTTCGATCTTATCGGGGGGAATTTCAGCGCTCATGGCAATTTTAGATTCAGCTTCTTACATTTGAGTATGAATGAAAAAAGCCTGAATCTCTGACCTGAGATAGGACTTTTTTGCGATCGCAAATTCTAATTTTTAAGATGAGGAACCTTATCTCTGGCGGCAAAGTCATTGAAAGTATCGCCGTTAGACTCGGACTTGAAGGACAAAAATCTATGTTGAACTTGAAGAAATTGCAAACTAGCACTGCGCTCGCACTGACGATCGGTGTAACGGCGACTGGAGCCGCTCCGATCGTATTTGCGAAAGACGCGATCGCGGCTACTCCTGCTCCGATGAAAGTCGCGCAGCTGTTCCCCTCATCTCCCTCGTCACCGACGCAAACGACAGGTGCATTCCGAATTCCGGCAGGCACAACGTTGCGCTTGGCTTACCGAGATGCTGAGAAAATTTTGGTTGCCCCGAATGAACGCCTTCCGATTACGTTAACTGTTCCCAATAATATTCGCACCTCGAATGGAACCCTGTTGATTCCAGCAGGTAGCCAAGTGAAAGGAGAGTTTCAGCCTGCCGATGGTGGAACTCGCTTTGTCGCAAATACCTTGATTTTGAATAATGGCAATCAGGTGGCACTGAATGGTCAAACAGATTTAGTCACTCGGACTGAAGAAATTCGTCGAGGGGTGAGTACAGATGCAATTCTGAAGGGAGCTGCAATCGGTTCAGGTGCAGCAGCGATTATCTCTGGCATCACCGGGAATCGTCGGATCACGTTGGGCAAAGTTCTAATCGGTACGGGTGCAGGTGCTTTAGGTGGCTTATTGCTTGGACGAAATCGCAATCAGGTGATTTCAGTCAATCAGTCTGATTTGAATTTGCGTCTGAATTCTGCGTTGGCAGTGAATGCCTACTAAGTGGGGAGTGGGGAGTAGGGAGTAGAGATTGTTTCTTCCCCACTCCCCACTTCTTTCTAGCTCCAATCATCCCGCTTCGCGCCACGCCCCTTATAAGGCTTCGTCTCTACATGAATGTGGCGAGTTTTTTCAAACAAAGCATCCTCCGTTAAGTTCCACTGTTTGAGAACTGTATCTAAGTCTGCTTGAATATCGCGTGCCCCTGGGAAACCGTTATAGCGAATTCTCAAGCGGGCTAATTCTGCGAGATTCCAATCCGTTGCTTCGCCCGTCAGTAGAGAATCGACAATTTCACGATCGCTCTTCCACAAAGGATGCTCCTGGTCTTTTTGCTCTTGCGCCATATCTCACCGTGGAAATCACGCTCGTCAGTATAATACGGGAACGCGGTTGCAGAGAGATGGATAAGTTAATTCTTTTGAGCTTTGATGTTGAAGGGTTTGATGTTCCAGAAGAGTACGGGCAACCGTTAGATAAAACAATAAAATTCAAAGCATCAGCTGAAGGTTTAGACCATGGATTAGCCTTACTCGATCGCTTAGAAACCTGTTTAAATTGGTTCAAACCACAAGCAAGATTTGTAACATTCTCCGAGTTCCAAGCCAGTTGAGATCCAAGCAGCTTGTTTCGCTAAGCCAATATCGTAATTTGCAATCTATCCAGAATTTTTTCATTAATAATTGAGGGAGTTGTATTCGCATCAACCATCATTAAGCAGTCTAGTTCCTGGTAGTACTCGATAACAGGAGAAAGCAGCCGTTGATTCCACGCTAATTGATCAGCCGATAATCGCTCTAATAAATCATGTTTTGTAAGACTGAGATAAAGTGCTTGAGGCTGTGAATAGCCCATATATTCAAGCAGAAGGTGCAGAGATTGCGCTTGAGTAAAGCACTGAGGAAAGTCCGTGAGAATCCAACCCTGACGAGTATCAGATTGCCGCAAACGGACTTCCAGCATTGCCAGCTTTTCTGTATCAGGCGAGATCGTATCGGAAGGGAGGATGGCTTGCAGATCGCTGCACAAGCGATCGCGCATAAACTGCGAAAACAAATGGATCATCGAGATATGGGGAATCCCGAGTTGTTTCGATAAGATTGCTGCCTGTGTATTCACACTCGCAGTCTCAAGTCCTAAGAAAATAAGCTGCACCGTCATATTATTCCTCAAACGATTAGACTAAACTTCGGTCATCAATGATTGAACTCGAATCATGCTCATCTCAGCATACTGACATCTGATGATAAAGTTTGCTACATCAAAGAACGATAGAGAAATAGTGTGAAAAACTAGAGAACTGATCGCTCATGCTGAACGCAATGTTACATTGTGTCATTGTTCATCACGAATTCAATTCTGAAACTTAAGATAAGCATTCCCTAATCTCTGCTAGTACCTTACTGAGAGAGCAAGGTTTAGATAGATACTTTTCTCCTCGATCTTTGAGGATTTTCAAGCGATCGTTATTCTCAACTGCTCCGGTTAAAAACAAGATTGGAATATTCATGGTTTCCAGATTTTGACGGAGCAATCTCAACACATCAAATCCATCAAAAATAGGCAACTCGAAATCACTAACAATCAGGTTTGGGCGTTCCTCCGTTGCCAGTTTGATTCCTGAGCTTCCATCTTCTGCTTCAATCACTCGATAGCCTTCTAACTCAAGCATCTCTGCCAAATTCGCTCGAAGCGCAGCATGATCTTCAATCAGCAGAATAGTCTGTATCATCATTGAGACAGTAATGATTACTAGAAAAACAATTTGTAGAGCTTGATGCGTGTTGCTGACCCTATCAGAAAATTGTAGAAAACTAGAGAACCATCATTACTGTTCTTCAATTTACATTTTGAGTTAATCTCGCTTCCGGTGAGGTGCACGCCCAAATAGATGCGTCAAACTTGCGAATCGATCGCGAATCTCGTCATTCAACATCTCCGATCGATAGCGCCAACCCCAATTCCCCTCTGCCTGACCCGGAACATTCATTCTGGTATTCGCTCCCAACCCCATTAAATCTTGCATTGGGATGATCGACAGAACTGCAACCGAACTCATGGCGACTCGAATCAAATCCCAATGAATTCCCTGCTGTCCGATACAGCCCATATAGTTCCAAAGATTACCCCGCTCATAGTCTGAAAGCTGCTCATACCAGCCGATCGTTGTATCGTTATCGTGCGTACCTGTATACACGACACAATTACGAGGATAGTTAAATGGCAGATAAGGATTGCCCGGATCAGACCCAAAAGCAAAGTGAAGAATCTTCATGCCTGGAAACTCATACTTATCCCGTAATGCTTCTACTTCCGGTGTAATCACACCTAAATCTTCTGCCAAGATCGGTAGCTTTCCTAACTTCGTATTGAGCATCTGAAAGAACTGATCTCCTGGCGCTTCGATCCAGTTCCCATTCATCGCTGTCTCTTCACCTTGCGGAACTGCCCAATAAGCCTCAAGCCCACGGAAATGATCAATCCGAATCCAGTCCACCAGATCTAACATGGCTTCAAATCGCTGCACCCACCACTTGAAATCTGTCGATTCCAGATAGTCCCAGTCATAGATGGGATTACCCCAAAGCTGTCCTGTTGCACTAAAATAATCCGGTGGTACACCTGCCATCAGTTCAGGATGTCCGGTCTCAGGATCAAGCCGAAAGTTCTCCGAGTTTGCCCAAACATCCGCACTATCATGTGCAACATAAATGGGAATATCTCCAATAATTTGCACCCCGTTTTCGTTGGCATGTTCTTTGAGCGCCACCCACTGTTTGAAAAACTCGTATTGAAGAAATTTCTGGTAGTAAATTTCTTCTTGCAGTCGGATTCGAGCAGCTTCGATCGCATCCGGTTTCGACTGCATCAATTCGGGTTCCCACTCATACCAACTCTTGCCGCCGTTCTCATGCTTCAGTGCCATGAACAACGCATAGTCTTCTAACCAGAAGGCTTTTCTCGTACAAAAATCGGCAAAATCGCGCTGTTCATCACTCTGATGTTTAAAGGCATCGCAAGCCTTTCGCCATAACGGAGCCTTGAACGCATAGACGCGATCGAAATCCACACAATCGATCCAAAATCCATCAGCATTCGCAAAATCCGATTCTTCTAGCAAGCCGCGATCGCGCAATGCCTCTAAACTAATCAACAACGGATTGCCTGCCATTGATGAATAAGATGCATAGGGAGAATTTCCATATCCCGTAGGACCTAATGGCAACACTTGCCAATATTGCTGTCCACTCTGCACAAGAAACTCAATAAATCGATGAGCTTCGGCTCCTAGTTCTCCGATTCCAAATCGACCGGGAAAGCAGGTAGGATGCAGCAAAACGCCACTTGATCGCATTAAAGGCATAGTAATCTAGCAGGAAAAGGCTGTGAGAACTGTAACATGAGGCGGAGAGGACAAAATCCACCGCAAGAAGAATCAAGATTAATTCGGAAATCGTAATTTTTTATGGCTCATCGCAATCCTGCTCCCACCGTTGACATTATCATCGAACTCATTGATCGCCCCCATCGCCCGATCGTGCTGATCGAACGCCTCAATCCCCCACATGGATGGGCAATTCCCGGCGGTTTCATCGATTACGGAAATTCGGCTGAGAAAACCGCACATCTTGAAGCCGAAGAAGAAACTGGACTGCACATTGAACTCATTGATTTACTGGGAGTTTATTCTGATCCCGATCGTGATGCGCGCCAACATACGATGAGCATTGCGTACATTGCCACTGCCAAGGGCGAACCCAAAGCAGGTGATGATGCCAAAAATGTGCGGATTGTCGAGATTTGGGAGATCCCTGAGAATTTATGTTTTGATCACGATCGCATTTTGCACGATTATTTACAGTACAGAAATTATGGAATGCGCCCAAGATTATGAAAAAAGTAATTCGGACTGATGCGGCTCCGGCTCCGGTTGGTCCTTACAATCAAGCGATCGTGGCTCAAGGTTTAGTCTTTGTCGCAGGTCAAATCTCACTCGATCCGCAGACGGGTGAAATTGTCGGTGCTGGCGATGTTGCGGCTCAAACCGAACGAGCCATGACCAGTTTGAAAGCCATCTTAGAAGCGGCTGGTTCGTCGCTCGATGATGTTGTCAAAACGATGGTCTGCTTGAAAGACATGAACGATTTTGCGGCAATGAATGCGGTCTATGCCAAATATTTTGATGAAGCAACTGCACCCGCAAGAGTTTGTGTGGAAGTCGCTCGCTTGCCAAAAGATGTTTTGGTTGAGATCGACTGTGTTGCAACACTGAAAGATTAGGAGAACTGCGATCGCTCTTGAACCTGATTCACAAGCGAGAGCGATCGCATCGAAGCGCGATGGCTGGAAGATTCACATCACAAGGTAAATGCTTGTTCTGGAACGGGTACGGGCTTTTGTCGATTTGAATATTGGAAATTAGTTGTGTGAGATTCAATACTCTACTAGATGAGCAGTCTTAACATTTTTTGCAAGTTTCAATTTCTCCAACAGTCGAATCGTCAACCATATCAGATCCACTTCCCACCAGCGCTTGCCAAACTGCGCCGAAGCTTGATAAGCATGATGATTGTTGTGCCATCCTTCTCCAAAAGTCAGCAATGCTGCCCACCAGCAATTCGTCGATCGATCATTGACCGCATAGTTCCGATAGCCAAAAGTATGACATGCACTATTGACAAAGCACGTACTGTGAAAGCCAACAAACAATCGCGCAAAAATTCCCCAAACTACGAAGGGCATTCCACCGAGACCATAAAGCAAAACAGCTAATGCAATCTGTAAAGCAATGTAGTGCTTGTGGCAAAACTGATAAAACGAATCATGAGCAATATCTTGAGTGAATCGATGCAGTTCTGAATGAGATGGAACCTCGTGCATCAGCCAACTGATATGACTCCACCAAAATCCCTGAGTCGAATCATGTGGATCACCAGTCCGATCGGCAAACAAATGGTGCATTCGATGATAGCCGACCCAACCCTTCACGGCTCCTTGACCTGCCAATGTGCCACACAAGATAAAGAAGTATTCTAACCATTTGACCGTTTTGAAACTGCGATGCGTTGCTAGGCGGTGGAATCCTAAAGAGATTCCTAGCCCGATCGTCAGCCAATGCAAGAATAGAGCAACTCCAACGGCTGACCAACTAAAATAAGCGGGAGACAGTGCAAGTAAGGCTCCTAAATGCAAGAAAACAACAACAGTAATTACAGTCCAACGAGGACGTGGAGAAGTCAAACGGACATCGGTCATGAATTTTGCTCAAACGGTTTGGATAAAATCAGCGTGATCACTCAGCACGATTGCGCTCTGTGGCTTCTAGTTGAAACTCACTCCAACGGTGCTGCACTTGTTTATAGCAATCAGCAGGAGAGATTTTTAGGTTTTGCAGTAGACTGACCTGAACTTCGCGATCCCGTCTCGCCAGAAGCACGATCGCTTGAGTTGGGTCATACGTCGCGATTGCCTCGTGAATCGCAACCCCAGCTTGGCTATCAACTTCAAGCATTCGCAAATATAGCTCGACTTGTGCCTGCGCGACGAACTCCTGCTCAAAGACTACAGAATCAATACTCAAATTCATTGAAGCATTGATCCGATTCGTAATCTTGCAGGTTACTAGTCCTCGCCCTAGTCTCAAATAGCCATTCCAGCTAGTGAACCCTATCTGCAAAAAATTCTGCTGAATAACCAGATCTTGCCAGTGATCAAAATGCGATCGCAAATCATAATGTTGAAACCTCATCAACTTCCCCTGAACTGCAAAATAGGGAAGCAAATCCGTTTTAAGAAACTAAGAACCATCATCATCCGTACCTCGCAGATGAAACACAACAGACATACCTCTTAAAGAGGCGCTATGCATCGGCGGGCATCCTGACTCAAAGAACACAGTTCTTATCACAGTTGCGGGACAGCGTCGGGTTTGCACCGAACTTTCCCCCTTGCGTCTAATGGCTGATTCCCATCAGAACCGATACTCATCTAGAGAGTAGCACGATCAAGCAAAATTAGACTCATCTTTGCCGCACTTCACCCACTCAAACTGGATTGAAAATGAGCCAATCATCTAAATCGTTTACTAAAGTAGTCTCTGAAGGCTCTCACATTTTGCACAGATCCACATATCGGTTACATTCCATGTTGTTGACGAGAATACCAAATCGCTAGTTCGCCGTCCTATTGTTCGCTGATCTAAAAAGTCGCGATTCCTCGGAACCGTTGCCTCTGAGCTATCATGTCGCGTAAAACTCTAACGCTATGCCCGATAAAGATGAGACTCGTTCAGAAATTAAACTATCAAGTTGACCATTAAAACGAAACACACGATCGCTCATCCACGCGCAATACAGATTCTTGCTGAAATGCCTGTTTATAAGCGGCTCGAATCTGATCAATCTTCTTGCTACTCTCAACATTCATCGGATACAGTAGCGTCAAAAGTTGAGAGTTTTCTGCCACAACCTTACCCTGCGAATTCCGATATTGCCCCTTCGCGGCTACCCTTGTCAGCCCTTCAGGAAATAGCGGAGTCACAACGCGATCGACAAATTGCTGAAATTCAACCTGAGTCACTTCTGAGCGATCGGGTTTCGCGAATCCAAAAAATAACTCTGTTCGCATAAAAGCCTTGCCATGCGGTTGCAACTGGCAAGATTGATCCACAGATTCATCAACCTTTGCGAAAACCAGCAGCGGCACAATCAGCCCGCCTGCCACTCCTAAAATTAAGTGGAATCTAGATTTCATCATATCAACCTCAAATTCTCTGCTCTCTCACGTTGAAGTGCAATTCTTCATGCAATCGCTCGATTTTTAAAACCTCGAAAAATCGATAGCTTGAATCGATCTCTGAGTGGGAATACTGAGACAAACCGATGGCAAACGGATAATAGGGAGCATGTGGCGCAAGCTAGACAATATCGTTCTAAATATCAGAACCTACGCCGATCTGAGTCCTGACCTCAGTATTCGACGACAGATCAATCAGGCAATGCGATCGCGCCCCACTCGCACATCCGAGGATTGGTATCGCTCATTTTGGCAACCGCTTTCAATTTCTCAAGATCTGGCAATTTTCGTTTATCAGCAAATGGAAGCGTATTCCGGGTTGCAATTCGCAAAAATTACCCCAAGCGATCGCTTAACCGAGGATCTTCAACTGCCTTTGGTCTGCTGGTTCGATTGGGAATGTACCTTATGTGAGGACTTTCACGATCGCTTTGGCATTGAAATTCGCGATCGTTTGGATATTGGTATGCTGCATACCGTCCGAGATCTTGTTATATTTCTGAATCAGCAACTTTTATCGGTCAATTGCTGATGCCTGATTCATATCCGCGCAATCTCGTGGGTTACGGACAAAATCCACCCCATCCCCAATGGAAAGATCAAGCCAGAATCGCAGTTCAATTTGTCATCAACTACGAAGAAGGCGGCGAGAACTGCGTCCTCCACGGTGATCCCGCCTCGGAAGCGTTCTTGTCAGAAATTGTTGGCGCGGCTCCCTTCCAGGGAATGCGCCACATGAATATGGAATCTTGTTACGAATACGGCAGCCGTGCCGGATTTTGGCGGTTATATCGCATGTTTACATCACGCAGAATTCCAGTCACCGTCTATGGTATCGCTATGGCATTAGAGCGAAATCCCGAAGCCGTTGCTGCGATGAAAGCCGCAGATTGGGAGATTGCCAGTCATGGGTACCGCTGGATTGAATACAAAGACTTCTCAGAAGCAGCCGAGCGAGAGCATCTAAAATTAGCGATCGACATTCACACCCGTGTCACAGGCAGTCGCCCACTCGGTTGGTACACCGGGCGCAGCAGCGAGCATACCGACAAACTTGTAATTGAGGAAGGCGGCTTTCTCTACAGTTCTGACAGCTATGCCGATGATCTCCCGTACTGGGTCAATACCGACCAAAAGCCGCATCTGATCATCCCGTATACGTTGGACAACAATGATATGCGGTTCGCCACGTCTCAAGGGTTTAACTCTGGCGATCAGTTTTTTGCCTATCTTCGTGATGCGTTTGACGTGCTTTATGCAGAAGGTGAAACTGCACCAAAAATGATGAGCATTGGCTTACACTGTCGCTTAGTTGGACGACCTGGACGAGCCGCTGCACTGATGCGATTTTTGGACTATGTGCAGCAGCACGATCGCGTTTGGCTCTGTCGTCGAATTGATATTGCTCGACACTGGCACGAACATCACCAACCGAAATAACCCAGAACGCGGATGCCTTCCCGTTCAAAATTGATTACTGTGTTACTATCGAAATCAAAGCGTAATCATAATGAGTCCGTTTAAGGAGCTAATGGAATGACACAAGCGATTGACCGGATGCAGTTGGACAATCCACAAGAATGGGATTTATCTGATTTATATCAAAACTTCAGCGATCCAAATTTCTCTCAAGATTTAGAGTCGTTGCAGCAACAAGCCAGCGAGTTTAGGGATGCACATCGCGGCAAGGTGAAAGATTTGAGCGCCGATCAATTAGCAGAGTGTTTTAAAACATTAGAAGCGATCGCTGAAAAATCCGGCTATCTCTATGCGTTTCCTTCTCTCATCTTCTCCGCCGACACCCGCAATACCGAAGCCAAGCAATTTCTAGATAAAGTCATGGAAGCGCTCACAGGCATTGAAAATCAGCTTCTTTTCTTTGATCTCGAACTGCAAAAATTAGATGCTGCCAAATTTGAAACCCTACAAAAAGCTTCTACCCTAGCAACCTATCAGCATTATCTCAATCGCATTGCGAAGTACCGACCCCATACACTCTCTGAAGAAGTTGAACAAACCCGCAACCAAGATAGCTTAACGGGACGACAAGCATTTATCCAACTGAGATCAGTTCACCTGGGCGAACAAGAATACGAACCTGTCACGACTCCCGATGGTCGCATCGTCAGCACCGAATCAGAACTGAGTGCATTGCTCTATCACCCCGATGCAGAAATCCGAACAGCAGGCTATCAATCTGTTCGGAAAGTCATGAAACAGCATAATTCGCTGTATGCTTACATTTTGAATTCCGTAGCACAAGATCACAAGATCGAAAATCAGATGCGCGGCTATGAGTCTACTTTGCAGAAGCAACTGCTAGCAGATGAAGTTTCTGAACCTGTATTTCGAGCAATCATGCAGGGAACAGGCGATCGCTTTGATCTCTTCCAGCGCTACTACACTCTAAAAGGTCAAGCGCTAGGACAGAAAATTCGCACAGCCGATCTTTATGCACCCTGGGGAACTGAAGCAACTCCAGCCGTCACCTACAAAACAGGAGTCGAAACGCTGCTTTCTGCATTAGATCAGTTTGATCCGAACTATGCCCGTCGAGCAGAAGAATTCTTCGTGAAAAACTGGGTCGATGCAAAAGTCCGACCTGGCAAACGCGGTGGTGCATTCTGTTCCTACACCTACGGCAAACACAGCTATCTACTGATGTCATACACTGATGACTACAATTCGTTGTTCACCCTAGCACACGAAATGGGTCATGGATTGCACTTTGCTTGGATTGACGATCGACAAACCTACTTCAACAGCAATCCTCCAATGGTGCTAGCTGAAATCGCATCAACCTTCAATGAATTGCTGTTGCTAGACTATCTGCTGAAGCAAGCTAAAAACGATAAGGCTTTGACGAAATCATTGATCACACGACAACTTGAAGATCAGTTAAATCTATTATTCCGGCAAAGCACAATTAGCCGCCTAGAGCTAGCTGTTCATGAACGTGCCGCTCAAAGCAGTTTTGATCAATCCTTTGTCAACCAAGAATGGATGAAATTATATCAAACTCTTTGTGGTGATGCAGTTGAAGTTCTGCCTGAACATCAATACGATTGGGCAAGAATCGGACATATCTACTTCAAGCCCTTCTACTGCTATCAGTACACAGCATCAAACATTGTGAGTCTGGCTTGCTATCAGAAGTATCTCGAAGTTGGGAAAGACTTTATTCCTGGGTATTTAGAGCTACTCGCCGCAGGTGGCAGCCTAGACCAAGTGACTGCACTGCGTCAGTATGTTGGCGTTGACATTGAAGATCCCGCAACAATCCGGGGAGCTTTAACCTATGTTGAGAAGCTACTAGATCAGTTGCAAGCTAGCCTGTAAATGACTTAAACAAAGAAGTTCCAGTGAACTGTAATTCACTGGAGCTTCTCAGAATTTATCCAGCTCTGTCAACTGCTACTTATGCCGAATATTGTTATATAATTCCGCATACTCTTTAGCTGATTCCGTCCAAGAATAGTCATACTTCATTCCCTGAATCGCCAACTGATTAAAGACCTGCCGATTCTGTCCCCAAAGATCAAAAGCTCGTCCCATCGCGGACTCTAAGGCATAGTTATCCTTGTCATAGAATACAAATCCGTTTCTCTCTTCAGGCAGGTGGTTTTGATCATAATCATGATCAAATACTGTATTGATCAACCCTCCCACACCTCGAACGATCGGGACAGTTCCATACTTCAAACTGATCACTTGTGTCAGACCACAAGGCTCAAAGTTACTCGGCACGACGATCATATCTGCGCCCGCATAGATTAAATGGGATAGCTCCTCATTGAATCCAAGCTCAATATGACAATCGGGATTATTATTCAGAAACTCTTTCTCATGTCTAAACCATTTGTCGATCGACGACTCCGTTGCCGATCCTAATAAAACATACTGTGCCCCTCTTTCTAAGGCATAGTAAATCGAATGATGCACCAAATGCACCCCTTTTTGATCATCTAATCGTCCAATGAAACAGACGATCGGCTTATCTGAATCTTCTAACAACAATCGCTCTCGCAGAGCCTTTTTGTTATAAGCCTTTTGATCAAATGTTTCCGCCGAGTAATGATAAGGCAGATATCGATCGTTCTCAGGATTCCAGAAGCCATAATCCAATCCATTCAAAATTCCAGAGAACTTATCTTGATGGACTTCTAAAGTATGTCCTAATCCATAGCTCACATCTGTATGTCGAGCTTCCCAGGCATGATGAGGTGAGACAGTTGTTACTGCATTTGCATAAACAATTCCACCTTTCATAAAATTGATCGAAAACGGATTAAAGTTATCTCTCAATTTGTCATAGCTGAAATAGTATTCAGGTCGTCTCAACTGCACCGCTTCGAGAACTTGCGTCCCCGCAAATCCTTGATGCTTAAAGTTATGAATCGTATAGCAAACTCGCTGATTTGCCATTCCGTGATACTTATAAATCTCGAATAGCATCACCGGAACCAAGCCCGTTTGCCAATCATGACAATGAATCACATCAGGTCGCTTATTACTTTGAAGCAAAAACTCTAATGCCGCTTTGCTAAAGAATGCAAACCGCATGTTGTCATCATCGCAACCGTAGTACACTCCTCGATCGAAGTAAAAATCTTCCGAATGCGGCTCAATAAAGAAACAAACCCGACCATGCACCCAGCCGCAATACACCGAACAATGAACCCACCCATCAAACCAGGGGACATATAAATCTCGATATGCATCGTGCAGCCCCCAGATATGGTCGTACCGCATGCAGTCATACTTAGGCAGAATCAACTCTACACAATGCCCTTGATTCTCCAATTCCCGGCTCAGACCATAAACCACGTCCCCCAAACCGCCCGCCTTAATCACTGGCGCACACTCGGAGGCAATTTGCACAATATACATTTCTATCCCCCTAGTTAACAAAAATTCATTTTTTGATGTCTTTATTCAATACGTAACCTTGATTTTTTGCAAGTCGCCTCAAAACTTAAACCTCTTTTGAGAACGTCTGATCTAAGATCTGACCCTACAGACTCAAGGATCTCCCCATGGCAACCACGCTGACGACCTCTAGTTTCCCACCGATCTGCGGTTCGGAAATCTCCTATTCCTCTGATCCCGTTTTCCTTCCCACCACACATCTCCGCCTTGACTCTATCCAATCCGCCTTCGCTTGTGCCCTCCACATGCACCAGCCCACGATCCCCGCAGGCAGAAACGGCGAATTGATCAGCAATCTCCAGCACATGTTCGAGCATCCCAACGATGGAGATAATCACAATGCGGCTCCCTTCGCTTGGTGCTACAGCCGTATGGGAGAATTTATTCCTGAACTCGTTTCTCAAGGCTGCAATCCCCGCATCATGCTCGACTATTCTGGCAATCTCCTCTGGGGATTCCAGCAAATGGGGCGTGACGACATTCTGAATCATCTTAAGCGGATGACCTGCGATCGCGAATTTCAACCCTACGTCGAATGGCTCGGCACCATGTGGAGCCATGCCGTTGTCCCTTCTACGCCTATTCCTGACCTCAAACTCCATATTCAGGCTTGGCAACATCATTTTGCATCCATCTTCGGCAACGAGGCTCTCAAGCGTGTCAGAGGCTTCTCTCCCCCAGAAATGCACCTCCCAAATCATCCCGACACACTCTTTCAATACATTAAAGCCTTAAAAGAATGTGGCTATCAATGGCTTCTTGTCCAAGAACATTCTGTAGAATGTCTCGATGGTTCGCCCCTACCTCATGACCAGAAATACATTCCTAATCAACTGGTCGCGCGCAATTCAAATCACGAAACAATCTCAATTACTGCATTAATCAAAACTCAAGGTTCAGATACAAAATTAGTGGCTCAAATGCAGCCTTACTTTGAGGCAAAAACACGATCAAAACAACAACTCAATCACACCCAAATTCCATCTTTAGTTTCCCAAATTGCTGATGGTGAAAATGGCGGCGTAATGATGAATGAATATCCGCGTGATTTCTTTCGCATTTACCACGAAATCCGAGATTCCGGCAATAACAATTCAGGCATTGTTGCAATCAATGGAACTGAATATTTAGAGCTACTTGAAGCCTCAGGCATTAGCCCCAACGACTATCCAAAAGTTCAAGCCGTCCAACAACACAAAATCTGGCAACGAGTTGATCATCATGCTGAAACTGTAGAGCAAGCGATCGCGAATCTCAAACAAAATGACGATCGCTTTCACATTGATGGAGCTTCTTGGACAAATGATCTCAGCTGGGTAAAAGGCTATGAGAATGTTCTAGAACCGATGACAGAACTGAGCGCATTGTTTCATCAAATTGATACTAGCCATCCTCATTATCAAGAAGCTTTGCTCTATAACTTGTTGCTTCAAACAAGTTGCTTTCGATATTGGGGACAAGGAGCATGGACGGATTACGCACGTGAGATTTATCGCAGAGGTAAGTCTGTATTAAGCTAGCAAAAAGCGATCGCACTTCTGCGATCGCTTTTCATTTCAAACTACTTTTTCTAAGCCGGAACTGCAACAGGTTCTTCTACATCTTCCATCTCTTCTTCTTTTACTTGATCGAGATGTATATCAATGACTGTCATCTGCAAGCCTGCTCTTGGCACGTTTCCATTGCTTGAAATGAATGGATTTGGCTCAACTGCCCCAGTACAAATAATCAACGACCCTTTCTTCAAATATGGCAATACTCGCCAAGCTGTCGATTTCTCCCAAATGCTCAAAGACACTGTAAAAGATTCTTCCCGATTGCGAGACTTCCGAACATAGATTGTTGCTTCTGCAACTTTCGCTTCTCTACCATCTTTAAGCGTTACTGTTTTCACGGTTGCATCAGCCGCTAAATTGCCGCTAACAATCCATTGATTGAGTCCAGCACTCGACATGAAAAATCTCCAGCTTTAAATCGTGTTTAGCAAATAAACTTTGTAGAACCATAGTGCCCGTCTTCTCTCAAAATTTTGCTATCCAGCGGATTTAAAGTTAAAAACGCGCTCTAAGAAAAATCTTAAAGCACGTTTTCTTTCTAATGATACCCTGGCGGTTAGCTATTTTGACAGGAGGCTACCCTCCAACTATCGTCGCCGCAAATGCGTTTCACCACTCAGTTCGGGATGGATGAGTGTGGGTCCACATCGCCATCACCACCAGGAAACTCGTTGAGTCTGGCTCAAATTCACCAGAACCCAGAAGGCTGCATAGTTTTTGATGTCAGTTTTGAATGTAGAAATCTCAAACACCAAGGCTTAGATTCAATCTGATTCAAGAGGTCAAGCCCTCGGTCTATTAGTACTCCTCGGCTGCATACATTACTGCACTTCCACCTAGAGCCTATCAACGCGTGTTCTCCGCGTGACCTTACTGGTTTAACACCATGAGAGTACTCATCTTGAGGTGGGCTTCCCACTTAGATGCTTTCAGCGGTTATCCACTCCGCACTTGGCTACCCAGCGTTTACCGTTGGCACGATAACTGGTACACCAGCGGTGCGTTCTTCCCGGTCCTCTCGTACTAAGGAAGACTCCTCTCAATACTCTTGCGCCTGCACCGGATATGGACCGAACTGTCTCACGACGTTCTGAACCCAGCTCACGTACCGCTTTAATGGGCGAACAGCCCAACCCTTGGGACGTACTACCGCCCCAGGTTGCGATGAGCCGACATCGAGGTGCCAAACCTCCCCGTCGATGTGAACTCTTGGGGGAGATCAGCCTGTTATCCCTAGAGTAACTTTTATCCGTTTAGCGACGGCCTTTCCACGCAGCGCCGTCGGATCACTAAAGCCGACTTTCGTCCCTGCTCGACATGTTCGTCTCACAGTCAAGCTCTCTTGTGCTTTTACACTCTACGGCTGATTTCCAACCAGCCTGAGAGAACCTTTGCGCGCCTCCGTTACCATTTAGGAGGCGACCGCCCCAGTCAAACTGCCCACCTGAAACTGTTCCCTCCCCGGATTACGGGCGAAGGTTAGAATTCTAGCCTTAACAGAGTGGTATCTCACCGTTGGCTCCTCAATCCCCACAAGGATTGAATCATAGCCTCCCACCTATCCTGCGCAGTTAAAGCCCGAACCCAATTCCAGGCTACAGTAAAGCTTCATAGGGTCTTTCTGTCCAGGTGCAGGTAGTCCGTATCTTCACAGACAATCCTATTTCGCCGAGCCTCTCTCCGAGACAGCGCCCAAATCGTTACGCCTTTCGTGCGGGTCGGAACTTACCCGACAAGGAATTTCGCTACCTTAGGACCGTTATAGTTACGGCCGCCGTTCACCGGGGCTTCAGTCGCTAGCTTCAGGACGAATCCCTGACCAACTTCTTTAACCTTCCGGCACTGGGCAGGCGTCAGCCCCCATACATCGTTTTGCAACTTAGCGGAGACCTGTGTTTTTGGTAAACAGTCGCTTGGGCCTCTTCACTGCGACCACCTCTCGGTGGCACCCCTTCTCCCGAAGTTACGGGGTCATTTTGCCGAGTTCCTTAGAGAGAGTTATCTCGCGCCCTTTAGTTTTCTCAACCATCCTACCTGTGTCGGTTTCGGGTACGGGTAATTTGAATTATCGTGATCCGGGATTTTCTTGGAAGCCTGACATCACACACTTCGAGTCCGTAGACTCTCGTACTCACACCTCAGCTCAAGTCGTTTCCGCCGACTCTCATCACCTCGAATGCTTGAACCCCTAACCAACATGGGGCTGTGTTAGCCTTCTCCGTCCCCCGTCACAATCCAAATTGAGTACTGGAATCTTCACCAGTTGTCCATCGACTACGTCTTTCGACCTCGCCTTAGGCCCCGACTCACCCTCCGCGGACGAGCCTTCCGGAGGAACCCTTAGGATTTCAGGGCATTGGATTCTCACCAATGTTTGCGCTACTCAAGCCGACATTCTCACTTCTGCTTCGTCCACACCTGCTTGCCGCTGATGCTTCTCACTACAACAGAACGCTCCCCTACCACTCACATAAATGCAAGTCCATAGCTTCGGTAAACACCTTAGCCCCGTTCATTTTCGGCGCAGGAACGCTTGACCAGTGAGCTATTACGCACTCTTTTAAGGATGGCTGCTTCTAGGCAAACCTCCTGGTTGTCTCTGCATTCCCACCTCCTTTATCACTGAGGTGTTATTTTGGGACCTTAGCTGATGGTCTGGGCTGTTTCCCTCTTGACGATGAAGCTTATCCCCCACCGTCTCACTGGCAATCTATTCATCTGGTATTCAGAGTTTGACTCGATTTGGTACCGGTCTCCCAGCCCGCACCGAATCAGTGCTTTACCCCCAGACTTAAACAATTACCGCTGCGCCTCAACACATTTCGGGGAGAACCAGCTAGCTCCCGGTTCGATTGGCATTTCACCCCTAACCACACCTCATCCGCTGATTTTTCAACATCAGTCGGTTCGGACCTCCACTTGGTGTTACCCAAGCTTCATCCTGGACATGGTTAGATCACCGGGGTTCGGGTCTATAAATACAGATATCGCGCCCTATTCAGACTCGGTTTCCCTTTGACTTCGGCATCTCCGCCTTAATCTACCTGTACCTATAAGTCGCCGGCTCATTCTTCAACAGGCACACGGTCAGACGTTCAATCGTCCTCCCATTGCTTGTAAGCAGATGGTTTCATGTTCTATTTCACTCCCCTCCCGGGGTTCTTTTCACCGTTCCCTCGCGGTACTAGTTCTCTATCGGTCACACAGGAGTATTTAGCCTTTCGAGGTGGTCCTCGATGATTCACACGGAATTTCACGTGCTCCATGCTACTCGGGATACAGCTAGCTCAGTTAAGTTTTCAACTACAGGACTTTCACCTTCTCTGGTGTAGCTTCTCACTACTTCGTTTAACCGCTCTGATACACGTTGCTGTCCCACAACCCCAGATGATAAATCACCTGGTTTAGGCTGTTTCCAGTTCGCTCGCCGCTACTACGGAAATCGCGTTTGCTTTCTCTTCCTCCAGCTACTAAGATGTTTCAATTCGCTGGGTTAGCTTGCTCTACCCTATGGATTCAGGTAGTCATGTTAAAGGTTGCCCTATTCGGAAATCTTCGGATCAATGCTTACTTCCAGCTCCCCGAAGCATATCGTCGGTCGTCACGTCCTTCATCGCCTCTGTGTGCCTAGGTATCCACCATCTGCCCTTTGTAGCTTGACCACTAATTATTTCAATCAGTTTTAGTCCTTTACATTGGTGTCTGTGTATCTCTACCTGACATCATTACTATGCAGTTTTCTTGGTTCTTGTACTGGACATAATCCAGCAGGCTCTCTACATCTCGCAGATGAGTTGCTGTCGCATATCCTCAATCGCTCAATTCAACAAAAAATTCAACAGAGTGATTCAATCAATCGGTTGGTGGAGGTTAGCGGACTCGAACCGCTGACATCCTGCTTGCAAAGCAGGCGCTCTACCAACTGAGCTAAACCCCCTTGTCTTAATGGAGTGGGCCATCCTGGACTCGAACCAGGGACCTCACCCTTATCAGGGGTGCGCTCTAACCACCTGAGCTAATAGCCCCCATCCCTGAACCGGGATAGTTTAGAAGCACATCGAAATTTATGGAAAGCTTCGAACGACCTAGTTGACCTTTCTCATCCTAGCTTTAGCTAAGTGAGAGGGTAGGTCTCCTTTTAAGGAGGTGATCCAGCCACACCTTCCGGTACGGCTACCTTGTTACGACTTCACCCCAGTCATCAGCCCCACCTTCGGCGTCCTCCTCTGCAAGCAGTTAGAGTAACGACTTCGGGCGTGACCAACTCCCATGGTGTGACGGGCGGTGTGTACAAGGCCCGGGAACGTATTCACCGCAGTATGCTGACCTGCGATTACTAGCGATTCCGCCTTCATGCAGGCGAGTTGCAGCCTGCAATCTGAACTGAGCGCCGGTTTATGAGATTGGCTCACCATCGCTGGCTGGCTGCTCTTTGTCCGACGCATTGTAGTACGTGTGTAGCCCAAGGCGTATGGGGCATGCTGACTTGACGTCATCCACACCTTCCTCCGGTTTGTCACCGGCAGTCTCTCTAGAGTGCCCAACTGAATGCTGGCAACTAAAAACGTGGGTTGCGCTCGTTGCGGGACTTAACCCAACATCTCACGACACGAGCTGACGACAGCCATGCACCACCTGTCTCTCGGCTCCCGAAGGCACCCCTAACTTTCATCAGGGTTCCGAGGATGTCAAGCCTTGGTAAGGTTCTTCGCGTTGCATCGAATTAAACCACATACTCCACCGCTTGTGCGGGCCCCCGTCAATTCCTTTGAGTTTCACACTTGCGTGCGTACTCCCCAGGCGGACAACTTAACGCGTTGGCTACGGCACGGCTCGGGTCGATACGAACCACGCCTAGTTGTCATCGTTTACGGCTAGGACTACAGGGGTATCTAATCCCTTTCGCTCCCCTAGCTTTCGTCCCTCAGTGTCAGTGCAGACCCAGTAACACGCTTTCGCCGCTGGTGTTCTTCCCAATATCTACGCATTTCACCGCTACACTGGGAATTCCTGTTACCCCTATCGCACTCTAGTTCATCAGTTTCCACTGCCCTTATGCGGTTAAGCCGCACGCTTTGACAGCAGACTTGATAAACCACCTACGGACGCTTTACGCCCAATAATTCCGGATAACGCTTGCATCCTCCGTATTACCGCGGCTGCTGGCACGGAGTTAGCCGATGCTGATTCATCAGGTACCGTCATCGATTCTTCCCTGATAAAAGAGGTTTACAACCCAAAAGCCGTCCTCCCTCACGCGGTATTGCTCCGTCAGGCTTTCGCCCATTGCGGAAAATTCCCCACTGCTGCCTCCCGTAGGAGTCTGGACCGTGTCTCAGTTCCAGTGTGCCTGGTCATCCTCTCAGACCAAGTACAGATCGTCGCCTTGGTGTGCCGTTACCACTCCAACTAGCTAATCTGACGCGAGCCAATCTCTAGACAATAAATCTTTCACCCTAAGGCACATTCGGTATTAGCAGTCGTTTCCAACTGTTGTCCCCAATCTAAAGGCATGTTCTCACGCGTTACTCACCCGTCCGCCACTATCTCCGAAGAGACCGTTCGACTTGCATGTGTTAAGCATACCGCCAGCGTTCATCCTGAGCCAGGATCAAACTCTCCATAGTAAATAGAGTAAGCTTGTAGCTCAATTCAGTAATTTATCCGGTTACCTTTCCGGTTCCTAACTCGTTAGGAACATTTTCTTGACGAAGGCTTTCCTTTCTCTGGCTTCTAAACTATTCTGTTTTATAGGTTCAGTTTCTCGCAGATGAAGCTGAGTCCGCTTTCGCTCGCTCTTCCCTCACCCGCGCTTTGATAATATAGCGGGATAACCTACAGGGTGTCAACTCCTTTTTTCAATTCGTTCTCAACTGCCCGCAGAATGAGGTTTTGGGCGACAATAGGCAAGTGATTTTTGTCGCTGAGGGCTAGGGAACGTGAATTTTCAGTCTGTGATTTCGACGCTCAATCAGTTTTGGGCGGAGCGGGGATGTTTGGTGGTGCAACCTTACGATACGGAGAAGGGGGCAGGTACGAAGAGTCCGCATACGTTTTTGAGAGCGATCGGGCCTGAGCCTTGGGCGGTTGCCTATGTGGAACCTTGTCGTCGTCCGGGAGATGGGCGGTATGGGGAGAATCCGAATCGGGTGCAACATTATTATCAGTATCAAGTGCTGATTAAGCCATCGCCTGACAATATTCAAGAGATTTATTTAGAGTCGCTGAAGGCGTTGGGGATTTCGCCGGAGGATCACGATATTCGGTTTGTGGAGGATAACTGGGAGGATGCGGCGGTTGGCGCTTGGGGAGTCGGTTGGGAAGTTTGGTTGGATGGTATGGAGGTGACGCAGTTCACTTATTTCCAACAGTGTGGAGGATTGGATTGCCGTCCGGTTTCGATCGAGATTACATATGGTCTGGAACGACTGACGATGTATCTACAAGGGGTGAACTCGATTTTCGATATTCAATGGAATGATGAGATCACTTATGGTGATGTGCATCTGCAAGGGGAAATTGAGTGTTCGACTTATAATTTTGAGGCATCGAATCCGGAACTCTTGTTTACGCTGTTTAAGTTGTTTGAGCAGGAGGCGGAGCAGTTGATGCAGCGTGGGTTGGTGTTGCCTGCTTACGATCAGGTGCTAAAGTGCTCGCACACGTTTAATTTGCTGGATGCGCGTGGGGTGATTTCGGTGACGGAACGGGCGCGATATATTGGGCGCGTGCGGAATTTGGCGCGGCAGGTGGCGCAGCTTTATTTGAAACAGCGGGAGAAGTTAGGGTTTCCGCTGTTGAAAAGGGAGAAGGTTGAGGCGGTTTAAAGGGAAAAAGATAGAGCGATCGCACTCTACAAATCTGCGATCGCTCTATCACTGACTGCAGATTCAGTGTCGCGGATAAGGTGGGCAATAGGGCAATAGAAAAGAACTATGTGCAACAAGAGCTTCTGAATCCGGAGTAATTCAAACTATGTCGTCTACATCAAGTCTTAAATTTGCGATGTCTACAATATCTGGCATCACTTGATCTTTTGCATGCCTAAAAAGATTGGGTAATGCGTCAGGATAAGGTGGGATAGATTGCGATATCATGCCACGTCCAAGTCCAAGTGGACAGTCCTGCTCGCTGTGAGACGGTGGATCGAAACCGACGATGCTGCTAAATCCAATTGAAATCGCTCCCAACTAACGAGTCGTCACCTTTGTCTGTTTCCAAACCTTGCAAAACTTACTCTGCTGTCGATGCGAGCGTTCAGTCTGTTGTCGAACATTTCCATTCGTGCATTCTGATCGTTGTGCTTTGTCTTTGCTGATGTGATGCTATTCAGGTGGCAAAGTCCGCTCATATCCGCTCCGAATTGTTGCATTTAGTAGCTTATGTGAAGCAACATAGCCCGCTTTCTCAACGCTCGTAATGATTGAAAGCAACGCATGAAGATGTTTTTCGCCGCATTCCAGAGACATTTTCAGTCAGGAAAAAGAGCCGTTGCTTATCTTTCAGAATCCGAACATACTCTAGAAAAAGCTGACTTCTTGCATCCTCGATTCCTGTCTATGTTCCGGCTTCACTCCAGCTTTGACAAAGAGGTTCTTCAAATAATTCCAACACACTCAGGAATATCATCGGAAGGAATGCTGCTGATATCACGCCTATCTAGAACGGTTTCAGGATAATTTTTTTTCGTAAGTTTCCCAAATACTCTTATCGAACTCATTTGCCCAAATCGTCTGAAATCCAGGTTGGTTAAATCCTAAATCTAAGTCCCCACAACCTGGAAATAGAGAACCGATCGTGCTTGATAGGTGCAGCCCATCGTTCGGTCTAACCAAAATAGACCTTACGCAAGCTCAGAATAATAGTTTAAAGGGGCAGGACTAGATTCGCTGCTTGATCAGCGCAAATCCGAAAACTTTTTGAGTATAGGGAGGGATGCGTCACACCAATCCATTAGAATGATCAATCTGTGGAAAACTTGGAAAAGTTTTTCATGCACTACTCACTCTGCCTCTCGCACTCGTGTTATGCCCAAGGTTCTTGTTTCCGATCCAATCGATCAAGTTGGGATCGATATTTTGTCCCAAGTCGCTCAAGTAGATGTCAAAACTGATCTGAGTAAAGAGCAACTTGTCGAAGTGATTCCAGAATATGATGCGCTGATGATTCGCTCTGGAACGCGCGTAACTGCTGAGGTCATTGAGGCAGGACGCAATCTGAAAATTATTGGACGCGCTGGAGTTGGAGTCGATAATGTCGATGTTCCAGCCGCAACTCGCAAAGGAATTATTGTTGTCAACTCGCCCGAAGGTAATACGATCGCGGCAGCTGAACATACCCTAGCAATGATGCTATCGTTGTCTCGCTATATTCCCGAAGCGAATGCCAAGTTGAAACAAGGCAAATGGGATCGCAAAAGCTATACCGGGAACGAAGTTTATAACAAAACGTTAGGAGTCGTGGGGCTCGGTAAGATTGGCGCCCATGTCGCAACTGTGGCACGCGCAATGGGCATGAAGTTGCTGGCTTATGATCCATTTATTTCAGTGGAGCGTGCAGAACAACTGGGCTGTAGCTTAGTTGAACTCGATGTTTTGTTTCAATCGGCAGACTACATCACCCTGCACATTCCGAAAACGCCGGAAACTGCCAACCTGATTAATGCAGACTCGATCGCGAAAATGAAACCCAATGCGCGCATTATTAACTGTGCGCGAGGCGGAATTATCGATGAAACTGCGATCGCAGAAGCCCTCAAAGCTGGAAAAATTGCCGGAGCCGCGTTAGATGTATTCTCCAGCGAACCGTTAGGAGAATCGCCTCTCACGGCTTTGGGTAAGGAAATTGTCTTAACGCCACACTTGGGAGCCTCGACTGAAGAAGCTCAGGTCAATGTCGCGATCGACGTTGCAGAACAAATTCGGGATGTCTTACTTGGCGAACCTGCTCGATCGGCAGTCAACATTCCTGGACTGCGCCCTGACGTTTTAGAACAGTTGAAGCCCTACTTGCAGCTTGCGGAAACGCTCGGAAAGATGGTTGGGCAACTTGCCGGGGGACGTATTGAATCGCTCAATATTGGGCTGCGGGGAGATTTGGCAACCAATCAAAGCCAACCGATCGTGATTGCTGCGTTGAAAGGATTGTTATCTCCGGCATTGCAAGAGCGGGTGAACTATGTGAATGCCAGCATTGAAGCAAAAGAGCGAGGCATTCGAGTCGTTGAAACTCGCGATGCATCGATCAAAGACTATGCAGGTTCACTGCATCTTTCCGCAAAAGGCACACTGGGAGAACACTCTGTAACCGGAGCTTTGCTCGGAGATGATGAGATTCGGATCACGAGCATCAATGATTTTCCAGTCAACGTGCCGCCGAATCGCTATATGCTGTTCACCCTGCACCGGGATATGCCGGGAATCATTGGTCGGATTGGTTCGCTGTTGGGCGAATTCAATGTCAATATCGCCAGTATGCAGGTGGGACGGAAAATTGTTCGGGGCGATGCGGTGATGGTGCTCAGCATTGATGATCCGTTGCCGGAGAACATCATGAACGAGATTAAGCAAGTCGCTGGAATCCGCGACGCTTACACGGTTACGTTGTAAGAACTGAATTCAGGCAGGAGCCAGGAGATCACTCCTACTTCCTGCCTGAATCAGGAGAGTCGAGAATTTTCTGCCTCAGATGTGGGTCTTGATCCCCTCTTAGATTCAGGGGGATTGAGAAGAGCAGAGTCTAAAGTCATAAATGATTGACTCTGATCAGATCAGCCTAGATGCTTCTATTTTTATTTTGCCGTGCTGCAAATTTATGTCTAACAGTTGGTGGGAAATTCAAGTTCTGTGTGATGCGGCTCTCGAAGAGACGGCAATTTGGCGATTTGATAATTTTGGCTGTAAAGGGGCATCGAGTCAGAGTCAAGGCTCGTCTTGTTTGGTTTCAGCGTATTTGCCTCAGCAACAGGCACAGTTGTTAGATTTATCTGCGTTGTCTTTACTGCTCAAACAAGATGCACTTTGCATGAATTTGCCTGCACCGATCGTGCAATGGCAAATCATTGATGAAGAAGATTGGTCAAGTAGTTGGAAGAGTTACTGGAAGCCGCAGGAACTAGGCGATCGCTTTTTGATTAATCCCGCTTGGCTGCCTGTGCCCGAAAAGACCGACCGCATTGTCATGCAGCTTGAACCAGGCGTTGCATTCGGAACGGGTGATCATGCGACGACTCAACTGTGTTTAGAAGCTTTAGAGATGCGATTGAGTGTAGATCCGCAAACCGTGACGATCGCAGATATTGGGTGTGGATCTGGCATTCTCTCAGTGGGCGCACTGCTCTTAGGAGCTAAAAAAGCTTATGCTGTCGATACTGATCCGCTAGCCGTCAAAGCAACCCATGAAAATGTAGAACTGAATCACCTTGATCCGGCGCGATTAGTCGTGGATCAAGGTAGTGTCACGCGACTTCAAGAGATGATCGAAGAACCAGTCGATGGGTTAGTTTGCAACATTTTGGCAGAAGTCATCATTGATCTGATTCCACAATGGACACCTTTGATTAAGCCTTCTTCATGGGGAATTTTGAGCGGGATTTTGTTGGAGCAAGCAAAACCTGTTGCAGATACGTTAGAGGCAAATGGGTGGATTGTCGCAGCTTTATGGAAGCGTGGCGATTGGTGCTGTTTAAATGTTCGTCGATCGTAGAAATTGGTTGCGCAAACGCTGGCGTTTTTCAGACCCACTATTTTGGCAGTTGATTGCAGCGTATTCGAGCCAAGATCGTTACTATCACACGGTTGAGCATCTCTATCACGTTCTCTCAATGCTAGAGCAGTTAGGCGGAGAGTCGATTGCGCTGAATCTTGCGGCATGGTTTCATGATGCCGTGTATGACACTCATGCTCAGGATAATGAGGAGAACAGCGCTGAGCTTGCAGCAGCTTTATTTCCTGAATTTGAGCAGATCCATCAAGTTCGCAATTTGATTCTTTGTACGAAAACCCATCAAGCATTTGATGCAGAAAGTCAGATTCTCTTAGATGCAGATTTAGCAATTCTCAGCACTGAGCCAGAACACTATCAGAGCTATGCTGCTGCAATTCGGAAAGAGTATTTTTGGGTAACAGACGAGGATTATCGAATTGGGCGATCGCGAGTGTTAGAAAGTTTTTTGCACCGCGATCGCATTTATTCCACACCCACGATGCAGGCAAGAGAAGCGATCGCACGCCGCAATCTTGATGCAGAATTGCAACGATTAGCTCATCTTTAAGTTGCAAATGGATATCAGGCTTCGGCTTCGCTCAACTCACAACTTCTCTTTAACCTCGTTACGAGCTTTCTCGATTCAAAAGGTTGAGCAAAGCCGAAATGCAGTGAGCTATTACAATCTCTCAGGTGCAGCAACTTGCATATTGGCACTCATTTTTGCAGTCGGTTGAGAGTCAGACTGAGCAGGCGTAACTTGAGGCGCATTTAACTCTGCTCCCGGCCGTGCAGGTTGCGAAGAATGCTGCGATAACCAAACCATTCCACCACTCAGCACAGCAGCATAGCCTAAATATAAATGCACTGGACTGAGCGCCATTCCACCCAGCGAAATCGACTTCTGCTGCTTTGGCTGATACCAAGATGGCAACACAGCTTTCACTGGGTCAACAGCAGGCAGCAAATCGAGCAACACCGTACTCTCAACATTCAAGGCTTTCGCAATGCGTTGAATAAACCCTCTGAGATAGACATCTTCAGGCAAATGGGTGCCCTGTCCAGCCTCGATCGCAGTTAATTGATGAACTGGAACGAGCGTTTTGCTGTGCAGTTCCGCGATCGACATCGATCGCGCCTCACGGGCGGCTCGAATCTGTGCGCCTAAGCGTGCCAAACACTCCTGCCGATGAGATTCAGAAATATCAGCAGTAACCTTTTTACGAGGAGATTCCACCTTTTTCGGTTCTGGCTTCGGTGTGGAAGCTTCTTGCAACTTCATTTCTCGCAGTGCCAATCGAATTGCTTCGCGTGCCACTGATTTGAGACAAACTTGGGCAGAAGTTCCTTCAGAGACACCTGCTTCTAAACGCTCAACGGCTCGACGGTAGATTTCACTCCGGTATAGCTCAGCTTCTATCTGGGAAAGCAGGGTGTGATGGTCATCTAGCTCCACGCCTGCCATACTGATCCGCATCGAATCTTGCGCTAACATTTCCTGTCCTCACCAAAATCAAGAATTGCGATCGACCCCGTATAAGACGCTAGTGCAATGTTGCCAATGCAACATAAAAAACCTCTTGTGTCGATTTCTTCTTTCTTCCGGCTCAGAACTCGAAATCTGGAAGTTTTGTCAGAGATTATGCCAGTTTATTGGCAGTTTTCGCCCAGTCAATATCCTTCTGAGTGATTCCACCAGCATCGTGTGTGGTTAGGTCAACGGTGACGCGATTATACACGTTGAACCATTCGGGATGATGTCCGTTCGCTTCGGAGACGAGTGCCAAGCTTGACATAAATCCAAATGCTTCGACAAAGGAAGCAAATTTGAATTCACGGTGTAATTTGCCCTGCTCGATCGTCCAACCGTCCAGGTTTTTTAATTCGGCTTCGAGATCTTGTAAAGAAAGTGGAGTCATGATGCTACCTCTTTTGATGGAAGAAGAATTTCAATGCGATCGCCGGGCTTTGGCTCAATCACAGTGGTCGATAGATTCGCTTGAGCCAGTTTTGCACGAAACTGATCGACTGTTCCGATGGCTTTGAGTAAAGAGTTCAAGATGCCTTCAAACTGAATATCTCCACCTGCTGCTGTGGGCAAAATCACTTGAGGTCGAACTTGTTGAGCAAGATTGACTCCACTTTCAGCACCTTTAATAATTGCGCCAACAAGCGGTAAAGCCAGATCGATTAAAGGAGTGATCACTACATCGATCGGAGCTTTCAAGTTCTTGGGATGACTACCATGAGGCTCATAGTAGAGTGTGGTTCCCGTCGAAAGTTCGGTCAACAAGTAGCCATTTTCTTGTGTCCCAGGCCCAAGTTGAGATCCTAAAGTCGCTTGAATTTGAAGCTGATCTAACGTCCAGCTTTCTCCAGGCTTCAAGGCTGTAATCGATGTAAATCCGATCGCTTGGGCTACCTTTGCCGCACTAGGAGAACCAACAACTGGAATTGAGCGATCGAGCTTTTTCAAGGTTTCAGGATGAGCATGATCTTCAATCCCTTGCGAGAGCAGGATCAAATCGATGTTGTCAGGAATGGGGCGATCTTTCGATCGAGTTCCTTTGAACAGCCATCCGAGATTGCCAAACACTAATTCGCCAACGAGCCAGGGATCGAGCAGGATGCGCTTTCCAGCCAGTTCGATCAGCCAAGAATTGCTATCAAGCCAAGTAAGAAACATTGTTTGCTGACCGGAAATTAATTAGCTTGCTTGCCAACTTACCTAGCGAATCAGTTCACAGGGTGCTGGCGCAAGAAGTCTATTGACCCTAATTTTAAACCTCGATCGTCTCTCCCAAGGTGGTGACGCGATCGCCTTTGACTAATTTTCTTCCCCGTCTCGTTTCAATGGTTCCATTAACTTTGACTTCTCCAGCTTGAATCAGCATTTTTGCCTGCCCTCCAGTCTGGACTACGCCTTGAAATTTGAGAAATTGATCTAACTTAATTGTGTCTTCCATCATTTACTCGGGTTGTTGTAACTGTCGTTGAATGCGATCGCTCAAGGGACTATGTTTAGAAGCCATCCGAGCCTTGCCAGCCGCTGCCCAATCTTGCAAAAACTCAATCTGCTCTTTCGCAGTTCGGGCAAGTGGCACCATCTGACTCGCGGATTCGAGAATGTCATCGGTGGTGAAATCCCGATTTTGACTAAATCCAATGTGCATGGCTTCGATCAATGTCTGCTCGATTTCGGCTCCTGAAAAGTCTGGAGTTTCGTAAGCTAAGCGATCGAGGTCATATTGTTTCAAATTGTGCGGACGCAGCCGAGACAGATGCACTGAAAAAATTGATTTCCGTTCTTCCTGAGTCGGCAATCCCACAAAGAAAATTTCATCAAATCGCCCTTTTCTCAGCATCTCTGGCGGCAAAGATTGAATGTTATTCGCAGTTGCCACGACAAAGACAGGAGATTTTTTCTCAGCCATCCAAGTGATAAAAGTTCCGAAGACGCGGCTCGTTGTTCCCGCATCGCCTCGACTATCGACTCCTGCAAACGCTTTATCGATCTCATCAATCCAAAGCACACAAGGCGCAAGCGCTTCTGCGAGTTGAATCATTTGACGAGTGCGCGATTCGGATTCTCCGACTAAGCCACCAAACAAACGCCCAACATCCAAGCGCAGCAGCGGCAAATGCCAATGATGCGCGATCGCTTTTGCCGTTAAAGATTTTCCTGTCCCTTGAATGCCGACGAGCATTAAGCCTTTTGGGTGCGGTAATCCATATTGTCGAGCACGATCGCTAAATGATCCACCGCGCCGAATCAGCCAATCTTTGAGATTATCCAATCCGCCAATATCCGAAATCGCTTCCGTTGCGGGATAGAAATCGAGAATCTGAGTTTGCCGAATCGTTTGGCGTTTTTCTTCCAAAATCAATTCAATATCTTCAGAGCGCAGTTCGCTATGTAAGGCAAAAGCACGAGCGAGAACGCGCCGAATTCTCTCGATCGATAAACCCTGGCACGATCGCACCAAATCATCCAAATTCTTACTCTCAAGCTGCTGACCTGTAGCACTTAACAGTCGCTCAATCTCAGACTTAATATCTGCGGCTCCTGGCAGTGGAAACTCCAAAACGGTGAGCACTTCGGTCAGATCATCGGGAATCGCAATCTGCGATGAAAGTAAAACTAAATTCTTAGGCTGAGACTTCAGCAATCGCGTTAAATTTCTCAATTTTCGCGAAATCGAAATGTCATCTAGAAACCGATGAAAGTCCCGCAAAATGAAAATCGCAGGCGCACTCATCGGCAGTTTTTCGACGAATTCTAAAGCTTGCAGCGGGTTGCGTTTCCCAAATCCCACATCATTCGGATTGCCCTGATAGCCATCGACAAAATCCCAGGTGTAAACGGCACGATCGCCTTGAAGTTTCGCCGCTTGTGCGATCGCAGCTTCGACTCGTTCTTCTTCACGAGTGGGGATGTAAATAATGGGGTAACGCGCCCGCAGCAGGAGATTAAATTCGTCGCTAAAACTCATAGTTTCTTAAAGTACGGTCTTTCTATTACCGTACAACACTCAATTGAGTTTTCCTTTCAATGACTGCAAGGATGCCCAGCGTTGATCGATGCCTGGGTTCTTCACTTCATCTGCTACCTCAATGCCCGCACAGTCTTGCTGACAGAGTTGGCGCTGCGGAATTTCCAGGGAAAGCTGCTCATAGAGCCAACTTTCTGGATCAAAGTAACCGTGCGGCGGCAAGGTTTCGACCAGATCATCCATCGATAAATCTTGATCCAGTGGGAGTTCGTCGAGTTGATCAGCCGTTTCATCGAGCCAAATCAATTCACTCGGCTCGATCTCTAATCGATGATTAAATTGCTGCAAACAACGATGACACGTTAAGGTGACGATCGTTTCAGCGTGAGCCGAGACTTCGAGAAAATTCCCTCGGTGAGCCACCTTCAGCCAGCCTTGAACCGGAGTCAGCGTTTTGAGATCTTTGAGGAGGGTTTTGAACTCAATCTTCTGGGTTTGTTCAGGGCACTGAGTCAGCCGAGGAATATGAATCGCTTCCATGATGTTTCTTAGAGTCGTAATCGTTCTGATCAGCATCCAGCTTTCAGAACATGTTCAGCAGTAAAGAGTCGAGTCGAAAAAGTGAAAGAAATGACCGAATCGCGATTGCAAAACCGCTCGATTTCAAGTGCAGCACGAGGGCGATTAGGCTAAAAATCTTCAAGCGTTAATCGCAGTGTTATTGCCTGTGTTATCAGAAATCTGTCTCACAAGGCTGTGCTGTTCGTACATCTATCAAACCAAAAGCGGCAGATTTGTTTTCTAAACCACAAAATCTCCCGCTTCTCTTAGTTTATCGAATTTTAGAACTTGCTAGTCTCCGTCGGAACCCGCTCCAACTAGCTTCACGACTAATCGTCGATCGGGTTCTTGTCCGCGACTGAAGGTTTCGATATCCTCGCTCCCTTGCAAAATCGAATGCACCTGTCTTCGTTCTGCTGAAGAGAGCGATTTGATCTCATACTCTCTTCCCGTCTCACGAACTTCTGCCGCTGCATTTTCAGCAATTTCGAGCAGTTCTTGATGCCGTTTTTCACGATAGCCGTTTAGCTCGATCGTATAAGCCATCTGTTCGCTTTGCCCAATGTTCAGAATCGAACTTGCTAAATACTGAATCGAATCTAAAACTGCACCTTTACTGCCCAGCAGTGCTTCGAGCTGATTCGGCTGGAGGGCAGTATGGTCGATCGTCAACCAGCAGCTTTTCTCAGCAAATGTTTCTCGTACTTCGGCAGTTACGGTTGCCGGAAAATCAGCGAACTTCAGGAAGGTTTCCAGCCATTGCTGACCTCGCTGCTGTAATTGAGTCTCAGCCATACGTCCAACCAATTATGCTTTTTTCTTACGACCGGGTTCAAACGGCAGAGAATCATCTCCACCTTCTTTATCTTTCTTCGCTCCACCCCCTGCTTTTGCCGTCGCCGCAGCTTCGGCATCCACCAGCTTCTGGAGATGTTCAGGCAAAGGTTCACGCGACAAAATGAAAGTTTGAGCCGTCTGGAAAATGTTCGCCAGCACCATGTACATCAACACACCCGCAGGCAAGGGGAAGAACAAGAACATGCCAGAGAAAATCACAGGCGTAATCTTATTCACTGTGTCTTGCTGAGCATTACCCGTTGAGCCTTGACCGGAAATCAATTGACTGATGTAAAGGCTAATCCCAAAGAACAGCACCATCCCAATGATGTCCCAGTGCAATGTGCCATCTGGATCGATCGCGCCGACGTGACCTAGCTGATCGATGAACAGGAATCCTTTATCGGCTGCCAGTCCAGGAATAAACGCTTGAACCGTTGCATCTCCGGGCTGAAGAGCTTCGATCGTGCCATCCTCATTAATCTTGATGCGCTCCGCTCCAACCGTTGCTTTGAACTTCGGAACTAAACGACTGTCAGGATACTCAGATTGCAGGGCACTAAATGGCTTGCCTTCGACGGTTTGAAACTCGATTTTCGTTTTCTCACCGACGGCGAGCTTTGTCCCAGCAGGAGCGATCGCAGTAATTTTTGAGTGAACGCCATCTGCCAAGTAAATATTCTGAGGGGCAGTAATAAAAGCTTGCGGTGCAACTTGTTCAACTTGAGCCTGAGGCGCAATTTGAAAATTCACCGTGTAAGGCACATCCGAGAAAGGCGATCCTCTCAGAGTCGCAAACAAGGCAAAGAGAATGGGCATCTGCAACACAACAGGCAAACAGCCTGCTAGAGGATTACCAAACTCCTTGTAAAGCGCACTCATTTCTTCCTGCTGTTTGGCAGGATCGTCTTTATATTTCGCCTGAACTTCTTTCACGCGCTTTTGCATGACCGGCTGAGTCACCTTCATGCGACGCATACTACGGATGGAACCAGCACTCAAGGGATAGAGGGCAAAGCGAATGACTAAAGTCAACGCCACGATCGCCAAACCATAGCTCGGCACGATCCCATAGAAAAAATCCAGGATCGGCAGCATCACGTTATTGGATAGGAAGCTAACACCAAAGTCCATTCGCTTTACGTCTACCTAATAGGATCTAAAGTTTGACTGTGACAATTCCTGAGGCAATTTTTGTCAAATGCTTAAATTGTCAAATACAGTGTAGCGTCTAGGGTTGACTTCCGAGACTTCCACTGACTTTTTTGGCGCGCTCAGAAAGCCGCTCGTTAATGAAATCGTAAACGTCCCGAAACTTAGGCACAGCGCGTAGTTCAACACGGCTGCCATCTCGAAGCGTCAACACCATATCGCCGTAAGATCCGATCCCACGCGGTACGGTTACGACCTTCGTAATTTCGGAATAAATCACGTCGGCACGATCGCGCCCTTGCCAGCCGCCCGTCACACTGATCCGTCGATTCGTAATCCGATAGCGCAACCAAAGGGCACGCACGATCGCACCAACGGTCAACGGCAAGCAAATCACCGTGAACCCAAGCAGCACATTGATAATGAGATCCCCCATGTGAGGGCCACCTTCGTAGAAGACTTCTTCTTTAACTGCCATTCAGCACCTCAGCTTTTATCAATAACTGCTCTAATTCTTGCAGATATTGAGGGTAATCACACTCAACCGCCTCGATCCGGACTCCGATCACGATCGAGAATCCAGCGTTCAGACGCGGCAAGAAATTCCGCAAAATTGCTCTCACTTGACGTTTAATTCGGTTGCGAATGACGGCTCGCTTGCTGACCTTTTTGCTGATTGAAATGCCAATCTGGGTCGGTTGCTCAGGCGTTTTTAGCACTCTGAGCGTAAAACAGCGCGATCCTCGACGAAATCCGCGCTGATAAACAGCATCAAAATCTCGTCGATGTCTGAGCCTATTTTCCTGAGGTAACAACTCAAGAAGTCGAAACCGAGAGGCGAAGCCGCCCTTTGCGACGACGCGCTTGAATGACTTTCTGTCCGTTTTTGGTTCGCATCCGAGCGCGAAATCCCGATACTCGTCTGCGTTTGCGGCTTGTTCCGCCGAGGGTACGCTTCGTCATGTCCGTGGCTCCAGTGAATAATAAATCCCAAGCAAAAAAATAGTAGACTGCGGGAAAAGTCACAGTCTACTAGAGTATCATGATTTTCGGTTACTGAATCGTAACGATCCAGGTTCCAAGATCCCGCAGAAGAGGAACATCTCCAGGGGTGAGGATGCGACAGTTGAAGTAGAACATGCCGCCGCTATTGGGATTCTTGACGTTTGAGAAGATGATTTCGACATTGGAACCTGCCGGAACAGGTTCTTTCGGGAAAATCTCAATCACGTAGTTTTCTTTCTCCCATTTGACTTCATCGATCGCAACTTTTTTGTCATTGACCAAAAGTTCAACTTCTTTCGGATCGAACGTGCCTTTGAAGTAGTTGGGGTAGTCGATCGCAAATTGAGCGATCGCGAGTTTCACTTTTTCTCGCCCGATGCGAAACCGATAGCGATCCCAGGAGCCGCTATTTCCACCAAAGTCGAGTCGATAGCTGAGTTGGTTTTTCGCTTCAACGCCGCTGAAGATTGTCAATCCGGGCAGACCTTGAGCGAACGCAACCAGGGGAGCCGCAGCGATTAAGCTTCCCGCAATCGCGAGAGTTGAAACCGTGCGACGCATTGAACATCCTTTCAGCAGCATAGAAAAAAATAGATTAGGGGTTAAGTTCATTCAACATTGAGATTAGCAGGAACTGTTGCGTGAGGGGCTACTCCACGGCGACGAGTTTTGCCTAGGATTCGTTCCCGAGTGTTAGACATCTCATTAATATCTCTATCTAGTTTAGAACAAGAATATTAGTCCAGGTCGGCACAATCTTGCGTGTTTAACGCTGCTCGAAATGAATCAGACGTATTGAAAGTTGTAAATTTCTATGTAAATCTCTATGTTTTTATCGCAATTTTATTAATTTAGATTTGCATTTTTCTTCAGATATTTAAACTCATACAAACTTACATCTTGTCGCTCATATACTGACTCTATAATTTCTGAACCTTTGCCTCAGAAATTACTTTTTGAAACACAAGCGACACCTCGCCTTGTGTTTTCGAGTATGAATGAGAAAGGCTTGGGAATTAAGGAACATGTTGTTACAAACCTCCACATATCAGGAGATGCTATGACGATCGCGATCGATAAAGAATCAGGGGCAGAGCGGACACCCGATCAAACCCCTGCCCTGTATAGAAAAATTGGAATTCCAAAAGAGATTTATCTAGGCGAATGCCGAGTCGCCGCAACACCTGACACGGCTCAGATTTTACAGAAATATGGATTTGAAGTATTAGTTGAATCGGGAGCCGGAGAAGCTGCAAACTTTTCAAATCAAGCTTATTTAGATGCCGGTTGCCGAATCATTGTCGATACTGAAACGCTCTGGTCTTATGCAGATCTAGTGCTGAAAGTTCGTCCGCCAACTTGGAATTCCAGCTTAAACAAACATGAAGCCGATTTATTACATGAAGGGGCAACCTTAATTAGTTTTATTTGGGCGGCTCAGAATCCAGAATTAATCAAGCATTTAGCCGATCGTAAAGCGACCGTGCTCGCGATGGATGCCGTGCCACGGATCAGCCGTGCTCAGAAATTAGATGCCTTGAGTTCGATGGCAAACATCGCTGGATATCGCGCGGTGATTGAGGCGGCTGAACATTTTGGACGATTTTTTACCGGACAAATTACGGCGGCGGGCAAGGTTCCACCTGCAAAGGTAATGGTAATTGGCGCAGGAGTTGCCGGATTGGCAGCGGTGGGAACCGCGCGATCGCTCGGTGCAATTGTGCGCGCCTTCGATACTCGCCCCGTCGTGAAAGAACAAGTGGAAAGCTTAGGGGCAGAATTCCTCGAATTGGAATTTGAGGAAGATGGCACTGGACAAGGCGGCTATGCCAAAACCATGAGTCCTGAATTTATCAAAGCAGAGATGGAACTGTTCGCGGCTCAGGCGAAAGAAGTCGATATCATCATTACAACCGCTCTGATTCCCGGCAAGAAAGCTCCCACCTTGATTACCAAAGAAATGGTAGAGAGCATGAAAGAAGGCTCAGTTGTCGTTGATTTGGCAGCAGAGCAGGGTGGAAACTGCGAAGTGACAACTCCGGGACAGATTGCTCGGCATCATGGGGTAACGATCATTGGTCTAACGGATTTGCCGAGTCGGATGGCGGCTCAAGCCAGTCAGCTTTATGGCAAAAATCTGTGTCATTTGCTCGATGACATGGGCAGAAATGATCACTATCACGTGGATTTAGAAGACGAAGTGATTCGAGGTGCTTTGGTTCTACATCAAGGTGAAAAAGTCGAGCCTTTGCCGAAAGTTGAACCCACCTCGAAAGTTGAACCCGCACCGAAAGCTGAAGCCTTGAAGGTTGAAGTCAAAGCTGAAGTCTCAAAGGTTCGCAAATCCACAAGCTGGATTTGGACAGTTCTCTTCGGATTAGGCTTACTCGGAATTGGCACGATCGCGCCTGCATCTTTCCTCAGCCACTTTACTGTCTTTGTGCTGGCGTGCTTTGTAGGATGGCAAGTCATTTGGAACGTGAAACCTGCATTGCATACGCCTTTAATGAGTGTGACGAATGCGATTAGCGGCATCATCATCTTGGGTGGAATGCTTCAGATTTCGGGGACTGCCACTTCTGCAACAACCATTTTAGGCGCGATCGCAATTCTGATCGGCACCATCAATATCGCGGGTGGCTTCTTAGTCACTCAGCGGATGCTCAAAATGTTCCAGAAATAGAGGTGAGCCATGTTTGATAGTCTTTCTAATGTGGCGTACATTGCCGCGAGTGCTTTGTTCATTTTGAGTTTGAGCGGACTTTCTAACCAGGAAACGGCTCAGAAAGGGAATGGGTATGGAATTGCTGGAATGGCGATCGCGTTTCTCGCAACCATTCTCCGCAGTGATGTGACAGGGTATGGAATTCTTGCCACTGTGATTGTACCGGGAGCAATTATCGGCGCAATTCTCGCAGGGCGAGTTGCAATGACTGAAATGCCTGAGCTAGTTGCCATGCTGCATAGCTTTGTCGGGATGGCAGCCGTGCTGGTTGGAATTGCGAATCATCTTCAACCGCAGGCTTTAACGGGAGCCGAAGCAACGATTCACCAAGTCGAGGTCTTTATCGGTGTATTTATCGGAGCGGTGACATTTACAGGCTCGATCGTTGCTTTTGGTAAGCTTCGAGGCTTAGTTAGCAGTAAGCCGTTAATGATTCCAGGACGGCACATTCTGAACCTTGGTTTACTCGGTGCAAGTGTTGCTTTGGGCGCACAGTTTTTGAATCATGACTCGACTCTGGCATTGCTGATCATGAGTGTGCTAGCTGGAGTGCTCGGCGTGCATCTGGTGATGGCGATCGGGGGTGCAGATATGCCCGTCGTGATTTCGATGTTGAATAGTTACTCTGGCTGGGCTGCTGCTGCTGCTGGATTTATGTTGTCAAATGATTTGCTAATCATTACGGGCGCATTAGTTGGCAGTAGTGGCGCGATTCTGAGTTACATCATGTGTAAAGCAATGAATCGATCGTTTATCAGTGTCATCTTGGGCGGCTTTGGAACTGGGAAGAGTGCTAAGGCAAAAGAGATGACGGGAGAAGCGAAATCGATTTCGCTAGAAGACACCGTCGAGCAATTAGAAAATGCTAGTAGCGTAATCATTGTTCCAGGCTACGGCATGGCAGTTGCACAAGCACAGCATGCGATTTCTGAAATCACAAAGACTTTGCGCGATCGCGGAATCAAGGTTCGGTTTGGCATTCATCCGGTTGCCGGAAGACTTCCAGGACATATGAATGTGTTACTAGCAGAAGCAAAAGTGCCCTATGATATTGTGCTAGAAATGGACGAAATCAATGACGATTTTCCTGAAACGGATGTCGTTTTAGTGATTGGGGCAAATGATACGGTGAATCCTAGCGCTGTCGAAGATCCAGATTGTGCGATCGCGGGAATGCCTGTTCTGGAAGTTTGGAAAGCAAAAACAACGATCGTGCTAAAGCGGAGTTTAGGCAGTGGATATGCAGGCGTTGAAAACCCCCTGTTCTACAAGGAAAACACTCACATGCTTTTTGGCGATGCGAAGAAGAACACTGATGCAATTCTCAGCAAACTCAACGCATTAGTCGTCGCCTAACCCCGTTGCGTCTGAATCAAGAAGCAACCGTAAGAGCTTAAACGCTTTTACGTCTTTACAAGGTCAAACGTCATGGTAATCGCCTCGTTGAATGCATTCGACAGGCGATTTTTTTAGCTTAAGAAAATCTTCTACTTTTAAAACGACTTGACAGCTGACATCCTCGCCATGCTCATATCCTCCCATCCCATCTGCAACCACCAAAACGGGAATCTGTTCGGCTCGATCGTCGAGCAAGAAAAACACAGTGTTATCGCATTGATTCGTTTCCGTGCGAGCGTAATAGTTGGGGATCTGCATATGCTGACTTCAATCGGATTCAATTGGGTTGACAATTCTAGCCAAAAGTAAAGCTGAGCCGGAGCAAAGGCTCAACGGATTTGGAGAGATCGGATCTGAGACTGCTTTGAGCGAGATCTGTGGATGCAACGAGATAGTTATTCTACAGATTCGTTTGTATTATTTTGTTGATGTAACGTTTTCTAAAAAGGACGGCGTGATAAATATTGTAGGAGCGCGCTAGATTCAAGCAACGTCCTCATCCGTGATGAAAATTTACCCAGAACAATGCAGAATCGCTCTACAGCATTCAGTAGTCATTGCAAGATGAGATGCTACCCCGTTCTACTCTCATAAAATTGACATCGAACATGAAAGAGTTGATTCTTACCTGGAACAAGGGCACGATGACTCGCACTCTCTACTCTACTCACCCTGGAATTGCTCACCCACAATTGCGAATTGGTCGAGATCCAGTCACTTGTGATTTAGTCTTGCCTTCGATCACACAGGAAGACTTAACCGTATCGAAGTTACATGTCGAAATCTACTTTGCCCCCCCTGCAGACCAGTTTTATCTCCGCAATCTCAAAGGCAAAAGCAATCCTCCTAAGCTGTACGGGAATTGGGTGGATGACGTACCTGTGCCACTTGATCATGATGGAGAATTGCAGCTCGGCAGACGAGTGTTCCAGATCTCGGTTGTGCTCCACACCCCGATCGTGATTGCTCCAACCGCGCCTGCGGATCTCAAAGCGGAAGGTGCTCCAACATCTGCCTTGCCCCTGACTTGCCCACACTGTGCATCAGGCTATACCTACGAGGAAGCCACAAAATTTAATGGACGCTGTCCGAAAGATGGCTTCTTTTTACATGGAGCTTCTATCTATATTCCCTAAACTAGCGAAAGTATGCCAGTTACCGTTACTCTCTTTTGGAATGATCCTGTTACTGAAGCTGAGCAAGAAATCGTTGCGGTCACTCCGATCGCCATTGGGCGAAGTGCAGAAACGATGCGCCAACAGGGCATTCCTGATCGCCAGCATGTGATTCTCAATAGTCTACAAGTTTCACGGTTTCATGCCCTGATCGAGTGGAAAGACGGGAACTTGATAGTCAGCGATCAACACAGTAGTAATGGGCTCTTTGTGAATGGTCGCGCTCAGACGCAGGCAGCTTTAGTCGATGGCGATGTGCTACAAGTGGGTCCGTTTCAGGTTTCCATTCTTCGCACCCAGTTTCCGTCGCGTATCTCTATCGCTGCACCTCCTGCACCTGCTCGCACACAATCTAGCTTTCCGCCTCCTTGGTTCATTCAAGCTGAACACATTTCCCTCTCGGATTTAGACCGAGATCGGATTGAGGTTGAGCAAATTGATTTTGCAGCGGTTGGCGGTGGATTGGGGAGCTATATTTGGGCAAATTTGCTCAGGCTATCTGGAATTCGAGCCGATCAGATTCGTGTCTTAGGTAAGGTGCAATTCGATCAACAGGGCAAGCTTCGTCTCGACTCAGAACAAAAGCCCTATTGGAACTATCAACAACTGTGCGAATTTTCTCAAATTCCACCGCATGAACGATTACGATCGAACTCGGATTCTTGCCCAGATAATATCTGGGGATTTCCTAGCTATGCACTGCGAGAAGCTTGGTCAGATTTGGGAAAAGGTCAGCTTGGTCATGCGTTGAAGCTGCTATACCAAGTTTTTTCAGAGCCGACAGGCATCGAAACCTATACACCCAAGTCGGGCAATGTCTTTGCGTCGATCGATCGTGAAACCCGTCGAATGGGATGGCAGCAGATGTTTCGCTATGGTGATGTACGAGCCATTCGCAAAACCACGGACGATCGCTATGTGATTGCTTATTCACGCAGTAGTGCGAGTGGACGGAGCTACCATTATTTGGTCGCGCGCTATGTCCAGATCGCGATCGGATATCCTGCACTGCGCTATCTGCCGCTTGTAACTACCTATCGTGAAAAGACTCAAGAAGCATTTGACGATCGTTTAGTTGTCAATGCCTATGAAGACCATCAACATGTCTATCAGCAACTCAAACAGCGAGGCGGCGGAACTGTTGTGTTGCAAGGTCGGGGCATTGTTGCCTCTCGGATCATTCAACGCATTGATGAGATGCGAAAATACGAAGACACGAAAATTCTGTTGATTCACATGATGCGATCGCCCGTCTCTCAAGGACATCGCTATCAAAGCTCAACTCGTCTTGTGAAAAATCACCAAGAGCTTCAGCCGTTTAATTGGCCTAAAGCATGTTGGGGCGGTGAACTTAGAGAAGCTTTAGAAAAAGCACCCCCTGAAGAACGGAAACGGTTACTTAGTGATTGGGGCGGGACAACTACGGCAGACCGTCACGACTGGCAGGACATGATTGATCAAGGGATTCGTTCCGGTTGGTATCGGATTCTGTTTGGCGAGATCAAGGATTTGCAGCGAGAGCACGATCGCTTACGCATTGATGTATTAGACAAAGCCGAAGCTCAGAACAATGAGCAGATGATCAAAGTCGATTTTTTGATTGATGCCACAGGACTCACCAATGAGGTTCAGTTTAGCCCCTTGCTCAAAGATTTGGTGCTGCGGTATAAGCTCGATCTCAATCCCACGAAACGGCTCTCAGTCTCAAATCAGTTTGAAATGCATGGCATGAGAAATGGTGCAGGACGGATGTATGCAGCAGGGGCAATGACCTTGGGAGGTCCCTATGCAGCCGTCGATAGCTTCTTAGGACTTCAGTATGCAGCATTGGTTGCCGTCGATGATCTGAGCACGGCGCAGGTTCCGGGCATCAAGCCTTTGAATGGTTTGAGATCGTTTACTCAATGGTTACGCTGGGTTCAAAATCAAGCCCCCTAACGTGCGGCGATCGCTTTGCCTGCAACAGTTGTAATGACAGGCCCGATTAAGCAAGTGACTGCAATGTAAGCCACGATCGCATTAAACACTCCGGAGCTAAGTAAACCAGCATTGCGACCAAATAAAGCAATGACGAGGACTAACGCCGAGCGCGACATTGTTAAGCCAAACATCGTAAAAATGGCTGCCCAATCATATTTGAAACAATATCCAGTCAGCCAAGCTGCTAAAAATTTTGCCCCAACTGCACCCAGAATCACGAAAGCTGCAATACCTAAGTTTTCTGGATGCTGAATCAGGACATTTGGATCAGATAACACGCCAACCGACAAAGCAAAAATCGGAATAAATAAGCTATTCCCCACGAATTCAAGTTGCTGCATGAACTGACTGGGCACTGAGCGGCTTAAAGCTAACCCTGCAATAAATGCACCCACAATGGCATCGACGCCAATGGCATGAGTCAGGCTTGCGGTTAAAAACATTGCCGCAAGCACAAATACGAATGCGTGCTGAGGATGGGTTTCATCTTTGATCACCCGCTGTGCTAGATACTGTAATCCTTTCAAGCAGCTAACGATCACGATCGGCAGCAGAACAAGCAGTTTGATCCACAGGTCGATCCCAACTCCCCCGGCTTGAATTGCTTTCACGATCGCATATGCCATCAGGGTCAGAACCGTTGTGATGATTGATCCGCCCACTGCAACAGAAACTGCTTCTTGCTGCCCAATCCCAAATGCAACAACAATGGGATATGCCATTAAAGTATGCGGCGAGTAAAGAATCCCCAGCAGTACTGCAACGAGTAAATTCTGAGTTAGAACCTGTCCAGTCACAAAGCCGATCGCAAAAGGCACACCAAACGTTAGCAGCCCAAAGGTGAGGACTTTCTTACCTGCATGATGGAGGAAATCGAGCTGCAATCCTAGTCCTGCTAAAAGCATAATGTAGAGCAATCCAATTCGCTCTAGCAAAATCAGTTGAGCATCCCGCGCGATCAAGCCCAAGCCATTCATTCCTACGATCGCACCGAATACAATCAAGAGAACGATCATCGGCAACCGCAACCAAGTTGCAAGCTTCATTGCCACAAAGATCAATCCAAGAATCAGGCTAAAAAGATAGACTGGATCAGCTAAAGGTAATCCTGCAACGCTTAAAATTCCATACATTTAGAGCCATTTACCTCCACGGAATCGCCAGCGTGGAAAGAAAATTCGCATCAGGCTCTGAGAGGCAATAAACACTGTGAGCCAAACAAGACTGTAATGGAAAATGAAGATACCCACCTCGATCGGGATGCTCTCAACTCCAGGCAAAGCGATGTCCAGTCCATTCAACACAAAGAGCAGAAAGAGTCCTTCCCAGATTCCTGCAAGCAACTGAAAACTCGCGGGCCAATCCCGATCCCAGCGAAATTTTTGAATTCTGTCGTACAGAACATCCCAGCCTAATCCCAGAATTGCGATCCACATCAGAATCCCAAGGTAATTACCCGATGGCTCGACTAGTATGCCTAGGGAGAAGGGAAGAGTGACGAACACCCCGATCGTAAATAACAGCAGAATGCGAGTTTGCCATCGACCAAAGAGCGTTGGGGTCATAGGTAGGCTTTCGTTTCCAGGATGAATAAGAGCATCATATCCGCTACACCCAGTGCTTTCTGCCTAAATTGATAGATTGATTTACAAACAAAAACCTGGCTCGATCGAACAAATCGAGCCAGGTTCATTTCATCAAACAAAGCTAAGCGACAACCTGATTTAATGCTGCAGCGACTTCATCCATCGATTGATCACCATTGACTGTGACCAACTTCTGCTGAGACTCATAGTAGCTAATCAAGGGTGCAGTCTGCTCTCGATAGACTTCTAGACGACGACGAATTGTTTCTTCGTTATCATCCTTCCGACCCCGGCTCAAAAGCCGAACCAGCAGTACCGGATCTGGAACATCAAAATTCACCACTCGATCGCAGCCTTGATGTAACTCACTCAGCAAGGCATCTAAGAACTCAGCCTGTGCCACATTGCGAGGAAATCCATCTAAAATCCAGCCCGATTGTGCATCCGGCTTGCTCAGACGTTCCCGAATCAAATCAATCACTAACTGATCCGGAACTAATTCCCCGCGATCCATATAGCCTTGAGCCTGCACACCGAGCGACGTTTTCGCAGCCACGGACTCCCGGAGAATATCTCCAGTCGAGATATGCGGAATCTGATGAGCATCCGCCAAAAACTTGGATTGAGTCCCTTTTCCGGCTCCAGGAGGTCCTACAAAAATCAGTCGCGCCACTATTGTTTCACCATTCCTTCATAACGTTGAGAGATCACATATGTCTGGATCTGTTTAGCAGTGTCGATCGCGACCCCGACCAAAATCAACAATGAAGTCGCCCCAAAGCCTTGGAAAACCTTAACAGGCGTAGCATTTTCGATAATCGAAGGCACGATCGCCACGATTCCTAAGAAGATAGCACCTAAGAAGGTCAAACGATTCAGTACGCCCTCAATGTACTCCGTGGTTGCATTCCCCGGACGAATCCCCGGAATACTCGATCCCATTTTTTTCAAGTTCTTCGCCATATCATCCGGCTGCATAATCAGCGACGCATAGAAAAAGCTAAAGAACAGAATCAGCACAAAGTACAGCAAGTTATGCCAAATCGAAGCCGGACCTAAATATTTGCCAATGAAGTTTGCCAGATCTGCATTATTAAACGATTGGGCAATAATCACCGGAATCGTCAACACGGTCGAGGCAAAAATGATCGGCATTACACCGCCTTGGTTGAGGCGTAAGGGCAGATAACTGCTTCTTTCCATCATGACGCGTCGTCCAACTTGCCGACGCGCTGAAATGATCGGAATCCGTCTTGTCCCTTCCTGAACGAAGACAATCCCAACCACCATTGCCAGGAAGACCAGCAGGAGAATTACGACACTACTGACGACTGCGCGATCGCCCGTTTGCGCTAAGTCGAATGCCTGACCTAATGTATTCGGCAAAGTGGCAACAATGTTCAAGAAAATCAACAGGGAAGCACCGTTACCAATACCGCGTTCGGTGATCAGTTCGCCTGCCCACATGACAAACATAGAGCCAGCCGTCAACGCCAACACGGTTTCTACAACGAACATGGGACTCCAGCTTTCAGCGAACGGTCGTAATAACCCGATCGTTAAAAGCGTACTTTGCACCACAGCCCACCCGGCGGACACATAGCGGGTAATCTGGGAAATCTTCCGCCGACCTGCCTCGCCTTCATTCTTCTGCAAGTCTTCTAGAGAAGGAATCGCAGCCGTGAGCAGTTGAATAATAATCGAGGCGTTAATGAAGGGAAGAATCCCTAGGGCAAATAGACCCAAGGTTCTCAAACCGCCCCCGGCGAATAAGTCTACAAAACTCAGCGCACTATTGCTTTGAATCGCTTGTGAAAAGGCGGCTCGATCGATACCGGGAAGCGGGATAAAAATTCCCAGTCGAACGAACACCAAAAGCCCGATCGTTACCAGTATTCGTCCCCGCAATCCAGCCGCCTGTGCCATTTGAGCAAAGGTTTCCTGGGCGGTGGGCGTTCTATCTCGACTCTCGACCATATAAGGAATTCCTCGTGACAGCAATTTGGATTTGCGGACTCTGCCCCCAAATCCAAGTTGAATAAAGTTAGTTTTATGCGCTTTTTTAGCCCAAGTTGAGCCGCCAAAACGACGAACATCCTATATTTTAGCGGTTCAAGCGTGAAGGTTGACGATGAATCCATCCAGCTAAGCGAGAATTTCAATTCGACGCATCACCGAATCTGGCAACCGCTAAACCCCGATCGCGAATTTCCAGCTATTAATTATCCCGGTATCATTTGCGATCGCAAAATAATTTCGAGCGAACCTATTTTCTATTAGAGTAAAAAAATAGTATTAAATCGATATGATTGAGATTATTCGGACTCGTGCAACTTCTGAGCAAATGACTGCAATGCTAGAAGAACTGGGTATCTATGTTAAGTTGGCAGTGGATGTAGAGCAAGGAATACTGGCAGGAGGCGGAGAACTTCATGCAGATTGCGAGAGAGTTTTACTGAGAGATGGAAGCCGACAATCCGACCTTTGGGGAGCGGATTGGTATCCATTTAGCCAGACCATTGGGTATGAGTCGATTATCAATATCCGAGCGAGTGCAAATAATCGTTCGATGCAAGTAGAAGATCCGAACATTCGATCGCAGATTGATGAAATTGTTTATCGATTATTGGGTGGTGTGCAATGGGAATCAACTGGGATGCTTTAAAGCAACGTTACCTGCAAACAAATCGTGCGGCTCAGTTGGAAAGTATCACGCTGAATTTGACCAGAATTCAAACCCTGGCAAATAGTGGCGAGGATGGACAGGTCGCACGGCATTTGGTGCGAGAGAGCCAGTATTTAATTGAATGGACAGTACCCACGATCGATTTAGAAACTGATTTTCAGATTGCAACTGAACTCGTTGATCTTCAACGTCAGTTAAGCGAGTGGAAATTAGATTGGGACAAGATTTGGGAAAGCGATCGTGCTTCTCTAGGAAGATTGGCGCAGCAGTGGAGCGATCGACTCCAGATTTGCGTAGCGCATTAGGGTAGACCTCAATAATGGTTTAGTTTTTTGCCCTACAAAACACACTATGAGATTGCTGCAACTAGGCTACAAACAGCACTAATTCTTCATGCAAAACACTCAGATACAAGGCTCTTTTGCATCGTCTGAAGTGTTGCAAATTCAGACGAAATTACTGCACTCAGATGGATCGGCTTTCTCTAATGCTGAGTGTTTTTTTACACGTTATACTTAGAACAACTTACAAAGCCCCTGCATTTCTGATGTTGAGAATGACTGCAATTCCTTGCCTTTCAAAGTTGCATAACTATCAACAGTTACTTTCAAGAATGTTAACCGCTCTTAATTAGGAGAAAAGAAAGTCATGGGCTTCAAACCAAAACGTGTTGTCAAAGGTGTTGTCAAAGGGGCGAGAGTTTTTACTAAAGCTGCTCCTCCTGCCTGTCTAGTCGCCGAGATTATATTTCCGCCATCAAGAGCTATAACAACACCAATCAGAGCTGCGGCAAAACTTGGGAAGGGTTTCCTATAGCCGCCATTCACTCCGATTTTTGCCAAATTAGCTGAAGGGTGAAGATATGTTCTTCACCCTTTTACTTTCCATATTTAGGTATGTTCTTTAACTGCCAAATCAAACCCCGATCGCTAATTTCCAGCTATTGATAATCCCGGTATCATTTGCGATCGCATCGACCACTCGCAACTGCCAACGCCCTTGTACTGGCTGTCCTAGCATTCTTCTCAACGGCGGTGTCGTTTGCAGAGAATAAGTTCGATTCAGCACCGTCTGCCGTCCGAGCGTGCGACCTTGGAGTAACGTTTCGCTGCCTGAAGGCGAAACTAAACTGACTTCAATATCACCCAGGAAATCGTGTGTAATGTTGACGGTGACTTGAATATCTTTGATCGTTGCAAACTCGTTGATCTGAATTTCGCTCGCAATTCCAACCGAGCTATTGTCAGGAATCATCACCATCTTGCTATTCTCAACCACCAGCGATCGCGCAACCGTTAACGAGACTCTTCTCGCGATCGCGGCTTGAGTTGCTTTCGCCGCATTAACTTTCCCATAGCCAAACCAATCACAGCGACCGCTCGCTTCATACGTTCCTTTGCGCAGTCCAAACTGCGGATCTGGATCTGGATCAACAATCTTATCGGCGGTTTGTTGCAAGATTTGACGCACTTCTTGAGCCGTCAGATCTGGATTTGCAGACAGTACTAATGCAGCAACGCCTGCAACCAAAGGGCAAGCACTCGACGTTCCACCAAATCCGTAAGTAAAATCGCCCGTATCATAGCCCTCGTTTCCTCGTCGATCGGCAGTGACAATCCCCAAACCGCGCAGTGCAGTCCGAACTTCTGGAGGCGTTGCCACATACCCAATTCCCGGCAGTCCCATTCCGGGAGGAGCATTGTTACTCGGCGCACACACTGAAATTTCAGCCCCCCAGTTACTATAGGCTGCTTTCTTATTCAAGCTAGTAGAAGCCGAAACCGCGATCACGTCAGGATGCACAGTAAAACCACCTAACCAACTCGTCCTACCGCTAATTGCATTGTTCCGCCAGCCCGATTCATTAATGGTTCCATTGGTTGGACGATTGGCATTTCCGGCGGCGAAGACAATTACACAGCCTTTTCCGTCCCGCCCTTCGGTCGCAGCACGAGTAATTGCTGCTCTTTGGCGCAAAGATAACGGATAGTAAACAGCACTCGGTCCCCAACTGCAAGAAATGACTGAAGCACCTCGATCGACGGCCCAACCAAATAAATCCTCGATCGTTTGATCATCCAAAAATCCCGTTGTCCGAATCGGCATCAAAGCACAGCCCGGAGCCGCTCCCACTGTCCCAAATCCATTCTCTTCAGCGACCGCAACGCCTGCACAAGAAGTGCCATGATCTTCACCCAAGTCGTCTGGTGCCGGATTAAAGTCTCTGCCCTTAAAGTCCCTCGGCGCAACAACCTTACCCAAGCCTTGAAAGTCAGGATGACCCAGATCAATGGCATCATCCATCACAGCAACCACAATCGATCGACTTCCACGTGTAATATCCCAAGCTTGCTCAGCAAATACATGTGCTCCAGTTGCCAGATCTTGCCCGCCTGAATGATTCAGATGCCATTGCTTTGAATACAGCGAATCTTTGGGGCGATAATGCGCTTGCTGGCGAACAATGATATTAGGTTCGGCAGTAAGAATCTCCGATCGCGAAATGAGACGATTTGTAATTTTCAGCGGATTCTCTTTTGAATCTGCGGTCAGTTGAAACACGAAAGTATTTGGAATTCCTGCAATCTGTTTCACCTGTTCTAAACCAAATTCCTGGGCGATCGCGCTCATCGTTTCAGCTTTGACAGCAGGATCAAATTGAATCGTAATTTGATTCGTCACATAAAGTTGAGAACCAGGGCTACCCTGAACCTGATAAACATGACTCGCATAGTTCACCTGAGCATCAGAGCGAACTTGATTTAAGACTTGATCTTTTTGTGCCGGATCGACAATAAATTCTGTCAATTGAGGAGGAGCCGCACCCGGGTTGATCTGGACTGGAACTTTATTCACCAGATCCCAAGCCTGCTGTTTAGAAGTCGCATTCACTGCAAAGCGATCGTCTAATTTTTCAACCAGTAATTCTTCTCCACCGCGTTGTAGAATTTTGCCGCGATTCTCATCAGGAATACTGGCATTTCCTTGAGGGGTAGATGCGTTCGTCATGGCGCTGTTCTCCAACGGTTTCACTGATTCAATTTCAATTGTCGCTCACTGAATTTCGCGACTGCTTTACGGTTTTTAACCTCAACGATTCGGGAATCTTGAGATTAGCTTGTATCTGACATATATATGTGCCTGTTCACAGGAAATCTATGAAATCTAATCGCTATCAAGTGCTGTGTAGCTTGGCAGTGTCCTCCATGATACTCTCGCTTTTTACAGCCTGTTCATCTTCTTCGACACAGAACTGCCAGCCCAATGCTCAAGGATATCTTCCTCCCGGATGCTCACCGACAGGCGGAAGTTATTCAGGCGGGAGTTCTTCAGGTAGCTCCTATCGTTCTGGCGGAAGTAGCTCGTCTGGAAGCCGCGTGTCTAGTCCAGCTTCCGGCCGGAGTGGATTTGGCAGCTTCGGTGGAGGTCGTTCTGGAGGATGAGTAGTTTATTTACTGGAACAGAGCGCGATCGTCTCTTCCGCCAACTTCAAATGCCTTGGTACAACCTCGTTCCAAACGCTGGCGTTTCGCTAGAACCGTATGCGCTGTATCACTGTCATCCCGTTTCACAACAACAAATTTCTCGGATGAAAGATGCAGCAGAACGAGTTGGCACTGTGCTGAGTCATCTCTGGTCAGTAATTCGTGGATTTGATGAAGAAACCTTGCTCGAATATGGATTTCCAGAAGAAACCGTTCGAGTGATCAAATTTGATGGATTGCCGCCGTTTTGTATGCGGCTCGATTGGTGCTGGAACGAACAAGAAGAAGTTTATAAAGTCATTGAAGCGAATGTCCAAACCCCGAGTTTTTGGTTTGAATGTTTAGAAGGCAACACAAAAGTTGCAGAACATTTTGGATTCAAGCCTGCTGAAACTCAGATTCAACCTGTTCTCAGAAATTCAATTAATCAAGCGATTAAACGCGCTGCAAATTGGTTAGGGAAATCCCTCGATCGCTGTAACATTGCGATGACCACGCTGGACAATCCCGAAGATATGGGAACGATGCGCTGGCTAAGCAAATTTGTCGATCAACCGCATCAGGTCTTTGAGATTGAACAACTTCGTATTAAAGATCATCAATACTTGTTTAACGAGAGATCAGGAGAAGCGATCGACATTTTATTTATGTGGTATCCGGTCGAATGGGCAATTTTCGATCGCGATCCAAATGGTCAAGAACTGTGGTCAGCGCTAGAAGAATTGATTCTTAAAAGAAAGCTAGTGATCGTCAATTTTGCATCTGCTTTTGCATTGCAGCCAAAAAGTATTTTCGCTTTAATTACCGATTTGGGATTAGATTTCTTCTCTCCAGAACAGGCTGAAACCGTCTTTGATTTGTTTCCAAAAACAGTTCAAACTTCTGAAGAAATGGGTGACACTTACTTTGGAAAACCTGTATTTGGCAGACAAGGAGAAGGATGTTTTTCCGTAATTGCAGGGGAAATCAGTGACCAAAGCCCCAATCAAGATCCTTGGTACACCGATCAATTTTATGTCTATCAGGAACTCTTGAAATTTCCGACGATCGACCTTGCGAATAAAGAGATGACCGCCTTATGGAGTACCTGGTTATTTAACGATGGAACGGATCATTTTGTTCCCGCCGGAATCGGACTTCGTGTTTCAGAAGGCAAAATAACCGATGACTATTCTTATTGGTGTCCAATCGGAATTGCGAACTAAATCGGACGAACTTTTGGATTTTTTTTACTTCATTTGAAAAAGGATTCTTCAGTGATAAGATCCGAGAGTTCCAAGTTGTCCTATTAAAAACATTCTGCAATTATTCATGGCTCATCTGAGAACGATTCAACCTCTTTCCATCTCTGGCATTCTTTCGCTCTCAATGCTTGCAGGTGTGATGTTTGCGGCTCCTGCTGTCCAAGCACAGACTCCCAAACCTGCACCCGGAGCAGGTCAGCCCCGTCCCATCGATCTGACTGATCCAAATGTGGTGCGCCCGACCGCGACCCAGGGTGAAGGGGGTGTTCTGAGTTTACAGGGTGGGCAAAAGCTCATGAATGAAGCTGAGCAAGCGATTCGATCGCAGAATATGCCTTTGGCGGTGAAAAAGCTGCAAGAAGCTCGCCAAGTCTACAATCAGTTGTCCAACTTCCACCAAGATTTGGCAGCTAGCTTTTCTGGGATTGATACTCGTGTCGCAGATAGCCAGCGGAAAAAAGCGTTGGAGACAGCACAATTACGAGATCAAGCAACCTATCGCTTGGCGGTAGCGCATCGGGCAATGAATCAGCCTGAATTGGCTGTGCCTTTGTTAGTGCAAATTATCCGTAGCCAACAACCGACGCGGGATTTGGGCAAACAAGCTTATCAACAACTGCAAGAACTCGGCTTTGTTGATCCGCCTCAAAGTGCGGGTCAGTAAAATCAGCAGAGCAAATTTTGTTCAAAGCTAAATAAAGCCGTGATGATCGACGATCGTCACGGCTTTAATCTTGATCTACGCGATCTTCCTAAAGAATGTCCTGAAATCAAAATTGATATCGCAATTGCGCCTGCACCGCATGATCACTCACATCTTGTTTTCCTAACACCGTCTCATACCCAACCCCAACCGAAAGATTGTTGGCAAACTGCGCCTGCACGCCAGTACTTAATCTGACAAAATCTCGATCGGGTTCTCCGGTACGAATTCGATTAGGAATCCCCGGCTGACTCGCTAATTCCGTCACAATCTCGCGGCTACCATTCGCAAATTCATGTTCATAGTTCGCTGCAATAAATGGCGTAATAGTTGCAGAAGGAGAACGAAAATCATAAGCTAGCTGCGCGCCGATATTTAGAATTACCGAATCCGCCTCTTGGTCAGGCACAGTCAGATTCAAAATGCTGCCATCCCGTTCGGTGTAGCCATCAATCTTCACTTTGGTATATCGCACTCCAATCATCGGACCGACTGAGAGTTCATTTGAGCCAAGGTTATATCCAGAATTGAACCGAACCGAGAACTGCTTCCCATCTGGCTCCGCAGTCGCAGAACGAAATCCAGTCACGTTCAGATTTCGTGTAATGTCAAATTTATTCCATCCGGAATTAATCAACGTATCCGCATAAAACTTCTCTCGGCTATAGCTGCCATAGGCTGAAACCGAGAAGCTACTCACATCTACTTCTCCAAGATTATTGTTAAGTTCACTATTATTCTGTCCATAGTTCAGTGCTAAGCCTAAAGCTAAGTTATCGGTCACACGATAATCTGCACCAATGCTGACGCTCTTGGTATCGAAATCGTAGCCAACGATGCCGTTGTTGCTATCCCAATTCCCAAAATTGAAATCTCCATTCACGAATACGCCCAGTTTTTGATCTGGGTTAACGTGAGTTCGACACGCTAAAAGATGGCAGGAGGCAAAGCAGGCAACCCTTTCGGTTGCAAATCGAGCGACGGTAACTTGGGCTGATAGGTGTAAGCAATCAACCCGGCCATCAGGTTGACCAGAAAATTCCAATAACTGCGATGACGAGAATGCTCAATCTGACAAATGTTCTTCAATTGGTCATTCACTGACTCAATGAGGGAACGCTTTCGCAGCAGAATCTTATCCATCAGCGTGACGAGCTTCTGTTTCATATTGCGCTTGCGTTTGGTGATCAGTTTCAAGCCGCGCTCGTACAGTTCCTCAAACAACTTCTGTGAGATATAGCCCCGGTCTCCAAACAGCTTGCCGAAGATGCCTTCGGTCATTTCAGCCACAGGAGCACGGTCGTCAGTATTGGCAGGAGTCAGCTTGAACGCCAGGAGTTCTCCGTGTTCGTTGATGATCAGATGCAACTTGAAGCCGAACTTCCAGCCCGTTGAGCTTTTGCCCCAACCCACTTGATGTTTGAACACCTTGTGACTGTGGGCACGGGCGGGATGGCACACCTCAATTGGAGTGGAATCGACAAAGGCAATCCCCGTCATCTCGCCGCGTCGGGTCATCAGGAAGCAACACAACAGCATCAAGCACCAAGGCATCAGTTCCACAAATCGGGTGTAGCTCACCAAATTCGGAAACGCTTTGCGCCAATGCGGTAGAACGGTCAGGGTATAGAAATCCTTGAATGTCCTTGCACCAGAAGCATGAAAGGCAATCACGATGGTCATCACTTCACTCAAGCGCAACCGGGAACGACTGCGTTTCTCTCCAGGCATCGACGGCAGTTGGGGCTGGTGTGCCCATGCCCATTCAAAGGTCTGGCAGAAGTCGTCTACGTCGCAGAACAAAGCTGTCAGGTCGAGGCGCGATACGATAGGTTCCATAAGCTGAGACTCGAAAGATTTTGATTACTCTTTCAAACGTAGTCTCAGCTTTTCTTTTGCGCTACTTTCCCTCGTCGAACTCACGTTGGGTTAGGGTTTTGCCGAAGCGCTAAAATTCGACCGTCTAAATCCCTGGAAGGACGACGTGCCACGCCTAATGCAATTTCAGTCTGAGGCGCGATCGACAACGGCGCACTCAACAGCGAGAACGCATATTCTGAAATAATCTGATGCCCTCTGGCTGTCGGATGCAATTGATCCCAAAATAAAAACTGGTCGCAGTTTGCACCAGTTCCAAGACAAGCCTGCGTGACATTCGTAAAGCCAAATCGTGCCGGATCGTTGAGAACTTGGTTAAATAGCGCATTAATGTCGATCGGAACAATGCTCAAATTCGGATTACTTTGGGCAAGCGATCGTAAAGTAGCCTGCAATCCTTGATTATGCGCGGTTGAAAGCTGCGTCAATCCCGCACTTTGCACCGGATTTCCTACCGTCCCTGGAACCCGCCCTAAATCCGGCAGATTCGGTACAACTAGCTTATTCGCTCCTGCTGCTGTCAAACGCTGCAAAATCGCACCGATATTTCCAACCGGGATCGCTGGATTTGTGATTCCACCGCCCAGATAATCATTCGCTCCTGCCCAAACGACAAACGCCTGACTTGGACTAACAGAAGGCGAAGATTGTAAAAAGCCATTCACCTGAGTTGTGACCCCAGGTAGTAGCGGCGTAATGGTATTGTTAGTGCCGCTTGTGGCTCCGCCGAATGCAAAATTTATCGTAGTCGGGGTCAAATTCAATTTTGTCGCAAGATCTTCAATCCAAACAACTCCATTCGTAAAACGACCATTTACATATGGCGGACTCGGTGGAACTAAACCATTTGTATTTCTAAACGCATTGCCATTATCTGAAAGACTGTCACCAAAAATTGTAAACCCTGCGATCGCTTGAGCCTGAGCACTTACCGGAACTAAACAGGTGAGAATTGCCAGCTTAACTGCAAAAAATTGGGGTTTCATTGTATTTAATGCTACACAGCATGTCGAATCTGAGTGTAAACCAGATAAAGCTGAGACTTTTAGAGCCGCAATTTTTATTCACGCAGTTAAAAGATCGCTGAATTTTGCTGCGAATTGTTAAGAGAATCTACCAGTTTTACCCTTCTGTATGCAGATGTTGTCTATAAACAAATTGGAAATCCTGGATGATAGAGACTATCAAGAAAATTGATAACTCTGGCTTACAATCCAGAATGAACCAGGGCAACCGAAATTGACTACTCTGGTAATGTAACGAACTCTTAAACTTTGGGCGCGAGCGATGGAATCGATTTATCAATACGCCTGGCTCATCCCCGTCTTGCCCCTGGCAGGCGCGATGTTAGTGGGCTTCGGGCTGATTACCTTCAATAAGGATGTCAACAAGCTCCGAAAAGCGAACTCTATCTTCATCGTGTCTTTGATCGGCGCGGCGATGACCTATGCGTTTGCTCTCTTCTGGAGCCAATTTCAAGGACATGCCCCCTACACTCAATCGATCGAGTGGGCAGCAGCCGGAGATTTCCGTCTAACGATGGGATATGTGATTGATCCACTCTCCTCGCTGATGCTGGTGGTTGTCACGACTGTAGCTTTCTTGGTGATGATCTACACCGATGGCTACATGGCACACGATCCGGGTTATGTACGCTTTTATGCTTATTTGAGCCTCTTCAGCTCCTCAATGTTAGGCTTGGTGATCAGTCCAAACCTGGTACAGGTCTACATCTTCTGGGAATTGGTGGGGATGTGTTCGTATTTGCTGATCGGGTTCTGGTTTTCCCGCAAAGCTGCGGCAGATGCTTGTCAAAAGGCATTTGTAACCAACCGAGTCGGTGACTTTGGATTATTACTTGGAATTTTGGGCTTATACTGGGCAACTCGAAGCTTTGACTTCGGAGAAATCGGCACCCGCTTGCAAGAAATGGTGGCAACGGGATCGCTCAGTGGCTTTATCGCAGCATTGTTCGCGATTTTGGTGTTCTTAGGACCAGTCGCAAAATCGGCGCAGTTTCCTTTGCATGTGTGGCTACCAGACGCAATGGAAGGTCCGACTCCGATTTCGGCCTTGATTCACGCAGCGACGATGGTTGCAGCAGGTGTGTTTTTGATCGCGCGGATGTTCCCCGTCTTTGAGGGCATTCCGGTGGTCATGGATACGATCGCTTGGACAGGATGCTTTACTGCCTTTTTGGGAGCATCGATCGCGATTACGCAAAACGACATCAAGAAAGGCTTAGCGTATTCAACGATGTCGCAGCTTGGCTACATGGTGATGGCAATGGGCGTTGGAGCTTATAGCGCTGGATTATTCCACCTGATGACTCACGCTTATTTCAAGGCAATGCTGTTCTTAGGTTCCGGCTCAGTGATCCACGGCATGGAAGCAGTGGTTGGTCACGATGCAGCCTACGCTCAAGATATGAGAATGATGGGCGGTTTGCGGAAATACATGCCGATTACTGCCACGACCTTTTTGATTGGAACATTAGCCATTTGTGGAATTCCGCCTTTTGCTGGATTCTGGTCAAAAGATGAAATTTTGGGTTCGACCTTTGCTGTGAATCCGGTGATGTGGGCAATTGCGTGGTCAACGGCTGGCATCACAGCGTTCTACATGTTCCGGATGTACTTCACAACGTTTGAAGGCGAATTTCGAGGCGAGAGCGCTGATGTCAAGCAAACCATCAAAAACGAGCAGCTTCAACTCGCAGGTTTAGCTTTTGGGCCTGGCGCAATGGATCCTCGTGAACTCACGATCGAAGCACCCGCAGATGATCATGATCACGATCATCACCACGACAGCGAACCGCATGAATCTCCGATTACGATGACGCTGCCGTTGATGATTCTGGCAATTCCATCCATGCTGATTGGTTTAGTCGGAACGCCGTTCGCAAACTACTTTGAGCATTTCATCCATGCACCGAGCGAGGCTGTACAAGTTGCGGCGGAAGCGGGTGAGGAAAACCTGACGGAATTCCTGATCATGGGCGGAAATTCAGTTGGGATCGCTTTGATTGGAATCACGTTGGCATCGCTGATGTATCTGCGAGGCAAAATCGATCCCAGCGCGATCGCAGCCAAATTCCCTGCGTTATATCGCTTGTCCAAGAACAAATGGTACTTCGATGAGATTTACAACGAAGTGTTTGTGATGGGAAGCCGTCGCTTAGCTCGCCAAGTCTTAGAAGTGGATTCCAAAGTCGTAGATGGGGTCGTCAACCTCGCTGGACTCGCCACCGTCTTAACCGGCGAAGGACTGAAATACTTCGATAATGGGCGCGCTCAATTCTATGCGCTGATTATCTTCATCGCAGTTCTAGGATTAGTCGTCTTCTCCGGTATCACCTGATTGGCTGGCACAGGGTGGGGTTCGCCTCACCCTGCTCCATCTGCAAATAGTCTTAACAATCCTGAGGTTTCAGAAAGAACCGACTAGGATTGTCATATCACGAATCCATACGAATTCTTTTGCTACTCATAAACAAATCTTAACAGTACGCATGGTGACAGCAAATTTTCCTTGGCTGACCACGATCATTCTTTTCCCGATCGTTGCGTCACTCGCCATTCCCTTCCTCCCCGACAAAGATGGCAAAACCGTTCGCTGGTATTCCCTAATTGTCGGATTGCTTGATTTTCTGCTCATTGTCTATACGTTCTACACCCAGTACGATTTCTCCAACCCAGAGATGCAGCTCGTCGAGCGCTATGCCTGGATTCCTCAAATTGATCTCAATTGGTCAGTTGGCGTGGACGGGCTGTCGATGCCGTTGGTGATTCTGACTGGATTTATTACGACATTGGCAATTTTGGCAGCATGGCCTGTGACCTTCAAGCCACGCCTATTTTATTTCCTCATGTTGGCAATGTACGGCGGACAGATCGCTGTATTTGCCGTTCAAGATCTACTGCTGTTCTTCCTAGCGTGGGAATTAGAACTCGTTCCGGTCTATTTCTTGCTGGCAATTTGGGGCGGGAAAAAGCGGTTGTATGCAGCAACAAAGTTTATCTTGTACACCGCAGGCGGTTCGCTGTTCATTTTGGTTGCGGCATTAGCGATGGCGTTTTATGGCGATACGCCTTCGTTCGATATGCAAACCTTGGCGCATCGAGGCTTCCCGGTCAACTTTCAGTTATGGATTTATGCGGCTTTCTTAATCGCTTATGCGGTGAAGTTGCCGATTATCCCGTTGCATACGTGGTTGCCGGATGCTCACGGGGAAGCAACTGCACCCGTGCATATGTTGCTGGCTGGAATTCTCTTGAAGATGGGCGGATATGCCTTGATTCGGATGAATGCAGAAATGCTGCCTGCGGCTCATGCGATCGTGGCTCCAGCACTAGTGATTCTGGGTGTCGTGAATATCATTTACGCGGCATTAACTTCATTTGCACAACGCAACCTCAAGCGGAAAATTGCTTACTCTTCGATCTCCCATATGGGCTTTGTGCTGATTGGGATCGCATCGTTTACTGATTTAGGCTTAAGCGGTGCAGTGCTACAAATGGTGTCGCATGGTTTGATCGGAGCGAGTTTGTTCTTCTTAGTGGGAGCAACTTACGATCGTACTCACACCTTGATGCTGGACGAGATGGGCGGCGTTGGTAAACAGATGCCGAGGATCTTCTCGATGTTTACGGCATGTTCGCTCGCATCCTTGGCATTGCCTGGAATGAGCGGATTTGTAGCGGAATTGATGGTGTTTGTTGGGTTTGCGACCAGTGATGCTTACAGCATGACGTTCCGGGTAATTGTCGTGGCACTGGCTGCGATCGGAGTCATTCTCACCCCGATTTATCTATTGTCGATGCTGCGTGAGATCTTCTACGGTCCTGAAAATAAAGAGTTAACGTCACACGAAAATCTGATCGATGCAGAGCCGCGTGAGGTGTTTATCATTGCCTCGTTGCTGGTTCCCATTATCGGCATCGGCTTCTATCCGAAAATGCTGACACAGATTTATGACTCGAAAACTTTGCAGTTAACGGCACGTCTGCGAGATGAAGTGCCGACCTTAGCAGATCGCAAGGGAACGAATGCGATCGCGCTCAGCGACAGCAAAGCTGCCATCACGCCAGCAGTCTCGGCTCCTTCGATTCGCTAATGTGCTAGATTCAACTCTCTAATCATCTCCAAGTAGTTCACCTAAATTCGATGGGGAGATAGAGGGATAGGGGATAAAAGTGAAGATCTGAAATCATGGTTGCTACCCCCCACTCCCCATCTCCCCACTCCGCAAAATTAATGCGGTTGACTAGATGCTTCTCTTCATTTATATGACTGAAAAAACGCGGGCATTCCACTTAGGAACCCCGCGTTTTTTAACTTCAACCTTCTACAGCTACCAGCCCAATCTAATTTTCGTTCAACTTTCCTTCTGACCGAGTAATCACTGAATCGGTAGGCAAGCATAGTAGATTGTCACCCTGAGTCTTAATCATGCCTTTCTGACGCAATTTACCCATTAACCGCGTCACGGTCACCCGTGTAGATCCGATCGCGCTTCCAATTTGCGCATGCGTCAATGGGAACGGTAGGCAATACCCTTCATCAGTCGGTTCCCCATACTCTTCGATCAAGAGCGTCAAGAAGCCCAGTAAGCGATCGATCGTTCGACGCTGACCTAACGTACTCAACCACAGCAACTTCCGCTGATGCTGATACCGGAACGCATCCAATACCTCACGACGAAAATGTGGCCAATTATCCAGATCGTGCCAGTACATCCACACGACCGAAGTCTGATCCACATGTGCGTAGGCTTGGAGCGTAAACGGTGATTGAGCAACAATTTCAAACGGTTGACCCGTTCCAACAAATCCCAAAAATGCTTCTTCAGGACTGATGCGAGCCAAACGGGATGCATTGCCGCCTGTCGCATTCACCTGCGCCGTTCCAACTAACCGAACCGCACCTTTCTGAACCAAATAGAGCAAACCGGGGCGAGTCGGAACCCGCTCATCTTTACTAAAATTGCGGACACGATAATGCTCTTGTGCCCAATCGATAATTCGTTGCCAAGTTAGGAATGGACGAGCCGCATCGGAATTTTGAGGAGAATTAACTGAGTACATAAGTTATAGGCTGTTTGAGAACAATGGGACTTTGACAAGCGCTGAGTTGTCAGCGAGATTGCAATCAAGTCACAGGCGAACCAGGTAGGATGAGCAATCGCTGTAAGGTTGCCTAAATTTCACTGACTTACGAGATCATACTTAGAAAATGACATATCGCCAGTGAGATCACGGTGATCTTTACAGAATTGACCATAAAATGCTGGTATTTTTGAACTTTTTAAACCGAAACCTATCCCATTTCAGAGCGCAAACCGTAATTACTGTGAATTGTAACCTACCGAAGATCACTTATCCTACGCTCCGCTCATTGTTACTGCTGAAAATTTATGAGGCAATCTCCCTACGGAAAGATGTTCAAGTAGCAAATCAGTCGATCGAGAATTCAGACTTTCAAAAAAACCGAGAAATCATCAAGCTTCTAGCGCCTCGCCCTGCTTTAAAACGAGTTAAAAGTGCGACTTCGGTAGTGGCATATGCCTCGACAATCGCCTTGCAATTGGGGGCGAGATCCAGTTCAACACCTGCGGAAATTGCGGACAAAATCATTCACTTTCTGCGACACTCTCCATCTAATCTTTCGGATGAAGAAACTGAAAATCAGCTTCTCCGTGATCTCACGGTGACTTACCTAGAGCCGGGCAGATTGGTATTTGAATTTGGCGATCGCGCGATCGCCAAATATCTTCAGGAAATCCTTTCTCACTGCACCGATGAGACGAACAGAGCTTCTGACAGGTCATTTCTCAGACTGAAGCGCGAATCCTCCGGTGACTCTAAAATCTTCCTCTGTCAGTACAGTTACGCGCGATGCACCGCCCTGATCGAGATGGCATCTCGTTCCAATCACATAGATAAAAGTGTAGAAAATGATTCAGCTAAATGGCTGAACGAAAGTAAATTTTTATTACAAAAAGAATCAGAGTTGCTGTCTCAAATCATCGCGACGCTAGATGAATGGGAGGAGACAAATCCTCTAACCCTTGCTATTTCTCTGAGTGAAGCCTTTCAGACTTTTTATCAGAATTGCCAAATTGTAAAGTACGACACAATTCATCTTCAGGTGGCACAATGTCGATTAGCTTTAGTAATGATTACTCATTGGCTGTTAAAACAGCTTTTAGAGCAGGGACTTGGTGTTGTAGCGCCGGAAACACTTTAATTTTCGATTCGGGATCGTTTTATCCTGTCACACCGTCGTCATGTTATCGACATAACGAATTTTTATCGACAAACACGTGACAAAGCTATTGAACCCGCCTATAGTATTGGAGTGTGAGGAGCGAACCAGTTAGAACGCCGAGACGAAACACGGCCAGTCGTCGGCGTTCTTTCTGTTTTAAAGCAAAAATTTCCGAATGGCGATCGCAGCTCCATCTGCTTCAACGCTCGGCGCAACCCAATCGGCATATTGTTGGACTCCGCCCGGAGCATCTCCCATTGCCACCCCAATTCCAGCATATTGAATCATTTCGAGATCGTTGAAGTTATCACCGATCGTCATCACGTTCTCAGGCTTCAGACCCAGAATTTCTTCAGCTAAATACTTCACAGCCGTTCCTTTATTTGCAGCCGGATTCGTTGCCTCAAAGAACGTTGCGACAGATTTTGTTAGGTAAAGCTCAGCAGGAGTGTACTGCTTCTGAAGCGACCCCAGCATCGTATCAATGAGTTCAGTGTCGTCGCTGAGCGCCAAAACTTTTGTCAGTTCCATATCTAATGTATTCCGCAGATCCCCAACTTCGATTGGGACAATGCCTGATCGCTGAACATAAGCTGCCGTCTCCGGAGTCATCGATCGAATATAGAGATCGTCATTGATATAGAAATGAATTGATAACAATTCTCGGAGATGCGATTGCTCAAAATAGTCGAGCAGTTCCAAGACTTGTGCTTTGGGAACTGACCATTGCCGTAGAATCTGATTCGTCGCAGGATCTTGAATCCATGCGCCTTGATAGGCAATTAACGGCAGAGAAGACCCCACGGTTTGATAAAAGCGCAGTGCAGAGCGATACATGCGACCCGTCGCGATCGCAATTTGCACCCCAGAATTCTGTGCGTCGGAAATCGCTGCAAGCACAGGTTCGCGGATATTATTAGACTTGCCTGCGATTGTCCCGTCAATGTCTAAGACCAATAATCGAATATCAGAGTGCTGCATAACTTAAATTCAGGGTGAGGGATGTCAGCCTTTTCCATCATCCTCCTACCTTAGAGCGCGTTATGGCTGAAGTCAGAAATCAAAAAGGAGTAAGCCGCCAAATTCTATTGATGACACTTTGGCTGACGCTACTCATGTTAGTTGTAAAAGTGGGTGCAGCTTGGGCAACAAAATCTTTAGCGATCGTGGCTGAATGTCTTCATACTGTTATTGATGGCTTCAGTACAGTGCTCGGTTTAATTGCAATCTCTTCACCCCATCGCATCCCAGGGCGAGAAATTTGGGGGCATAGTCGGTTGGAAGCAATGTTGGCGTTGCTGCTAGTCGCATTATTAGGATTTGCCTGCCTCAGTTTGTCTGGAACCGCCATCGAGCAATTAGCCAATCAGCCTACGCTAGCTATCCTGCCACCGATTCGGATGCGGCTATCTGTGATTGGACTGCTCGCGATCGTGTCTCTCGCCAGTGTGGGCTTAGCGTTTTTTGAGCGAAAAGTGGCACGGACGCTCGATAGCTCGATTTTGAAAGTGAATGCGCGTCAGATTTTGCAGGACGCTTGGCTGACGATGTTTTTGCTCCTGGGACTCCTGGGAATTTGGAAGGGATATGCTTGGCTTGATCCCTTGTTGGCGATCGTCATGGTAATTACCGCCGGATTGAGCTGCTGGCGGGTTTTAAATTGGCAATTACCGTTAATGGTCAGACAAGTTGCAATTGCACCTGAAGCGATCGGGCAAATGGTCAGACAGGTGCAAGGGGTGACCCAATGTTATGACGTGCGATCGCGCGGAATCGTCGGGCGACAAGTTTTAGTCGAAATGCGAGTTTTCGTGCATCCAGACTTTCTGGGAGCGAGTGAATGGATTATCGAGCAGATCGATGGAGCCATTCGCGATCGCTATGGCCCGGTACAGGTGTGCATCTCGATCGAAGAAGCGCAAGACGATTTACAACATCCCTTTGAAACACTGCGATCGGATCAATCCAGTCGCGAAATGGATTGGAATTAAGATTTGGATCGACAGACTCAAGGTAAAGTAGGGAAAGAATTATTAAGAAGCATTACGTTATACCCACTTCATGGATTTCTCCCTTTTGCCTCAGATTGCTATTCAATGCCTCTTGGGAGCGTCTGCGATCGTGTTCACGGAACTGGTGCGAGACGCTTACCACATTGCTGGACACTACTGGCAGCCACTAAAGCGAGGACACAATTTACATCACAAGGCTTATCGTCCTGATTTAACGATTACAAGCTTAGAGATGTACCAAAAGGCGCAACTCAATAATGATGTGCCAGAAGCGATCGCGATGCTAGGTGCCGCTGCAATTCTGGCAGCCTGTACTCAATTGCCTGTTTTATGGATCGGTTGCTTGTATTCGCTGGTCTTCTTAATTCCAGCTGTTGCCCGATCGCAAGGGTTACTGCTGCAAACCGATGTGACTCATAAGCCCGGTGACTTAATTGAGTTGCCCAAGCCTTGGATTGTGAATCGAACCTACCATTGGCGACATCATTTTGATGATCAGAATGCTTATTATTGTGGTCATTTTACAATTGTGGACAAATTGTTAGGGACAAGTTTGGCGCTGAAAGGCAAAACAGTGGCTATTACTGGCGCATCCGGAGCATTAGGGCAAGCATTGATTGCAGAGCTATCGAAGCATGGAGCGAAAGTTGTTGCGCTAACGACGAGCGATCGCGCGTTTGCTGAAGGCATAGAAGTGCTGCACTGGCAAATTGGAGCGGAAGAAGAATTGCGATCGCGGCTGCAAAAGGTAGACATCTTCATTCTGAATCATGGCGTCAATGTCTATGGCGATCGCACACCAGCCGCAATCCAGACTTCCTATGAAGTGAATACATTCTCAACTTGGAGACTCGCAGAGCTATTCCTTGAAACAGTCACCGAATCTTCGCACAAAGCGCTCAAAGAACTTTGGATTAATACCTCTGAGGCTGAAGTGAATCCGGCGCTGAGTCCGCTTTATGAGCTATCGAAGCGAGCTTTAGGAGATTTGATTACCCTGCGGCGATTAGATGCACCTTGTATTATCCGCAAGTTGGTTTTAGGACCCTTTAAGAGTCAGTTAAATCCTTATGGGGTGATGTCTGCCTCTGGGGTCGCTTGGGCGATCGTGGCACTCGCGAAACGAGATTTTCGCGACATCATTGTGACGATTAATCCGATCACTTACATTCTTTTTCCGATCAAGGAGTTCTTTCAGTCGCTTTATTTCCGCTTGTTCTCAAAGTAGTGGAAGCTCAATTAAAAATTCTGTGCCCTGATCAACAACAGAATGACAATTCAATTTGCCGCGATGGTGCTCTGTGATGATTTGGTACGCAATCGACAAGCCCAATCCTGTTCCCTGACCAATCGGCTTTGTCGTAAAGAATGGGTCAAAGATTCGCGTTTGGATCGCTTCTGGAATCCCTGTTCCATTGTCAGCAATTCCGACTCGTACCCAGTCCGAATCAATTTCTGTCCGGATCGTCAGTTGGGGTTGCCAGTCGGGTTCTGATTTTTGCGATCGCACATCCAACGCGTCGATCGCATTGCTCAACAATGACATGAACACCTGATTTATTCGCCCGGCATAGCATTCGATCTTGGGCAATTCTCCATAGGTGCGCACAATCCGAATTTCTTGCCGATTCACTCTGCCCCGCAGCCGTGATCCCAAAATCATCAACGTACTTTCCAGACCTTCATGCAGGCTGACTGACTTCAGTTCTGCTTCATCCAGCCGCGAAAATGTCCGTAATAGATTCACAATCTCTTCAATGCGCTCCGCTCCTGATGACATCGATCGCAGCACATTGGAGAAGTCTTGCAACACAAACGAGAGATCGACTTCTTCGCTGAGCGTTTGAATTTCCTCGATCGAGCTATTCTGATATGCCCGAATCATCTGCACTAATATTTCTGCGTACTCCTGAGCATGGCGTAAATTCCCATAAATAAAACTGATTGGGTTATTAATTTCATGCGCTACCCCAGCCACCAGTTGCCCCAAACTCGACATTTTTTCGCTCTGAATCAACTGAGCTTGAGTCAGTTTGAGATTCGACAATGCTTGTTCGAGTTCGGCAGCCTGCTGCTGTAGGATTTCATGACTTTTTTGAACGGTCTCCTGTGAAACTTGTAAATCCCGAATTGCTTTTCTAAAGAGAGCCTCTTTCAGATCATTCGTTCTTTCCAGTTCAGCCTGACTCGATTCCGAGCGTTTTAATTTCTTCTCAAGAATCCGATTTGCTTTTTCCAGTTCTTGCACTCGTTGTTTTAACGCTTCGCAATCCATCCATCAAGTCCCCAAAAGCAAGGTCACGATCGTCATATTATGTAACCGAGTTGCCCCATACTCATGAAGTGGGGAAAGTTCTCCATAAGTATAAAAACCGCTACAAACTACTTCAGCAGGTAGACAATCTCGAATCAAATCGTATTCTTCTGTGACTCGACTGCCTAACAGTTTGAAGCGACAGTCACAGCTAAAAATTAAAGCGATCGTTGGATGGGGGCTGGGATAAGATTGGGTCGCTTGCTGAATCGCAGTTTTGCACGCAGCAAGAATATCTTCACGACCTGCAGTACTCACTTGGACGATCGAGTTTTCAGGCACATCTGCCAGACAGTGCACCTCTCCTGTTGTCTCATCAAATCCACTAAACCCCCGCAAGTAAAACTCAGGCTCTCCCGCTTCAAAAACTGCTAAAGGATTCTGGGGAACGGGATCTGCACCACCGAGTTGTTCACGAAAAAACGATAAAGCAGATTGCTCTCCAATCGTTACAACGCAATTGCCTCGCGCTTTGGTCACTTGGCTAGAGACGCTAATTGGCTCCCATCCATTGGCGATTCCATATGAAAATTTCAGCGCTGCACCAGAAAACAGCAGAATCGGAGCCGCGTCGGTCAATACTTCAGTCTTATAAAACTGGTAGGTCGCTTCAAACCGATAATTGTCAGTTGACATGCCGCCAAAGATCGGAAACTGTTCTCCTAATGCAGCTTGTAATCCCTTGAGAATCAGGGTTCCATTGGTTTTGATGCCTTCTGGGATGGTGATACAGAGTCGAGGTGGTTGAGCACCTGTTGCCTGTTCAACTGCCGATCGTGTGGCAGCGATCGCATCTTCACCAAGATTCCGCGCGACCCCGGCGCGGATTTCAATTTCATCTGAGCAAAAGAGCGTCAGCACGATCGAATCGTATTGAAATTGCAGCGTATCGGATAATTCTGCATCGCTTGTGCAGCCAATCAGTTCAAGGTTTGGAAAGGCTTGATCAATCTCTTGCAAAATCAAAGCGTGGTCAAAGTCGATCGCGGCAAATAACATGCCTGCATTCGGTGTTAATCCATTCAGTGCAGCTTGACATTGAGCAATGACTTCTGCAATGGCGCTGGAGGAATCTGGATCGTTACTGTGTCCGACAATCGCTTTCAGCATAGGGCTTCTCTAAGGTGAGATTTCCCCTAACATGCCCGATCGCGCAAATTAACCTAACAAAGGCATTTTACAGTTCGTTACCTTCAGTCGTTCGGTTCCAGCCACGTTTTAGACTTGTAAAGTCTCCCCGAATTGATTCGGATTTTTTATCGAAGTTGATATTCCTATGTTTCCAACTCATCGCCCTCGTCGGTTACGCACCCATCCTCAACTGCGCCGCATGGTGCGCGAAAATGTCCTAACAACGAGTGATTTGATCTATCCTTTGTTTGCCGTTCCAGGTGAAAGTGTGGCGACCGAAGTCAGATCAATGCCTGGCGTGTATCAATTATCGATCGATAAAATCGTTGAAGAAGCCAAAGAAGTCTACGACTTGGGCATTCCGTCGATTATCTTGTTTGGGATTCCAGCCGACAAAGATGTAGATGCCACTGGAGCATGGCACGACTGCGGAATTGTTCAGAAAGCAGCAACGGCGGTGAAAGAAGCGGTTCCAGAGTTGATTGTGATTGCAGATACTTGCTTGTGTGAGTATACTTCGCACGGTCATTGTGGATTTTTGGAAGTCGGCGATTTAACAGGTCGCGTCTTAAATGATCCAACGTTGGACCTGTTGAAGAAAGTTGCGGTTTCTCAAGCCAAAGCTGGAGCCGATATCATTGCGCCTTCTGGAATGATGGATGGCTTCGTTGCTGCGATTCGGGAAGGATTGGATGAAGCAGGATTCCAGGATATTCCGATTCTGTCTTATGCCGCGAAGTATGCCTCGGCTTACTATGGCCCATTCCGCGATGCCGCAGAATCAACTCCGCAATTTGGCGATCGCCGCACATACCAGATGGATCCGGGCAATGCACGCGAAGCAATTAAAGAGATCGAACTGGACATTGCCGAAGGAGCAGATATGCTCATGGTGAAGCCTGCTCTAGCCTACATGGACATCATTCATCAAGTGAAGCAAGCCTGCAATCTTCCGGTCGCTGCCTACAATGTGTCGGGCGAGTATGCAATGGTGAAAGCAGCAGCGCTGAATGGATGGATTGATGAGGAACGGGTGGTGATGGAAACCTTGCTCAGCTTTAAGCGCGCGGGTGCAGATTTAATTCTCACCTATCATGCGAAAGATGCTGCGCGTTGGTTAGGAGCGTAGTCTAATGGGGAATCGGGGCATGGAGAAGTTTCCCGACTCCCCTACTTCCGACGATCGCGCCTCTGCCGAAACCAATCCCGCAACTGCTCCCGACAAGGTGCTTCTAAAATTCCACCTAACACGGTTAAGCGATGGTTTGACGCTGGACTATCCGGCAGATTCAATACAGTTCTGACCGCTCCTGCTTTTGGATCATCCGCACCATAGACTAACAATCCTAAGCGCGCTAGCACGATCGCACCCGCACACATTGGGCAAGGCTCCAGAGTGACATACAGTGTACAGTCTTCTAAATGCCAACTGTTTAACACCTGTCCTGCCTGCCTTAACGCCAAAACTTCGGCATGAGCCGTCGGATCACGATCGCGTTCTCGCCGATTTTCGCCTTCTGCGATCACCGTATCGCCTCGCACAATTACTGCCCCTACTGGCACTTCTCCTGCATTTCCCGCCTGTTCTGCAAGTTCTAGCGATCGCTGCATCCAATTGCGATGGCGAAGATATTCAGGATGATCAATCTCAGGGGGGGCAATCCGGAACGGCATACAGTTTAAAGACTTGATTTTGTCTCGTTTCAGTGTGGGCGAATCTGTAAAGAAATGCCAAAATAATTGGATAGGTTTTAATGGAACTCAATGGCATTTAATCCTGACCGTGCAAATTTCCTTCATACCGATGCAGAAGCGAATGATGCGAATGCGCTCCTTCGTTATCTCCAGCATCAACCTCCGGAAGTTTTAGAACGTGTTGCGCGTACCGTTAGCCCACAAGTCAAACAAATCGTTTCGCACAACGTTCAAGGCTTAGTCGGTGTCCTACCCAGTGACGGCTTCAACGTCAAAATTACCACCGATCGCGAAAATCTCGCAGGACTGCTCGCCTCTGCCATGCTGACAGGCTACTTCTTGCGCCAAATGGAACAGCGCATGGAACTCGAAGATCAAATCGGCGACCTTTAAATCGATCGCCCTATCCTCTCTAGTTCTATCGCTTCGGAAATGCTCCTGGGCGGACTTGCAACGTTTCGGTCTTGCCGCCGCGCTTCACCTCAATTCCAAGCGGCGTTCCGATGCGGCTACCTTCCACTTGTGCTTGTACATCTGAAGACGTTTTGACAGGCGTACCATTGATCTTCTGAACGATGTCGCCTGGTTTCAGCCCCCCTTGCGCGGCTGGAGAATTTTCTGCAACTCGGGCAATAAATATGCCCTGCTCCTCAGTCACCTGAGTCTTGCCATCCAATTCTTTATTCAGTTCATCCCGAATCGCAGCACTGAGATCAATCATTTGAATTCCAAGATAGGGATGATCGACGCTGCCTTTGGTGAAAAGCTGTTCTGCAACGCGCTGAGCCGTTTCAATCGGAATCGCAAATCCTAGCCCTTGAGCGTCGGCTCGAATTGCCGTATTGATCCCAATCACTTCTCCGCGATCGTTGAGTAACGGACCACCCGAATTGCCGGGATTGATCGCTGCATCGGTTTGAATAAAACTGACTCGCTTGTCGGAAACGCCCACTTCTCGGCTCGATCGTCCGATCGCGCTAATAATTCCCGCCGTCACCGTGTTATCTAAGCCAAGGGGATTGCCAATCGCGATCGCCCATTGCCCCGGCAGAATTGATTTAGAATTGCCAAGCGTCACTGTGGGTAACTGATTCGCGTCAATCTTCACCGCCGCGACATCGGTTACAGGATCACTGCCAACGACTCGCCCTTCAAACGTACGCCCATCCTTCAGCGTCACTTCTACCGTATCCGTTCCATCGACCACATGCGCATTCGTTAACAATCGACCATCTGCGGTTAATAGGAAGCCTGAACCCGTTCCCCGCTCCACTCGATCTTCAGGCGCAGGGAGTTGGTCGCCAAAAAATCGCTTAAACACTGGATTACGCAAAGCTTCTGGCACATTGCTCGACACCCGTCGTACGGCATTAATTCGCACCACTGCGGGACCTGCACGATCGACAGCAGACGAAATAAAATTCTCATTATTTCTGCCATTCGCCGCAACGGAGACCGAACTCGGTGGAGCAAGCTGCACCTGAAACGGCTGTCCCTGACCGCGATTGACCAAATAATGATTGGCAACCAAACCCGCGCCGCCGCCGACCGTCAATAATGAAGCGGCGATCGCGACCTGTCTGAAGGAGAGAACCATAACTTAAGCGCAAAAAACAGTGACAATCCTAGTTTATCTTTGCCTTTCGATTACGGTGGCGATTTGTAAACAGGAGGCTTTGGTGTAGGCACGTTTTGAGATACACTCCTTTACATAAGCTGTGACTCAAAACCCTTTGAGAGCGCGGTAACCCAGTGATTTAGAAATTAAGGTTATGTCAAAGTATCGGTCTATTTTGGGACTCATTTGTTGTACTCTCCTAGCAATTGTGATGGTGGGATGTGGCGGACCGGCAGCGGTGAAGCCGACCTACACTCCCGACAGAATTGCTGAAATTCAGGGTCATACAGCGGACTTGCAGCAGTTAACTGAGCGATTGCCCGAATTGCAAGAGTTAATTCAGAAAGAAGATTTCATTTTCGCGCGCAATTTCATTCATGGGCCTTTGGGAGAAATGCGCATCCTGATGGGTCGCATTTCGACTGATTTGTTGCCAAAAGAGCAAAAAGCTGCACGGGATCTCGCAAAACAGATCGCGAATGATTTGGTTGAGATCGACCAAGCATCTGCAGAAAATAACTACAAAGTCGCTGTTCGCTACTATGGAGAAACGGTGAAAGACGTGGAATCATTCTATAAATTGATTCCGCAAGGTTAAGGCTTAAGGCGGAGAATGAAAAGTGTGATTTCTCCGCCTTAATCATTTATGAAAGTGACGATCGCAGGTTGTGGTGTAGTTGGCGCTACGATCGCTTATGAACTGAGCCAAGTTCCAGACCTCGAGATTACGGTTGTAGACGCGCAGCCGACCCCAATTCAAGCCGATGTGAAAGAGTGCCCAAGCTCGACAGGGGCAGCGCTCGGCGTTTTGATGGGTGCAATTAGTAAAAAAGAAAAAGGTCGCAATTTGAGAATGCGACTGTTTGGAATTCAGTACTATAACCACTTAGTTCCTCAATTAGCAGAATTAACCGGACGATCCATTCTGTTTAATCGTCAGGGAATTTTGATGCTGCAATTTCCAGAAGATGATTTGACCGTCTGGAATCGTTTGATTGAAGTGCGGCGCAACCAGGATTTACCGTTAGAGCTTTGGGATCGAGAACGGTTGAATGCAGAGTTTCCGTTTTTACAGCAAGCCAGTGCTGCGGTTTATTCACCGAGCGATCGACAAATTCATCCGATCGCACTCACTCAAGCTTTGATTGAAGGCGCAAAAATGCGCGGTGTAGCCTTCAAGTTTGGAGCAAAAGTACTGGGGATGCAAGGGCACCAGACTCAAACTTCTGAAGGCTCGATCGACTCGGACTATCTTGTAATTTCAGCAGGAATTGGATCGCGTGAGATTTCAGCCGTTGATATTCGTCCTGTCTTAGGACAAGCGATTCATCTACGCTTACCTCAACCGCTAAGTAATTCAGATTTGCCTGTAATCACAGGGAATGATGTGCATATTGTCCCACTTGGAAATGCTGAATACTGGGTCGGTGCAACCGTTGAGTTTCCAACAGAATCAGGAGAAGTGTTGCCGCCCGATCGAGAAATGTTTGATGCGGTGATGAAGCAAGCGATCGCGTTTTGTCCAAATCTCAAAGGGGCGGAAGTTGTGCGATCGTGGTTTGGGTTGCGTCCGCGTCCGCAGGGTCGTCCGGCCCCAGTGATTGAAGAAGTTCAGCCCAATGTTTTACTCGCATCTGGACATTATCGAAATGGAGTATTGCTTGCCCCTGCAACCGCAGAGCAAGTCAAAGCAAAAATTCTACAAATTGATTCATCTATATAATCTCGACAGGCAGTAATACTGAATCTGAACAGCAGGTTTCGATGCTCCAGCTTTACACATTCAATCAACCTTTACCGAAAGAGCTAAACTGACACGCCTTACCTGATTCCCCTTTTCCACAGACGTACAGTTTGGAGACTACGCCAAACCCAAGACACCATCGAGCGATTTCTCAATCCTCAATTACAATCAGTTGCTTAATCATCTGTAACGAATTCGGCGGAGTTGACGCGCAAATCGGGCAACACACTGCGGTAAGGTGAAGAATAGTCACTTGATAAGCTCGTACCAACTTTCCGTTAATTATGTCCTCAACTGTTTCTAGCCCAACTCGTACTATTCGGATTGCTTCACGCAAAAGTCAGCTTGCTTTAGTTCAGACTTATTGGGTGCAGGAGCAGTTACAGAAAGCTTTTCCTCAACACACGTTTGAAGTTCATACGATGAACACTCAAGGCGACAAGATCCTTGATGTGGCATTGGCGAAAATTGGGGACAAAGGTTTATTTACCAAAGAACTTGAAGATGGAATGCTCAATGGCACAACCGATTTCGCAGTGCATTCCTTGAAAGATTTGCCGACTCGATTGCCCCAAGGGTTGATGCTAGGTTGCGTGACGGAACGCGAAGACCCCGCAGATGCTTTGGTCGTCCATGAAAAGCACAAGGATAAAGACTTAGCATCGTTACCCGAAGGTTCAGTGATTGGAACTTCTTCACTGCGGCGGCTAGCACAATTGCGGCATCACTATCCACATCTCAGCTTCAAAGATGTGCGTGGAAATGTGATCACGCGATTGGCAAAGTTGGATTCGGGTGAGTATGATGCGCTGATTTTGGCGGCGGCAGGATTGAATCGGTTGGATTTAAGCGATCGTATTCATCAACTCATTCCATCTGACATCTCGCTTCATGCCGTTGGACAAGGTGCATTAGGCATTGAATGTCGTGAAGGCGATACTGAGATTCTTGAAATTCTCAAAGTGCTAGAACACCAGCCCACTGCTTATCGGTGCTATGCAGAGCGGGCTTTCTTGCGAGAACTAGAAGGCGGCTGTCAGGTTCCGATCGGTGTCAATACCAAGATTGAAGGCGACACACTCACCTTGACCGGAATTGTTGCTAGCTTAGATGGCAAAAAGCTTGTGAAAGATAGCGTTTCTGGTGCGGCAGTCGATGCTGAGAAATTAGGAACCGAACTGGCTCACCGAGCAAAAGAGCAAGGCGCACAAGAAATTCTCAACGATATCTTTGCCACAATTAATCGCGGCTAACCCACAATTGCTGCACTAGTGTACTTGAGCGATCGCATCCCTTCTAGATCAGTCTGAGAGGAATGCGATCGCTTTGGTCTGTTGGTATGATGCGCTGATTCAGTTTGTTCAATCTTAGCAACATGAGGTGGACTGAGTGTCTGGCTCGGCATCAAACCTTGCAGGCGTTTTTGGCAAATCGGTGATCGCGATTAACACGCTCCATCAAGTTTTCCTAAATTATTCACTGAATGTAGACTAATAGTAATCCAAGATATTTCTATACCCCGGTTGAATTAACGGTTTTAGCCTGCGGGAGATTACTGAGTTAGTATTACGTAAAATTGTTTTGTTATTACAAAGTCTTCGTCAGAATACTGCTAAATCTAAGCAAAATTAGCTAGGGTAAATCGTCAGTCGCAAGCAAAATTGACTTGAACTATGACGATCGATGAAACTCGAAACTCAGTGAGAACGCGCCTTGGAATTGTCGCCCTAAATTCCACAGGCTATCTTGATGCGATATTGACTTGTCTTGAATCCGAAGAAATTGCAGTCCCGCTTAAACACGGAGACGATCACGATCGCATCAATGCTGCAAAAGTCGATCGTGTCTTCACTCCAACCTCCGAAGCAGGCTGGATGAGTCGAGGCTTCAAACCTTCTACGAGTCATGAGCCTGCGGTTATTTCTTTTACATCTGGAACTGAAGGCAAACCAAAAGGCGTTTTACTGACCCACGGCAATTTGGCAGAAGTCGTTAGCCGACTCAATGGCTTGATGCAGGTCACTGATGAGATTCGGGAGTATATTGGCGTTCCGGTCTATCATTCTTTCGGATTTGGGCGAGCAAGAGCGATCTCATCGGTTGGAGGACAGCTTTACTTACCGGAAACAGGCTTCAATCCAGCTGAAATCGGTGCGATGCTGAAACGCGGTGAGATTAACGCGATTTCAGCGGTTCCGAGTCTGTGGCGAGTGTTATTGGCAAATTCAGATTTGATTGGGAATGCGGGCAGACGTGTGCGCTGGATCGAGATTGGAAGCCAGTATATGAGCCGACAGGAAAAAGAAGCCATGAAAGCTCTCTTTCCAGAGGCGCGGATTGTTCAGCATTACGGCTTAACTGAGGCTTCTCGAACAACATTACTCGAACTGCATAACGCTGAGGGAGAAGCACTCGAATCCGTTGGCAAAGCGATCGGCTCGGTTGAGGTGCAGTTAACCGAAGATGGGCGGATTGCCATTCGAGGAGAGCATGTAGCGCAGACTTATCTGATCGAAGGAGAAGAAGCCCCGATTCCAGATGCAGACGGATGGCTGATCACAAAAGATTTAGGAAGTTTGGAGCATGGACTGCTGTATTACAAAGGCAGAGCCGATGATGTGATTAACTGTGGAGGGCTGAAAGTTCATCCAGAAGCCCTTGAGACAAAGCTCTATGAAAAAATTGGGTATACAACCGGGCTGGCAATTTGTCGTAAACCAGATCCAGTACGGGGAGAAGGTTTTTTGGTCGCCGTGACTCCGGCAGTGACGATCGATAAATCTCAACTTCGAGACGCTGTGTTAGAAGCAACTCAAGAGTTTGGCGTCAATGCAGGCAATGCGATCGCAATTGTCGAACTCGATGAACTTCCAAAAACAGCAACCGGAAAAGTGCAACGCCGACAACTTGCAGACTGGTATACTCAGCAGACACCAACCGCGACTGTCGAAACAGTCGATCCGAAGCGGAAAAATTACATTGAATCCGCGTTCTGTCGGTTGTTGAACTTGCGGCATCTTCAGCCTGAAGATACGTTTATCTCACTGGGTGGAGATTCGTTGTCGTATGTGCAACTCGCGATGGAACTGGAGCGGCATCTAGGCTACTTGCCACAAGGCTGGGAGCATCTGTCAATCGCCCAGTTAGAAACACTCACACCTGAGAAAAAGGCGTTCAGCCCGATTGAAACTAATATCATTTTGAGAGCGATCGCGATCTTCGTCGTCGTTGCCGATCACGCGGGGCTCATGAATTTCTCTGGGGGCGCATTCCTACTCTTGATGATCGCAGGAGCCAACCTCGCTCGATTTCAATCTGAAGCCTTGGTGCAAGGGCGACTCGTTCAACCCATTCTCTCCCTGCTCCGCAACCTGGTCACGCCTTATCTCATCATTTCCCTCAGCTATCAACTCTGGAAACGGGACTTCGACTTGAGTGTGCTCTTCTTATTCAGTAACTTTGTGAATCCAGAAGTCTCTGCGATTTTCCCAGTGTGGTTTGTCAGTGTGTTAGTCCAAATCATTCTGCTTTTCTCGTTACTGTTCACCCTCAAACCTCTGAGACAATTTGCACGAGTCTCTCCTTGGGAATTTGGATTAGCGACCCTAGTTATCGGAATTATTGCCAAGCTTGGAGTAGGCGCGGTTTGGAATACTGCTCACTTGTATGACCGACTGCCCCACATGCTACTTTGGATGTTCTCGATGGGTTGGATCATTCAGTTCGCTCACACCAAACAACAAAAAGCAGTCTCAACAAGTCTACTCTGGGCACTGGTTCCAATCTTAACTCGTCTGAGCTATGCCTATATCAGTTACACCTATGCCGTGTGGATGGTGCTCGGAGGCACATTACTGCTCTGGATTCCTACCGTTCCAATTCCTCAATTCATCAAATCGCCACTCCAAACTGTTGGAGCCGCAACCTACTATATCTATCTGTTCCACATGATCCTTATCCATATCGTCAGTACTGTCGGACATACCGAGAATCCCTGGGTGAATACAGTTGCAGGTATCTTCGGCGGAATTGCAGTGTGGGCAGGAGTTCAAACCGTACAGTCCTTTCTGGCAAATCGGCGATCGACTCAAGCTGAGATCGATGCAACTGCCCTATAAAATCCGCATGCGGATTCTGTGTCAACCAGAAGAATTGTTTAGCGGGTTGGCAGAATCGCCCCTTAAGATAAGAAAGCTGAGTTTGGGAACATCATATGGCGGGTCGGATTCCAGTGGTCGTCAATGGAGCGACCGGAAAAATGGGGCGGGAAATTATTAAAGCCGTCTCGCAGTCGCCGGATATGAATTTAATCGGCGCACTGGCGAAAAATCCCAAATATCTCGGAGAAGATATCGGTGAAGTCATTGGTTGCGGAGCATTGGAAGTCCCCGTGACCAACGAATATGAATCGATGATGGCAATGCTCTCTCAAGAAAAAGAGTTGGGAGTCGTCGTGGATGTGACTCACCCCGATGCTGTGTATAACAATGTCAGATCCGCGATCGCGTATGGGGTACGTCCTGTTGTCGGAACCACCGGACTGAGTGCGGGACAGATTCAAGAATTAGCAGAATTTGCAGATAAGGCAAGTACGGGCTGTTTGATCGTGCCCAATTTCTCGATCGGGGTTGTGCTGATGCAGCAAGCTGCAATTCAAGCTTCTCAGTATTTCGATCATGTTGAAATTATTGAACTTCATCATAATCAAAAAGCAGATGCACCGAGCGGAACAGCAGTTCAAACGGCGCAGATGCTCGCAGAACTGGGTAAGACTTACAATGAGCCGCTTGTGCATGAAACCGAAAAGATCACAGGCGCAAGAGGCGCACAGGCAGAAGAAGGCATTCGCATTCACAGTATTCGCCTGCCTGGGCTAGTCGCACATCAAGAAATCATCTTCGGTGCAGCAGGGCAAATTTATACCTTGAGGCATGACGCAACCGATCGCACGTGCTACATGCCTGGCGTGTTGCTCTCGATTCGGAAAGTGATTTCGTTGAAGTCTTTGGTCTATGGATTGGAAAAGATTATCTAGCTTGCGTTAGGTCAGGTTCCGGCTGCACTCAACTCGTAAAGATCTAGGATCTAGAAGGTTGAGCGCAGTCGAAACGCGAGAATAAACAGGTCTTTTCGACTTTAGCGATCGCATTGCCAAACTTTTAACCCACTCTCAACGCTGGTCACTAAGTAGCGACTGTTTTGACTAAATTGGACAGCTTGCCACAGTCCTTGACCTAAATCTGCTTGCCCAAGGCTATTTAACAATTGCCCCGTCTCTGCATCCCAAATTCTCAAAAGATTCTGGCGACGCGCATAATTTCGGTGTTTCGGATGGATATCAACTCGCTGATAGCCTGCGACAAACCATTGACCATCGGGGCTGAGCGCAGCGACATGTGGCGCGCCATCGGCTGGGTCAAGCTGAATTCGACAGCGGATCTCACCCGTTGCCACTTTGCGGATCCAGACCTGCCGACCCACGATCGTTGCAACACGCTGCCAATCTGGAGTCATGTCGAGCCATTGCTCATACGGTGTGAGCCAATTTAAGCTAAAGCGAGCTTCGCCCGTCTTTAAGCTAATGGCTTCGGGGCGCTGTTCGATCTTGAGCAAGCCTTTTCCACTCATGGCGACCGCAAGAATCGGAACATCAGTCAGACAAGGCAAGATGTGAGTATTTTCGCCTTGAGGCAGGTTCCAGATGCGTAAGCTGCGATCGCGTACCGTCAGATCCGCGCGACGACCTAGCCACTCATACTGATTGCAACCACTACTGACCACCATCTGCCCGTCTGCACTAATGGCGATCGCGGTAATTGGGCTGTGATGACCTTTGAGCGTCGTTAGTTCTTCCCCGGTGGCAACTTGCCAAACCTTGATCGTGCAATCCTGGCTTCCGGTGACTAAAGTCTTGCCATCCTGGCTCAGCGCCATTGCGGTAATTGGAGCGGTATGTCCTTGCAAGGAAAAGAGCCGCTGACCCGTGCGCCAATTCCAAATCTGCACCGTATTCGTGAGTTCAGATGGGCTAGTACGGGTAAGAGAACCAACGCTTAAAAGTGTTTTCCCATCAGGATGTAGCGCAATACGTCGCAAAGCATTGCCAGGATTCAAAGTTTGCAGAGCATGTAAAGTGGCTTTTCTAGTGGTGAAATCGGATTGTACTGTTTTCTTAAGAGATGGAGAGATGCGATCGCAATCCGGATCTCCTTCACGTAGCGGGTAGTCTACTGGATCAAACCAAACTCCAGCATCTTGAAACAAATCGGAGACTGAATCAGGAAGGCGATCCAACACAACAGGCATTTCTTCGATCGATGAGTCTTGGAACATAGCTTCTCACCAAGGGGGATCACCGCCAGTGTTCACTCTGAGTCTGATTCGCTCTACGGTGTTACTGATGAACTCTCGTTAAAGTTTTGATAAGGTCTAGCTAGATCTACGCAAAGGGTTTTAGATTTTTGGATTGGAAGGAACGTGATGAAAAAAAGCTGGTTGACGATCGCAGTTTTGACGAATTTATTGGCAGTCTCAGCGCGGGCAGAAAATTCGCAGCAACTTCAAGAATTTCGATCGACCAAGACCTGTTACGGTTGCGATCTCACAAACACGAGTTTGGCAAACCTCGATCTCAGTAATGCAAAGCTGATTAATACCTCATTGTTTGGCACAGATTTTAGAGGCACTAATCTCAGTGGAGCAAATCTCAGCGGGATTCAAGCCGGGGAACTGATCGTGAATGCGCGATCGAGTGAGCGCCGAATTAGTGACTTTTCAGGAGTGAATTTCACAGGAGCCGATATTAGTCGGGCTTCTTTGAGCCGAGCGATTCTCGCCCAAGCAAATTTTACAAATGCGTATCTGCTGAATACGGATTTTGGATCGGCTCGATTAGTAGGCGCAGTGTTTCAAGGCGCAACGTTAGGCAACACATTCTTTGGTGGAGCAGATTTGACAGGTGCGAACTTCACAAATCAACCGTTGGTTGGGGTGTATCTCAGAAATGCTCGATTAGACAATGCTCAACTCGCAGGAGTCAGGTTTGATTCGAGCGATTTGACCAATGCGGTGTTTAGAAATGCTGATTTGCGCGGAGCTAGTTTTACAAGTACAACGATCGCGAATGCTGATTTTTCGGGTGCAAGACTCGATTCGGACACGGTCGCTCAACTGTGTCAGACAGCAGGCGGCTCGAATACCTTGACGAACACTGATACTCGGGTGAGTTTAGGCTGTCGCTAGGCTGATAAACTGACAACAGCAAATCGATTTTTTGTCCTGATCTGACTCGCCCGTAAGCAAGCAGGCATGAGCAGATGAGGATGAGATCGCCTTATTTTTGTCAGTGTACTTGGATTGAGAGAACGTGTATTTATTAATTCCTGCGGCAGGTTCAGGGCAGCGCATGGGCAGCGCGTGGCAACGCCAGAACAAAGCTCCCCGCAACAAATTACTGCTTGATCTTTTGGGAAAGCCGATTCTTGCCTGGACACTGCTTGCCGCAGAAGCATCTCAAACGATTACTTGGATTGGCATCATCGGACAGCCGTTCGATTGGGATGACTTCAAAGAGATCGTGCAATCTCTGAAGTTGACCAAGCCTGTTCACTTTATTCAAGGCGGGACAACTCGCCAAGAATCGGTTTACAACGGACTTCAAGCCCTGCCGCCCGAAGCAGAACAGGTGCTCATTCACGATGGCGCGCGATGCTTAGCAACTCCAGAACTGTTCGATCGCTGTACAGAAGCCTTGCAAACCTGTGATGGATTGGTTGCAGCAATTCCTGTCAAAGACACGATTAAGGTCGTCTCAGAGGGTCTAGTTGCCTCGACTCCAGAGCGATCGCAATTGTGGGCAGCCCAAACTCCGCAAGGATTTTCGGTGCCCTTGTTGAAAAAATGTCATTTAGAAGGACGCACTCAAGGCTGGGAAGTCACAGACGATGCAGCGTTATTTGAACAGTGTCAACTGCCTGTGCAAATTCTTCCAGGAGAAGAGACGAATTTGAAAGTCACAACGCCAATGGATTTAGCAATTGCGGAATTTATCCTGCGTCAACGGGATTAGCGGCAAACATCGCCTCAATCGTCTTGCCCAATTGGTGTAAGTCGGTTAGCTCGATCGCTTGAACTCGTCCCGAGTCGATTAAAGGAATCGCGCGATCGTCAGTTGGTTCTCCTCGCAAGCCTGCCGTAATCAAATCCGCTGCACGTCCACTGCCTGAAATCACAATCAAAGGTCGCTGCTGAACCGTGACATTTTGCAAAGCATCTTCCCAAGTGATCTCGCCACCATTTAACAAAACCGTCACAGAGGGTGCCGACTGCGCAATCTCGGATGCTGCTGCTGCTAACCAGGATGATTCATCGCCCCAATTTGATCCTGGAACGAGTAGGAAATGAGAATGATGTGGCTCTAAGGGTGCAGCATGTTCCGAGTCGATTCCTTGACCCGGTAAAGTTGCTAGTCCCACCGGGGCGATTCCCATCAGCGGAAATGTTCCTTGAATCTGCTGCCGTGCTCGACCCATTAACTGCATGACACCCGTATCCGTTCCACCATCGACGATCGCTGCTTGCCATTTTTGAGCGATCGGGGCAAGAACTTTTACAAACAGTTGCTGTATCAGTTCATAATCAGCAGCACTAATCTTACTGGCTCCGCCAATCACCACCAGCACTGGACGATTGACAGAGATAGACATATCAGCGATCGCTGCTTTCATCTCCTGCAATGATTGCACGGTCGCGATCGCAGCTTCGTGACTTTGAAATTTCACAACAAAGGGGGTTGACATTTCAAAATTTTAGCTTCAAAACAAATATTCAAGCTCTTGGCAAAGGTAAAAAGACGGTAAATTTTGATCCCACCCCGACTTTCGAGTCTACCTCGATCGTACCCCCATGCAGTTCCACTAATTGCTTAGTCAATGCCAGTCCTAATCCTGTCCCTTCATATTTGCGATGGTAGGATGCATCCAATTGTTTAAATTTTTGAAACAGCAGCGATCGCTGCTCAGCAGGAATTCCAATGCCTGTGTCCTCGACTTGCAGAATCGCTGTAGTGCTACTCACTCGCACACGCATGGTCACTTGTCCCTTCTCTGGTGTGAATTTGATGGCATTACTTAGCAGATTGAGGCAGATTTGTTGCACCCGCAGCGGGTCAGCTTGAAATCGAAAATCACGGGATGTTCGCTCTCCCGGTGGTAACAGTTCGAGCGACAATGCGACTTGTTTCGCATCAGCTTTTCCCTGCACCAGTTGAATCGACTGTTGAGCCAATTTTGATAGAGAAACCTCTTTGCATTCCAAAATCATTTTTCCGGCTTCAACTTCCGAGAGATCTAGCAAATCATTGATCAAAGCCAGCAGGTGTTCGCCTCGTTCTTGAATGATTTGTAAGTATTCAATCTGTTTTTGAGGCGTGAGAATGTAGTTGGTATCTTGGAACGCGCGAATCAGCGTGGCTGCCATTCCCAAAATTGTCGTCAGCGGAGTGCGAAGCTCATGGCTCATCGTCGAGAGAAATTCAGACTTGGCAAGGCTAGCCGATTCGGCTGCAATTAATGTGTCTCGCAGTTCTTGAGTGCGATCGATAATTTGCTGCTCTAAGGTATTTTTTTGCTGTTGCAGTTCGCTGTAGAGTTTGGATTGATAAATTGCGATCGCTAAATGTTCAGCAATTCGCTGGAGTAGAATTTTTTCGCGCTCCAGCCATTGTCGCGGATGCTGACATTGATGCACGATTAGCAGTCCCCAGAGTTCCTCTTGAACCATGATCGGCGTGACAAGTTCAGCTTGAATTGAAATGGCAGTAGGCTCATCGAGTAAAGACGCGACCGTTGAACTCTTGGATTTTGTGCTGTTGGCTGCCCAAGTTACAGAATCGCTGTGGCGTTTTTGCAAGTGCTTCAGGCTCGCTGCACTGTACTCATTCATCAAATTGAGAATAGACGGAATTCTATCGCTGCTACGCGCTTCATAAGTAATGCCATCCAGATTTGGCACAGTCGGATCGGCTGTGAGAACTTCGCCATCGATCAGGCAAGAAGGTGCCGGAAAATTGAACTGGTAAATGATCACGCGATCGGCTTCGAGAAACTCACGCACTTGATGCACTGCCGTTTCTAAGATCACGGGCAGATTTAAACTGTGGCGAATCAGGGTCGTGACTTGATTGATCAAGCGTTCTTGTTCAACTTGATGCTGAATTGAAGGGTGCGCAGAGTGAGCAAAAAGTTTAATCAGATTTAAGGTGAATTCGCTTTGATGATCGCTTTGATTTTCTTGCAGCAGGAACGGCAAAGCATAATTGATTTCTTCTAAAAAAGCCGAAATTTGGTCAGGCGAGAACGTGAGATGCAACTGACAGTAATCGGCATCGATCGCATCAGCTTGAATGAGTGCACTAAAGCTCGGTGAAGCTGCCAGGAAAAACCGTTTGGGAGCCTGATTTTCAGTCAGAACGATCGCATCTGTTCCAACTGTAGCTTGTAGCAGATCTACTACTTGGTGAAATATTGCCCAAGACAGGAGTTGACCGACAGAATGAGTTCGGGAGCTTGTCATATCCGGGGAGCGGGCGCAGAGGGTGGTAAAGGAGAGATCGCATCCAAAAAAGAATGCCGCGATCTCTATGAGCCTTTCTTTTATTATTAATCTGAATTTGAATGCACTGGAATTTGTAACGCTCTAGTTTATTAGGCAAAGGTATATCTCTGCAATTCTATATAAGTCTTAATATCTGCCCATCTTTCAAGAGGCAGAGATGGCAAAGCTGAAGGAGTCACGATAGAGTGAAAAGCTGATAATACTGTGTGATTTTTATGCATCGGATTGCTGCAACTCCTGGCGGTTGGACTCCTGATCTAGAAGGGGTTGTCTTCATAGAACAGACTCCCGCGCCGATCGTCATCATGACGGCAGCGGATACGGATATTCAGACTTTAGCAGGGGCAATTTCGCAGTTGCCGACTCCCTTCCCCGAAGTCAGAGGCGTGAATCTGTTACAGCTTCAGCAGCAATTGACGATCGATACTTATGCCGAAGAAGTGTTAGAGCAGGCAAAAGTGATTGTGCTGCGAATTATTGGAGGGCGATCGTATTGGTCGTACGGACTAGAAGTCGTGCGTGAAACTGTGCGGCAGTCGGGGGCAACATTGATTGTCTTGCCCGGAGACGATCGACCGGATTTAGAGTTGATGAGCCATTCGACGGTTCCATTTACTCAAGTGGAACGGGTTTGGCGCTATTTCAATGAGGGAGGCGTTGAAAACTATCGCAATGTGATTCAGCTTTTGGCGCAGCGTTATCTGGATTTTGATCTCAATTCTTCGGTTGCCGAGCCTCAGCCTGTGCCGCGTGTGGGACTATATCGGGCGGGAGAAAGCTGCCCGTATCGCTCCGTATGTAGTCGGCGCAAGGTAGGAATTTTATTCTATCGGGCGCATTATTTGTCGGGTAACACGACGGTAATTGATGAATTGTCAAAAGCATTATGCGATCGCGATCTGTGTCCTGTTCCCGTCTTTGTATCTTCGTTACGCGATCCAGATGTTCAGAGTGAATTGCTGAGTTACTTTCAGCCGAAAGAGCAACCGTCAATTGATCTGTTGCTAAATACAACCAGTTTCTCGATCGCGTCGCCTTCTTCAACGGTGCCGGAACTTTGGCAAGCTTTAGATATTCCAGTGCTACAAGTGATTTTAAGTAGTGGCAGCGTTGAACAATGGAATGATCAATTACGAGGACTTTCGCCACGTGATACTGCGATCAATGTTGCGTTACCTGAAGTCGATGGACGAATTATTAGTCGAGCAATTTCGTTTAAATCGGTACAGTCGCGGCATCCAGAATTGCAGACTGAAGTAGTCACTTATCAAGCAGTTCGAGATCGAGTAGAGTTTGTCGCAGATCTAGCACAGAATTGGGTGAACTTGCGACGGAGTGAAAAATGCGATCGTAAAATTGCGCTGATTTTGGCAAACTATCCTAGCCGAGATGGGCGTTTAGCAAATGGTGTGGGACTAGATACGCCAGCAAGCTGTATTGAAATCCTCAAAGCCTTACAGAATGAGGGATATCACGTTGAAAACATTCCTGAAACTGGAGACGAGCTAGTAAAGTTACTAACCACAGGCGTAACGAATGATCCAGAAGCAAGAGAGCTACGCACCATTCATCAAGCATTACCTCTAGCAGAATACACAGCTTACTTTTCAACCTTGCCTGCATCGATTCAGCAATCTGTTTTGAATCGCTGGAATACTGCAACTGAATCATTTCCGATTCCAGGCATTCAACTTGGAAATGTATTTGTGGGCATTCAACCTGCGCGAGGCTATGATCTCGATCCTTCTTTGAACTATCATGCTCCGGATTTAGAACCGACTCATGCTTATCTAGCTTTCTACTATTGGGTGCGCCAGAGCTTTGGAGCAGAAGCGATCGTTCATGTCGGCAAGCACGGAAATTTAGAATGGTTACCAGGTAAAAGTGTAGCGCTCTCTGAGAATTGCTTTCCTGAAACTGCGATCGCGGCTTTACCTCACCTCTATCCCTTTATTGTCAATGATCCAGGCGAAGGCTCTCAAGCAAAACGTCGCGCTCAAGCTGTGATTTTAGATCATCTGACTCCCCCAATGACCCGTGCAGAGCTTTATGGGGATTTGCAAAAATTAGAAGCTTTAATTGATGAGTACTACGAAGCTCAAGATCTCAATCCTTCGCGATTAGAGCTAGTTCGCGATCGCATTGTCAACTTAGTAGAACAAGACAATCTTCAAAACGAGCTAGCAGGCGATTCTGATCTGATTACGAATACTGATCGCTATCTCTGTGAGTTAAAAGAAGCTCAGATTCGAGACGGACTACATATTTTTGGGAAATGCCCAGAGAATCGGCAGTTGAGAGATTTGATCATTGCGATCGCGCGTCATCCGCAAGCCAATCGGATGGGATTGACTCGTGCGATCGCAGAAGATTGGAACTTAGATTTTGATCCACTCACTGCTGATCCAAGCGATGCAGTTCCAGGCTATCAAAATGCTGGAGACGCGATCGAAGCAATCGAGCTTGAGGCAATTCGCTTAGTCGATCGCTTACTCGAAAATGACCTTGCAGAAGGACATATTTACACGGCAGAACTTAAGTGGATTCAGAGCTTTCTGCTTCCGGCTCTGCAAAATACGCATCAAGAAATTGGCTATCTCTTACATGGGTTGAATGGGGGCTATGTTCCGGCTGCTCCTTCTGGCGCACCAACTCGCGGACGACCTGAAGTTTTGCCAACCGGACGCAATTTTTACTCGGTTGATATTCGAGCAATTCCAACTGAAAGTGCTTGGCAAGTCGGGCGAAAAGCAGCAGAAGCGATCGTGGAACGCTACACCCAAGAGAACGGCGAATATCCTCGTACCCTTGGATTATCGATTTGGGGAACATCCACGATGCGAACGGGCGGCGATGACATTGCAGAAGCTCTCGCATTGCTTGGCGTTCAGCCAATTTGGGACGGCGTTTCTCGGCGAGTCGTCGATTTTGAAATTTTACCGCTCTCGTTTCTCGGTCGCCCCCGGGTCGATGTCACATTGCGAATTTCAGGTTTTTTCCGTGATGCATTTCCGAATTTGATTGATTTATTTGATCAAGCCGTTGCTGCGATCGCTCAACTCGATGAACCCGCTGATCAAAATCCACTCGCGGCTCAGGTCAAAGAAGAGACGCAAACCTGGGAAGCAACAGGTCTAACGACTGAGCAGGCAGATCGACGATCGCGACATCGCATCTTCGGCTCAAAACCAGGCGCATACGGGGCAGGATTGCAAGGATTGATTGAATCTCAGAATTGGGAAACTGAGGAAGATTTAGCACGAGCTTACATTAACTGGAGTAGTTATGCTTACATGAGTTCTAGTGTTGCTCAATCTGCTCCCGAAGCGTTCCAAAATCGATTGAATTCCATGCAAATTGTTCTACAAAATCAGGACAATCAAGAGCATGATTTACTCGATTCCGACGATTACTATCAGTTCCAAGGTGGACTGACAGCGGCAGTTCGGACAAGCCAAGGAAAGAACCCAACAACTTACTTCGGCGATCATTCACTCCCAGAAAATCCGAAGATACGATCGCTCAAACAACAAATTGCAAGAGTCTATCGATCGCGAGTTATCAATCCAAAATGGATTGCTGGAGCAATGCGACACGGTTACAAAGGGGCATTTGAGCTAGCTGCTACGATCGATTTTCTATTTGCGTATGATGCAACAGCTCACTGTGTTGAAGACTATATGTATCAGGGAGTTGCTGAGGCATATCTGTTTGATCAACAGGTTCAGGATTTTATTCAATCTAAGAATCCTTGGGCGCTGCGAGACATGGCAGAGCGATTATTAGAAGCGAATCAACGAGGCTTGTGGCAAAGTGCAGATGTGAAAACCTTGGAGCAACTAAAAGCGATCGTACTAGAAGCGGAAGGCACGATCGAAGCGCACATCAGCTAGGTTCAATCTGCCTTTAGAGGGTGGATTTGACCGCTCCCAATCTCAACAATCAAGCATATTGAGATGAGGGTTAAATGATGGCACGATCGCAAGTTCTTTGGTTGATTTGGGTGGGGTTTATTGTTTACGTCCTCTTCTTTGCCCCACCGACTGCAGCCGATACGTTTCAACCGTTACTCTCAGGACACTTGTTGTCGATCAATCCAGTTCTGATCGCAATGTTTAGTCTGGTTGGAATCTGGCTCTTGATCTACAGTTGCTTGATCTTTGTAGATGGAAGAATGCAATCGATACCTGCTTGGGCATTTATGCTAGCCGCGATCGCAACAGGTGTGATTGGTCTCATCCCATACTTAGCACTACGTCAGCCCAATCAATCATTTGAGGGTGAGAAAGATTCCTGGATTGCGATTCTCGATGCTCAGAAAACAGGCATCATTCTCACCATTAGCACTATCGTTTTAGTTGTTTATGCGATCGCTTGGGGAGATTGGACTGGATTTGCCCAAGAGTTTATGACGAACCGATTTGTGCATGGGATGACACTCGCAAATGGATTATTTTGCCTCCTATTTCCCTATCCGACGTTGCTAGAGGATGACATGGCACGACGCGGATTGACAGCGGATTCTCAGCTATCTCGGATTGCTTGGATTCCTCTATTGGGTGCGTTGGTTTACTTGTGCCTGCGTCCGCCAATGCTAGTTCATCGATCTCTGAGCCGCGACGCACTTTTGAAATAAAACATTGCAGCCAACGATTGAGGCAAGCTCCTCAACATCTGACTAACTCCAAGCAATACCAATGCGTACTCCACTTCCCAAGTTGTTACAGGTGTTTGACAAAGACTCTGCGGACAAAGGATATATGTGCAAAGTCTTTGTCCGCAGAGTCTTAAAATTGAGCACCGTTTCTAACTCCAAGGTTGGACGGAGAAAGAATCGGTTGAGCCTCAATGACTACAGTTGGTCTTCCTGGATCTGCTGCTCCTGGTAACTGACCAGGAAATGTTACATGCCTTCTAGCTTGCTGTTGGCATTCCCCATTGTCTGTACACCAATACGTAGGACTGCCATCCTTTGTACATTCAATGAAGTTGACTGACACTCTTTCACAGGTATATCCACCTTTCTTTAACTCGTCCATCTTCGTTCCACTTCCACCGTTGTTCGGCACAGCAAGTGAGGGCATAGCTAACCCAAGCGCCATCGGTAGAGCAAACAGTGCAAGTCCAGAGAGCAGATTCCTTGTGTTCATAGGGTTCTCCTTTTGTCTAGAGGCTGTACTAGTCCCTACGACTCTGTTTTTGATCTTATGCATCTCTCACTTCTATTTCTATCTCTCCTAAAACATCAACAATCTGTAGTTAGTTCTCTAGAGCAGATTTAGGACAGTTCTGAGCAGTCAGTGAGATGAGAGGTGAATGATGGAAGAATGCACTCGACACTTGCTTGGGCATTGATGCTGGCCGCGATCGCAATTGGTGTGATTGGTTGAATCACTTAGCACTGCATCCGCGCACTTGTAAAATATTTTTTGCAACCTAAAATCGATGGATGACCTGGGACTCGAACCCAGAACCAGCGGATTAAGAGTCAGCAAATAAAAATGCCTGTATCGCTTTGATACAGGCAGAAAATCAATAAATATAAGGCTTCTGGCTCTGAGCAAATGTACCAATAAATTGCGAAACACACCAAAAAACCGCCACAATTTAGGGAAGATTTAGGGAGGCGGCAGAGGTCGATCACTTCTCTGCATTGCCAGGTCATAAGCCCGTTGATGTACCTCATCAGAAATCCAGTGATGATAGGTGTTGCAGTGGATTTGATAGCTATGTCCCATCTGCACAGCTGCAAGCTCCACGGGTAGAAAGTCGATCGACCGCACTGCCCAACAATGACGCAAATTGTAAGGATTGCGAAAGCCGTAACGCTTAAATGCTTGCGTTACCCGATGCCCTAATTCTCGATTGTTCCGTCCTGTTACCTGTGGCAATAACGAGACATCCCACAAGCGCCACTTGTCCCACCATTCTGGGTAGAGTGCCCAGACCCTTCTTGCACCGGTCTTACCGCCTCCGTGGGTGTCTTCGATCAAGTGCAGAACCGGACCATCGCGCAGTTTTTCTAGGTCAATATGAAATAGTTCGTGATTCCGCAACCCATAGCAAGCCATCAGTCCGAATGCGAACTGCCATTGCTCATTTGAAATACGATCGCGCCATTGGCTAATTTCAATATCAGACGGCAAATCACGCGGTGTCAGTTTTTTGGCTGAATAGTTCCCCCGCAACGACTTCACATCCAGATCCACCGATGCCAACTTAGCTAGCGCACCCAGAACCATGCAGTAGCGCTGCCGATTGCGACTATCTGGCTCTGTCTTCAAAATGTGCGATCGCAATAATTCCGGTGTTAGCGGCTCATTCAGTGGTAGCTGTCGAAACACTTGTGCGTATTCAGTCTGCCAAGTGGTTTCAGACTTGGGTGTGCGCTTCCGTTTGCTGAAGTAATCAGCCTCAAACTGCTCGATCCACTTGCTAACGGTATCTGATTGTGATTTGGGGCTGTCTATCCAATCAAGCCAATTAAACGCTTTATCCGCCAGTTGTGCGCCTGCTTTTCTGGCTTCAATTTCTGCCCGCTTATAGCCTGCTGGATTGGCGTAGATACCCAACGATATATCACGTTGCTTCCATTCCGTCTCGCCTGACTTAGGTGGGAACGTACCGCGCAAATAGAGCCGATCGCCCTTCTGCCGAATGGTTACGCCGATCTTGCCTGCCTTGAGACGGGCATTTATTTGGTCAAGTAGCATTTTCTCTTTTCTGGCGGAGTGTTCAAAAGTTCCTCGCAGCGTTCCACATGAAACTGAAGGGTCGGACGCTTTGAGCCAATTGGAGAGATGTCGCGGAAATGATGCCCATGCTTAAACATTCCTGACCTGTACAATTCTCTCAGCTTCTCGGCAGGTAGGTCTAGCGCGATCGCGGCTTCGTTCGTCAAATACCAGGTCTTCATCATTCAATGTTTCATGAAATTAGTTAAGAGTTGGGTTAGGGCGGGCTATTACCGCCCTAAGAGTTGATGGATTAACGCCCAGTGCTTATTGAGAGCCGTTCAGGTTCGCACTCCGAAAGAGCCGTTAGGTTGCCCGTAGGATCTTTCACTACTAAACCGTCAGCAGCCCGAACAATCTCTTTCACGCGGATTATTGCCTTTGTCCGTTTATGAACGACGCAGCAACCAGCTTGCGCCCAACTGGGAATACGTTCATTAAGTGGAGCTTCAACTTCTTTCGCAGGAGTTGGTTCGGCTTGCTCAACAGGGGAATCTACTTGCTCTACGGAGTTAAAAGCCAGTCCCTTAATTCCTTTTTGGCGATGTCCAACGTCAACCAGTTTGCATTGAGGGAAAAGCTTCGAGAGCCTATTCCAAATCTGATTCGCGCCTTTGACATAGGAATCTCCAGGGCGCACATCTTCAGCCCAGATGCGACTCCCATTCCCATCAATCCTCAAAGTCTCGGTATCGATGTAAAACTGCTCAAGTTTTTCCCAGATTTCCTTAATTGGAACAATGGAGCCGCGATCTGGGGTTAATCCCGTTTCTTTCGCAAACTCAAACAGATGCGAATTGTGGATTCTAATTTCCTGCATCGCTTCGTCACAGCAAGAATAGTTGATGCCGTTCAGCAAAAGATCTTGAAATGCCGCAACCATCCGGTTCAGGAAAGCTGACAAAACGTTGTTTCTGAGAAAGTCTCGATCGTATTTGAACCGTGGATCTGCTTGAATTTCGCCTTTTGCGGGATCTGGGTTTGTTGCAAAAGTTTTATCGAAAGCAATTACGGCAAGCCTGCTATCGATAGCGTTCATACCTGCCTTGAGTGTGGGAATGTCGTTCAAATTAAATAAGAACACTGCTTTAGGATTGAACGGCTTTTCGTCAATTCCTTTCAGCTCAAAGACCAACTCTTCGCCTGTGATCGCCGTTTTAAGGCTTGGCAAATCATCTAGACTCACACCTTTACGGTTCTCTGATGCCCAGTTAATTCGAGAAGTCGCCAACTTTGCAAGAGGAAATTTTCTTCCAAAGTCGTACTGCTGAAAATCCTCCAAACTTGCTGACGTTAATCCGGTTCCACCAAAAACAGCGCTTACAGCTTCTCTGATCGTGTCCTTGCCGTTAGATCCAACTCCAATCGTCAGAAGTGCTTTGATGTTTCTGCCGTGGAACTTCCGAACCGTTTTAAGATCCATTGAAGCCGAAATCACCTTCATTAAAACGTTTTGTTGTGGCTGTTCCAATGCAGCCATCATGCGATCGCAGTCTTCAGAAGATGCCGATGGATCGTATGTTGCTTGTGGCTCATAGAGGTAGTAGAGGTCTGGAGTATGCGGAATCAATTTGAATTCCGCAACATTGCCGCGCTCACCTGTGTAGTTGATTTGCAAGACTCCATTTGTGCAGTTCAACCCACTCGGATTACAGTCCTCAAACGGAACTGCAAATTGAATCTTGACCCAATCCAAAGCGCTCCGAACTTGGCTTGGCGTTGCATATGGATAGACGTAAAAAACCTCCCCTTTTGACACTTTCTTTTCCTTGATCGTATCTGCAAGTCCTCGAATTCTTGCAAGCTCAACATCATCATCAGAATGCATGTAATGACTCCCTGTCCAACGATAAAGCTTGCCTGCAACGCAAATCCAGCGATCCTTCTTGTAAAGTGAATCGCTAACCATCTGAGGGAAGGTTTTGATTGCGTCGTCATCGTCATCATCTGATGAACTTGCCAACCGCAATCCTAGGGATTCTTGCAGCTTCAATGAGGCTTCAAGTCTTGCTTGGTTTCTTTCAGTTTCGAGCTTTTTCGAGATTGCTTTGAGTACCTTTTTTCCAAGCTTTGTCGAAGCTTGAATCTCACTGACCAACGATTCAGAGTCCAGCTCACTTAGATGCTCTATCGCAAGTGCCAGTAAGCCGTTAACGCATTCATCCCGTTTGGACACGTCCACAGCCTTGAGCGATTTAGCGATCGAGAACAGATACTCTTTCGTGGCGGATGCCACGCCAATTTCGGCAGGAAAAAGCTCTTTTAAGCACTGGGGAATCTCAATCGCAGGAGCGCTAGAAGAAAATGCGATCGCATTTTTGACAGCATCCTCAAAAGCTTCCTTTCCGCTTTGCGTTACTAAATCATCAAGTCCTTTTCCCTGAGAATGCTCCCACAGGACAATCCGTACCGAAACCCCTTCTTGAGCGCTCAAAAGCTCAGCGGCTTGTTTAACGGCGTAGCCTACAGATCTCATGGTTTCAGGCTTCTCATCACGATCAAGAGCGATGAAAAATTCTCTCCCAGGTTGGCTAAATCTTTTTAGCTCCGGGTTAACGATGTGCTTGCCGTCTTCCTGTTTTTTAGTCAGGCAGCTTGCCCCGTACAGAGCAATGGCAACATAACCCAAACTAATCGCGCAAAGCGCTTTTTTAGCGCCCTCGGTGAGAATGATCGGGATTTCTGGATTCTGCTCTACAAAATTCCAGAATGAACCTTCTAGGGGAATCTCAGCACCATTTCGATTGTTGATTATCTGACGAATAGATTCGGGGATTGGAGGTAGGTAAGCCTTTGAGCCGTTCCCTTTGGGAGCTAGATAGGGCTTGTTGTAGCGTTCTTTGTCTGCATTCCAAGTCTGATAGTTCAGTTTCGCTTGCCACGAAGAGCTATCTTCGTTGTGCATCAGTGCAGCAAAGAAAGACTCTCTCAAAGCGAATCCTGCTTGGGAATCGCTTTGCTTCCATCCCAAAAATTCAGCGATAGGATTTGCGACTGCCTCCCCGTGTTCAATCTGCATATCGCTGACAATTTGAACGACTGAGTTAAACAACTGCAAGTCAATTTTGCTGTCATTAACGAACTCTGTACGAATCCCTTCTGAAAACTCATCAAAGGTCTTGTATAAGACTCTTTTGGGTTTAGGCTGCTCAACGTGAGAAGTCTCAAGCTCTTGACGCTGAGCTAAGATTGAAGTATCTTGCATGTTAGTTTGAAAAGCTTCTCGAATACCCGTCAACGCCCCTGGAAAGTTTGTTGGCGGGTATTCGTTTGTCTGGGCAATTCCTCAGAATCGCCCTTGCCGATATGTTGGTCGGCTCCCGTTTGCTTGCATCGCGCAACAATCCAGACGGGTAAGGTAAGGTTCAAAATATTTTTCAGGGCATCGCGCCGTGATTGTTTCGAGTCTAGCGCTAAAGAACAATGATATTGACCTGTCCTGGGTTTCGATCAATGAAGTGTTTTGCTAGACCGATCGCAAGGCGCACCTTTTCGCTACGTTTCTTCAGTTCGGGAAACATTCCGTCGATCAGTTCCATGTCTGCTTTTGATAAGGTCACTGGCGACCCACCATCATGCCGTGCTGTTGTTGTTTTCTTGTTGCTCATAGTGATTAGTTAGCTCACTGAGATAAACTTACGGACTTTTCCGTGAGGAGTAACAACAACTCAAAAAAAAATCTTTTGAGTTTGATTTTGGATCAAGCCGTCTACCCCTGAACACTGCGAAACATTTCGTACCGTCCAGGGGTAGACGGCTTTACTTCAAACCTCGCCCTGCTCATAAGAAGTCAGAAGTCGTCCAATATCACCTAACAACCGGAGCGAGTACCTAAATAATTCGCCGCCGATCGAGTAGAACTTAAATGTTTCAATGATTTTCGCTTCGATTCTTCCCTCGGTTGCTAGCGACCCCAAATCAACGATCCTCAAGCATTCCCAGTCCGGGCAGGAAGTCCGCAACTGCTGGAGCCGTCGATCTATATTGTTTGTGATGCCGATCTTCAAAGCCGCCTGTCTTTTGCTTTCTAACAAATAAATCATTCAGCGCTCCGAAATCATTGAAAGTTCTTCGCTCTCGATCGCCAAATCGATCGCCGCACAGAGCATTAATTCTGCGATCGCCTGATTCAAATCCTGGTAGAGGCGATCAGAGATCGCGCTTCCGCTCCATGCCTCCCAGAGAGTGATTCGCAGTAGTTCCGCTTCAGGTTGGATTGTGATTCCATATGCGCCGCAATCTAACCCTGTTGAAGCCAGGATTCCGTCCCTGCAAAGTTCAATATTTTGAAAGCTCTTGTCTGCAAGAATGTTGATAATTTCCGAAACTTTCATCGTCTTTAATCCACATAAATTTCACCTCAAAACATCCGAGTATCTTGTTCGGGAATTCACACATTATTCAATCTTTCTTCGCTACGCAGCGAAGTTTTTTGTCGCGCCAGCGCTTCAACTTTTGTCCCGGTCTTAGAACGCTTGGTTCTTCCGGTTTTGTCTCGATTAGTACAAGCTGATCATCGTCTTTCTTCATAGTTCAAAACCCAAATAATTTTGCTTCGATTGCTTTTGAGATTTGTCCTCTTGCAGCGTTAACGCTGATCGAAACAATGCCTCGTTCTGGATGGCTCCAAAGCTGATGTGAGCCTTTCGCAAAACGTTTGAATCGCCATCCTTGAGCAATTAGCTTCTGTTTGAATTTGGTGTGCATTTTGGGATTTCTCCTGATAACTTGATAGCTTGATTGTAGCGAGATCTAATTCTGTATCGTCTGTATCGGATTCTGTATCGTATCGACTGTATCGCTGTATCGTATCGGCTGTATTGCCTGTATCTTCGTCGATACAGTGCTGATACGGGGTGTTTCGATACGGGCGATACAGCGATACAGGCAGTCTCTAACTGTTAGCAAAAAAGCTTCCGTCTACCTCGTAGATTTCATCTTCGAGTACCATCACATCCAGATAAAGCTTGATGTCATCGGTAGACATCCCTTTAACAGGTTTTCTCGCTCTGGCTGACAGATCGCGAGGCTTAGAACCCTCGCTGTTTGCCAGTAGAAAGCGTTTGATTTCTGCCCTGATTTCGAGTTCATCGTTGTCGGTTTCGTTCCCATCAGATACAGTATTTTCGCTGTGATAAAACTGCTCGATAGGATGTTCGGCTTCAGTCGATTGCATTAATGATTCGAGTGATACTCTGCGCGATTTCGGCTCTGATTTAGATTCTGAATTTACAGGAACATCTCGAACCAAATCAGGGTAAACCGGAGTGATTCCCCACGAATTCGTAATCGAATCAAAGTACACTCGCCCTGTTTCGTTCAGTTGCGATTGCGTTGGCTCACCACTAAAGAAAGTCGAGCGATTGGCAATCAAACCTTGATTTGATTTCGCCAATAACAGCACCCGTCTGTAAACGTTGCGAGTACCGCCACTAATACCGAAGTCATCAGTGTTCGGTGATTGGCTGACTAACCAGCCGTACTGCTTAGAACTCCGTCCCATTGAGCAAAGCGCGTTAAACCCTGCCATCAGTCCCTTGAACCACTTCCCAGTCTTTTCCTTCACCGCTAAGGCTTCATCAAAAATCAGAAGCTTCATTGGTGCATGTGAGTTCTGAAACTCTGCAATGAAGTTGTCGATCGCGTCTTGAATGGCTTCCATGTCCTCAGCAGGAGTGAACGGACGAATAGGGCATTGCAGCAAGCGATCGCACATCTTCCAGTAATCCGCCTCTGCCGGGTCAGACTTCGGATCAATCGCCCAAATTTCACATTCAGGATGCAACTGTTTGATCCAGCGAGTTGCATAAGCGATCGTCAACCCTTTTCCGGCTCCCGGCTGTCCGACAATCAGAGTCGATTGCAGATGTTCAGCAAGTGACTTGGCAATGTCTTCTGATGCCTGTTTTTGAGCCGTAGAAGCAACGCTTTGAACCATTGGCGCGTGTTGTACCTCTACCGCGTTTAAGCGGGTATTGGAGCCGATTTGCGGGGCTTGGAATGATGCTCTCGCTGCATCCCCTTCAATTGCACCCGCGCTTTGCAATCCGTACTGTGGGAAGCGCTTCGATGCTTCTGGCAGATGAGAGGTATAAATCGCGGGATTGCCGAGAACATCTCGCAATGCTTGGGGATTAGCGAAATAACTCTGAATCGTTCTCGCGAGAAACGCATCAATCAAGAACTGATAGCACGCCCACCGTTGCGTAGGGTGAACATGGTTCATTGCTGACAACAAGCCTTCAGGGGAGAAGTGCAGAAGTTCATATTCAATCTTTTCGCGATCGCTCAAATAGGCTGCATCCTCTCGAATCGAATCTCTCGCTCCCTGGATTGCTGCAACGTCGTAAGCGTTTCCAGTCTCGGTCGAACCGGATAACTCAATGTCTCGCTCTGATTGGGTCTTACTGGACAGTGGCATCAGTTGCAGCTTGCCAGTTTGCAGCCATTGAGCAAAGACTGCCATCGAATAGGCAACCGCGCTGCCTGCGACCACTAATCCCCCCAATGGATTGCTGAGAATGAGTAACGCGCTGCCGCCTGCAATACCCGCTAACCCTGAAACTTTGCCAACGCCTGCGTCAATCTTAGATGTCTTGATCTCATTGCGTAGAGTATGTTTTCGAGTCTCGATAAAATTCAGCGTATCGCCCATCTCCAGTAGGGTTGCAGGGAGAAGCTGATCATCATTCATCAGTTGCGGATTAAACTTGTTCAGAGCCATTTGATTTACCTCGCCGGGGAATTGAATGGAAAGAAAAGAGGGGAGTGTGACGGCTCCCCTTTGTCGTATCTATGCAGATTCAGATTTGTTTGCGGCTGGCTTTCGGAAGTTCAGCCATTTTGGGAAACGCTTCGACTCGTTTTCAGTCTTCACGATGTCCTCATTGGCTTGCCAGAGCGCTACAAACTTCTCTGCTGCAAAGACGTTGATGTAAGTCCAAATCGCGCAGGTAACGAAAGCGCTAGGGCTTAGGAACATGAATCGGTAGAGTGGTGCGACGGCAGATGCAACATCCACAGCGTATGAAGCTCGAACCGCGCCAGAGATTTTCTTGTGATTGGCTGTACCTGCTTGCTTGTAGGCTCTCGCTTCAATCTTCACTACGTCGATAGAGTCCTTTGGAACTTCACCCACTCGGAGGTTCTTGACCGATTCATAGTCCTGCTTCGCCTTGGCAACCGACTTTTTACCGCGCTGCAAGTTAGCCTGAACGCCCAGAATAACGATCGAGATAATGCCAGTCACATAGAAGTTTGGATCAGCGAATGCAACGCCAATGTTCTGAATGTTGCCATTGTTAGGGCTGAACGGTTTCGGCATGAATGATGGGTGAGTTTCGGCAATGTATGAACCATCAAACTTGCCCGTCTTAGAGAAGTAATTGCCGATGGCGAGTGCTTGCCAATAGGATTCTGCCGAACATAGCCAGAAGTAAATGGCGATTGAACCAAGAAAGATTCGCTGTCCACCTCTCGGAGCCGTACACCACTTGTAAAGTGCGGCTGGACGGGAGAAGAACCACGCAATACAATCTGCCATCGAACCAAAGATTTCGTCAGGCGATGGATTCGTATCATGATTTGTTTTCGCTGGCTGTGCTGTAGGGGATTCGGTCTTGTTTTGGTTTGAATTGCCTTGAGTGGTCCGAAGTGCCATGAGTGTTGCTCCTATTTGAGTAGTGGAGTTTTCTTGTCCGTCTTCCTGCGCGTCTTGCTGGCTATGCCGATAGCCTCGCTTGAAGCCTTGCCTGTATGCCGATCGTTGTTCGATCGGCATACAGATTCTCGATAAATGCGTTCGGGGGAAATGTTGAAAGTTTTGTACCCGTCCTCATATCCCACATGAGCGGGGCTATCAGTCACGATCATTTGAGTAATGGGTGATCAGGGTTATTGCAAACGGTTGTATCTGGTGTGAATTTGCGATCCTTCCAGATACCTGCACAGCGCTCGAACTTGTCGAAAATCAATCGAGTTTGAGTCGGTTGTGTCTTCCAAAATGGAAGCCCTGGTTTGATTTGCTCTCGCCCGACATCATTGATAATCAGCCGATCGATGTTTAACTGATCTGCCTTCTGGAATGCCGTAGCTTCTCGGTTTTGCGCGTCGGCTTGCTTCTCTGAGATTTGTGCCCGTTGCTCAATCTCAGCAGTTCGTAGGTCGGTTTCGTGTTGCTTGCCCGCTTTGATGAGTAGCTGACTGCCACCAATGACGGCAGAGAAAAGCAGTAATCCGATACCGAGGTTTCGAGAACCTTTGTAGAGTTGCTTGTGTAGGCTCATTTCACCCTCCGTTGCTCGATTCGCTCAACTTCATCTGGTCGGATTGTGTTGTTTCTAATCCGGTCAGAATCGGTGATTGCTGGACGATCGGCGGGTACTTCAAAGCCTTTAATCGGCTCGATTTGTGGCTTATGGCTGATAGGCTGACAGCCTTGGATGATTGCGCCTATCGAGATTGAGATCGCGAAACATTGAATGGGAAAACGTATCATTTCACCCTCCGTTGCTCGATCGAGGGAATATCAATGCGAAATAGAACGCCCTGGTCGCGCACCCAGTAGCCAGCGACGAAAGCAAGCAGGACGCAACCAAATACGAAAATCCCGCTAGTCATCGAGCCATCGTCTTTGTGATAGTTGCTCAAGGCTCTTGCTCCATCCAAATACGCTGATCGAGTTGAGCCACAAGAGCCTTGAGTAGCGGCATTGCATCATCTGGCGTTCTGAAATTCGTGTGAATTGTGGCAACGTCCCAAGCATCAAAACTTGGATTGATTGGTGTGAATTCTTCGACGTAATCGCTAAAGCTTGCATCGTCGATTTCTCCGTCAATGCGGAATGAAATCCACATTCCGATCGCTCCGATTAACTGAACTTTCTCAATGTAGAAAAGTTGTTCTAGCCTGTCGCCAAACGTCGGGGCAAGGGCATCTGCAAGTGGTTGAGAGTAATAACTCAGGTCAGGCTTCATAATGAAAAAGCTCCGATGATTTTGTAGTTGTGGGAGTGGAGCCGATCACTGAACTTTCCTAGGGCGAAGTGATCGGCTTTTGCGTGTCATTTCTAGATGTTTCGGAACGATTGAGCAAGATTCGGCTTGGTTTCGGTCGAAACCGTTGTCTAGCAGGCACTGTTTTCTCTAAGAAATTGTTTCAGTGTTAGCGCAGACATCAAAACGTAGTTGGCAGCATCATCGATCGAGGAATACTCACCTAGATCAACTAACGCCTGAAGCCTTACAAATGCAGTATCAGTGAGTGTTACGGTATTCTTCCTGTCGGGCTTTCTCCATCCCTCTCCATAAACTGCATTTGGGTGTATTAACGCCTTCTCTTTTGCGATCGCTCGAATGGTTGCAGCTTTCTCCAATCCTGCAAAATCCTCGATTGTCTTTGCTCCTTTCTTGGAATTGCAGGATTTGCAGCAGGGGGCAAGGTTTGAAAGGTCGTGAACACCACCGAGCGATTGAGGCGTTAAATGATCTCTACTTGTCGCTTCAGAGCCACAGTAAACGCATTCACAGCCCCAAATCGCAGCTAGTTCACGGGCGAAAATAACGGTCTTGATCATTGAGTCTTCCTGTTGTTCAAAGTTTTAAGGTCGGACTTAGATGTTTCGGAACGATTGAGCCAAACTTTGCTTAGTCTCACTACTTGGTGGATAGTGTTCTTTAGTGTCGTTTAGTGCTGCTTTAGGATCACTAATAGGACGGTAAGGCTCTTTAGATTCCACTATTGGGACAGTACTAACAGCTTTGTGTTCGATAGGCTCACTAGTAATCGTTACTGCCCCGTTAGTCATCTCTAAAACGGCTTGAGATCCGAAGCGATTAATCAGGTACTCAAGAAAAAAAGACACATCAACATCGCTTTTATCTGACATTGCCTGAAGTCGCTTTCTAGCTCGATCACTGAGTCGCAGTCTGCTTTCTGTCATGATGCACCTACGCCAAACTCAGGAAGTGATAGTACGAACCTCGTACACTAGCTGTTTGAGCATCGCTGTCTACCCAGAAGTTCGGGTTAGCCTTGAGCAGTCTTTCTCGCAAAAGCATCGCGCCGCCGCCAGAGAATAGAATCTGCTCTGCTTGGGTCAAAATCGCTTCGTGCTGACTGAAGATCATCCCGATGACATCATCTTTCCAGCGTTCCAGGTGACGGGTTTTGATTGCCTCCCACTGCTGATCTTTAATCTTTGCAATCTTGCCTTGCTTCAGCGCGATCGCGATTTGGGTATCCTTCACTGTCTTAGGCGTGTCAGTGGTTCCGAGTAGTGCAGTTCTCACTTCATCATCGGATGAGATCGCAGATGCCAGGTTGAACACTCCAAACTGAATCGGCTCACCCTTAATTGGCTCCCCTGCATCATCAAGTAACCAAACTTCGACGGTTCGGTAGCCAATCTCAATGCTCAGGGTATAGCCGGATTTCAACTGATTCAATTCAGAGGCAAGCCAGTAAGCACCCACGCCTTCTGGGACAAGCTCAACTGAATCAACAATGACATCAACCTCACGTCCGTTGCGGGTGAATTGATGCCGCCCTAGAATCTGATCCTCGATGCGTTGCTTAACTGCTGGATCAAAGTAGCTATGATGACTCATCACAATGCGTAAATGACCTCCATGCGCTCCGCCGTTGTCTTCAGGCAGTAATAGAGGCATGAGCAGGAATGCAGCCATTTCAGACTTGTCTCTGCCGAGAGTAGCGATCGATTGATGCTCGCCCAGTGCAGGCATCTCACCGAACCAGATCGTTTCGCCGTCTTTGGTCTGAATTTGCGGACTAGATTGTGTTCCCTTCCCACGGGCAACTCTGTCGATCGTGTGAGTCCAAGCTGAATGCACAATCAAGGGATTGATGTCGCCTTCGCCGTACCGTTTACCTTGAGAATTGCTGATTTCAATGCTGATGAGTTTGGAAGAGTAACCGACTTTGTTTCTTAGCGATAATGCAGCGCGATCAGGTGAGTAGTTCATTGTTGATGCTCCTAATTTATGAACAAAAAAGGCTCTAACCTTGAGTCAGAGCCAGTTGAGAGATTTAACGCTTCGCGTCAAAGTTTGTGATCGGCGGGCGATCTTGTGGAGCCTGCCTGGTTTGAGACTTTGCAGGACTTAGATAGATAAAAGCGCAGGCTCCAAACGCAGCCAGAAGCAGAAAGCTTTTCAGCATAATAGAGTTACCTCAATGATTTGACGGTTGTTGAGTGGGGCGCGATTTTGCTGTGGAAGGCATCGCGCCTTTTGATTTGGCTAATCGAGTTGCACCGTTGCAGGAAGCGCGGGAAGTTGCAGGGTTGGACTCTTGATGCTGATTCCGAATCCTTCCAGCCAAGGCGAAAGCACGTTGTTGAAGTAGTTTCGAGTTTTGCGCCCAGTTGAAATCGCCCAGTTGCAGACGAAGCTGATTGCCGTAAAGAATGCAACTATGTTCTCCCAAATCGTTTTGTAGTCGAGTGTTGCAGTTGCTTGATCGAAGTCGTCAACATGAAATGTGATTCTGCGCGAGATGTAAGCTCCGAACATCGAAGCCATGAGCAATGTGAGCATTTGAATGCCTCCTGAAATGAGTTGAGTGAGTACTGGAAGAATCCAGAGGATCGCTTTGCGGAATAAGCAAAGGCAATCTCTGAAGTCTCTAAGCAGGCATCAAATCATCGAAGCTGGAACCAGTCACAGCAAGAGCCTCTTGCAATGAATCTTCGGTGCACACTTCGAGTCGATCCCATCGATCCTCAACACGGCAAAACCCCGTATCGGATTCGATGCAGTAATAAAAAGTGCCGTCGAAATAAGTCATTGAAATATCCAAACTCAGGAGAGTGAAGCGTTTCGTTTCTCACAGCTATGTAGTCTCTGCCTGGGTTTTGGTTCACCCAGCAACCTATTCGCCTCGCTCACATATTTAATGTAGCGCACTTATTGTAAAAGTGCTGCACTTTAATATAAAAATATCTACTCAAATTACCTGCAAAATGGTCATCTTTCTAATAATAGGTGCAGCACTTATTCAAAAAGAAGCGATACACTGTAGGAAGTAAGTTTTAATGAGGTGAATAAATGAACGCGCTGCCCGTGTCTACGGTTTCTATGCCGACAAACAAGCAACGATTAACGCTCAATCTTCCGCCTGAACTGTACGAGGCGTTGGAGGCTTGTGCGACTAGAGCCAATCGGACATTGGCAAATCAAGCAACGATCGCACTTGAGGAGTTTCTACTAAAAACTGGAGACTTAACTGCGCCTGTAAAGTTGGCGCTTCAGGGAAGACCGCGAAAAAAGGCAAAGAAAACCACCGATGAGCAGAATCAATCGGAGGACTCTGAACCATGAAGCCAACCACCGAGCAAATCCAAAACTGGTTTGAATCCCCACAAATCGTCCAATGGATCGCCAGCCGTAGCCCAGACCTCGGCAAGGCAATTTTGGAGAATCTGCCGGAACTCATTGCAAACTACAACCCACAAGCTAAGTCCGACTGGACAGCAAAATTTGTCCTGTCAGACGGAATCCAGCGGGCGATCGGCGTGAATCGCCAGCAGTGGCTTCTTTGGACAGGGACAGGCATTGCAGTGAGTCCGTGCGATTTTTCGTTGCAAGACTATCTGAACTCACTCCCCATACCGACACAAGACGATCTTCGCAAAGCTCGACTGTTGGCAGAGCAAGGCTTCAGTCGTGGACAGATTTACGAAGTTCTGGACTGCAATCTATCGCCAGAAATTGAAGACGCGATCGCGCTAGGGCATGAGCAGTCACACGGCAAATCGCTTTATCGGCGCGCGGTCGAAGATCATCACTTCCCGTCCATCGTCAGGATTTTGAAGCGATTTGGATGGAGAACGGCGGGTTAGTGCCGCGCCAGTGCAGCACGCTGAAATCCAATCAGAGCAAGCGTTACTTCGATTCCAATAGCGCTTAGTGCAGCGGTTAGTGCCGCGCCAGTGCAGCACGCTGAAATCCAATCAGAGCAAGCGTTACTTCGATTTCAATAGCGCTTAGTGCAGCGGTTAGTGCCGCACCATCTTGCCAACCTCGGTAAATTGCTCAAACCAAAAAGCCGCGCCCAGTCGCCCAGGCACGGTTTTTCAGAGAATTTATCACCAAGAAAAGGATACAAGCCTTTCCCGAAAAAGAAACGACGATGCCTGCTGGGTATCGTCGTTTCTTTGTAGACGTTGGGCTTCATCCGAGCGAAACAGAAATCGCTTTTGATAATCATATCTTATATTATATTGCGTAAAATATAGATGTAGATTATTAAATGCGGCTTATGTCAGAGCAAACAGAACCGACCGTAGAACAGCAGATCGAGCAGCTAACGCAGCAATACGCCCGGATCAACCTTGAGCGCGCCTATCAGCGCCACGGAGGGCAGCCAGAAAAATTCCCTGAGTTTTGGGAACGGGCAAAGAAATCTGAAATCGTCTTGACGGAAGACCACCAAATCACGATTGGAGGACGGCTTGCAGATTTTTACGTGGGTCGTGAGCGAAAATCTCCTGAAGTCGAGGAGCATTTCTTCAACTTTGCAGATCGCAACGCAGCAAACGCAGAATCAACAGAAGCTCCCCAAACTCAGCAAGGTTCTTCGCCAGCGCCTAGGGCGGCGGCAACCCTTGATGTTCTGTATGTGTCTCAGACTCAACTCAACGATCGCCGATTCATGCGGGCGGCTGGAACCGAGATTTTGACGGCAATTAGAGATGGGCGAATCGCTGTTAATGATTCAAAGGCAGTGCAGGACGTTGCCGAAGTTCAGAAATTCCTTGCACCAAAACAAGCGGAGCCAGCGCCCACAGCAAAGCCAGGGCCAGCGCCGAAGCGAACGACTCAGATCACCAAAGCTCAAGCGATGAATCGCAACTTCACACGCAAGCTTGAAGCTGAATGGTCAGAGCAGGGCGGCTATCTGAAAAATGTTCAAAACGGAAACATCCGGATCGTCTGATGAAAGAGCAAGATCTTGACCCCGGAATCCTTAACGCGATCGCTCATGCCAGTATCCAGATTGAAAGACTGGATACTGGCAGTCCCGAAGAAAAACGCATTGCTGTAATGCTTTGCGTAATTCACTTCGGGATTTTCTTTGGCTCGTTTGTTCAAAATTATAAAAACATCATTGAATAGCCATGTCCGACAATTCCCTTGGCAGATTAGAGCTTGAGCTAACAGCGGATGCCAGCAAGCTAAGGCAAGAAATTGAGGCGGCGGAGCGCATCTCTAAGCAGAAAGCAGAATCCATCAATGCTTCTCTTCAGTCGGCATTTAGCGGCAACTTCCAAGGGAAAGGGCAGCAGATTGGCGACAGTGTTGTTCGCGGCATTGATGGGCGACTGCGAGACTCCAAAGGGAGATTCGTCAAATCGACCGAAGATGCCTTTGGGAATCCATCGCAATATCAATCCCACGGACGAAAGATTGGCGATGGCATCTCTAGTGGAATCCAGCAATCTCTCAAAGCCAGTAGTAGTGCGCTCTCAAGAGTCTTCGACGGCATCTTTCAGGGGATTGGTCAGAGCATTTTCAGGGCTGTGATGTCGCCGCTATCAGGCAGCTTTAACTTCATCGGAGATTCTGTTGGACAGGCGAACAGGATCGAAGCTTTGACGACTGCCTTGAAGTATGTTTCTGGCAACTCCCAAGAAGCTGTGGCGAACATGAAGTTTCTGCGCGATGCTTCTGACCAGCTTGGCTATTCGCTCACTGCTTTAATTCCTGGATTCAATAGTCTGGCAGCATCGACGAAGGGAACGCAGCTAGAAGGACAGGAAACGAGAAACATTTTTTACTCGATCGTCGAAGCAGGTCGAACTCTCGGACTGTCTAACGAACAAATCAAAAATTCACTCCTAGCTGTCAGTCAGATGGCGGGGAAAAATATCGTGTCGATGGAAGAATTACGTGGGCAACTCGGTGAAAGCCTTCCATCGGCGATCCAAATCTTTGCCCGTGCGATGGGCGTTTCTGTCCAGCAGTTTACCAAGATGGTTGAGTCAGGGCAGGTCGGAGCCGATGCCCTGACGAAGTTTTCACGGCAAATCAACAAAGAAATGGGCAGTGCTGTTCCTGCGGCACTCAACACTGCGGCGGCTGCATCAACGAATTTGCAGAATCAAATCGAAAAGCTCCAAGAGAATCTTGGCAAGGGATTGCAGCCTGCGACAACTGCCAGCGCAAAGTTCCTTGCCCAGACTCTAGCCGAAATTCAGAACTCAACAGCGTTCGATGCGCTAAATGCCGAGGCGACTAAGTTCGCAGACTTCCTCAAGGAAAATCCCCAGTATGCAAAGTTGCTTGGCTCCGCGCTGGATGAGTTACTAACGACCGGAATGAAGGCGCTAGTTGCCGAGGCTGAACGTCTCCTGCAGTATCTTGAAAAGAATCCAGATGCAATCAAACAGGGGATTGCCCAGATCGCAGACTTCGGAAAGATTGTTGCAGACGTGGTTCGATTCTGTGGCGAAGTTGCAGGGAACCTCAAGACCTGGAATGAATGGCTGAGAAAATCCAATGAAGTTCTCTATGGCTCTGGGAACCTGCTTGAAGGCGTGAATAAGTTTCTGGACTATTCCAAGTCAGTGCTGACAACTTGGCAGGGCATCGTCAGCACAATGGCGAACGCCACAGGTATGAGTTCAGACCTTAAGCAGACCGGGAATGAACGCCCAGACTCGAAGGCGGCGGCATTGCGAGACGCGATCATGGGTCAGGAGTCCAGTGGCGATCACAGGGCTGTAAACACCAAGAGCGGCGCACTTGGCTTGTACCAGATCATGCCTGATAATCTTCCGTCATGGAGTAAAGCGGCGGTAGGTCGAGAGGTTTCCCCTGATGAGTTCCTGAATGACCCAAAATTGCAAACAAAGATCGCCAATCATCAGATGGCGACGATGTTTAGAACAGCGATGAATTCTTCTGGTGGGAATGAAGATATTGCAGTTCGTAAGGTCGCGTCTGAGTGGTACTCAGGGCAGCAAGGCTTATACGATGACCCGACACCGCAAAGCTATGGCGGCGAGTCTTATCCAAGTATTCGGGATTATACGCTGTCAGTCTTGCAGCGTTACAAACCGATCGCAGCAAAGTTAGGCAATCTCAATCAAAGCGGCAATGCTCCCCAGTCAGGCGGCGCTATGAGTGACAATAGCTCGGCTTCTGGCGGCATCAACACATCGTCTCGATCTATTTCTACTGAAACATCGAAAGGCGTTTCAGGCGTTGATTTCAATGCCGCGCCGCCGCAACAGCAGCAAGAAAAAATTTATCCGGTGATCGGAAGTTTCCCCATTACCAGTGGTTATGGCAATCGTCAGCATCCTACGAGAGGCGGCATTCGTTTTCACGATGGTATTGACCTGGGAACACCCATAGGAACGCCCGTTGTTAGTCCGATGGACGGCAAGGTAATTCGTTCTGGTGGCACTCAGGGCAAGGACGGCGAATTCGGCGGGTACGGCAGATTAGTCGAAGTCGCGTTCAAGGACGGCACAACGGCATTCTTCGCCCACTTGTCTCAAAATTTAGTCAAGGTCGGGGAACAGGTTAAGGCTGGACAGATTCTTGCGAAAACTGGTAGCTCAGGCGACGGAACCGGTCCACATTTGCATTTAGGAGCATCGAAGAATGGGCAGTCGATTGACCCTTCGTTCCTACTCGGCTACAAGCGAATTAATTCCCCGACACAGGGAACAGCAGCAGGCAGCAATGCCCTCACCGACTTGCAGGCAGAGCAAGAGGCAGCGAAAGAAGCGCGGGAACTTCTCGCAAAGCGCAGAGCCAAGGATAAGGAAGCGACAGACCGTGCGCGGTTAGAGCGTGACCGTGACCTGGCATTGCAGCGACAGCGAGAAGATGCTGAGTCCGAATCCGCGATCGCTAAAACTCGAAATCCTGAACTCAAGTCACAACTTCAAAATCAAGCCCAGATCGCCCAGAAGAACCGCGCCGCAGAGGATCAGATTCAGAAGGCGAAGGATGACCTTGCTGATCTAATTGCCGCTAGAACTGCCAAGGTTCAGGATGGAGCCGAGGGCGGAATCGATTACAGCAAAGCGATCGAGAATCAGAAAAAATATATTGCTTCACTGGAAAGCTTGAAATCAAGCCTGTCGGAGGCTCCCAAAGCTGAATGGGCGAACAAGGTTACTGAGTCGCTGGAAAAGCTAACTAAGGCGACGAACGAAGGCGGCGATGCTGTTTTCGAGATGGCGAATCAATACGAAAATGGCGACTCACCAGCGATTCAACACATCAAAAATCTGAACTCTATTAATGCGGCGTATGAGTCCCAGAAGCAGCGCATCAACGAAACCTTGAAATCTGCCAAGGAACTTGCGGCGGTCGCTCCCAGCGCCGATCTGAGCGCCATTATCGGACGCAATGAAGCGAATCTTCAACGGCTAGAGGAAGGACAGAGACGCGCCATCGAACGTGCTAATGCTCTTGAAGCGAAGGCAGATGAGGAACGAGCTAAACAACAGCGCATCGACCAAATCTCTGCCGGAGGAGAACGCCGCAACACCTTAGCCAGTGGGCGACTGGGATTGCTGCAAGGTCAGATTTCCCTTGGCAACTTGATCGGCGGCGATACCCGTGACTTGCAGCGAGAGGAGGCTTCATTAAAAGAGGCTCTGCGTTTCGAGGATCAGATTGATGGATTGAAGCAACTGCATGAGCAGGGCAAGATTTCATTCCTCACTCTGCAAGACCTTACCAGGCAGGCAGAACAACTTAATGAAGTCAATTTGGCGAGCATCAATCAGCAGTTCAATGAAACCCGCGAGATTATTAATGACAATGTTTTACCGCCGTTTAAGAGCTTCGTGACCGAGATGTGGCAGGGCACTAAATCTGTCGGCGATGCGTTCAAGAATATGATTTCTGGATTGCTTCAGAATCTTGCCCAACTTGCCGTCAATAAATTGTTTACGAGTTTGTTTGGGAAACTGTTCGGCGGCATTGGCGGCGAATTTAGCGGTGTTCCCGACATTGCTTCGCCCATCCTGAACTTCTCCGGTGGTGGCGATGTGCCAGCGATCAGCGGGAATTCATTTAGAAGTGGCTACGGCGAAATCTCGGCTGCACTTCAACGAGAAGGGCCAAACGCTGTTCTTTCAGCGCTGACCCCCGGCGAAAAAGTTTTGGATATCACTGAAGCGATGCAATACAGACGCATGTTCCCGAACGGAATCGGCAGTGTCGCTAACTTTGCGATGGGAGGGGACGTTGGAGGAATCGCACCTATTGCAATGGGCGGAGGCTCAGGAACAATCATCAACATTCCAGTGACGGTTGGCAGTGACAGTAACATCGATCCGAAAGCAATGTCCGAAGCAGTCAGAGCAACCGTTAACGACGAAATTATGCGTCAGAAACGCCAGGGCGGACAGTTCTGGTAAGCCTGACAAGAAAAGCCGCCACAATCCCCAAGGGACTACGGCGGCTCCTTCGACTGTATCCAGACAACTTCAGTTGCCTGCATAAGTTTATCTTATAAATTTATCGGTAAACTTAAAGTATTATTTATCGACTGGAATCTATGGCAGAGCAAAAACCCGCGCAAGTCCCCCCGGCAGTCCTACGGCTCAATCCTGAACGAGAGCAAGCGCTTCAAGACCAGATTGCTCAAGCCGAAGCACAAGGCGACGTAGAGTTCGCTGCATTCTTGCGAGAAATCATCCGGGCATCGCAAGCCGAATATTTGAAGGCGATTTTGAATTGGGAGGGCGGCGACAATGGCAACACATGACGGCGTAATTGACGATCAAAGTTTTCCGTCCTTTCGGGCGGATATGAATAGCTTATTTCTGGCGCTGATCACGGAGTTCTCCGGGAATAGCCAACCACCAATCACCTACCCGTTTCAACGATGGGTGGATACCTCGACTTCACCAGCGACAATCAAAAGACGAAATTCAGGGAACACAGGTTGGGTTGTCGTCGGCTACGGCGACACAACTAATGACGGCATGGCTACGGCGAACAATGCTGCACTGACAGGTGTTTCCACGGCTCCCACGGCATCGGCAGGGACGAACACGACTCAGATTGCAAACTGCGCTTTTGTTCAGTCTGCGATCGCAAATAATCCATCGTGGCAGACTGCGGCTCTTATCAATGGCTGGACATCCAGTACAGGCGGGGGATTCCCAACGATCGCATATCGCAAACTCCCGACTGGTGCTGTTGTTTTACAGGGCGTTGCAACTAAAACAACTCCAGCAAATAGCGTGATCTTCACACTGCCTACTGGCTACCGACCGTCCGCAACTAGACGCTTTGTAAGCATGGATACGGTTCCAGCAGTTATAGACATTGCTTCGTCAGGTGATGTTTCAATTGTGTTCACTTTCACAGGCTCAGGAAGTCCACCCGCGACGGCTTTTGTTGTTTTAGATGGGATTCGCTTCGAGGTTTAGACGATGATTACGAAACAAGTTTACAAGTTCGATGCCGAGGGATTTTTGGCCGAGCCATTAGTCATGGAAATCCCCGAAAATATCGAAGAAGCAATTGTCTTAGGACTTCCCCACGATCCGGAGACAGGAGAATTTTCAGTGCCTCCAGTTCCGTACGATTGCACTGAACTGCATCCTACTCCAGGACTGTATCGCCCCAAATTCGATGGAATGCAATGGCAGGAAGGTGCAACGCCAGAAGAGATTGCAGAACTCAATCCGGCGCACGCGGACTGGGAACAGCTTCAAGCAAGACTGCGGGGAACGCCGTTGTTCGGCAAAGCAATGCTAACCAGTGCCGTCAACGCCTGGTCATTGCTGCTGTTTGCGCTGGGGACGAGCCGAAATGTTGATGATCTGCTATTTGCGCTCTCAGTGGTTCGCGCTGGGATGCCAGAAGATTTCTCCCAAACCGAGACTGAAGAATTGAACGCGATTCTTGCAGATTGCGGTTTTGAAATTAGTTTGAGTTAGAACAATTGGCTTGATTTGGCTCGATTTGGCTATGGCGAAAAGAAAAAACATTACCGATCAACAATTAGCTGTTGTCCGCGCCCTAATCGCGGGTAGAAGCTATTCGGAAATCGAACAAGAACTAGGAGTTCCAAAGCGGACGGTATCGCGTTGGAAAGCTCAATTTTCAGGTCTTTTGGCAGAACATGACGATGCGATCTCCTCAACGCTACTAGAAGCTCGATCTGAGTCGGCAGCGCTAGTTGTGTCGGCTTTAGATGAACTGGGGCGACTTCTGCGAACTGCCGAGGAAACGCAAGATAAGCTTGCCGTCGTCGATCGAATTTTCCGAGCGCATCAAATCTTGAATCCGCCAACATCCCCCGGCAGTGTCACGGTTACGCCTGCCGAAGAATCTCACGGGCAAGTCGTTGTCATGCTGCCGGACAATAGCCGAGGTAGCAAGTCTTAGCGGCAAGAACTGTGACGTTTGGTAGACTTTAGGCGACAAGATAGATGCCGTCTCTTAATCGGGAGGATTTAATGACTTTCAGAATGAGTAGAGCCACGGCATTAATTCTCAGAGAGTTAGCAGAGAGAATTATGCCAATGGATGAATTTTTAGCGTCACAAAGATCTGCTTGTCCTGAACCTCAATGCGATCCTGAAGACGGTGGCAAGAACCGTGACGTTGACGACGCTTCATCCCTTGATGGTGCGGAACTGGGAATCTGTCGGGATTCCAATAGTGCGGAACTGGGGTAGACAGTATCAACCCAATTGTTGATTTTTTTCTTGCAAGCTTTGCAGAAGATGCGCTGACCTTGGCTCTCATCACTCCTAATTTCGGTTTTGCCCTCAAATCTCATATTTCCTGATCCGCATTTTGGACAATCCAGGGAATCGCCCCCTTGAGAATCGTCTGTGCCGGGCTTTGGGGATATCGCTTTTATGTTTGTGACGAGATTTATGATCTACTCGGCAATTTCGATTTTGGGCGGTATCTACGCGAAATTGTTCAGCCTGCGGTTGCGCTGTTGGACAAATAAGAGAAAAGCCTCGGAAATCCCTCCGAGGCTTTTCTGCTTTGTATATGAAAAACTTATAGACTGAAATCCTTATATTTGAAGGCATTCAAACGAAATTAGATATCGTCAATAAATATCCAAATTTGCGACGTGTCGTAAATTGGGCAAGCATTAACAAATCAACTGAAATCCTTATATTTGAAGGCATTCAAACGAAATTAGATATCGTCAATAAATATCCAAATTTACGACGTGTCGTAAATTGGGCAAGCATTAATAAATCAACTGAAATCTTTATATTTGAAGGCATTCAAACGAAATTAGATATCGTCAATAAATATCCAAATTTGCGACGTGTCGTAAATTGATTTGCGACGTGTCGTAAATTGGACAAGAACTATACAAAATATAAAAAATAACTGCTCAAAGCTATGTCACGCAAGGGATAAGCGTATTTTTTATAATTAATATTTGAGCACTTTTAGGTTGAGGATTTCTGCTAAATATGACGAAAAAAGAAGCGAATTGATATTAGAAAATCAAACCAGAACAAAATTTTTCAGGTTTCGAGTATAGGATGAAAATCAAAGAGGCGGTTACAGCCGAGCAAGACATGGAACCACCTCTCAAATTCACGTTAGCCCCCGAAGGAGGTAACTTCTCTATGTCCGATTTTAAGGCATTTCATCAAAAAGGAAATCCGAATACTTCGATCTCACTCGTCGAAGTTTCTCCAACGACTCAGGTTTATTCATCACCCGTGGCTGTCGAGTTGGTTAAACAGGGCGGAATGCTTGCCGCCCTTGCCTTCATCTGCGTATTTGTTTATCTGTTGACGAAGCTGATTGAAGCTTCTAAGTAGGTTCGGACAGCTTGCTGTGCGCCTACCCTGATCGCTTCTCACGTTGAGCGGCAAATCTACCGCTCAACGTGAGACTCTGAAAATTTCTGCGCTTTTGCTCAAAATTGCCGCCGTGGTTCCCGTGACTCTGGTAATCACCGCTCAATGATGACGTGTGGCATGATGTCTCACTGTCTTAACCTGAGTCTCAAATCTCGTACTACATCGCTGGACTAAATTCGGACTAACTGAGATTTGTATTACGTGTAGTACAACAGCTACAGCTTAAGAAACTCGTGAGACTAGGATTTCGGATTTAGTTCATGCAAAAAACGCTGAAACTCCGTCTATGAAAGAGGTTTCAGCGTTTCTAGTGGATTTGCGCTTCTGCATTCGTCCGCAGAAGTTCCGTATGGGGTCAACGTTTTACACAGACCGAGAACAATCTTGACTAGACAACTTCACGGTAACTTTACGAGAACAGTCACGCTGTAAATTTCTCTGTGTCACGTGTTTATATAACAGTACAAACTTTCTAAGGTTTGCAACCATTTGAAGTTAGTAAATTCAACAGTTTTAACTATGCGTAAGGTCAACGTTCAAAATCTCTTGAGCTACGTACCCGTCCACATCACCTTAAGGTTTGGGGAAACAAATTTAGGCGTTGGTACAGCATTCTTCTATACCCATGAAGGTCAAGACTATCTCATAACGAATTGGCATAACGTGTCAGGTCGCGACCCTCAGAACTACTCCCTTCTGTCAAAAGAAGCCGGAATACCCGACAATATTGTACTCAGACTGCCTTATCTAGAGGCTCTAGAGGACGGCACTCTAGTCATAAAGTGGCTTCCGAGCGCACTGAATCTATATAACGACAAAGATCAAACACTGCCTGCATGGTGGGAACATCCCCAACATGGATCAGATGTTGATGTAGTAGCAATACGTATACGGCGACCTAGTGAGACAAAATCAATACCAGCAAATAATGAGGTTCTAGATTTAGAAAAACTTCAGTTTGAACCAGGAATGGATGTTTTTGTTTTAGGTTTCCCGCTCGGCATTAGCGGCGGGGGACGCTTTCCGATCTGGAAACGTGGAAGTATTGCCTCGGAGCCTGATGCCCATATCGACAACCTACCGAAAATGTACATTGATACAGCCACAAGACAAGGAATGTCAGGAGCGCCTGTATACGCCCAGGAAACAGGAGTTTGGGTGCCAGAAGGAAAAACATTGCACGACTTTGAACACGTGGCTTTCGGCAAGGGATACCGCTTTCTTGGAATATATTCTGGGCGCATCCTGGGAAGCGATCCGCTTCACGCACAGCTTGGGATCGTATGGAAGGAGGAGGCGATCCTGGACATCATACGATCGGAAAAAACTGGAATTCCATCCAACGAACTAACAAGCAAATCAACAGAAGCTTCCTAGAAATTGATTGAAAAATTTGGATGATTAGACCGTTGCATTGCCCGTTTAGAATTCCCAACGTTCACCGATCGCACTCGGAGCCATAGAGAATCGTCCTCGTACCGGACGGGGAGAATCGAGCGCACCAATACCCATCGGCAAGCCAGACGCGCACCGGATGATAGGCAAGACAGCCCACCACGATAAGCACAATCGTTAAAGGAACAACGACTGCTAACGCCGGAAACAAAACACTTGGTCTTACTTGCCACGGGGAATTTTTCATCACTGCCTTTCTGGGAACGGGTTCAGGATTCCCAGATCGAGGGCGGCGATTGCAAAATCCACGGTCTTGTTTTTGACGATGCCTCTACCGTAGCAGTCCTGGTTATTAGTCGATAACCTTGGTTTGTTGCCAGCCGAGGGATTGCGACATGGAAGACATAAAAGAGATTGATGCGGATTTGAGAGCAAAACTTGACGAGTACGTCAAGTTGAAGGAAGACGCAGAAATCCACAAATTTCTCTACGAAAAAACAGTAGCCAAACTACTAGAGCTTGGTCAACAGATATCAGAAGCAGTCGCCCCAGAACTTACGCCAGAAAAACTCTTCATTTCCTACGCAATCGAAGAAACTCACGAGTTTCCAACAAGGGGTAGGAAACGAAAAGAGCCGGACAAGGACTTTCGGTACATGGTCGCTAATTTGTCGCCAAAAACAGACGAGCATGGGTTATCGATGTACGTCAGTCGCAGTATACGCATACTGTCCGAAGACGAAAGCCACTCTCGATTCCTTCAGCAACTTCTTGAAGAACTTGAAAGAAGGAAAAGCGAGAATCCTGACCCAGGTTGAAGCCGGAAGCCGACGTAGAAATTTCACGTAGCTTCACCATCACTTCACGATCGCACCCAGGCAGGGGCGGCAAGATGGAGCGTTGCGATTTAGACAAGGGCACGTCAATGCTTTTCACCTGGGGAATGATCTGTTTGATCGTTGGACTGATTTTCAGCCCTCTATTAATCGGTGTCCCGATCCTGTGCCTATCAGCAGTGCTTTTCTTTTGCTCGTTCTGTAAAAACGCCTTCGCTCCGGGCAAGGGCCAGAAGACAAAGAGCGAACAGCCAGTTGAGCGATCGAAGGTGGAAACCCTGGATGATTGGGAGTGACGTTGTTGTGCCTGTCACTTGAGTCGAGCAGAAACCTGTCGGATCTCTGGTCAAGATCAGGCTGTAAAGACTGACAGTAAAACTCTGCTCATAACACTTGCCGCTTTGTAACTGCTATATTTACGCCAAGCATCATAAGACAAGGTTGAAGGATAGATGAGCCAAGAGCAAAAAACAATCAATAGTCATATAGAAACGTACCTAGACTATTACTGTAATTTGTCACATGCACCCGGATTTGCTGTTCTTTTACAAGGTCAATGGGGATCTGGAAAAACATGGTTTATTAATAGGTATCGTGAAAAGCTTAAAGAGAATAATCACAAGTGTCTGTACGTAAGCCTTTATGGAATGACTTCTTTTTCTGAGATAGAAAATGCTTTTTTTCAACAACTACATCCTGTGCTCTCTTCAAAAGGAATGGCAATAACAGGAAAGATTATTAAAGGTTTACTGAAAGGCACGTTGAAGATTGATCTAAATAGCGATAGCAAAGATGATGGAACCCTAAATCTTCAGATTCCAGAAATTAATCTGCCGGAATATCTTAGAGATGCCGATAAAAGCATACTGATATTTGACGATTTAGAGCGCTGCAACATAGACCTGGTTAATATATTAGGGTACATCAATTTCTTTGTAGAACATCAAGAATTGAAGGTGATCCTTATTGCTAATGAAGACGAGCTAGTGAAGGATACTAAATATCAAATTATTAAAGAGAAATTGATAGGTAAAACCTTTGGTGTCTCTCTAGATTTTGAAGGTGCATTGGAGAATTTTATTGCCGTAATAAATAACTTAAACGCCAGAAGATTCTTATCTGATAATACTGAGTTGATACAAAATTTCTATGGACAAGCTGGGTATGAAAATCTAAGAAACCTGAAGCAGATTGTTTTAGATTTTGAGAGAATATTCAATGTTTTGCCAGAAAAGGCGAAAGACAAAGTAGAGTTAGCGCAAGATTTATTGAAGTTACTTATAGCCTTTTCTATAGAGATCAAGCGCGGCAACATACTGCCCAAGGATATTAGTAAGTTAAGAGAAACATATTCCGTTAGCCTCAGTACGAGAATTGCGAGCCAAGCACTTGGCACTGGCAAGGATGAGGATCAAGAGAACACTCCACTTCAAGAAGTGCTCAACAGATATCCCTCAATTGACTTGCGCGATCCATTTCCAAGTGAATTATGGTGGCAAGTATTTTTTGATAAGGGCATTGTAGATATCGAAGAATTAGCTCAATCAATATTAAACAGCAGATACTTTCAAAACGAAAATACTCCAAACTGGGTTAGGCTGTGGCATTTTACTGATCTTTCTGATGACGATTTTGACAGTATTATTAGCAGCGTCGAATTAGACTTTTCTAATAGAAAGTATGTTGAGATTGGAATAGTAAAACACGTTTTTGGACTCCTTCTCATGTTCTCTCATGCTGGACTTTACAGCAAAAAAAAGGATGAAATTCTCAAGAACACTAAGCGCTACATTGATTACTTGAAAGATAGTAAACAGCTTGCTATTTCTACTTCTTCATCAATTGATTCCATAACCGATGATGGTTACGGTAGCCTTGGATTTCAAGGAAAAGAATTTGAGGAGTTTCAAGAGCTATCTTCTTATATTAACGAAGTGAAAAAGTTAGCACAAGAAGAGAGTTTACCTGTTGCTGGTCAAGAGTTGCTTACAATCATGCAAAGTGATATCTGGAAGTTCTCTAGAATGATTTGTCTAAGCGAATATCAATATGAAGATATTTTCATCCAAGATTATCATGAAATTCCTATACTAAAGTATATAGAACCAACTACTTTCATAACTTTACTACTGCAAATGGGTGTTGAAAACAAAAGACGCATTCTTCTGTCATTACGTGAACGGTATAAATTTGGAAACATTAATCTAAGGCTAATCGAAGAATTAGAGTGGCTTAAATCTGTCCGAGATCTACTACAAAAAGAAGTTGAGAGCAGAAAAGGAAAGGTTAGTGGGTTTGTTTTAGCATCATATATTCAGTACTATCTGGACGAGGCTATCAGAAAGCTCGAAAAAGATAAAGCACAATTAGGGGCAAACCAGCAGTAAATATTTGCGTTAAATCCTTCTAGAGAAAATCAAGCGTATCAATACCGATTAGCTAACCAGACATGCACCAGATGGTAGAGGTAGTAGGTCAATTTGGTGAAGACGAACTCAAAGGAACATCGCTTGCCATTGCCGGAATCAAAATATTCAATCGCACTTGTCATTGTGGATTCTTCATTGCTCTCTCGCATGGGATAGGGTTAAGACTTTCCCAATAGTAAAGTGTCCTTACTAGAACTCGTAATCACGATTTCCCGCCTTAATCTTCTGGAACAGATTTACCTCTGCAAACTGCTGAGAACCTTTCCTAGAGTTTGAGACGGCAAAGACTTAAAGCGTTCTGATCGCGAGGTTGAAGCAAAATAGTTCATACCGGAATTTCACGTGGGTTCACCGTCACTTCACGATCGCACCAGAATCAATCTGTCAGCATTCATAAGCGTGTTTCTGTGGTGGATGGCTCTATGAAAATTGCGGCAATCGGCTTAGCTGGATTGGGGATTGTGTGTGCGGGTGTCTGGGCGGTTGCATTGGTCGTCAAGAACAATTCGCCCGTTGCGACTTCGGTTGTGCCCTCGCCTGTCCCTACAACTCAAGCCACTGGCTCTGGCGGTGGATCTGCATTTGACGAAACATCAAAGGAAACTTGTGGAGATCCGCCAGACGCAAGCGCAACCTGGTATGCAGTATTTATTGATGGCGGGAATCTTAACGAGGTTCACAGACGGTTTTGCAAAGACGCGATAGCTGTAAATCGGCAAGATTCTGGCAAGGCATCGATCCAGGTTGCCAGTTTTAGCGATCGCGCTAGGGCAGAAGCTTTTGCAAAGTCGGTTAGTGGTGAGGTGTCGAGGTATGAGCCGAAAGTGGCTGGACGTGAATCGACGGTCGGTACGACATCTGAACCAGGCTCAAAAATGCGGCAAGCTATTGAAAGCTACGCCAGCAGGAATTATGAGCGATCGTTGAAACTGTTTCAGGAAATCATCGAAGAAGACCCATCCAATGCCCAAGTTTGGCGCAATTTGGGAGAGGCATATCACGCCACTGGAGACGATTACAACGCATCGCTGGCGATGAATAAATCCAAAGAGATTTATTTGCAAAATGGGGATAAGAACGGAGCCTACCAGGTTGAGACACAGTTAGAAAGCTGGAAGTCAAAGCGCGTCTAACCCATCAATCAACGCTGTTATCGCCCCACCCGTCTCACAATCGAGTGGATCTTCGTCGCATGGTTCAGGCAGGTGTAATTCCCCGGACGATGTTGATATCCGAGGGCATCGCTGTGGTGGGAGGGCGAAAGGGATGCGACGGAGATAGGTTGCTCGGAGTCAGTTCGGAGTCAGTTTTATCGCCCGAAACCCTTACAGAGTAAAAGCTACAGCGTTTTAATCGGAGCCAGTTCGGAGTCACCGGAGTCAGTTCGGAGTCAGTTCGGAGTCAGCTTTGACCCACTATAAAGTTGGATCAAAGCTTTATATAACAAGGGTTTCAGCCCCCTTCCTCGGAGTCACCGGAGTCAGTTTCCCTACTCAACGCAAGCGAGAACAAAAAATATTTTTCACCAATACAGGAAGATCGAAAAAAATATTTTTAATACATACAGTAATAAGTCTCAAAATTGACTCCGGTGACTCCGGATCGAATTCCCCAAAACCCCGATATGTAAGGCTTTGACCCAGTTTAAAAACGCTTAAAAACTGACTCCGAACTGACTCCGGTGACTCCGAGCAGAATCGCTGAAACCCCTGCCATTACTAAGCCTTAGCGTTTCACAAACTGACTCCAGATCAAAACGAGGGGTCATTGCCCCTGTGCAGAATATTTACTTGTAAGCGGGTTCTAGGGCAGTTTTAGGGAAGCCCCTAGACTGAAAGGCTAGAACCTATGGATGACCTGGGACTCGAACCCAGAACCAGCGGATTAAGAGTCCGATGCTCTACCATTGAGCTAGTCATCCGAGAAGTTCTCCTCATATCATATCAGGATTGCTCAAATCAGGATAGGGTATGGACAAGTGGCTCTCGATCGTTGGAATTGGCGACGATGGAATCGACGGAATTTCGCCAGTGAGTCGAACACTCATCGATCGCGCCGAAATTATTTTCGGGGGCGATCGACATTTAGCCATGTTGCCAGGGGATTCACGCCTCAAAATTCGCTGGACTTCTCCGATCGAGCATTCGATTCAAAAACTTCTCACCTACCGAGGGCAATCCGTCTGCGTCCTCGCAAGCGGCGATCCGATGTGCTATGGAATTGGTTCAACCTTAGCCCGTCACGTTGACCTTGCAGAAATAACGATCGTACCCGCGCCTTCAGCCTTTAGCCTCGCCTGTGCGCGCTTAGGCTGGTCACTCCAAGAAGTCGAAACGCTGAGCCTTTGTGGGCGCGATCCAGCTTTGCTGAATGCTGTATTGTATCCAGGCGCAAAAATTCTCGTGTTAAGTGCCGATCGACAAACTCCTGCGATTGTTCAGCATCTCCTCAAGCAACGCGGTTTAGACGACAGCGAAATCGTTGTTCTCGAACATCTAGGCGGCACTCAAGAACGAATTGTTCGAGGAGACTTCGAGCATCTCGCTGACTTAAATACGATCGCCATTACTTGTGCTTCTACTCCCTTACCTGCACGAATTCCAGGTCTTCCTGACTCGGCTTATATCCACGACGGGCAACTGACAAAGCGCGAAATTCGAGCAGTGACTTTATCCACCCTGGCTCCGCATCCGGGACAATTGCTCTGGGATGTCGGCGCAGGGTGTGGCTCGATCGCAATCGAATGGATGCGATCCGATCGCAGATGCCGCGCGATCGCAATCGAATCCAACACTGATCGCCTCAAACTCATCGCCCAAAATGCCAATACCCTCGGCGTTCCCAATTTAAAGATCGTTGCGGGCAAAGCGCCGATTGCACTTCAAGATCTACCCGAACCCGACACGATTTTTATTGGAGGCGGATTAACTGTCCCGGATGTTGTGGAAACCTGTTGGCGATCGCTGCGATCTGGAGGACAACTCGTGGCAAATGCAGTCACGGTCGAAACAGAAGCCAAACTATTCTATTGCCAAAGTCAACTCGGGGGAGAACTCACTCGCATTGCTGTTCAAAGAGCAGAAGCGATCGGGAAATTTCTAGGCTGGAAAGCCATGTCACCGATTACACAATGGAGTGTCACAAAACCTTAATCCAACGGACTATAGTGACGGCACCCTTCGCAAGGACCATCTGGATTGACAGCACATCGGACTAACTCCGATCGCGCATTAAATTCACAACTCGCATCTCCCAAAAACCAACGCCCATCGACGAATGATCGCTCGAGTGGGCGTTGAGCTGTTTGGACATAGAGCGCGACTTTATGGAGTCGATAGCGCCCTAAGTTGAGTTGGTAGCGATGACGGCGTTCTAAAACGGCATAAGTCTGACCCTCCAAGTCAAGATAGGCTCCGGGCTGGGGCGACCAGTCTAACTGGACATTGCCAAGAGAGCGACGCGGATGGGTCAGAATAACCTCTGTTGGTAGTGAGTCTTGCTCCATGAAATTGTGTTCTAGCTAACGCTTAGAGTTCCTTGATGGTATCGCACTTGAGCAACGACCCGGACTGAGTTTAGATTTTGCAAAGAATTGACAGGCTCTATTTCTTCCTCACAACTCCATACCAAGGATTAATTTGCAGCACACCACTGGGTTTGAACACCACCTTAAATGAGGCTGCTGACTCGGCAGGTGCATTTGGATCGATCTGCTTACTTAATTGCGGCAAGGGTGTGCTCTTCACAAACTCGTTTGCAGGAGGATTATCGGGTTGGAATCCCACGATCGTGCCATCCGGTTTGATGCGGACTCGGTAGACTAAATCTTTGTCAAACGGTGGTCTGCCTTGCCAACTTTTGTCGATCGCATCATAGAGCTTTGGTTGCAAATTCTCTAAAGTCTCAGCATCAGTCAATTCGGTCGCAGGTGTGGCAGCAGCCGTTGGACTGGGGGATGCCGCAACCGTTGCAGTTGGGCTAGGCGATGCGGTAACGGTTGCCGCATCTGGACTGGGGGATGCCGCAACCGTTGCACTCGGAACGGCTGAAGCAGCATTCGCAGGAGTCACTTCAAGATTGCCTTGTGGTTTGAAAACCACTCGGTACTGTGCCAGTGGCTCAGAATTCGGCGTACTTCCTCCAGGTGGAAGATAGAGCAAATCCAAGAGCGGTGTTTGTTGTCTTGCTTTTTCTAATGCAACTGGCGTTTCAGCTTTAAAGCCGACAATATCGCCATTTCTGGCAACGCCAATTCGATAGGCTAACTCTTCAGTCACCGCAGATTGAGTCGTCCATTTACCGCGAATCTGCTCAGTGACGCGATCGCCTAATGTTTTCAACTCCGCCACATCGGTAATCGCAGGGGCAGCATTCAGCGCCGTTTCCAGTTGGGTCAGATCGGGACTTGCCGCAGCCGTTGGAGAAGGCGTAGGACTCGGGCTAATCGATGGACTCGGACTCGGACTCGGAGAATTTTTAGCAATCGCAGCCGGACAATCGGGCGCACCCGGACTCAAACATTCCGGAGTTTTCACCCGCATTGTGGGCAGAGAGAAAAAGGCAACCGCTGCCAATGCTAAACCAGAAACCCCAATCGAAGCCGGAACGACCTGTTTTGCAAGCGGTTCGCCAGAGCGAGCATAGCGTTTCGGTACAGGAGAAAGATTTAGTGACCAAAACGGCAGAGTCTGCGTATCTGCCACAAATTGATCGATCGCTTCAACGAGATCAAATAATTGCACCGTGGTCAAATCCGCAGAGCGTTCTTCACTCGCCGGATTATTCGGATCTTTTCCGACACTGAGGCGGTGATGAGACCGATCGAGACGCTCTAAGGTCACGAAAGAAGGACGATCGCTATACGTATGACGCGGTAAATGAACGCCACTGAGAAACTCTTGAGCATACAAACTCACTGCTGTGACCAGGCTTTCAAAGAATTCACGCCCGCCCTTAAGAGGCGTTTCTTGCCCAGGCAGATGACATTCTGCATTGATTAAAAGCGACATGACCGGACGAATATCGGCTTGTCCAGTGGCAGTTGGATCAGATAGCCCTTCCAAAATCAAAGTGCAATTCGGCAAACTGTATTGCCGTTGTAGCGTCATTGCATTCGTCATTGCACTTCTCCGTCAAACAAACTAATCCACAGCCGTTGTACACCGGAAGTCCCCGTACAAAACAGCAATTGCTCTAACAAATCCAGCGCCAATTCGTTCAGTTTTTCATCTGAACTATACGCCAAAACTCCCGCCCGCTTGGAATTCATCCGGCTGCGATAATGCGCGCGAAATCGCTCTAGATACTCTGAGAGCCGAAAATGATGATCGGGAGACAGATTCTTTTCACTCAACTGCTGATACGCCAAAAGCAATTGCCGAATCAACACGGTTAAACGACGTGCCAAATAGCAAGTGATCAGGACTAACGCTTTGGCTTCAACTAACGTTAAAGGGCGACGTTGAGCATAGCGACGGAATGGATTCGTCGATCGCATCCGCCACAGTGCCACTCGATTTTTGAGGACTCCGCGCAGGTCAAAATCGTTTGCAACCGCCAAGATTGCCTCTGATCCAGTGAGATCTAACGCCTCGATCGCGAGCAATAACAAATCGATCTGCATCCGGGTGCGACGGGGGCAAACGCCATCGGCAACGGGTGGATCGGGCAGACCATCGAGAATAATCGGAGTTGGGGGAGTTGGCGGAGCAGGTGGGCTATTCAACTGCATTACATTCACGGAGACACTCATTCCTTTAAATTTAGCTAGTCACACTACACGATTTGTCTGAAGCAACCTTATTTCTTCAAGGCTGAAAGACCCAGAATTTGAGAATGCTTCATTCCATCATTCACTGCTCCTAACTACGAATCACGCATGGTAAATTACGAATTGCCAGCATTGTACCGAGAATTTATGACGAATTCGCGGGTGAAGTCTAGCAACGCACCTAGCAAATTCTGTGGGCGAAGTCCGATTCCTGCCTCCGTAGAGTTGCGGGAAGTTGCAACCGATACAATTGCTGAAATCAAAATTTTCCCAGACAGCATTACAGTCTAGCGGACTTCTCGCACAGTGCTGCTCCATTTTGACAAATTTGATCGCAATTCAGCGCAGATTTTTATGAGGGAAGTGGGACAATAGATCTCATTGTTTTGCCCTGCGTTAATTGATTGGATGTATGTTGAAGAATTTCAAACGAGTCGTTGCCGTTTTGCTGATGGTGCTGGCACTGGGTTTGCAGGGCTGTGTGTCTGGCGTGGGTGGGCTGAATAGTTTTGTGGATAGCACCGACGGCTATCGCTTCCTCTATCCCAACGGTTGGCTTTCGGTCAAGGTCGCAAACGGTCCTGATGTGGTGTTTCATGACATTATCGAGCAGACCGAGAATATCAGTATGGTGATCAACCCCGTTCCCGGTAAGAAGAAGCTGTCGGATTTGGGCACACCTTCAGACGTGGGATATCAGTTGGGCAAAAGCGCGATCGCTCCCCCTGATTCAGGTCGCAAGGCTGAATTGATTAGCGCTGAGGAGCGTCAGATTGCCGATCGCACCTATTACCTGTTGGAATATTTGGTCACGTTGCCGAATCAAGAGCAGCGTCATAATTTGGCAAGTGCGATCGTCTATCGCGGCAAGCTCTACACCATGAATGCGTCCACGTCTGAGACGCGTTGGGAGAAAATGGCTCCGCTGCTGACCAAATCTGTGAAGTCCTTCAAGGTAGATTAGATCGATGCCTGTTCCCTTTGTGCTTGCGTCTGCTTCTCCGGCTCGAAAGCGACTTTTAGCGATGGCTGGGATTCCTGTCATGGTTTACCCGAGCGATTTTGACGAGTCGCAAATTCAAATTACCGACCCCGGACAACTCGTGCAGGTTTTGGCTGAAGGGAAGGCGCGATCGACGATGCGCGATTTGTTCGATCGTCAGGCTGAATTACCGCCTGGTTTTTTCTCTACGCATCCAGGATTGATTCTTGGCTGTGATTCAGTTTTGGCGATTCACGGTGAAATTCACGGCAAGCCGAAAGACCCTGACGAGGCGATCGCGCGCTGGAAAATGATGCGCGGCAATGTGGGCGAATTGTTTACAGGACATGCATTTTTGCAGCCTTACACAACGGAGCAAGGCGCATTGATGCCTTATCCACCGCTCGTCAGAACGCAAGTGACGCAGGTTTATTTTGCAGACATTAGCGATCGCCAAATTGAAGCCTATGTTGCCACTCAAGAACCGATGAATTGTGCCGGCTGTTTTGCCTTAGAAGGACGAGGCGGCTTATTTGTCGAAAAACTAGAAGGCTGTCATACCAACGTGATTGGATTGAGCTTACCGCTCTTACGGCAGATGTTAGCAGAATTGGGATATGACGTAACTGACTTTTGGGCATGAGCCGAGTTTAAAGATTTAGCGTGATCCGGAGCGAGCGCCCCTAAACTAGAAGAACACAGAGAGACAATAGGTTAGAACTCTTACCGAAGTCCTTCGAGATTGGCGCTTATCCAGCATGACGTTACCTGTGAATTCTTCAAGGCATGAGGCGAGTCCAGAACAACGTTCTGATGATCTGTTACACGATCGATATGCGATCGGACGGGTGCTGGGACGCGGTGGCTTTGGAGTCACATATATAGCGCGAGATATGCAGCTGCCGGGAAGACCTCGCTGTGTGATTAAACAGCTCTGTCCTAAGGTTCAAGATCCCTCTGCCCTGAAAAAAGCACGTCAACGCTTTGAGCAGGAAGCGAGAACTTTAGCGAGATTGGGCAGCCATTCTCAGATTCCCCAATTGTTAGATTACTTCGAGATTGAGGGCGAGTTTTATCTCGCTCAAGAATTCGTCCGAGGTCGCACCCTGGCTCAAGATGTCCGTAAGTCAGGCGTTTGGTCAGAACAGGCGGTGAAACAGTTTCTAAAAGAATTTCTGCCGCTCCTGCATTACGTCCACCGACAAAAGGTGATTCACCGCGACATCAAGCCGTCTAATATTGTCTGGTGTAAAGAAGATGGACGCTGGGTTTTGATTGATTTTGGTGCAGTGAAAGAACGCTGTGTTGCGCCGGATTACTCTGAGCGATCGATGGCAACTCATTTTGTCGGCACGATTGGCTTTGCGCCACCTGAACAAATTGCCATGCGTCCGACCTATGCGAGCGACCTCTATGCGCTCGGTGTCACTTGTCTCTATCTCATGTCGGGCAGAATCCCCAATGAGCAAGATTACGACCCCTACACAGGAGAATTAAATTGGCAAAATCTGGCGCGGGTGAGTGATCATTTTGAGCGAATTCTGGACAAAATGCTGAAATCTTCAACGCACGATCGCTTCAAATCAGCCGATGAGATTTTGCGAATGTTAGAACTCGAAGATCACTTAGAAACGCTCCGCCCCTGTTTGAGTCATTACCCGTTATCTCAAGCTGAACTGGAACCGGAAAACCTGGAATTTGTTTCACCCTTGGTCAGAACCGCCATCGCAATTCGAGCGTGGCAAGCTCGCCTTGCAGCCAGACAGTCACATGAAAAAAACCGTTAAGGGGTAAGCAACGATCGCCGTTTCATGAACTTGACTGCCATCACAACAGATAGAAAGGCAATACAGCAAGCAACGGCAACGAATGTCTCCCGTAAATCGGGTGAGACAACGACAATAAAGCCTTTTCCTTTAATCAAAGCTGCAAAACTTGAAACACAAAAAGGCATCAAATAGAGCCGTAAGGTTTGCCAACTGCGCAGTTTTGCCGTCTGGGAAGCAACACTGAAAACCAGACCCGTTCCAATCACAGCGCTCATCCCAATCGAATTGATCCAAATAGCAGGGGCAGGATCGAAATGAAACGAAAGCGTCACAAGATACCAAATGAGATAGCACCAAAGCGCCGCTTTCCCGACTTTGAGTTCAGCCAGATAACCGATCAACCCTTTCATAAACGCTAAAAAACCGGACTATCAACTCATAGTCCGGTTTCATGTAAAGATCTGTCAAACCGATCGCTTAACCTAAGCCAGGCAGATTTAACCCACCCGTCAAGTCTTCCATCTTCTCGCGCATCGTTGCCGTGGATTGTTCATAAGCCGCACGAGTCGCAGCGAGTACGAGATCCGACAAGGTTTCCGCATCTTCTTTCAGCGCGTCTGGTGAGATTTCAACCTTCAGTGGCTCCTGATTTCCACTCATTGTCACCTTGACAAGACCGCCGCCTGCCTCGCCTTGAATCTCCATTTGTTCGAGTTCTTCTTGAAGCCGTTTTGCGCCTTCTTGAACCTGTTGAGCCTTTTTAATTGCGTCGGTCAATTCGCGCATTTTGCCCAGACCGAAGCCAAATCCCTGTCCTTGTGACATAACGTTTTAGTGAATAATGAGTGGATATTGTCGCCTGCTCAACCCGAACAGGGCAACAATCAAACAGATTTAATTATGACACCGGGATGCAAATCCGACGCACTCTAGCTGCGCCAATCTGATTAGGGATTTCCCTACTCAAAAGACCTAAATTTTATCGATCGTGGGATCTCGATGACTCGCACCATAAGCGATCGGATGGGGAAATAGAGAGCAAGCTGAGTTTAGGTTCTCTCCATCTCCTCATTCCCCACCTAGATCTGAGATTCCAACCCAACAATCAGAACTCACCCAACATTTTCACTTCCGGCTCCAGCAAGAGCGACCATTCCTGATGCACTCGTTGCTGCACATGATGAATTAACTCAAAAATGTCAGATGCAGTTGCACCGCCACAATTTAGAATAAAATTCGCATGTCGTTGCGCCACCTGAGCACCACCGATCTGATGTCCTTTCAAGCCTACCTGCTCAATTAACCAACCCGCTTTGTACGCATCGGGATTGCGGAATACACTGCCGCAACTCGGTAAATGATAAGGCTGAGTGTTTTGTCGCTGCTGCTTATGATTTGCCGTCACTGCATTGACTGCCGTTGGATCAGCCCCAGGCTGCAATTGAAACGTGGCGTATGTGACATAGCGCGAACTGCCTTGCAGAGCAGACGTGCGATATTCATACTGTAACTCTGCAGGTTTTAGCACCTGCAGCGTGCCGTCTGGCAGCAAGATTGTCGTCTTGACCAGAATTTCGGAAATACTGCTATTGTGCGCGCCAGCATTCATCACAACGGCTCCGCCCACCGTTCCTGGAATCCCAACCGCCCATTCAAAGCCTTGCCATCCGCGATCGGCAAGCTTCCAAGCCAATCTCGGCAATGGCTCACCCGCACCCACGGTTACCTGACCCGTCGCATCATCAAACTCAGTCAATCTCAAATGCCGAGTCGAAATCACAAGCCCTGGCAATCCAGCATCGCTGACTAATAAATTTGAGCCAGCCCCTAACATCGTCACTGGAATATCCTGAGCATGCGCCCATTCTAAACTCGCTTGTAATTCTTCAGTTGTGCGGGGGGCAGCGTACCATTCAGCAGGACCACCGACCCGGAAAGAGGTCAACGAAGCGAGAGGAACATTGGCTTTTAGCACAGCGTCAGTACCAGGGAGCGGAAGAGTGAGTATCTTGCGTGCAGGTTTTGCAGTGGCTTCACTAGACGAGTACGGAGTGGCAACCGAGCTAGACTTGCGAGAGAAATCGGAAATAACGGGTGAATGAACAGTCCGGGAATCAATAGAGAGTGTCATAACATTGTCACAGGTAAGCTTAAACCTGAGACCCTTACCGCAATGTAATCAGAAATCACGGTTCAGATCTCACATTGCATTCAACACAACAAACACGAAGTTTCTAGGAAGCAGCTTTCTCAACTCGTTGTTGAGCCGCCATGACGTCTGGAATGATTTGATTCAAGTTTCCAGCTCCTAGAAAAATTGCTAAATCTCCCGGCACAAGAAGTTTGTTCAGGAAATCGCCCATCGCAGGTAGCGAGGGTTGGTAATGCACGCACGAATGATGTGTTGCGACAAGATCAGCAAGGATCTGACCGCTAATTTCGCCTGTATTGACTTCTCCAGCGCTGTAAATATCACTGAGAATCACGACATCAGCATCTCCAAAAGACTCCGCAAATTCCGCTAAAAACGTTTGAGTGCGGCTATAGCGATGCGGTTGGAAAATGGCGACGACACGACGACGCGGCGATTGCTTGCCAGCTTGCAGTCTTGCTGCCTCTAGTGTGACCCGTAATTCACTGGGATGATGCGCGTAGTCATCAATAAATAAAATGTCGTTAAAATCACCCCGGTGTTCAAACCGCCGCCGCGCACCTTCAAACGGCGCGATCGCGGCAGCAATCGTACTAAATTCCAATCCAATGAGGCGACCGACCGCGATCGCAGCCAGCGCGTTACTCAAATTGTGTTGTCCAAGCACTCGCAGCTTGATTTCTCCTAACACCTGCCCCCGTTCCCACACTCTCGCCGTCGTTCCATCCCCTGCATACTGGATTTGATCCACGGTGTAGTCTGCCTTTGTCGCCGGATCGAGACTGTACGTAATGTTGGGGGGAATGCGATCGCGAACTGTTTGACAATCGATCGAGCCGACTGTGACTTGACACTGGCTGGCAAAAGTTTGAAACGTTTGAACGACTTGATCCAAATCGCTATAGTGATCGGGGTGGTCTAATTCTGCATTCGTGATGATGCCAATATAAGGTGCAAATTTAACCAATGAGCCATCTGACTCATCCGCTTCTGCAACCATGTATTCACCCCGTCCAATCCGGGCATTTCCTTGCCAAGCCTTGACTTCTCCACCCACAATGACCGTCGGATCAAGCTTCGCATTGTAAAGCATGTAACTGATCATGCTGCTCGTCGTTGTTTTCCCATGCGTTCCAGCGACGGCGATACTGCGATACTCTCGAATTAACGCAGCAAGGAGATCCGAGCGATGAAAAATTGGACATCCTAGCTCTAGCGCCGCTCGATATTCAGAATTTGTAGGATTAATCGCCGTCGAGCAAATCACTTGGGGCAGATCCTTGACGGGTGCAGGCAATGTGACAACATTTGCACCAGCGGCAACGGGTTGAGCAAGCTGTGCTCTGACTTGATAATGATCCAAATTCGACGCATCTTGTCCGATGAATATCTGCGCGCCCAAGCTTCGCAGTCGTTCAGTAATGTGGCTGGATCTGAGATCCGAACCAGAAACAGGTAACCCACGGTCTAACAAGACATAAGCTAGGGCTGACATTCCAATTCCACCAATGCCGATGAAATGAAATGGTCTGCCGCTGAAGTCAACGGAACTCAGCATTTTTGCTCCTTAAACACCACACCAATGTCACGCGCTATCATATCAAGGATCTTCTATTACCGATACGGTAATAGAAAACATTTTGATAGCAAATCTGCTTATCTAAATCGAGTCCATTTAGAACAATTCAAAATAATTTTAGTTTGAACGCTCTTAATTGGGGAGTTTGAATCAGAACAAGCTGTAATCAACGAGATACAAGTCGATCTGCTCCAATTCCTGACAGAATTCAACTTTTTAATAATTGAATTGCAATCCGCAATCTGTCAACAAATTCAAGCCTAAATTGTGTACTTCTAAAGGTACTAAACGTTTGTGAGAAATGCTCTCAACTTTTTAGCCAATTTGCATCAATTCTCAACTTGATCGTGATTTAATTTTGTACCTTTTTCTTAAATCTGCTCCATTTCTCAAGTTTTTCACCATACGACAGTTGTAGAGTCGCTACAGATTTTGCCACAACTATTTTGAATTGGCATCTACTCTTTAGATTGCCTAGGGTTCCCCGCAAGTCAGAAAGAACACAAGTATTGGTAAAGACTCAGATTAGATTCAGGGCCGCATTCAACAGATGGCTGATGCACAATTTTTTTGCACAGTCAGAAACATGTTTTTGCTTCTCAAGCGAATTGTGGTCGTTCCCAAGTTCACCAAGATTGCCCGATCGCCCATTCATCTCAGCATGCTTCAGGGATCAGTCGCAGCGACTCATTTTTCCTGCTTGTCACCATCTGTTGATCCCAGATTGATTTTGAGTTGAGATGAGCGCATTGTTTTACGGTATGATGTCTGCATCAATAGGTATTTATATTCAGAGGGCAAGACGCAGTGGTTAGAGTAGCGATCAACGGCTTTGGACGCATTGGACGCAACTTTTTGCGGTGCTGGGCAGGGCGACAACAGACGGGAATCGAATTGGTTGCGATTAACGACACGTCTGATCCCAGAACCAACGCTCACTTGATCAAGTATGACTCGATGCTGGGTAAGTTTTCCGGCGAGGTGAGCGCGGACGAAAACACCATTACGGTGAACGGTAACGTTATCAAATGTACGTCCGATCGCAATCCCGAGAATCTTCCGTGGGGAGAGTGGGATATCGATTTGATTATTGAATCGACGGGCGTGTTCATCTCCAAAGAAGGCGCAACCAAGCACCTGAATGCGGGTGCGAAAAAAGTTCTGATCACTGCGCCGGGTAAAAACGAAGATGGAACCTTCGTTGTGGGTGTGAACGATCATGAATATGATCACCACAAACACCACATTATTAGTAATGCAAGCTGTACAACCAACTGCTTAGCTCCAATTGCGAAAGTGCTGAATGACAATTTCGGCATTATCAAAGGAACAATGACCACCACGCACAGCTATACCGGAGATCAGCGGATTCTCGATGCGAGCCACCGGGATTTGCGACGCGCACGGGCAGCAGCAATCAATATTGTGCCGACTTCAACGGGTGCTGCAAAAGCGGTAGCGTTGGTTCTGCCTGAATTAGCAGGTAAGTTAAACGGGATTGCGTTGCGGGTTCCGACTCCGAACGTCTCTGTTGTAGATTTGGTTGTGCAAGTTGAGAAGAGCACGATCGCGGAACAAGTGAATGCGGTGATCAAGGAAGCAGCTGAGACGACGATGAAAGGCGTTCTCAAGTACTGCGATCTGCCGTTGGTATCGAGCGATCATGCTGGAACCGATGAATCTTCGATCATTGACGCGGCTCTGACCATGGTGATGGGCGGCGACATGGTGAAAGTTGTCGCTTGGTATGACAACGAGTGGGGCTATTCTCAACGCGTTGTAGACTTAGCGGAAGTTGTTGCGAAGAACTGGGAAAAGTAAGATATTCCTTTTTCTGATCTAATTTTGCTTGCCTCTGACGTTTGATTGAACGTCAGAGGCAATTTTTGTGGGGAGTGGGGAGTGGGGCGATGGGGAGTGGGGAATCGCTACAGCAACGCGCTCAATGAAGTTTTTATAGCAGTGCCTTTAGACGTTGAGTAAAGGCAGGTTTGTCGAAAATCGATAGGCTTTGTTCTCGGAGCCAGTGTCCATTACAGCGCTGGTCTTCGCCCTTTAAAATCTCGATGCAAGCGATCGCGACTTCAACCGGATCGCGATACGGGACTTGCCAGCCAAACCGTCCATCCTGTAAGGGATCGGCAGAGCCATCCGCATTGCCAGACAGTACTGGAACCCCGCAAGCCATTGCTTCTAAATACACAATGCCAAATCCTTCTTGTGAAGGCATCACATACGCATCTGCTAAACAATAATGCTTTGGCAATTCCTCAGAGGGAACAAACCCCGCAAACACAACGCGATCGCTGACTCCCAATTCTTCGGCAAGTTTTTGTAATCTGGGCTGATCATCACCGCGCCCAATCACTAAATATTTCGCATCGGGGCAAGATTTGAGGATATCGGGCAGCGCACGAATAGTGACATCAACACCTTTGTAGGGATCGCCTGACCACAAGCGGGCAACCGTCATCAACACTTGATGATTTTCAAGGTGGTAACGCTGGACTAACTCCGGCGCTTTGGCTTGGGGACGAAATACGTTGCCATCGACTGCACAGAAGAGAAAATCGACCTGATCGCGATCAATCCCATTCGCTGCACAGGTGCGATCGCGCGAATATCGACTGATTGTCCAAATGCGATCGGCATTTTGTAGCGCTTTTTGTTTGCGGCTCGGTAATGGCTCCCACACCTCTTTTCCATAAGTCAAAACGGTATAGGGAATACCCAACGGTTTGCAGAGCAGTTCGACCAGTGGCGCGAGGTGAATATGTCCACAAAAGACGCGGCTAGGACGATGCTTGAGGAGATGGGTGAAAAGTGCGATCGCCAGTTTGGCACGTCCGAGTTTGGCGGAATCCATTTTGCAATAGTGAAATCGCATGTGTTCAGACACAAATGGATTCTCAACGTCAGCACCATCTCGTAGGAGAAAAATATCAGCGTTCGCGCTTTCTAACTGCGAATAGGCTTGCAAAATATCCTTGACGTAAGACTGAATCCCACCTTCGCACGAGAGAATTTCCAGAAAGACAAAAACGTGGTGAGCCATAAACAGGAAAAAGGGCGAACCGCAGTCCGCCCAGAAGAGCATCAGATTACCCTCTTTTTGAATACCCAAAATCGCCGCATGATCGAACAGTCGTATGAACACGCAGCTGATATCCTGCGTCTGTTAGTCGCTGGGGCGGACTCGTTTCAGCATTTCTACGAGGATCACATGCGCTTCTTTTGCATCCTTTAAGGTGCGATCGAAATTCACACGTACCGGAACCGTCTCTCCATTTACCTGTGCTGAAAGATCCATGCCTTTCGCGTCAATAGATTTCATCTCAGCAGCAGTTGCGTCGCTGATTTTGCCGAAATACTGGGCGTAAACTAAGACTGCATCACCGTGATCTTTATTCATATGACCGCAGATGCGATCGCTAATCGCAGGCGAAAAGGCTTCACTGACTGACTCAGACATAAGTTCTCTCTATTGCGTCGATCCCGATGATATCGCAATGTGAGATGCGAGGTCATCGTAGAATTTCCTGCGGATGATAGATGCAATACCTAACGCAAATTTGATTTTGTCTTAACGTAGCTAATCCTAAATCAAGTTGATGCAGCGAAAAAAACTCTGGTGTGGGGTCGCTCTGCTGACCTGTGCAACGATTCTGATGCCGCAACCTAGTTTCTCGGCTCCACCTGCGATTGAGTCCGCCCCAGAAACTCAGCCGCAAACTCAACCGATGCGATTAGAAATTCGGTTGAAGCAGAAACGAGTGACGGTTTATCGCGGCGATACCAAAGTGAAAAGTTATCCGATCGCCGTTGGGCGCGCAGGATGGGAAACGCCCGCTGGAACTTATAAAATTCGCCAAATGATTCGGAACCCAGCTTGGATTCATCCTTTAGAGGGCTACACCATTCCGGGAGGCGACCCTGACAATCCGCTCGGGCGATACTGGATTGGATTCTGGACAGACGGCAAGAATTGGATTGGCTTTCATGGCACACCGAATCCAGAATCCGTGGGAACAGCGGCTTCACATGGCTGCATCCGTATGTACAACCGAGATGTTGAAGAACTCTTTGGCAAAGTTCGAGTAGGGACAGAAGTTGTCGTGAAGAACTGATCCCGAATCATAAAATTTGCACTCGGATAAATCAAACCAGAGGGGGAGTAGGTCTTTTTTCGCAATCACTAGACTACAACCTGTGGTGGTAATCCAGACTCGGATTCTCGCTTCCGGAAACTCGGTGAGTTTCAATCTGCAAAAACCCTTTTAGGTATACAGGAGAGACCGAATGAACGGAAAGAATAGAAACGCATTTACAAAATTAGCAGGGACAATCGGGGTCGCAAGCTTTGGTTCTTTGCTCTCGCTACCTGCAATGGCACAGTCGCCATTGAATCCGAATCCTAGTATTTTTAACGAAGCACCTTATACACGGGCTTTGGCTCAGGCAACTCCAGATTCTTCTACGATCGCGCCTTCTAGTTCTCCAAACACAGATTTGCCTCGTAACTCAACACCGTCACTAGGAAAGGTCAATCCCAATCCCAGTATTTTTAATGAAGCGCCTTATAATCGCTCTGCTGCGGCATCACCTGACACTTCAACTCCTAGCCTAGCTCCTAGCAGTACGATGCCCAGTGGCTCTATGACTCCGGGCAGTTCTGTGGCTCCGGGTTCTAGTTCCAGCCCAGCGACTTCTCAGCAGCCGACTTCTCCACGATCGAATCCTTCGACGGTTCCGACTGAGGCTAGCCCGAGCGAATCTTCCAGTCCAACCCAATCGTCTCCAAGCAGCACTCCATCAACAGTAACTCCGGGAACTTCTAGCCCAACTTCGCCGAGTCCTTCTGGAGATGTGATTGTCCCGACGACACCTGGCGGCTCTACCACTCCAGATTCAACTACAACACCTGGCGGTTCCACCACCCCAGATTCGACCACCACGCCTGGCGGCTCCACCACTCCAGATTCGACCACCACGCCTGGCGGCTCTACCACTCCAGATTCAACTACAACACCTGGCGGTTCCACCACCCCAGATTCGACCACCACGCCTGGCGGCTCCACCACTCCAGATTCGACCACCACGCCTTCTAACACAAATGACAGCGATAGTTCTGGTGGAGTACGTGCTCTTTGGTAAGTTGAATCGAGGTCAGTTGAATTACTAGTTCTTTCAAGGAGGGGGCAATTGCACCCCTCTTTTTTAATTGAGATAGGTTGCCCATTGTTGGACAATCTCAGCAGAGCCATACCACTTGCCTCTCGATCGTGGAGAATGACTGACGTTTTCATAAGTCAGATTCTCTGCTCCTTCTAAGTGGGCGGCTTCGATCGGGGTAATTCCATCCCCCCAAGTATCCCCTCTGCCTCCTGTCAATTGATAGCTGCTATAAGCTAGCCAACTTCCAACCCGCCGCACTCCAAAAATCGACTTGCCTGCAATACAGACATATTTGACTTCTGGGTAAAACGCACCTGGATACGTCAGATTGACAAAGTTCAAATTCTTCAATGTCCAGCGTTCATAGCTTGTTTGTGGTGTGCCTAATGTGATTAAGGTTGAAACAAATTGATGTGCCTGCCAGCTATAAACGCGATCGCTAACCCTGCCGTGAATGTCGTAAGCTTTTGCGCCTAAGTAGATGCGAGAAATCCATCCGCCTGCAGAATGCCCAATGAGATTAATTTTCTCGGTATTGTAAGTCTGCCGAATTTCTTGAACAGTGCGATCAAGCTTGTCTAAAATCGGTAACACAGATCGACCGCCCAAGGTTGGCAGCCAGTCCCGCTTCACCAAAGGAACGGTTACGGCTGGAATTCCCAGGTCAATGAGAGTTTGCTGCATTTCGCGATAGTCGATCGCGCCTGCAAGATAGCCTGGCAAAATTACAGTCGGTAAAGGCATAACACCAAGAGAACATCTATGTAGAATTGTAAAGCATTTCTCGATCGTACTGTTTATGCCCCTAGCTCCTTGGCGTTCTCTGATTGCTCGTGCGCTGCATCGAAATCGCGCTCTGCCTAATGCCCGGTATGTCCAACTGGCAACGGTTCGTCCAGATGGCAAGCCCGCAAATCGCACTATTGTCTTCCGAGGCTTTTTAGAAGAGACGGATCAGCTTAAATTCGTCACAGACGATCGCAGTGAGAAACCTCAGCAAATCGAGCATTGCCCTTGGGGAGAGGTGTGCTGGTATTTTCCGAATACTCGTGAACAGTTTCGGATTGCAGGAGAGTTGAAGCTCATCGATCGCGCAAATTCAGATGAGAAGCTCCAAAAAGCAAGACAGCAAGCATGGCAAGACATGTCAGACAGTGCCAGAATTCAATTCGCCTGGGCACATCCAGGACTCCCTCGCGCTGCCGCAGAGACATTCTCGCCGCCTATCCCAAATCAGCCGGAACCTTTGCCGCAGTTTTGCTTACTCTTACTTGAGCCGCTTTCTGTAGATCACTTAGAACTCAGAGGCGACCCGCAGAATCGACATCAATATCACTTGCATCAAGGTAATTGGAGCATGGAAGCAGTGAATCCTTGATTTATCGAGGCATTGCCCCTGGAAGCGGCGCGGGTGCTGCACCCATACCGGGTGTGCCGGGGGCAGTCCGGATCGGTGGCAGGGTTGCACCGACTGCTGCCGGATTTCCCTGAAAGTTGAATTCCATTTGACGCATCACATTGTTCAGAACAGTAATCGTTTGACTGGTTCCGATCGGGAAGTCGGGAGAGTCAGGCTCGATCACGTACATGCCGGGAATCAGACGAATTTGGAAGAGTCCTTCGGGGTCAGTGACAAGACGTGTTACGCGATCGCGGGCAACTGTCGTGATCTTAATCGCACCTGTGTAGGGACGAACACGACAGGAAGCGGATGGAGCGGTGACAGGACAGATAGGAGTGAACATTACTTTGCCAGAGATGCCGCTAATTGGAGTGACCGGAGAACCGGGAAGCGTGCGAATGTCGAGTGGTCTCGGAAGTTCAGGCAGCGGAGCGCGGGCATCTCCAGGCATGGGAACTGGATCGATGGGGATGCGGCGAGGTCTTCGAGTTGGACGCGCAGGAGCGGGCGGAGCGGTAATCGGGGCGGGTGGAGCGCCTGGAATGCCAATCTGGCTCGGTGCAGCGAAAGCATCAGGAGTATCAGGAGCAGGAGCAGGCATTACTTGAGAGAGCCGAAATTGTGCTCTCGCCTGAGTCGCGATCGCAATCATGCCTCCTGTAGCAGCAACGCCTGCGACTACAAGAGCAATTTTGCGCGATTTGGTTAAGCTGATTTTCGTTAAACCAAACATTCCACTCTTCCCAATGGCAACATGTGTTAAAAACTAGCACACTCAGGTTTCACAATCCGGTAAACGCCCTGCTTCTTGATGAAAGCTTCAAATGGATTGCACTTAGTCAATTTGCTGAATGATTCCATCTCCTTCAATACGCAGTTTTCGCCCACGCCAGTAGGCTTCTCGCCCAAATCCACCGATTGCCCAAATTACCAAACTCAATGCATCTCGAAATGGCAGAACCCATAACCAACGCAATAGCCCAGAGGCATCCATGCTGAATGCTGCGATCGTTGCTTGAGTATAACGAATCACATAGACTAACCCAGTCAGCACGATTGCCCAAGCTGCAAATTTCGACACTAAAAGCAACAGCAGAGACAATATTGTTCCGTAGCAAAAGATCATACTGTAATAAATGCTACCTCGGTTGAAGCGGATCGTTCTTGACCAACGTAATTCTCGCTGAAAGAGATCCCAAAGGCTTTCTTTTCCTGTATCGGATTCGAGAATCAGGTGGGAAAGTTCGACGGTGTAACCAGCTTGAGCAGCCCGTTTACCGAGGTTATAGTCTGAGCCGATGCGGTTGAGTTGGAGTCCGCCAAAGTTGACGAGAGTAGATTTTCGAGTCGCAATCGTCACGCCAATCGCAAATTTTAATCCTCGATCGAGAGTACGGGCAATTAAAGTACTCGGGATGAAGTCACAGCAGCGCCCCAGAGACGCGATCGCGGAAGTTAAAGACTGAGGATGATGCGCGATATAGCCACAGGTGATGACGTCAACTTGAGCGAGTGGAGCAGTGACAGTGCGAATATAGTCTGGAGCGACTCGGATATCGCTGTCCGCAAAGATGAGAGTTTCGTATTGGGTCTGTTCTAAAAGGTAGCTGAGGGTACTGTCTTTGAAGTTAATTCCGCGTGGGGGAAGTCCGACGAAGACTTGAACCCGATCCGAGTAGGTTTCTTTGAGGCGATAGAGCACAGGGACGGCTGGATCGGTTTCATCGACAACACCGAATAAGACTTCGTAGGTCGGATAGTCTTGCGTACAGAGAGATGACCAGTTTTCAAATGCACCTTCGTCGAGACCGCAAATCGGAACCAAGACAGAGACAGGATCTTCGGAAGATGCGATCGAGTGAGATTTTGAGAAAAATTGCAGTGTGAAGTAGGCACAGGCGAGGTAAAAGACCATTGAACCTAGCACTGGGATAGTTAATAAAATTTCGAGCCAGAACATTTTTAAGTTTCGCGATCGTCTGATCTAAGGATCGCATCGGTTTGGATACAACATTCAATTTATCGTGGTGTTTGGGTCTCAGATCCGCTCAACCCGCAGAAGATTCTGGCATTGAATCACGTAGAGTTTTGCAAGTTGAGCAGATCTATAAAGACAGCAATTATGGCGGAGGCAATTCTCCCAAGATTGTGAATCGAATATGATTTAATGCTAAATCCCCAATCGATAAATCCATCAAATCACCAATCGGGATTCCTTGACTTCTCAGCGATTCAAAAGAAATGCCTTTACCAATCTCAGCGTGATACCAGGGTAGCCCCATGAAAAATCGAGTCGGATAAGGTCCACGCTCAACAATGTCATCCGGATTTGACTCCATCGGTAGCCACCCATATCCAGGCAGATAGAACTCAATCCACACATGGTTGTAGTCAGGTTCAAGCGGGACATTTTGGCGATCGGCAAAAGGCGGACATTTATACCGTCCAACCGTTCGGCAAGCAATTCCATTCAGACGAGATAATGCTAGCAACACGCCCACGTATTCACCGCAAGAACCAACTCCGCGATCAAGAACGACATCAGGAGAATCAATATGAGGCTTAATACCGTAAGACAATCGATCGTAAACGTAATTCCGAATCTTCAGCATTTTACGTAATACATTGGTCTCCGTTCCGATCGCTTCTTTTGCAGCTTGTTGAATGGCTGGCTTATCCATTGCCAATTCATCATCATCGACTAAATAGCGATCGCGAAATTCTGGCGGAAGCTCTGGCGACTGTTCAACATCCTCAAACGAAAACTGATACTTAATACCTCGAACTTCTAGCACCGCTTTCCAGCCGAAAATCTGCCGCTCCTGAGATTTGAGTCTCGGAAATTGAAAGACTGCAACTCTTTGTCCGTCTTGGATATCTTCGGTAAACGGAATCCCGATCGCTTCAACGCTGCGAATCTTTTGACGATGCGTTTCCGTTGGCAATGCAATTCGCCATTCTAGATCGGTTAATTCCACGTCATCGAGGGGAAGGAGTTCCTCAACGTACGACATTTCCACCAAATATCCAGTCGATAACGTGTAGCGCTCGTCTGGATAATGGCGAAAATGTAAGGGATGAATGAACGTTCGATCGCGATAGGTCAGCTCTAAATTCGGGTCAGCATTCGGATTGTCACGAATGTAAGCTTCTTCACCTGCATAGGAAACATACAGCGTTGAATTCAAGAACGCGATCGCAGTTGGATTCTCAAACGGAGTGAGCATACTGAACTTCTGTTCACCCGTTGCGCGATCAAGACAATAAACCGTTTCTTCGGTGCGATCGCATAGCCAAAGCTCTTCATCTCTCACCGTCAAATTTGTAATTCCAACGCCAGGCAACGGAAATTGGGTAATCTTGCGTTTCGTTTGACGTTCGTAGATCAGAATATATCCCAGTTTTTGACTCGTAATATAAACTGTTGACTCCCAAATGCCGATTCCATCGGCTTCATAAGGTAGAACAGTGAACAACTGCGGCTCAAACTGTCCAAACTCACAGGAATAAACCTCTTTGCCTTTCGCAAACCAAATCGTATCCTCCCAGACCGCAAAGCCTGTTGCTTCGATAAATAGCTCGGTGTGATAGGAATTGAGAATTGTTGTATTGTCACTGAGGGGATTGACCTGAAGCAAATAGCCTCGGATCGCATCCATCGTCACAAGTTGATTGTGCCAAGTCGCTAAACCTTGCAGCGCATAAGCCCCGATCGGTCGGATTGATCGAGCAGACCACTCTGAAGCGGCTTGGGGGTTGGAATGCGGAGTTGAAGTACCAGAGTCGAGCATTCAAAAACAGATGCCATAAGTTAACACTTCTGAATTCTAGTAAACCTGAGCGCGATCGAATGTATCCCAGCCAGCGAGTTTTTGAATTGTGCGATCGGCTTTGATCTCACAAAATATTTAATCTCACAAAGTAAAAGTGGCATTGGATCATCTCCAATACCACCTGCTAACCTTCACCTACAAACTGAATTCACGCTTAAATCGAGATCATTTCTCGCAGTTCGGCTTCTAAAGCGCGTAAAAGATTTTGATCGCCTCGTTCTCTCGCAACCTGCATTCGACGTGTGACATTCCGGTGAATTGTCACGCGATGCGCGTCTGCAACAGAATGAGAGCGGCGGACAATGCCAAGCCGTCGCGCCTTCACAGGCGATTTCTCAACCAGGACATCAGCTTTTGGAATACTCATTTGAGCGATCGTCTGACAAGTCCAGGGTTTCACAGACCGTCCGATTTCCGTTTCTCGCACTTCGAGACTGGGAAACGGAGACAAATAAGATTGAGTAAGCCGGGAGTGACGCATAAGAGAGATAATCTAAAAAGGCTATTGCTTGAGGATTCCCCAGGCAATCTATAAACTCGGGGTTATATTCTGTATCTTACGTGACAGTTTATATTTCACCAATACTACTTAAGGAATATTTAGATCTCGCTATCTTTCGAGGCGTTTGAGATGAGCGCAGACATCCCCTGAATCCCACTGCAACTCAGCAATCAAGAGCGCACTCACTCCCGTAACGAGTCCCGTAGTCAGAAATTCCCATCCACCCACATAAGGCAGGAGCGCGATCGCCAAAAAACTTAGCCCTCCGATCCAAGCAAATGCCCGCGATCGAATCCTGATACCTGTGAACAAATACCCGATCGCATTAATGCCTAGCCACAGAGGGCACAGCCGCGCCATCAGTTCTCCCCAACTTAGAAATATACTCAAATCCGTGAGAGTAATTCCTACCAGCATCAGGATGACCCAAGCATCGATCACATCTTTCAGGGGCTTAATCGTGCGCCAACACTGAGAAAGTTTTGCCATTGAGAGCGTGCCCACCAATGACAATCCCGACCATAAGAAGGCTTGAATTTGCCAGTCGATCGCTAAAAATTGAGCGGTGGCAAAAATGAGAGTCGAAATGGCTCCCCAGAGGATACAAGCTTGGTCGATGCGAGTGTAAAAGGTGGAAAGAATTATCGTCTTGCCCAGTTGCCAATGAATGCGCCACAATCCAGGTAAATCCTCGATTTCAAAGGCAGAGCGCTTTCGCCGTAGCGGCACAGATCGGTCAAACCAAAAGAGTTCCAATAAAAAATTCCAGGTCATTGTTGTTAACAATTCTTATTATTATTCTAAGAATACTCGATCGCCTGATAGAAATATCTCTATTGAAGCAGCGATTAAAGAATTAGGGTGAGACATCAAAAGGTGGATTTTGAGGCAAGTCTAAGTTTGCGACCTGCGACCCGCTGTATTGAACTTGTCATTCGCTCTGAGCGCTTCTCTTTCTAAAGGTTGACGTAACTTTGAGTTTTTCAGCCCAAGGCTCACTTCTCCAGACAGAGTGACTTGCCTTGACGTTTTGAGTATTTTGGTTGCATTAGAGCATCTATGAATACCAATCTGAGACATCAACCTCAGTGATTTTGGCTGTAAATAATTAAGGACTATTCAAAATGGCAAATCCCAATCCTCGTGATCCCCAAGATCGCACAAACTATCCTGGCTCGACTTCAAACGACCCACTGAATCCACCAAGCTATAACCGTAACGATTTGTCCAGACAAACGGTTGAAAGGCAGCGGTATGAAGACGCACAGCAAGCCAGAGATGAAAACAATACGGCGAATGGTTTTTTGATTGGAATCTTGTTGACCGGATTAGTTTTAGGCGGTGCAGCTTTGGCATATTTTGTCACCCAGCGCGATCGTACTCCGGTTCCGCAACGCACGATTGTGGTTCCGAGTGCATCTCCGTCTCCGTCTCCGTCTCCAGAGGTGCGCGAGCGAGTGATTGAGCGCGATCGCATTGTGCCGGTTCCCCAACCTCAGCAAAGTGCGCCTGTCGTCGTTCCGGCTCCAGAAGTCAGAATTGAATCTCCCAGACCTAACCCTCAAACCTCGCCTTCTACGCCCAGTTCTCAACAGCAGGAGCCTGCCCGTCAAGAACAACCGCGATCGACGAGCGAACCAACGACTACTCCTGAAGCGACTGCAAGCCCCAGTCCAAGTAATACAGGGCAGTAGTGAATGTCCGAAAATTCTTCAATGTATCTGCAATGTTCATATAATGAGAAACGAGTCGATCGTATTGGATTTGTTGAGATGACGCTAATTGCAGTGCTGAAGATAATTTGGATGGTTTCTGCGGTAGGAACAATTATTCTGGTGCTGCTGCATAGCCCGAAAGGGGATGGTTTGGGCGGTTTGGGCGGTCAAGCGCAACTGTTTACCAGTACCAAAAGTGCAGAGACGACGCTGAATCGTCTGACCTGGTTATTAATGACGATTTGTATGGGAATCACGGTGGTTCTCAGTGCCGGATGGCTCGGTCGTTAAAGTGGAATTGGTTCAAAGCGCATTCGATCTGTTTCGCGATCGGATGCGTTTTGTTTTGGGCAATTTCGGTGCAGGCGACTCCAAAGATTCACGCAATGCCACCGATTTTGGCGCAGTGGTCTGATCGATCGGGCGATTATTTCGATCGAGTTGAGAAAACTGAGCCAGAGTATTTGATTTGGTCAGAATTTCCCGTCAAGGTGTATGTCCAATCTGGAGATGCGACTTGGGCAAAGTTGATGATCCAGGCTGTGAATGAGTGGAAAGCTTATTTTCCCTTAGAGTTGACCGAGCAAAGGGAAGAAGCGGGAATTGTGTTCGATCGTGCTTCTATTCCGCTCCGGTTTCCTCCAACGGAGCGAGTTCGATTTGCGGATGCTCGGTTCGAGCTTTACAAACAAAACTCTGTTTTGCGGCATCGGATGAAAATTCGGATTCAGCCCAATCGTCCAAATGATTCTTTATTGCTAGCAGCGCGGCATGAGTTGGGTCATGCTTTAGGAATTTGGGGACATAGCCCTCTAGAAACCGATGTAATGTATTTTTCGCAGGTGCGCACGCCACCAACTATTTCACCGAGAGATGTAAATACGTTGAAACGGGTGTATGAGCAGCCGACTCGATTGGGTTGGTAGGAGAGGGTTTGAGCGATCGCGGTTGAGAAAGAAAAATGATTGAGAAGTGATTATAGATGTAGTCACCTCGATCATTGCATACAAGTTTTCAGCCTTAAGCCTCTTGGAGATTAGAACGATGATAGGAATCAATTTGTCTGAAGAACCTCGTGCGATTTGAGAAGCTAAAGAGGAGCAAGCGATCGCTCTAATCACACGGATGTTGAATCGTCGATTGCAACAAGAATTGCCTGAAGAAGTGCGATCGCGGTTGACTACGCTTTCACTTCCAATCCTCCAAGATCTCAGCGAAGATCGCATCATTCTCTTTATCTACAGAAATTCTGAGATTTTTCGGAACGACTTTCATTCTTAGAGTAGAAAAGATACAGCCCCTATCCGGAAAATCTGTATGACTGAACCATTCAGCGCTCTCGGTATTGCTGCGTTTGCTTTCTTGAGTCATTTTGCTCAGTCTGAACCTGGAAAGAAGTTTATTGAGTCGATCGTTGGAAAGCTCGGCGAGAAGATGCTTGAGGCGGGATTGAAGAAAGCAGGGGAATTGAAGTCGATCGTGGTCAAAAAATTGCAGGGAAATGCAACGGCGGAACAAGCGATCGCATTAGCGGAAAGTGGCGATGAGCAAGCATTGAAAACGGTTGGGGCTTATTTGAATGTGGCAATGGTTGAGGATCAGGAGTTTGCGGCTCAGGTGCGGCAAATGGCAGAACAGATTATCAACATTGGCAGAATTGAAGGGAAAAACATTCAAAATATTTACGGTGGACAAGGCTTGCAGGTGAATGATTCGACTGCACCTGTGATTCAGGCGGGAGAGAATGCCAGCATTAATTTCAATTACGGCAAGGATTGACTGAATTCGTCGGATCGCGGTTCCGACAAAGTAACGCCGTCTTTTGAAATTCCCTATCGCGTCTCGCCGAATTTTGTGGGACGGGAGGATGAGCTTGTTCGATTGCAGGAGATTTTGCGATCGTCTTCGTCTGCGGCGATCGCGGTTGTGAGCGGAATGGGCGGATTGGGCAAGACGCAATTGGCGGCGAAGTATGCGACGGAGAACAAGGCGAAGTATCCGGGGGGAATCTATTGGCTGAATGGTCGCGCCAGTAATTTAGCGGTTCAGATCATTTACAAGGCAGAATTCGATCTGCATTTACCTGGATTGGATGCGGCGAAAGAGCGATTGCAGGAGTCGGCAGCGATCGCGAAGTGGTGTTGGGATCATTGGTTGCCGAAAGAGCCGACGCTGATTGTGGTAGATGATGTGGCGGACTGGGCAGAGGTACGATCGCTGATGCCTGTGGAGAGCCGCTTTCGGGTGCTGGTGACGACGAGACAGCGCGATCTTTTACCGCAGCAGCATACGATCGCGTTGAAGCGGCTGGAACCGGAGCAGTCGCGATCGCTGTTGGCGGCATTGGAGGAGGTGGGACGGGTTGAGGACGATCGAGCATTTGCTGATCGGATTTGTGCGGGATTGGGCAATTTGCCGCTTGCGATCGAGCTGGTTGGATCTTATTTGCGGCACGATCGACATTTGACGCTCTCGGAGATTTGGGAGCGGTTGAGGTCGAATGGGGTGCGGGACGAGGTGCTTGAGCGATCGCCGCAGTATGAGATGGCGGCGGAGTTGGGGGTGAGAGCGGCGTTTGATTTGACTTGGGAGACGATCGAGCCGGAAGGGAAACGGGTGGCGCGGTTGTTGAGTTATTTCGGGTTGGATTGGGTGCCGTGGGAGTTGGCGGAACGGGTGATGCAACGGGTGGAGGGGGAGGAGTATCGATTTGGGAAATGGAAGGCGCGGCTAGAGAATGCGTCGCTGGTGGAATTTGAGCCGGAGCGCATTGGGGATTGTCGGTTGCATCCATTGATTCAGAGTTTCTTGCGTGATCAGCCGGAGGAGGAGGAGATTCGATCGGCGTTTGTGAAAGAGATGATCGCGATCGCGAAAACAATGCCGGATAACCCGACGACGAAACAGGTGAATCAGTTTAAGGGTCTAGAATTGCACGTTCAAGAAATTTCAAAGCGACACATAGCAGAGTTAGAAGAGGATGATCTGCTATGGGCATTCGTCGGACTCGCACGATTCTATGAAGGACAGGCACTCTTTAGAGATGCAGAATCACAATACGCAGACTGTTTAGCTGTCACCCAACGCCTGTTTGAGGGCGACCTTGGGATGGTCGCCCTCAGCCTCAACAATCTCGCAGCACTCTACGACTCACAAGGACGATTGAGTGAGGCGGAACCCCTCTATCTCCAAGCTCTCCAAATGACACAACGACTCTTTGAGGGCGACCATCCCAATATCGCACTCAGCCTCAACAATCTCGCTTACCTCTACAAAGCACAAGGACGATTGAGTGAGGCGGAACCCCTCTATCTCCAAGCTCTCCAAATGACACAACGACTCTTTGAGGGCGACCATCCCGATGTGGCAAGGAGCCTCAACAATCTCGCATTGCTCTACCAAACACAAGGACGATTGAGTGAGGCGGAACCCCTCTATCTCCAAGCTCTCCAAATGACACAACGACTCTTTGAGGGCGACCATCCCGATGTGGCAAGGAGCCTCAACAATCTCGCATTGCTCTACCAAACACAAGGACGATTGAGTGAGGCGGAACCCCTCTATCTCCAAGCTCTCGATATGCGAAAACGCCTCTTTGAGGGCGACCATCCCGATGTGGCAAGGAGCCTCAACAATCTCGCATTGCTCTACAAAGCACAAGGACAATTGAGTGAGGCGGAACCCCTCTATCTCCAAGCTCTCGATATGCGAAAACGCCTCTTTGAGGGCGACCATCCCGATGTGGCAAAGAGCCTCAACAATCTCGCAGGACTCTACAAAGCACAAGGAAAGCTAGAGCAAGCTGAAATCTACTACCAGCAAGCCCTCCAACTCTGCGAGAAATTCTTAGGAGCCAATCACCCCGACACCCAAATCGTCCGCAACAATCTCGCCTACCTTCGCCAGCAACAGCAATCCATCCCCCCGACAACTTCCTCACGCTCTGCCTTCCGTCGCCTCTTGCGTCCCCTGCGCCGATTCATTCGCTTTCTGCTGGGTTGCTTTGGGATTCGATCGACTCGGTAGAGGGAGTGGGGAGTGGGGGAGTGGGGAGATGGGGAGATGGGGGAACGGATTAGGTGGGGGAATGGGTTTGGAGATTTTGGAGGGGTTTGATTGCAAATCGGCTTCCCTACAGATTCAACGGATAAAATAGGAACACACAATTGAGACACAACCCAGGTGTGAGGACTCTGAACGATGGAATGGACAGCCGAAGCAGAAGCAAAACTCAAAGAAATCCCCTTCTTCGTGCGACCCGCAGCCCGCAAGAAAATCGAAAAACTTGCTCAAGAAATGGGAGCAACTCAAATTACCGTCGAAATCTACGATCGAGCTAAACAACAGTTCGGCAACTAAGCTCGATCGTCGAACTACACCGAAGTATAAAGTGATTCTTAGACTCTGCGGGGTATACTCACTCAGCAATCTAATCACAAAGCACATCCATGCCCACAAGAATAGCTGTACTCTCCAAATTGAGCGGACTAATTGCATTCAGTTTCGGTTTACTAGCCTGTGGGCAACCCAACACTGCAAGTTTATCTAGCACTCCTATCCAGCCCGCTTCCGCATCTCCTCAAAAGCCATCCTCGCAACCCCAACAAGCCGAGGCATCCTCAAGCCAAGCAAACCCCTCGCCGACTCAACCCAGTGCAGAGGCGATTTATACAGAGTTTGAACGGCTCACCCAAAAAGCCTGTAAACAGCAGGAGAAAGTGGTCGGGAATATGCGCTACACCCTTTGCAGCATGACTGACACCCAGGGAGTCACCCGCATTGTTTCTGCCTCTTCATCTCTAAAGAACGAAGGCGATGGCGCGGGGTATTGGCTAAATGAGCAGGGCGATATTTACGCAATTCGGTACTTCCATTCTGACGAAATCGTCGTTCTGCTCCCAGAAGACAAAAAGACGATCGTTGAACTTGTCGGAAACCGACAAATCAATGTCATCACCGATGAAGCTCGCTGGAATCAGTTAGAACTCGGTGCGAGAGATCAGTTAATGACAATTTCTGAACAGTTTGATCCAGACGCAAGTCAACCATCAGGCACTTCAAAGCCACAATCTATGGAGCAAACCGCCCTTCAGCACCTCAATACTCCTGGATCTGTCAAAGCAACGATCGAGAAAACCGCGATCGTCGAAAACACTGCTCTCATTCAATGGCAACAAGGCGAAGCAGGCGGCATGATGCTGTTGAGAAAAGAGAACGAAACTTGGAAAGTTCTCACATCGGGCGGCGGTGCAATGAGTCTAAGAGACTTATCAGAGTACGATGTCCCTCGCGCCACAGCAGAATCCCTGCTGACTCAAATCGATCCAAACTGGCGAAAATACTAAAGAATAGGGGGTAGAAAATAGGAAGAGCGACTAAGGAAACACTTCCCTACTCCCCACTCCCCACTTCACCTATCAGGCTCGAAACAAAGTCGAACCAAACACTTCGGCTATTTCTATCGCCAAAGGACGGTACTCCGATCTCTCCAGATTCCATCCCTTCTCTACAATAGCGATAGCACGATCGACATAGAAGGGGGAACACGATGCAGCCGACCAACTCAGAAAAATTTACCGAAAAAGTCTGGGAAGCAATCATCCGAACTCAAGAGATTGTAAAACAGGCGCAACAACAGCAGATCGAGACGGAGCATCTGATGAAAGCTCTGCTCGAACAAGATGGCTTAGCAATCAGCATCTTCAACAAACTCGCTGTCCCCGTCGATCGAGTGCGCGATCGTACCGATGATTTTATTCGTCGTCAGCCCAAAGTTTCTGGAAGTGGAACCTCGGTATACTGGGGACGCAGCGCCGATGCCTTGCTCGATCGGGCTGAAGAATATCGCAAGCAATTCGAGGACAGCTTTATCTCGATCGAACATCTTTTGCTAGGTTACGCCCAAGATAGTCGGTTCGGAAAAGCATTGCTGTCAGAATTTAGAATCGATGAAGCAAAATTAAGAAACGCGATCGAACAAGTTCGGGGAAATCAAAAAGTGACCGACCAGACTCCTGAAAACAAATACGAATCCCTAGAAAAATACGGGCGTGATTTGACCCAGTATGCTCGCGAAGGGAAACTCGATCCGGTCATTGGACGAGACGACGAAATCCGACGCACGATCCAGATCTTGTCCCGTCGCACCAAAAACAATCCGGTTTTGATCGGTGAACCCGGTGTTGGTAAAACCGCGATCGCTGAAGGTCTTGCTCAGCGAATTCTCAGTGGAGATGTCCCGCAATCCCTAAAAGACCGCAAACTGATCGCCCTAGATATGGGCGCACTGATTGCAGGTGCAAAATACCGAGGCGAATTTGAGGAACGCTTGAAAGCCGTTCTCAAAGAAGTCACCGATTCTCGTGGCAACATCATTCTGTTTATCGACGAAATTCATACCGTGGTTGGTGCAGGTGCAACTCAAGGCGCGATGGATGCCGGAAACCTGCTGAAGCCGATGCTGGCACGAGGCGAGTTGCGCTGTATCGGTGCAACGACCTTAGACGAATATCGCAAATACATCGAGAAAGATGCAGCCTTAGAGCGGCGCTTCCAGCAAGTCTTCGTCGATCAGCCGAGTGTTGAAGACACGATCTCGATTCTGCGCGGACTAAAAGAGCGGTACGAAGTTCACCACGGGGTGAAAATCTCCGACTCTGCGTTAGTTGCTGCTGCAACCCTTTCGACTCGATATATCAGCGATCGCTTCCTTCCCGACAAAGCGATCGACCTCGTAGACGAAGCGGCTGCCAAACTCAAAATGGAGATTACGTCGAAGCCAGAAGAACTCGATGAAGTCGATCGTAAAGTTCTCCAGCTTGAGATGGAACGACTTTCGTTGCAGAAAGAGAACGATGCAGGATCTCGCGATCGCTTAGAACGATTAGAGCGTGAACTTGCCGATTTCAAAGAAGATCAGTCCAAGTTAAATGCTCAATGGCAAGCCGAGAAAAGCGTCATCACAGATCTTCAGAAGCTCAAAGAAGAAATCGATCGAGTCAACCTTGAAATCCAGCAAGCCGAACGCGATTACGATCTCAACCGCGCGGCTGAACTGAAGTACGGCAAGCTCAACGAACTCAATCGTAAAGTTGAAGAAACGGAATCCCAACTGTCTCAAACTCAGAAATCGGGAGCGACGCTGCTCCGTGAAGAAGTTCTTGAATCAGACATTGCTGAAATCATTTCCAAATGGACGGGTATCCCCGTTAGTAAACTCGTTGAATCTGAAATGCAAAAGCTCTTGCAGCTTGACGATGTTTTACATCAGCGCGTGATTGGACAAGACGAAGCGGTGACGGCAGTTTCCGATGCAATTCAGCGATCGAGAGCCGGACTTTCTGATCCAAATCGTCCAACGGCTAGCTTCATTTTCTTAGGACCAACAGGAGTTGGTAAAACTGAGCTTGCAAAAGCACTCGCTGCTTTCTTATTCGACACCGAAGAAGCAATGGTTCGGATCGACATGTCCGAATACATGGAGAAGCATTCTGTTTCTCGCTTAATTGGTGCGCCTCCTGGATATGTCGGCTATGAAGAAGGCGGACAACTCACGGAAGCGGTTCGTCGTCGTCCTTACTCGGTGATTCTGTTTGATGAAATCGAGAAAGCCCATCCCGATGTCTTCAATGTGATGCTGCAAATTCTCGATGATGGTCGCGTGACAGACTCCCAAGGTCGCACCGTAGACTTCAAGAACACAATTATCATCATGACCTCGAACATCGGTTCGCAGTACATCTTTGAATACGGTGGTGATGACGATCGCTATGAGGAAATGCGATCGAGAGTGATGGAAGCAATGCGATCGAACTTCCGTCCTGAGTTCTTGAACCGGATTGATGAGATCATCATCTTCCACAGTCTGCAAAAGGCTCAACTCCGCGAGATCGTCAAGATTCAAACGCATCGCTTAGAAAGTCGCTTAGCAGAGCGGAAGATGTCCCTGAAGCTCTCCGATGCAGCACTCGATTTCTTAGCAGAAGTAGGCTTTGATCCAGTTTACGGAGCACGTCCACTGAAGCGGGCAATTCAGCGGGAGTTGGAAACAACGATCGCCAAAGAAATTCTACGCAGCAACTTCACTGAAGGCGATACTATCTTCGTCGATGTCGGTGAAACGGAGCGCTTAGAATTCAAACGCTTGCCTTCTGAAGTGTTGACCACGCAATAGGCAATGAAGGGGTGAGACTTCTCTCACCCCTTCATTGCTTTAGAAGCAAATGAAATTCAAATTGAGGCATCGTTGACCGAAAAAAGCCATCATGCAAGCAGCCGTCCGAATCAGAGCCAAAGTGCTACCTGGAAACAGAATTGAGATTGAAGTTCCTGACGGTTCTGTTGGAGCAGAGGTTGAAGTCATGGTTGTCTTTCCTGAAACGATTCCAATTGGATTTGATCAGCGCGATCGTAGCTATCACCTCTTTTTGATCTTCAGACGTGAGAGACGAACTCACGAGATTTGTGGCTTTTATTCTAAGTGTTTTGGTAAAAACCAATGCTTCTAGAATGCCCGTCTGCCCAAATCAAACCCTGAAGAATCAACTAGAGAATCGGCGATCGCTGTTCCAAATCGAACTTATACCCGTGTGGCAAAATATGCAACTTTGCACCACACAGCGCTAAAGCTTCGTCATGCAACAGTTCAGCCATATTGTTGTGCGTGACCGTTGATTCATCCACGATCGTTACTGCACCTTCACCAATGACTTCTAAGATTTTGCCATTGATTGAGATCGCAGTATTCTCATCAATCCCAAAGCCTAAGCTAGCAGGCTGCTGTGCTAAAGCAGAAAGTAATCGTCCCAGTCGTCCGCGTTGTGCGAAATGCTGATCAATAATCACATTCGGCAAAAAGCCCATGCCCCGATCCATGCGAGCGACCTCGCGTCGAGGATTCGTTTCGCCTTCACCCTCGACAATCATCATATCGGGCATCATCGCTGCACCTGCACTCGTTCCAGCAATTACAATGCCTTCAGAAAAGCGCCTGTGCAAAACAGCTTCTAGCTCTGTATCTTTCAAGCATTCTGTAATTCGAGCTTGGTTTCCCCCCGTGAAGAACACCCCGGTCGATTGAGAGATAGCTTCGATCGCTCTTGGATCACTCGCATCCTCACGCTTGCCCGTATCGACAACCTGAACGTCTTTTGCGCCTAATCGCTCAAAAATGTCAATGTACTGCGCGCCAACTTCACCTGGTAAGCCCGTCGCAACCGTCATCACAACAATATGCGCATCAAGTCCACCTGATCGCCGCACAAATTCCCGCAGAATCTTACACTCTCCCTCTTTATCCTCGGCTCCACCAATAATGACAAGTTCACCATGCGTCTCAGGTAAAGCGACATTCTCTTGAGGGTCATCCTGAGCAGGCGTTTCAATCTGACTTACCATAACCATCTCCAATATAAGAGTTTGATGTTACTGAACCATATTTGGTTATCACTCCATCACAACCGAACGGTAGATTTCGATACAAAAATTAGAGCGCCCGCGAATCTTTCGATCGTCGTCGATAGCTTTCAAGTAGCAACATCCAACCCAGACGAAACTGATTAAAGCTCTTGACTTCAGGCTGAATTAAATCAGTCAAAAACGCCTTTGCTCTTTCTAAAGGAAGATGGCGAGGTTTGCCTTTGTAAACAATCTGGTACTCGTTGTCATATTCACCATCGCCATAGCCGGAAATTAAGTGCAGGTGAAATGCTTCTTCCGCTAAGGTATGAACTTCTTCACGTAAATTAGTATCCATAATGTCAGTCTTTACTTGATTTAGTCTGAGTTGTAATACAGGTCAGAATCTTTTGACACCTAGCTTGAGTTTTACTCTTTGGGATAGACGCAGCTTACGCTTCGATTTCTGTAGAGTCTCAAGGTACAAATATCTTGTGAAATTATGGTTGTCGATCGCATCTCCGAACTCAACCGCGTCAATGCGAGAAAAACTGATGCGTTTGATATTTTTAATATTCGTGCTTACGTTGGTGCAAATCCCTATTTGTCGATGGCTGCCATCGTGTTCGATTTTACGCTGACGAAAAATCAGAATGCGCTGCCCGTCGAGCAGTATGCCAAGATTGTGAGCGATCGCTATCCTGATTTCCGAGAAAAAACGTTTACTTCTCATGCTGATCTGTTTGCCCAGACCGTCGCGAAAGTGAGTGCACTGGAGATGGATCTGCATTTGCAGCACTGGAGTGTCACGGCTTATCCACAGTTCGATCGTATTGCAGTCGAAACGCTACATGCTCGAACCAGTCGAGAACTGATCTTTTCAGTTTGGGATTGGTTTGAAGCGATGACTCAAGGACAAGACTTTGCGATCGCAGATCACATCGAAGTGTTGCAGGCGCAGTTTCGGCGATCGGTGTATGGTGGCCCTACGGTTTATGCTTTACTCAAATCGGCTAGAGAGCTAGGCATTCCCACTTTCTATCTGTGGGATGAAGGGTTGATGCAGTATGGCTACGGGCGAAAGCAAGTCAGAGGCATTGCCACAACTTTCGAGCGGGATAGTCATCTCGATTCAGACTTCACGACACGCAAAGATGACTGCAAAGCGTTCTTGCAAACCTTAGGATTTCCTGTGCCAAAAGGTCGGATTGTTTCGAGCTTCAATGAAGCACTCAACGCAGTTGATCGCATCGGTTATCCAGTCGCGGTAAAGCCTGTGGTCGGACATAAAGGCATCGGCGTGACAGCAAATATCCAATCCGATGAAGATCTAGAAGCCGCATTCGATCGAGCAGTAGAAGCTGTTGAACCAGAACAATCGATTCGGATCATTATTGAACAGAGTATTGAAGGCGATGATTTTCGATTGTTGTGTGTGGATGGAAAGTTCATTGCTGCGACGAAGCGCGAACCTGCTTCGGTAGTCGGAGATGGAATGTCTACGATCGAGGAATTGATCAACCGAGCGAATCGCTCTCCTGAACGCAGCGATACCCCAACTTCGCCGATGGGTAAGATTCATGTCGATGACGCGATGCACCGCTATCTAGCTGAGCAGGATTTATCAATTGAGACAGTACTAGAGCGCGATCGCACAATCTTCTTGCGCAAAGTCGCGAATCTCTCTGCTGGTGGACTGAGCATTGATGCAACACCGAACATTCATCCCGATAACATTGTGCTAGCTCAGGATGTCGCTCAACATTTTCGCTTGACTTGCCTCGGCATTGATATCATGACCCGCGATCTCAGCCGCTCTTGGAAAGAAGGAAACTTTGCCATCATTGAGATCAATGCGGCTCCTGGAATTTTTATGCACTTAAAACCTGCGATCGGCAATCGAGTCGATGTGACTTCTCATATTTTGAAAACCTTCTTTCACTCAAGTGCAGAAGCTCGAATTCCGATCATCACCTTCAATCGCGTTACTCTTTCAGATTTGCAAACTGCGATCGCTTACATTCTTCGACATTATCCACATTGGACAATTGGAGCCGCTTGCCAAGATGGTATTTTGATCAATCACTCTGAAAAGCCACTGCATCCAGACTACAACACCAACATTCAGAATCTACTGAGAAATCCTAAGTTAGATTTACTGATTACTGAATATCCTGAATCCATTCTCGATCGCTCTGGCATGTTTTATGAAAAGAGCAATCTTGTTGTGCTGAATGATCCAACAGAGATCGAAATGATGTTGGCAAAAAATATTTTTGAAGATGCAAAAGTTGTGATTAAGCAAGGCAGTAAAGTTTCAACTCAATATCAAGGATTGATTGAACAATATGCTTTAAGTGAATCGTTCGATCAGGTTTACCTAGAAGCAATCGCGGCAATGATCTTGTAAAACTGATGCCTTTGAAGAGACAGATATCGGTTCTCTAGAGAATTCTTCTGAATTAAGTAATTTTACTGGGTGATTCTTGTGGAATTTATGTGTTAATTGGCACGTAAAAGAAGCAAGCTGGTAAGTTAGTGTGCTTACTAAATTTACTGGTTTGCATGAGCGACGTTGCCCCGTTTAACTAGTGTGTCCCTACTTTTAGAGGGTCACAACTGGTTATATTACTTCTCAGGAATTACCCAATGTCAGACTTTGAGCAAATCTCCCTGTTGACGATCGACAACCAATCCCTTTCTCTTGGCACGGTACTTCAGTACTTTCAACTCTCTGGAAAACTGATGCCTTGGATTAGAGACATTCTTGAACAGCATATTGTTTTTCAAACGATTCAATCTCGCAACGACTTGAATATTCTTGAATCTGAGGTAGATCAAGCAGTCATTAATTTCCGAATCAACAATCAATTGTCTGATGCAGATGTCTTTGAGCAATGGTTGATCAATCAAGGCATCGACTTCGCAGTATTGAGAAGTCGGTTTGTGATTGGGCTGAAAGTGGACAAGCTGAAAGCATTGATCGCAGAGCCAAATTTGCAGGCATTGTTTGATCAGCAGAAGCTCGCATTGGATCAGGTCGAACTTTATTACATGATCGCTTCGAGCCAAGAGATTGCTGAAGAAATTCAGCGCAAAATCGAACAAGAAGGTGGTTTTGAGAAAGTTGCGAGAGAGTATGCTTTAGCAGAAGAGCCGCAAGTGAGCTTGGTTAGACGGGCTTTTTCGCTGGCTCAGTTGCCTGAAGACCTCAGAACCGCGATCGCACAAAAGCAAGCTGGCGATACCGTGGGCGCAATCGAAGTTGAGCAGCGCTGGTGTGTGTTCCGCATCGAAGCAGTCGTTCCTGCTGTCTTGGAAGGTGAATTAAAGCTTGCGCTACAAAATCAGCTGTTTGAACAATGGGTTGCTGATCAGATCCAGCAGTTATCTGTTCGATTGGGAGGATCTCAACTGGCTGAGGCTTCTGCCGTTGAGACAGAAGAACGGGAACTGGTAGCGACAATGTAGTTGATCAGGTGTGTAGGGGTGAATAGCTCTGCCAATGCCTCAGACTTTTGCCCCTCAATCTCGCATACTGAGAAACTTTGAAAAGCACAGAATACCTTCATAACATAGGCATTCTGGTTGAGAACAGCCCAATCCAATTCATGTTAATTTCCTGAGCGCGATCGCTTCTAGATATCGCGCGGTTTTGCTTTTCATCCAAACTTAATCCCGGTAACGACTTATGCAATCTGATGCTCTACTTCGTAATGCTTTACTAGGTTCTACAACGGCAATTGCCCCTGCGCCGCTTGAGATTAACTTAAGTCCAGCACTAAACGATATCTCTCGATCGAGTTCGATTGCATTTGTCGATCGTGGAATTCAAGGATATGAAAAGCTCCTCGCAAACGCTGCTTCAGGAACAGAAATCTATGTTCTAGATCCCATCAAAGATGCAGTTTCGCAAATCACCGACATTCTACTAGAGCGCACGAGCATCTCGGCAGTTCACATTCTTTCGCATGGAAGCAGCGGCGGACTGACATTAGGACAGAACTGGCTCGACAGCAACGCTTTGGAACAGTATGCGGATCAGTTCCGAAGTTGGTCAAAGGCACTCACTCAAGACGCAGATATCTTGCTCTACGGATGTGAGGTTGCACAGGGCGAAATTGGACAGGCATTTGTCAATATTTTGAGCGAATTGACGCAGGCAGATGTTGCAGCTTCAACGAATCTGACTGGAAGCGCAGCGCTAGGTGGAGACTGGACTTTAGAATATCAACACGGCAAGATCGAAGCCGGATTAGTGTTTCAATCTGCTGCACTCGCTGACTATCAATCTGTTCTAGGCATTAACTTTACGGGCAGTGCTATCACGAATACTGGCATCAATACGGTAGGTGCGATCGCGCGGATCACAGGCAACGCGATTTTAGACGTGATTGGGGATATCACGATCGATGCAAGCGGGATTACTGGAGATGGAGTAGGCGGGCTTGATAACCTCACGCTAAAAGCAACAGGGAACGTTGAGATTCGCGGTTTAGTAGGAACAGGTGGGCTAAATAATCTCAACATCGAAGCGAGGACTATTACTGTATCGAATAGCGTTCGGATTGAGGCGCTGGCAGACATTGCATTTGCGGCTAAAGATTTGCGGATCAGTCTAGAGAGCTTGTTGCCTGGAGTACTGCCTGTCTCTGCTGACATTAAGTCGTCTGGAATTACACTAGGCAGCAATGTTATTGTACAAGGTCAAAATATTAGCTTCAGTGCAGAAGCGAAAGATATCAATCCAACCGAGGGACTGAATGAATTTATAGACGGTATCATTGTTCAGCCGTTAATCGATTTTTATGCCGGACAGGTTCCGTCCTTGCCGGTTAGTGTGATGGTTCGAGAGTCTAGAGCAAATATTACGATCGGCAATGGCTCTCAAATCCTTGCGACAGAAGATACTAGCATTGTTGCGACTGCGGCAGCAGATGCCAGTGCAGAAGCAAAAGGCGAATTTGTTAGCGTCGGTTGGAGTAATGCGACTGCTTCTGCCACAATCGACATTGGACAATCCGTCGTGATCACAGCTGGAGCAGATGTTACTCTTGCCTCAGATGCCTCGACAACGGCAAGTATGACGACTGAGACGAAGCCTCCTGAACAAGGACAATCTTCAGTTCCTGGCGTTGCTGTATCGCTCGCAATTGCGAACGCAAATTTGACAGCAAAGACAACGATTTCACAAGGAGCAACCATTACCGCAGGGAGAAATGCAAACATTCTTGCAACTGGGAAGGTTGAACGAGAAGCAGGTTCTGAAGCCGAAGCTAGCCAGGGTGGAAAAGCGGGCGTATCGGTTGGACTAGGGTTCACAAAATCAGATGTTCAAGCGATCGTCAATGGAACCGTGACCTCGGGTGCAACGGCTGAAAAGATCTTTAATCCATCTGTTGCGGTGAACAACAATGCGGACACTATTACCGTCGCAAATCATGGCTTCAAGCAGGGGCAAGCTGTTGTCTATAGTAAGGGCAGTGGTTCGGACATTGATGGATTAGAAGATGGCAATACTTATTTTGTGATTGTTGTGAATAACAACACCATTAAGCTTGCCGAGTCTGCTGCTGCTGCTGAAGAAAACACCGCGATCGATGTCTCTAATTCGGGTGTTCAGGGTACCGATCATGTCCTCAAAGATCCAGGCATTCGGATTGTCGCTCAACTGGAAAGTGAAGATAAAGCTTCCGCAACCTCAGGTGTGAGTGACGAAGAAGAAGAAGACACGGCGAATGGGCAAAGCGGCGATGGAGCACAAACCCAAGTGAATCCCGCAAGTCTTATCCAGGGAATGACTGCAAATAATGTCTCTCAAAACGCGGGCGCAGGCGGAAGTGGGTCTAAAACGAACTTTAGTGCAGCAGGTGCATTTGCGTTCTCTAGCGTTCGTAACACTGTAGCTGCGACCGTGGGACTTACAGGCGTACTCAAATCTGAAGCAGACATTGCGGTGCAAGCCACGATCGAGAATAAAAATCAAACGCAAGCAGAGGCGAGTGTCGAACCGAATGAAGGCGCACAAGCTTCAACAGCAAGTGCGGCAGTCATTGTTGGCTTGTATTCTAATAGCGCGATCGCAAAAGTTGAGGGAACAACTGATGCTCGAAAAGCAACGACGATCAGTTCTGAAGTCATTTATCCATTCCTCTCTACGGTTGAAGAGAATTTTGATATCCTCGGAAAGCTTAAAGAAGATGGAATTGATGGTCTAGTTGAACACTTTGATGATGGAACTCTGGGCTTCAAGAGTTCATTGTTCAACTCTTGGGCGAAGAGTACTGCAAAAGCCGAGAAATTGGGAATTGCGGGTTCGGTGAACTTCCAGCAGTTTACGAGTAATGCACAAGCGATCGTCGGCTCCAATGCCAAGATAAATCAAACTGCTGCATTCCAGACGAATGAACAGACGGTTTCGGTTGAAGCCAAAACAGAACTGCATCAAATTAACATTACGGGTGTCTTCGATTTTGAGTTGACGACCGAAAAGCTTCAAGAATTGAAAGATTCCAAAGATCGTCTAGCAGACCTGAATCCGGCTGGCTCACAGTCTGGTAAGGGTGGCATGGGTGGATCATTGTTCCTCTTGTTTAACAATAGCAATACGATCGCGAAAGTTGAATCTGGAGCGCTGATTCGGACGGGAGCAGATGGAGATCTCACGGTCAAGGCAGAGTCTAAAAACATTGATATTAACGTTGCACAATCGGGTGCAAGCGGTGGACAGTTTGGAGTCGGTGGGACTTTTGTTTACACCAATCAGACAAGCAATACGATCGCGCAAGTTGATAGCGGTGTGAAGTTCCGAGGTGGAGCACTCAACATTACAGCCGCAGACGAAACGACGCGCGTGAATGCGGTCGGGGGTGTTGCGAAAGGCGGCAACGTTGGGATTGGTCTATCTGTGTCGCTCAATAACATGGATCGAACCGTTTCTGCCTTTATTGGTCAAGTCGCAACGGCGGCACCCATTACTGGCACAGACATTGATGCAGGCGATATTACGATTGGGGCGAAGGGAACAGGTGGCTTGTGGTCATTCTCCCTAGCAGCTGCGATCGCATCTAAAAATCCCCAAGACCAAGCGTCTCAAGATCCTCCCGAACAACCGACTGATGTTGCTGATTCTCCAGGCAGTTCGGATGATCCCTTAGACGGGGTTACGTTGCCGACACTCTTTGGAGAAATGACTCCACAAGCAGATGCAGCCAATCCAGACAACAGTGCTGCAAATACGTCGAATGACAAGGGCAATCAAGGAAAATCTGGAATTGGAATTTCTGGGGACGTTTCGATCAATACAGCCACCGATCGAGTGTCTGCCTTTATCAATGATGCAGGCGTAATCAACGGTGGAAAAGTTGCTCTAGAAGCAACGAATGATACTGTGATGCGAGTTGCTTCTGGTTCAGCCGCGTTTGCTAAATCTGCTGACGCCAATGCAACATCGGTAGGAATTGCAGGATCTGTTAGCATTAACACGTTAACAGGCACGACAAATGCTTTTATTACGGGCACTGCTTCAGGGGGGCAGAAACTCGCGCTCACAGCGGATCAACTCTCCTTAAAAGCGATTCGCAGCGGAGATCTGTTTGCACTGTCGGCGAGTGGTTCTGGTGCGCCTGGTAAGAATGGCATTGCGATCGCTGGCTCTGTTTCCGTCAACCGCATTACAAATACAACTGAAGCTTATTTAAATGGTGTACAAGCGACCATTGCTGGCAGCGTTTCGTTGGATGCGAAAGATAACTCTCGAATTTTTGCGCTCGGGGGTGCAGTAGCAGGTCTGGTTGGACGGGCTGGATTTGGCGCAGGCGTGGGTGTGAATATTATTAAGAATACGGTTAAAGCGAATAGCAGTAACACCACGCTCGATCTTGGTACAAGTCTAACTTTGTCTGCTCTGAATAGCTCTGAGATTCAAGCAATTGCAGCATCACTTGGGATTTCTCCACAACAAAATGGAATCGGTGCAGCGGGAACCGTTTCTGTAAATAACATTACCCTAACCACAGAAGCTTCTGTTACTAAAACGAACCGAACTATCAACGCGACTTTACCCACAGGCGTGATCTCACTATCTGCGAAAAACACTGCAACGATTGAATCTTTAGCAGGCGCGGTTGGAGGCGGTCAAACTGTCGGCTTTGGCGCAGCCGTTGCCTACAATGGCATCACAAACAACACTCAAGTTTTTGTCAGCGAGTCTACACTAGCGACGACAGCAGGAGCAGAGATCACAGCAGAATCTTCAGGCACAATCAAATCGCTAACGCTAGGCGTTGGAGGTGGAAAAGAACTCGGTCTAGGTGGCTCTGTTGCGATCAATATGATCCGGGGTGGAACTCGTGCTTTCATTGACCAAAACACAGTTCTACTTGCAGGCGGTCAAATTAACCTGGGGGCGAAAGATACGAGTACGATCGAAGGCTTGTCAGGCGGAATTGCAGGCTCTCAAACAGCCGCGATCGGAGCAGCAATCTCAGTTAATGATATTTCAACGACGACGACAAGCTACATTGAGAAATCTACGGTTACGTCACAAAATGCAGGGGTTCGTTCTGTTGCTGAAGCAAGCGCAACGATTAAAACGATTACAGTCGGAGGCGCGGGTGCTCAAAGCGTTGCGATTGGGGGATCTGTTTCTGTTAACTTGATTCGTAAAACAGTAGAGAGCCATATTGCAGATAGTGCGACAGTGACTGCGGCTCAAGATGTGAAAGTCGAAGCGATCGCATCTTCAACTTTAGAGGCGAATGGGGGCGCTTTAGCAGGTGCAGGTAAAGTGAGTGTTGCAGGCTCACTGGCCGTGAATGATCTAGAAAATAGAACGATCGCACGGATTTCAGGCTCTACAGTTACAAGTTCTCAAGGCAATGTGATTGTCAGTGCAGATTCTCGTGACACAGTGCGAACGATTTCTGTCGGAGGCTCTGGTGCAGGTAAGGTTGGTGTTGCGGGTTCTGCCTCCGTCAGCATGATGGGGAATACCACAACAGCAGAGATCGTCGGTGGAACCGTCAGCGCAGATGACAACGTACTCGTACTGGCAAACAGCAAAAATGCGATCGATTTTTATGGAGGGACAATTTCGGTTGGAGGCGTAGCAGGGGTTGGCGGTCTTGCGAATGTTAATACGATCGCAAATACAACCCAAGCTGCAATTCGCCAAGGTGCAAGTGTTACCGCAAAGGGCAACGCGACAAGTTCGATTTCAAAAGCGGATGGTACTGGAACCAGTGAACTCACACGCGGCGTTGCAGTCATCGCGACCAGCGAAGAGCAAGTTGATGTCGTATCCGTCAATCTTGCAGGAGGTGGCAAAGCAGGTGTAGCAGCAACAGCATCTGTCACCGTTTTAGAAAGTCAGACGACAGCATCGATTGATGGTGCGTCCGTTAACGCAAATAACACTGGGGCAAATGCGGGTCAAACCGTCAAGGTTAAGGCATTCAATCATTCTGATGTTGACATTAAAGCAGGTTCGATCGCAGGGAGTGGCGCAGTCGGTGTTGGTGCAACCGTTGATGTAACTGTGATTGGAAATACGACTCGTGCCTTGATTAACAATGCTCCGATTGTGAATGCTCAAGCTGGCATTGATGTCACGTCCTTCACTCGCGAAAAATTTGGGTCTGTTGTTGCAAGTGGTGCAGGTGGATTTTTTGCAGGGGTAGCAGGTTCACTTCTAGTCAGTGATATTCGCAGTCAGAATGAAGCATTCATTGCAGGTTCGACCATTAATACCTTTGGTAATCTGCGAGTGATTGCTGATGATCGGGTCGAAGCAACTGGAGCCTCAGGAGCAGCAGGACTTGCGGGTAAGGGAGTTGGGTTTGGTGCGACGATTTCCGTCATTACGATCGCCAATTCTACAACTGCGAAAATCACAAGCTCTACGACGAATGCAAGTGGACTGACTGAAGTTAAGGCAAATTCGGTAGAAAGCGTGACAACAGGCGGCGCATCTTTAGGGGCAGCACTGTTTGGAGGAGTGGCTGGAACAGTATTGGTTTCCTCGCTCACAACTGATACGATCGCGACGATCGATGGAACGAGCCGAGTCAACCAAGATTTGGCGTACCGCACTGGAACACAAGATGTCCAAGTGAAAGCTGAAAATAATTCAACATTGACCGGGGGTGTTGCAGCGCTGGGGGTAGGAGCAGTAGGGGCTGGAATTTCGGTCATGGTATCGGGGATCTGGAATACAACTTCAGCATCGATTGGAGACGGCGCGACGGTCAGTGCAGGACGCAATATTGTTGTAGATGCCGACTCTAGCAAAACAGTAACAACTGGTGTAATGGCATTTGCAGGAGGGTTGGCTGGTGTCGCGGGTGCTGTCTCTGTCGTCAATATCGGCAGCGGCATGTCTGGCGATGGCACGAGTTCTGTCGCCTCGACTCAATCTGAAACGGATGAACAATTGGATAAGAGCCAAATCGATAGCGGTTTGGGTAATTCCAGCTTTGCGACTCGTGCGAAGACCAAGGCTGATAGCAAGACTGTCGGGATGAGAACGACAGGATTTGGGGCGACTGCTCCAGTGCTGAACGGAACCAGTGCTTTTGTGGGCGTGAATGCGATCCTCAACGCTGGTGCAGATGTCAATGTGACTGCGACTGAGACGATTACGCTAAATCAGGGCATCGGTAACATTACAGTCGGCGCAGTCGGTGTTGGAGGATCGGTTGCGATCGCAAATATCAACGGCAATACTCAAGCATTCTTGGCAGAAGGCTCGATCGTCAATGCAGGTAACAATATCAATGTGACTGCGAACTTTACGAATACCCTAAATAGCATTGCAGGTGCAGGGCAGGGTGGACTGGTGGGCTTAGGTGCTCAAGTTGTAATTGTCAACGATGATAGTCGTCAACTTGCAGCAATTCGCAACGGAGCCAGAATTAATCAAGCCAATAATGTCTTGGTCACTGCTCTTGCGAATCGAACAAATACAAGCACAATGGTTAACCTGCAAGTTGGAGGCTATGTTGCTGGAGCCGCGATCGCTCGATTAACAGGAAAGGGTTCAACTCAAGCTCTCGTTGACAATGATGCTCAAATTGGTCAGGTTGCTGGCAGCACTGTCGGCAGTCTGTCTGTCTCAGCCGATGCGAATCTCACTGCAACTGCAACCACTCGATCGCTCTCAGTTGGAATTGGTTCTGGGAGTGCGAACGTTGCGATCGCTGACTTTTCTCCGACCATTTCTGCAAGCATTGGTGCAGGAGCAGACATTAAGACCTTACGCAATATTGATGTTGTGAGCAGTGGTACTGCAAATCTCGCAACCGATGTTGCTGGAGCAAATGCCGGAGTTGTTGCAGTCGGACTATCGAATGCAAGATCTCAAGTGAATGCGACCTTAGCAACAAGCGTTGGAAGTGGGGCTAGGCTTGATGCCGGAACAAATATTCTCCTTGCAAGCCGATTTAACCGAGATGCAAGTGGTCAACTCATCTCTGGAAAGCAAGTAAAAGCTTCTGCTTCTGCTTCTGCAGGTGCATTAGGTGTCGTAGTTGGCGCGAAGGCTGAAGCTAAGATGTCAACGAATATTGCTGCTTCTGTCGATAACGACGCTAGATTAGACGCTGTTAATCATGTATTGATTCAGTCTCAGTCGAGTAATGTCGTCGATGCTTATGCAAGTGGTAAGCAGCTTGGGGTTGCAGCAGGTGGAGCAGTGATTACTGAGGCGGAAATCACGAACACAAATCGGGCTTCAATCGGCGACCGTGTAAAAATTACTGCAGGTCAGGATGTCACAATTTCCGCACAGTCTGATAATCATGTTGTGCGATCGGAAGCAGAAGGTGCATCTCTAGGTGTTGCGACTGGTGCAAGTACTTCTGCTAATGCAACTGTTACAGATAATACCACTGCATCGATTGGGAGCAGTAGCGAAATCATTGCGGGAGAAACAATCAAAGTCGAATCTTTGATGAGTAATCAAGTTCAAAGCAAGGGCACGTTTGAGACGGGTGCTGCTGTTTCTGCGAATCTCACACAAGCTCGAAGCAGGCTAACTTCCCGCACACTGACTGAAATTGGTACAAATGCGTTGTTGAGAGGCAAGACCGTTCAACTTCATGCAAAAGGAACAAAACTCAATGTTGATGCAGATGCTACTTCACAAACGGCTGCGTTGAATTCTACGACAAATGCACAATCCTTTGTCGATGTTGATACGAATACAAAGGTTGTCAACAAAACAAGCGCAACGTTAGACGGGGAGAATCGTGTAGAAATTCTGTCTCGCTTAGATGGAGTTGAACTCAATACTAGTAAATCGAAGTCAAAAATTGCGGGTTTTACTGGATCGATCAAGGCGAATTCGCACAATGACTTTAAACTGACGGCAGATATTGATGTTCAATCTCAGTCTGTCATCATTGGAACTGATGTCCTGATTGAAGCGTATTCTCCCCAAGACAAAGCAAGTATCTATGCTCAAGAGCTAGATGCAGTAGCCAATACTGTCGTCAAATTCATTACAGAGACGATTAGAACTGTTTCTAAAGTCTTTAGCTGGATTCCTTTCTTTGGCAGACTTGTCAAAGAAGTTGTGAGGTGGGTCACAAGAACGATCGAAGAAATTACAAACAGTACTGTCGATGCGACTCGTAGTGGAAACTTCAGTAGTACCAACTTCATCAACCTCAATGGAGATATTTACCAGGGAACTCCTGCCAAGGCTGAACTAACTGTGAATGCTGATTTGAGTATGCTAGCAAAAGGCGGCATCGTAGGTCGAGTAGTTAATGACGAAGTCGTTGTTGATGACTTAGTAGCAAGACCGCCCGGCAAGATCATAATCAATTCTGATTCTGGTAAACTGGCGGGCAATTTCACTGTCCACAAGAACAGTGTTATAGAGTCAGTAAACATTGTTAATAATTCAACTAAAAATGTTCGGATCAATCGAATTCGCATGATTAATCCAGCAATGGCAGAGCCAGATTTGAAGATTTCGGCTGAAGACAATACTGCTACAATTCGCACAGTCACTGATATCAATGGCGTTCCAAATATTGATATTCGCAACAATACAAACTCGAATGTCATTTTTGCAGGTCAGATTGAAAATTCAGTTGGTTCAATGACTGTGTTCAACCAGGGCGGCAATATTATTGCCGGAAATCCGATTCAGCTAGAAGTGGCAAGCCTTAATCTGAATGCGGTGCAAGGACAAATTGGGACACTGAGTAATCGACTTGACTTGCGATTGTTTGATACTCAGACTGAGACGATTGAGTCGATCAATGGTGCGCTTTCCGTCAATGCGGGGCAAGGTGTCTACCTCAACACGAAGCTAATTCGCGAAGTTGCATCTACAACTGCTTTGACAGCTTTGGATGGATTGGATTTCAATACTGTAACTGCAGGTAATGATATCGATATCACCATTCAAACGGCTGAAACGAACCAGTTGATTACAACGACAGAGATAATCACAACGGAAACGACAAATGAAGTGATTCCGATAGAGACAACGATATTAGAGCGTAAAGTAGTTGCAGGTGTTTACAACCTGAAAGATATCGCTTCAACTCAAGGAAATGTCAAGATTACTTCAGTCCAAGGCGACTTGAGTATTGGAAAAATTCGTGCTGCCACTGGAACAGTTAATCTGGTTACATCTGGTTCTATTACTGACGCGAATGCAGTAGGTGCAGACATTACTGCTCAAAATGCAATTCTTCAAGCAACTTCTGGAATTGGTTCTGCCAGCAATGCGATCGATACAGCCGTTTCTCGACTCGAAGCGAATGGTTCAGGGGGAATGTGGATTAACAACACTGGGAATTTATCGATCGGCGGAATTAGCCCGATGATTGGTTTAACCATCACCGGTGATCTGTCTCTAACTAATGCAGGATCGGTAACGGTCAGTGAGAATGTGACGGCTTCTGGGAATGTTCAAGTCACGACAACAGATACACAAAATCAAGGCGAAGACATTGAAGTTGTCGCCAATACGAAAGTCGAAAGTACAGGTGCTAGTATTTCTCTACTTGCAGGCGACAACTTCACATTGAATCCAACGGGTACGATCGCGGCTGCAACTCAAATTCTAATTAAAGGCGACCAGGGCAACGCTGATAGTGTGGGAAGCACGATCGACATTCGCGGAACCCTCCAAGCTCCAGTTGTCGAAATTACTGGAGATAGCAACAACGATCGCGTCAATCTCACCAATGTTTCGACGGGTTCACCTGTAACCATTAGAACCTTAGATGGTGATGATACGATCAATATCGGCAGTAATTCCACGCCTACATCAAATACGAATGGCACTCTAAATCGGATCAGTGCGAATTTGGCGATCGACGGAGGAACCGGAAACGATCAGTTCAAAGCAGACGACTCAGGTGATACAACCGCAAACACTGGAACTCTCACGAATACTCAATTGCTCGGATTGGGTATGACAGGCACGATCAACTACGCAGGAGTCGAAGCGATCGAGGTCGCACTCGGTTCTGGGGCTGATACGTTTACTGTTGCTAGCACGATCGCAGGAACAACTACGGTCAATGCGAATGCAGGCGCGGATACTGTCAATGTTCAATCGATCTCAGGCGCGACTACAGTCAATGCAGGTGCAGACAACGACACAATTAATGTCGGAAACGCGAGCAATACTGTTAACGATATTGGCGCGACTCTAACGGTTCAAGGGGATGCGGGTACTGATACTCTCAACGTGATTGACTCGGGTGATACTACTGCAAACACAGGCAATTTAACCAGCACTCGCGTCTCGGGCTTAGGAATGGCAGGTGCAATCGACTACGACACTGTTGAAGCTTTAGACATTACTCTCGGTTCAGGTGGAGACACCTTTACGGTTCAGAGTACACACACAGGTTCTACGACTCTAAATAGTGCTGCGGGTGCTGATACGATCGCAGTTCAATCCAATACAGGCGCAACGACCGTTAATGCAGGCGCAAACGATGATAACGTAACAGTTTCGGTGATCACTCCAGGTGGAACATTAGTTGTAAATGGTGAAGCAGGCAATGATGTGGTCAATGCAACTGCATCCACACGCGGTATTGTTCTCAATGGTGGAGATGGCGACGATACGCTACAAGGCGGATCAGGCAACGATTTGATCGGCGGCGGATCAGGGAACGATCGTATTGATGGCAATGCCGGAAATGATGAAATCTATGGCGATTCGACTTTCCCGGTTCAAGCAACAGATGCGGCTTATAACAGCTTTACCTTTGATGCGAATGTGATGACGGCTCCTGCTGGATCGCGTCCAAGTGCTACACAGCAAACTTCTCAAGGGAATGACACAATTTCCGGTGGAATTGGAAGCGATACCGTTTATGGGGAAGGTGGCGATGACAACATCGTTGGAGGTAGTTTTACTGCGAATGTCGCAGATGGAACGGACTATCTGTTTGGTGGAGCCGGAAATGATGTGATTGCTGGCGATAATGCCACGATTGATGTCAATCGCTCGATCGCGGTTTTCAATGACAATAACGGCGCGGCGGATTACATCTTTGGGGATACTGGAACGCTCACATTTGCTCCGACAGGAGAAGTGACTCGCGCCGCGAATGCTTCGGTTGCAGGAGATGGCAACGATACGATCTCCGGTGGAATTGGTAATGATGCTCTCTTTGGTGGAGCCGGCAATGATGTGATTTCTGGAAACTTGGGAGACGATCGCTTAATCGGTGATCAAGGTGTGATTGACTTTGTGAATAGTGCAGTCACCAAGATTGAAACGACAGAAGCAAATGTTGGCGGAACCGACACGCTAAATGGTGATGAAGGCAACGACATTGCGATCGGGGGATTTGGAAATGACACGATTTCTGGAAATGCTGGAGATGATTTCTTAATTGGAGACAACGGACGCGCGCAATTTTCGGCAGGCATCTTAACGAGAATTGAATCGATTGATCCAGGACTCGGAGGAAATGATGCGATCGCTGGAAATGAAGGCAACGACATCGCGATCGGCGGATTTGGAGACGATACGATTTTTGGAGAAGTCGGGCGGGATGTCTTACTCGGTGACAATGGCGTTGTAGTTCGAGCCGATGGCACGATTGAAGCCAATGATATTTACTCGACTGATCCCACTTTCGGTGGTAAGGACACCATCACTGGAGGATTGGACAATGATGTGATCATCGGGGGGTCGGGTGGCAATGATGCACTGGGGCTAGGCGGTGACATCCTGGCAGGAAACGAAGGCGATGACTGGATCATCGGCGACAATGCTTATATCACTCGCGATAGTAACGATCAAGTCGAGCAAGTCGTAACCTCTTTCTCATCGAATGGCGGCGACGACAATATTACCGGAAATGATGGCAATGACTTGATTTTGGGTGGGTTCGCGAATGACACTATTCAGGGCAATGTGGGTAGCGACATCATTCTCGGAGATAACGGCAAGATGACGCTGCTGAACGGAGTTGTAGCCCGGATTGAGACAACGGAAGCACTCAACGGTGGCAATGACACGATTCAAGGGAATGACGGTGCAGACATTATTCTGGGGGGTTCTGGAGACGATACGATCGTGGGAGGAGCAGACAATGACACTATCCTTGGAGACAATGGTGTAGTTGTTCGTGCCGATGGTTCAGCCCAAGCAAATGATGTCTTCTCAACCGATGAATTAAGTGGCGGAAAAGATAGTATCTCTGGCGGTCTAGGAGATGATTTGATTCTGGGCGGATTTGAGAGCGATCAAATTACGGGCAATGAAGGGAATGACATCGTGTATGGCGATCATGCTTACATCACTCGCAATGCATCGGATGTTGTAGAAGAAATCACAGCACGCTTCGCAGTTCAAGGCGGAGATGATGTGATTGAAGGCAATGCAGGCGATGACATTCTCATCGGTGGAGCCGCGAACGATACCCTCAAAGGCGGTACTGGAATTGATTTCATCGCTGGAGACAATGCGAAAGTGACGATGCCGAATGGAGTTGTAGCTCGCATTGAAACCACTGATCCAACCCTCGGTGGCAATGAGGCGATCGATGGCGATGACCAAGGCGACTTTATTCTCGGTGGCGCTGGCGATGACACGATTACTGGAGGCGCTGATCTTGCAGATGATGTGATTCTGGGGGATCACGGGGTCATTGTTCGAGCCGATGGAACTGCTCAAGCAAATGATATCTACTCAACTGATCCAGCAAATGGTGGAAAAGACATCATCACAGGTGGATTGGGCAACGATATCATCTTGGGAGGTGCAGACAACGATCGCATGACCGGCAATGAAGGCAACGATGTGATCTTGGGCGATCATGGTTACATCACTCGCAATGCTGCTGATGTCATTGAGAAGATTGAATCTGCTTTTGCAAACCAAGGTGGAGATGACACGATCGCTGGAAATACAGGCGACGATCTCTTATTCGGTGGAGCCGCAAACGACACGATCACAGGGAATGAAGGCAATGATGTCATCTTCGGCGATAATGGCAGCCTAGATTACACCCTAGATAGTAACCTCACAACCTTAGATTTGATCACCACAACCTCGCCAGCAATTGGTGGAAACGATAATATTCAAGGCAATGAGGGTGACGATCGCATTCTTGGTGGAAATGGTGCGGATGCCATTCAAGGTAATGCAGGACAAGACATCATTCTCGGTGACAATGGACTCCTTAACTATGGAGTCGATAGCGACTTTACAACCCTCGATCTGATTACGACCACTGATCCAACCTTGGGTGGCAACGATCAAATCGCAGGGAATGACGGCAATGATATTGCGATCGCTGGAGCCGCAAACGATACTGTCACCGGAGATGCGGGAGACGACATTCTAATTGGAGATCAGGCTGAAATTACGTTAACAGGCGGACGGGTAAAACTCGTAGATAGCATCGACCCAGGCATTGGGGGAGATGATGTCGTCTCCGGGGGCGATGGGACTGATCTGATTCTGGGTGGATTTGCCGATGATATTCTCTACGGCGATGCTGGCAATGACAGAATCTTGGGTGATAACGGTCGATTCGATTTTGCTTTTGCAGGGGATGCGGTCGTTGGAGCCGATTCTGACCTATCAACTTTAGATATCATCACAACTACTGATCCAACTTTGGGCGGTGACGATAGTATCTTTGGCGGTGCAGGCGAAGATCAAGTAATCGGTGGCTCAGGTTCTGACTTTGTTGCAGGCGATAACGGAGCTGATCCAAACGTTGTCTTGACCCGAGAGTGGACAGTTGTTGATGAAGGTGACTTTAACGGAGATGGTCGAACCGATCTCGTTTGGCGCAATCAAGTTCGGGGGGATGTTGCCGTTTGGTTGATGAATGGCAAAGAAATACTCGATTTCGCAGTGGTCTTACCCGGTGTGCCTTTGAGTTGGACGATCGAAGGAATTGACGACTTCAACAAAGACGGCAAGGATGATTTTATCTGGCGCAATCGTGCTAATGGCGATGTTGCCCTTTGGTTAATGAACGGCAGAAAGATTGACACTGCTGCGATTGTGCTTCCAGGTGTGCCACTGAGTTGGGAAATTGAAGGGATCTCTGACCTGAATAACGACAATCAAGCGGATCTGATTTGGCGCGATCGCAGTAATGGCGATGTTGCGGTTTGGCTAATGAATGGTTCGCAAATTGCGGGAGCCGCAGTCGTCGTTCCAGGCGTACCGTTGACCTGGACCATTGAAGGCGTTGATGATCTCAATGGCGATGGTAATGCGGATCTCATTTGGCGCGATCGCAGTAATGGTGATGTTGCCGTTTGGTTAATGAATGGTCTGCAAATTGCTGGATCTGCAATTGTTCTCCCCGGTGTGCCGTTGAACTGGAACATTCAGGGAATTGGCGATTTTAACAACGATGGCAAAGCCGATCTGCTCTGGCGAGGGCAAACGAACGGTGAGATTGCTGTTTGGTTGATGAATGGGTTGCAAATTGCTGGATCTGGAATTGTTCTAGCTGGAATTCCGAGCAATTGGACGATTGAAGGAATTGGCGACTTTAACAATGATGGCAAGAGCGATATCGCCTGGCGCGATCGCGGTAATGGCGATGCTGCGGTTTGGTTGATCAATGGCACTCAACTAGCAGGAGCCGCCGTGATCATTTCGGGTGTGCCCTTTAACTGGGAAGTCAAAGCGATTAGTGACTTGAACAACGATGGTAAGGCTGAGTTTGTCTGGCGGGATGCTGCGACCGGAGATGCTGCGGTGTGGATGATCAATGCCGTGCAGATTGATGATACAGCGCTCTACCGTCAAGGAGATTCAAAACCTGTGTCCACTGGTGCATCAGATGATTTGGTCATGGGTGATCATGCCATCGTCTATCAGGCATTGCAGCGCGATCGCAATTTCGTCTCGATCGACACACAAGCAACCGATGGCGGTGGAGACGACGTGCTGTATGGCAATCAAGGCGATGATATTCTGCTCGGTCAGCAAGGCAACGACATCATGTACGGTGGTGCAGGTGAAGATGACATGACTGGCGGTCACAATGTGCTAGGTGGTGCCGATGGCAGTGATTCGATGGATGGAGAAGCAGACTCAGATGTGATGCTCGGTGATAACGGCACGATTACTCGGCGTTGGGTGAACAATGCGTGGCAGCGATTTGTGGCACCGTTTGCGACGGTTATTCGAGATATTGTGCGCTTTGATGATGTCGATCGCATCGCTGGCAATGACACGATGATCGGAGGAACGGGTGATGACATCATTCAAGGTCAGCGCGGCGACGATTTCATTGATGGTGGTGCTGGAGATGATGAACTCTATGGACAACTGGGCAATGACGTCATTCAAGGTGGAGACGGACAAGACACGATTTTAGGAGATGTCGGTATCATTACTCGCGATGTCAATCCAGATGGTTCAGCTCGTCGGAATCTCAATGGTTCGTGGCATCGAGATGTGATTCTAACTGATGTTGGTCGTGTGACTGGAACCGTCAGCGGAACACCGACTGCGGCACAATTCCAAAATCCAGATCTCTTGTTACTGACCGAATCGGCTGGATATGAGGTCGAACTCCTAGCAGATGGGAATGACGCAATTGATGGGGGATCTGGAGATGATGCAATCTTCGGTCAGCGCGGTAACGACGTGATTCAAGGTGGAACAGGCAATGATTACATTGAAGGCAATGCAGGCAATGATTTCATTGATGATCTTGCAGGCGATGACTTCATTGTTGGAGATGACACCTCGAATCTGCCACCGTTTAACACGGAACTCCCGATCGTCACGCGTGCGATTCACCTGATTGAGCAGAATGCAAACCTAGCTCTCGATTTCTTCGGGACGATCGTTACGCCAAACTTGACCTTAACGCCTGACCCAATTTCGGGCTTGCTGCCAGCCTTGACGCTCTCACCAACTTTAACGCGCGATCATTCTCCGACTCCGATCACGGGTGCGCTTCGTACAACCTCGGGTGTAACGTTCCAAACGCTAGCTGCTGTCATTCCTGATGTGATCAATCATCTTGATTTACTAGCAGGAAATGACCAAATTTCGGCGGGTGCTGGCTTAGACACGGTTGTGGGAGATAACTATACGAATACTATTCCGCTGAGAACAGGAGTAGCTGGAATTGATCAATCGTTGGATCTAATGATGCGATCGCTGTATCAGTTGAACTATGACCTTCACGGCTTAGAACTTGCGCTGACTGGAACGAGTGGCGCGACTGCACGAGAAATTACACTCGGTGGAGATGTGATTGATGCAGGGGGAGATCGCGATTTAGTCATGGGTGACAATGCCTTCTTGATCGGGGGCTTAACGATTAAATCACCGAGTAATGCTGCGGCGATTAGCACAATGGTCGGAAATCTTCAGCAATTAATTGCGAACTTCAATCGCACCGTTGATACGGTATTAGATCCGCTCACCACTCGACCCATGAATCAGCCGTTTACTTTAGCGATCGGCAATGATCAAATCACTGGAAATAGTGGCGATGACAAGCTTCTCGCTGATGACACTTTTGTTCTTGCTCCTAACTTCAGCAATCCCAACTATGTGAAAGGCAGCTTCTGGAACTATGCACTTATCGGCGGTGATCAGCCTGCTCGTTCTACGCTGCGCGAGTTTAACCTGAAGCTCGGCAACGATTTGGTGAATGGTGGTTCTGGAAATGACTTAATGATTGCAGGCTATAGCAATGTGATTCTGCCGCTCGCAAATCAAGCGCCTGTCACTCAAAGCGATCGCCTACAATTCCAACGCGATCTCGAACTGTTTGCTGAAGATGTCAGAACCTTCATTCGCGACCTGCACAATACCAATCACGGCATTGAGTATGTCAATAACAATCAGTCTCATACCCTGATTGCTCAAAACGATGTGATGAATGGTGAAGCAGGCGACGACGTGATGTTAGGAGATAATGCAACGCTGCTGCTCCCGATCGTCGATCGACAAATCAATCTCAGCTTTGAAATCGTCAGAGGCTATCTCGATTCCAGCGACGAATCTTACAACTTCAGTCAAGGTCTACCTCATCAGTACGATTTGATCTACCGCAATTCAAATCTAGGAGCAACGCGATTTGCTGAAGATACGATGACAGGCGGCGATGGAAATGACATCCTGTTTGGACTTCGAGGCGTTGATACGATGCAAGGAGATGCTGGAGATGATTACTTGTTTGGAGGTGCAGAGACGGATGTGCTGAATGACACATTAGGAACAAATGTGATCCGAGCAACAAATCCCAGTGCAGGGGACAGCACAATCATCAATCCTCGCATCAACGCCTATCTTGTGAACTTCCTCAGTCCTGCTCTCCAGCGCTATATCTCAGAGCTAGATCAAGAGAAAAATAAACTCACTCTCGAAGGACGGTTCCAGCTTTCCTTCCCGGATTAATTTTTTCAGTAAGCCGAGCGTATTGAGTTATAAGTAATACGCTTCCTTTGCCAGCTCACTTACCTGTTAGGACTTTCCCGTGAAAAAGATTCATGCCCCTTGGATTGCAGCTTCCGCAATTTTTCTCGCTCCTTTCAGTGCTTTTGCAACTGAAGTTTCTCCTGCTCCTTCGACGATCGCTCAAGCTTCTCCTAATGCAGAGCTAATTAGAAAGCTCCAATTACTAGAGCAAAAGCAACAAGAGCTAGAGCAAGAAATTGAAAGCTTACGTCAGCAGATTTCGCCACAATCCGGCACTGCTAAAAAGCCTACTTCTGATCAAGTCGGGGTGACTGCTCCTGAAAAACGTCCTCAACAGTTTGAAGTCTCGGCAGAAGCATTATTCTTAAAGGCTCGAACGAGTAACGCGATGGATTTCGCGATCGTAGACTCAGGACAAGCACTAGCAGTTAGTGGGGATCTGGCAAGAGTTCGATATGAAGATCCAACGGCGCTGCGCGTGGGTTTAACCTATCGTCCTGAAAAGACAGCTTGGGAAGTGGCTGCAACTCATATGTTTTTCAATACTGGCGGACAGCAAAGTGCCGTTCGACCGACTCAAGGGTTCTTGTACTCTACGTTGACGCATCCGGTTCAGAATGATTCTGCCAATACGGCGGACGCCAGTGCGCGGATGAATTATGCAGCGACTGATGCCGAACTTGCTTATCGGTTCAAAATTGGACAAAGCTTGGGTGTGCGAGTGTTTGGAGGCTTGCGCTTTGCGACTGTGAATCAAGTGATGAATGTTGCCTATGATGGACGAGATTTTAACCAGGCAACGGCTCGGATTGAGAATCGATTAAGTGGGTTTGGACCTCGCATGGGTGCTCAAGCAGATCTCAGGTTGGGCAAAGATTTTAGTCTGTTTGGTCGCGGTGCAGGAATGATTCTAGTGGGCAATCGGACAACGAGCTACGAAGAAACCGATAACAATCGTGCTGATCTGGTTGCTCGGATTTCGCAGGATAAATATCAAACGTTTGTGCCAGGTTTGGAGTTTGCTTTAGGAGTGAGTTGGCAACCCAAAATCAGTCAGCAAGCGACTTTGAATCTGAGTGCGGGTTATGAATATCAACATCTCTTTAATGTGTCGAATTCGATTCGATTTGTCGATGGAGCGAGTCCAGGCGTATTTTCTGAAAGCCAGAATGATTTCAGTTTTCAAGGCTTCTTTATGAAACTTGGGATCAGTTCAGAGTTTTAGCGAAGCAAGTGGAAACTGGACGGTGAATGTCGCACCGAGATCGCTGCCTTCACTTTCAACGGTGATTGAACCCCGATGCAGTTCGACCAATTGATGCACGATCGTCAGACCTAACCCTAACCCGTCTGCGGAAGCAGCATTGGTTTCATCCTGACGAAACCGATCGAAAATATGCGGTAAAAATTCAGGCTGAATCCCAATCCCGGTATCGATCACTTTGACGTATGCCATTCCATCTAGTTCAGTGAGTTGAACTGTAACTTTTCCGCCTGCTGGAGTGAACTTAATTGCATTGGTGAGCAAGTTTAATAAAATCTGCTGCAATCGTTTCGGATCGCCTGAAATGACCAGATCTAAATCCATCGAGCTAAATTCAAGCTGAATGTTCTTTTCTGCTGCTGTTGGTCGAACGCCCTCGATCGCAGCAGAAATGACTGCGTATAAATTGACCATCATGACTTTGATCGGCAATTGACCTCGAATAATGCGTGAAATGTCTAAGAGGTCTTCAATTAATTGAGATTGAGATTGGGCATTGCGCTCGATCGTTTCTAAGGCTCGATCGATACTTTCAGAATCGAGATTGCGCGATCGCAGTAATTTCGCCCAGCCTAAAATGGCATTGAGTGGTGTGCGCAGTTCGTGCGTAACGACAGCGAGAAATTCGTCTTTATTTTGATTTGCGGTTTCTGCTTCTTCGCGTTGCGCGATCGCTCTTCTCAGCGCAATTTGACTTTGTTTAAGCTGTTGATTTAATCGATCCTTTTGGTTTCCCTCGATCATTTGCCGCAGTACTACGCTCTGCAGTGTATGTTGTAATACTTCTGGCGTTACTTTGTGCGAGAGGATGTAATCTTTTGCACCTGCTTTTAGAAGTTGCGATGCAATTTCTAATGTGTGCGCGATCACAACGATCGGAACTGTGTCTTCAAATTGCTTGAGTTTGCTAATAAATTGTTCGCCTTCCATATCATGCAGATCGGAGTGCATCAAGATCGCATCTGGAGCAGCATGGCAACAAATATTCAGCGCCGCATTGCCTGAACGTGCTACAACGATATTCCAGTCAACGTCAGGGGACTGACTGAGCGATCGCTGAAAGAGAGCATTGTCAAACTGCGATCGGCGAATCAAAAGAAGGGTGCAGAACTGCTTCATATCATTCTGCCAGGGGAACACCTATGAGGAGGATGCAGAAAGAGCCAGACTTCAACAGTGCCAAGAGTCATGAATTTAATGATCTACAACTCTGAACGGCTTTGCCTCCATCTTAAACGACCTTTGCTCCCAAACCGGAAGACGGATCGAAAATGAGAGCAAGTTCGAGACATTGCAGAGAATCAATTCTTATTCCTAAGTATGCGAACCTTTGCCTTACTAGATTCTGACGTTTGGGAATCAATGTCAATCCGTACCAGTTGCTATCATTGCTACATAGCAATCGAAGCATAAGACACGAGAATTTCCTATCTCTCTGTGCCTTATGCTTCTCATTTCAACGCAAGTCGAGACTAAACTCTAGACTGACAGAGCCGCATCTGTCTGCGTTGCACCACTCGAACCGGAATAAACCAATCCTCGTTGCATATCCAACGTCACAATTTCACCATCGCGGATGACCCCGGTTGCATTTTTCACACCCACTAACACAGGAATGCCTAACCGCAAGCCAATCACCGCTGCATGGCTCGTGAGGCTACTATCTTCTGTGACAATCCCTGCCGCTTTGCGAATCGCATCAATATGCTCTGCCGTTGTACTCGGTGCAACTAAAATCTCACCCGAATGAAATTGGTGGATTTCCCGAATGGTGGAAGCTAACCGGGCGCGACCACTGACTGATCCCTGTCCGATTCCTACACCTTTGCCACGGACTGCTGTGACGACTTCAACTTTGATTAAATCAGTCGAACCCGCGACCCCCTGAAGTGTTCCAGCCGTGAGAACGACTAGATCTCCTTCAGACACCATGCCTTTTTCTTGTGCCACGTTCAATGCCGCTTGGAAGGTCTGACCTGTAGAAGGCAAATCTAGAACGAGTAAAGGTTTTACGCCCCAAACAAGTTGCATCTGCCGTGCTACATCTACGTGCGGCGTAATTGCCAAAATCGGAGTTCTCGGACGGAATTTTGACACGTTCCGCGCTGTCGCTCCGGTCTTCGTCAGGGACATAATTGCGGCTGCATCTAGCTGCATCGCAATATTACCGACCGCTTGACTGATCGCATTCGGAATCGATCGACCTGTATTTTCCAACAGTTTTTGAGAATGCTCTTGCTCGATCCGAATTGCGATCGTTGCCATTTGCGAAACTGCTTCGATCGGGTATTTCCCAACAGCGGTTTCATTCGACAACATCACTGCATCTGTGCCGTCTAAAATCGCATTCGCCACGTCCGAAATTTCTGCACGAGTCGGGCGAGGACTGCTCACCATACTGTCAAGCATTTGAGTCGCAGTAATCACCGGAATCCCTAAACGATTCGCCGTTTTGATCAACCGCTTTTGCAAAATCGGCACATCTTCAGCCGGAAGTTCAACGCCCAAATCGCCCCGCGCGACCATGACTCCATCTGAGATCGAGAGAATCGCTTCCATTTGCTCGATCGCTTCGTGCTTTTCGATCTTCACAATTACTGGAACAGACTTACCTGCACTGGCGATCAGTTCTTTGATCTCCAAAACATCTTGAGGATTGCGCACAAAGCTCAATGCCACCCAATCCACACCTTGATCCAAGCCAAAGACCAAATCTTTGCGGTCTTTATCGGTTAAAGCTTTGATCGAGAGGTAAACGCCAGGGAAATTCACCCCTTTGTTGTTAGAAAGCGGACCACCGACAACGACTCGACAATGCAGCGATCGATCAGCTTGATCGACTTTTTCTACCTTCATTTCGACTCTGCCATCATCAAGCAGAATCGTTGCGCCTTCAGGAACTTCTTCGGAGAGCTGATCATAAGTGACTGAGCTAATCTCTTGAGTTCCGGGAACGGTGCGACTGGTGAGGATGAAGGGATCGCCTTTTTTCAGCGTAATTGGACCATTCTCGAAGCGCCCAAGTCGAATCTTTGGTCCTTGTAAGTCCTGTAAAATCCCGACGGGCTGATTCAATTCAAAGGAAATCTGCCGAATTAAGCGAATGCTTCGGAGATGGTCATCGTGCGTTCCGTGGGAAAAGTTGAGGCGGAGTGTTGTTGCACCCGCTTCAATGAGGTCGCGCAAGACTTCGGGACTACTGGTTGCAGGACCGATCGTAGCGACAATTTTAGTTCGACGGTGGGAAGATGGCAGCGGCATGTACGGTGAACAACTCTATAGACGATCAAATAAACCAAACCTGCTTTCTCCGTTCGTCGAAAAGCAGTAAGACCCAGGACGTTCAAAATGCTGATCTAGGGCACTTGGGATACTACCACGTTTAGGTCGATCTCAAAATGGCATCCAGACAGAGATTGACGAAGACTTTAAGCAAAATGTTACACAAGGCACAGACAATTGCTTACAAAACATATTGTTGGTCGCGTTCAGCCTGACAACTCATGAATAAACTAAAACAATTGCAATCAAAGAAAAAGAGAAGCAAAAGATCGAAACCTCAAATCTACGGATCACTTCATCGTTAAAATGGTTACGATTTATAACTCGTCTTAATCCTTAAACGAACTTCGAAAAGTTTTATTCTGTCCCCTTGCCCATTTTTCTTGACCAATGTCAGAAATCATTGAAATCGACGGTAAAAAGTTTGTTCCGGCTGAAGAGTTGCCCATTCCAGAGTGGGCTTCTGTGTTGAATGAGCGCCCCCAACCCATTTTGACGCTCAAAGATGATGATCTGTTTCTACTCACGGATACGTTTGGCAACATTGGCGGCTCCTCAGATGAGGGACGCAGTAGCGGTTTAGGATTGTTTTGTCATGATACGCGCTTTCTGAATCGGTTAGAGTTTCAGATCGATGGTCGCCCTCCCATTTTGCTGAGCAGCACGGCAGAAAAAGGATTTGTACTATCTGTGCTGTGTACGAATCCTCGCATTGACGATCGCATTCCTGCTGAAACGATCGGGATCAAACGCGAATTGGTGCTAAATGGAGGACTCTTTGAGGAGATCGAGATCGCGAACTATAGTACCGAACCGATTGAGTTTGAATTAAGTCTTAGCTTTGATGCAGACTTTATTGATTTGTTTGAGGTACGGGGCTTTGATCGATCTCAACGCGGCACTCTGCTTCGACATTTACCCGTCGAGATGACCAAACCTGTTGAAGAAGTTGAGTCAGATCCGGATTCGTTTGAAGCGCCAGAAACGGCTCAGGTTGAACTGACTCTGGCATATCAAGGGTTAGATGGCTCGGTTTTAGAATCCCGAATCGACTTCGTGCATCATCAGCCGCACTTTCTCAAAGGCTATACCGCCCTATGGCAACTCAAATTGCAGCCGCATGAGACTCAGAAATTTGGCTACCGCTTGCAGCCTTTGAGTAACGGTCGTCCGGTTTCGAGAGTCAGCACGCCGATGACGCTTTCCCAAGCCAAAGCGGCAGAACTTTCCGAGGAGCAACATTGGCGGCAGCAGGTGACGCAGATTCGATCGGACAAAAACACCTTCAACCGCGTGATCGAACGAGCCGAGCAAGATGTGTACTTGCTCAGACAAACATTTGGCAGAAATAAAGCGTTATCGGCTGGCGTTCCGTGGTTTTCGACTTTGTTTGGACGTGATTCAATCATTGCTGCTTCTCAGACGTTACTCCTTGATCCCCAAATTGCGAAAGAAACGCTAGCAATTTTGGCGCACTATCAAGGCAAAGCGGATGATGAATGGCGCGAGGAGCAACCCGGAAAAATTCTGCATGAGATTCGATTTGGTGAAATGGCGCGCTGTCAGGAGATTCCGCATACTCCTTACTATGGAACGGTGGATGCCACACCGTTATGGTTAATGTTGTACGCAGAGTATTTCTCCTGGACAGCAGACTATGAGACGCTCGATCGCTTATGGAATTCTGCACTAGCTGCGATGGATTGGATCGATCGCAATATGCGAGAAACGGGCTATCTTGCTTATCACCGCACGTCAAAGCGAGGGCTGGACAATCAAGGCTGGAAAGATTCGGGGAATTGTATTGTCGATCGTAAAGGTAGACTCGCTCAAGGTGCGATTACGCTTTGCGAGGTTCAAGGCTATGTGTATTCTGCGAAAGTTCGGCTGAGCCACATTGCCCGGATGAAGAAGCGGATTGATCTTGCCGATCGCTGGGATGAGGAAGCAAGAGATCTGAAAGTTCGATTCAATCGCGATTTCTGGATGGAAGATCAAGATTTCTGTGCTTTGGCATTAGATGGCGATGGCAATCCAGTCGATAGTATTACCTCAAATCCAGGGCACTGTTTGAGCTTAGGCATTTTCACGCCGGAGAAAGCTTACAGTGTGGCGGAACGGTTACGTGCGCCGGATATGTTCAATGGTTGGGGCATTCGGACATTGAGTAGTTTGTCGCCTGCTTATAATCCGATGGGCTATCACGTTGGCTCAGTGTGGCCTCATGACAATGCTTTAATTGCGATCGGGCTACGTTCGCTTGGGTTAATTGACCAAGCGTTAGAACTGTGTAAAGGCTTGCTCGATATGACGCGCTATCAGCCGTATCAACGTCCGCCGGAATTGTTCTGCGGCTACGATCGCACAGATGATAATGAGCCAGTTCAATATCCAGTGGCTTGTACACCGCAAGCGTGGGCGACAGGAAGCATTTTTCAATTGGTGCATATGATTGTGAACTTGGTTCCAGACGCGCCTGGGAACTGTTTGCGAGTGATTGATCCGGCTTTGCCAGAGTCGATTAATTCGCTGTCGTTGCAGAACTTAAGGGTGGGTCCAACATTGTTGGATCTCGAATTTGAGCGATCGGGGTCTTCTACGTCTTGTCGGGTGTCGAAGAAACGAGGGAATTTGCGCGTGGTAATTGAGGCTTAACGTCAATTCGATGAGGGGTGCTATCTCAAGAGATTCGCGCCCCTCAATTCCCAAATTTGCGGAATTTAGATCTCAGCGATAGTAGATGCCTTCGGCATCATTTTGTCGAATTTCCATCAAATTAGAACAATGTTTTCAGCACTAATTTGGGATGAAACACAATACTCGGAGGCTTCAGCATATGTGCCATTTGTAAAAAAGCCAAATGTACCTCAACATCTTTTTGTGCAGTAGCCATCAATCGATCGAGATAAACCTGGAATAATTTTGCTCCCGATTTCGGTGCGATCGCTCCTTTCGTAGTTGGAAATTTAGAATCAGATCCGGTTGCTAGTGACCAAGCAAAAGCATTACTGCGAGCCAGTTGCTTTTGAAAATTTGGTTTCTGCGATTTTGCTAACCATTGTTGTAAAACCAGCGAGGCTAATGCACTTACGGTCATGCCTTGTCCATAGATGGGACAAAGCGCGCAGACCGCATCTCCGATCGCAATTAACCCTTCTGGCATCGCAATTTTTTCGTAGTGATACAGTCGATTCATTGTGGCACGATGGGCTTGAATATCAGACACGGGTTCTGCTTGCGCGATCGCTTCATAGAAAGCAGGATGATCTAAACTTTGAGCAAATTGTAAAAAGCCTTGTTCCTCGATCGGCGGATAATCATGTGCATATCCTCCCAAGGTAGCAATCCATTGATCATTTTCCACTTGAGCTAAATATCCCAAACGAGTTTGATCAGGGGGGACTTGGCTAATCAGCAAAACCCTACCATCCGGCTGAAACTGAGAGGGAATGCGATATCGACGAGTTGTATAGCCTAATCCTGGATCAATCACAGTTATAGGAGGTGGAGTGATTCCAAGAGTTTCTAACCATTGAGGAACGTGGGTACTTCGACCACTAGCATCCACAACAAGTTGGGCAGTAAGCTCGCCGTTTGGAAGTTTGACACCTTGAATTACAGTCTGATTGAGCAACAATCCAATCACTCGTTGCCCTGGTAAAAAATCAATATTGGCAATTTTACTCACTTGTTGTCGAATTATGCTTTCGAGCAATGGGCGGGTACAAGTGTAAGATTCTAGCCCAACGGGTGTTTCGGTTGTTGGTGACCAGCGACCCGCTTGAAAGTACAAGAAGTCTTTTCCCCAATCAAACGGAATGGCTCCAGCCGTTGCAAGTGCATCGTCAATGCCAGGAAAGAGTGCTTCTAAGATTCGGTAGCCTTTGGTAAATAGAACATGCGGTTGAACAGATTGCGGTACGCCTCGTCGCGGTTCAGCCGTCAGGGGGAGCTGATCGCGATCGACGATCGTCACTTGATGAAAATATTCGGATAGCACACGCGCCGCAAGCAATCCAGCAATACTGCCACCAATGACGATCGCATGTTGATTCTGTTGGATAGGCATAGATTTGATGGGAGCAACTCAATCCCGACGATAACGATTCGAGGGTTGAATTGCAAGGTTAACCGGATCGCTAGGATTTGACGATCGCGCCAAAATCCGCCAGCGATCGCGCATGATTTCGCAAAATCCCCAACAAATTCAAACGATTTTGCTTGATGTCTGGATTAGAATCCATCACCAACACGCTATCTTCTCCATCAAAAAAGGCACTCACGGTTGGAGCAATCTGACTTAAAGCCTCTACGAGCTTCGTGTAATCCGTCTTGCCTTGCAGGGTTTGATTCAACTGTTGCAGGGCAGTAAAGAAAGCTTTCTCAGAATTCTTTTCAAACAGTTCAGAACGAATGACGGGAACGGGATCAAGCTGTTGTCGATCTAATGTGCCTTGAACGGCGAGTCGAGACGCACGATTCACGGTTTCGTAAATGGTTGCTAGACGCTGATCATTGCGAATCGTCTGTAAGAAATTCGCGCGATCGCGGACATCTAATAAGTTCTGCAATGCCCGCGCTGCGTAGTCTGGGTCATTCTCACCCAACACAGCATTTACTAAGTCATAGTCAATTTTTTCGTCTTTCAGCAATGTTTCAACGCGCTGTAAGAAAAAGTCTTTCAACTGCTTGAGCAAATCAGCCGTCGCTAATTTCTGGACTTGCGCGTAGTTTTCACTAAAACCCTTAACTAACTGTTCTAAAAGTAAATTGAGATCCAGCTTTAAGTTTGCTGCCCAAGTAATGTTGACGATCGCGGTTGCTGCTCGTCTCAGAGCAAATGGATCAGACGATCCAGACGGGATTAATCCCAATCCAAAAATGCTGACTAAGGTATCTAAGCGATCGCTAATTCCGACAATCTGACCTGCTAAAGATTGCGGCAAATCATCGCCTGCACCTCTGGGCAAATAATGTTCATAAATCGCATTCGCAACCGTTTCGGACTGACCTCCTGCGATCGCGTATTTCTGTCCCATCACCCCTTGAAGCTCTGGGAATTCGCCTACCATTTGAGTCACGAGATCAGCTTTGCATAAGAGTGCTGCTTGTTCAATTTCAGTGCGATCCCCAACTTGTAACTGAGTGCAAATCTGACCTGCGATCGCCACAATGCGATCGACTTTTGCACGGACTGATCCCAAATCCGCTTGGAATGTCACTGTTTCGAGCTTGGGTAAATAGGCTTCCAGAGGAATTTTACGATCGGCATCAAAGAAGAACTTCCCATCGGACAACCGCGCCCGAATCACTCGCTCATTTCCGGATGCAATGATTGCTGCTTTTTGAGGATCGCCATTGGATGCCGTAATAAAGTTCGGCAATAGTTCAGAACTGCCTGCTTTCTGCACCGGGAAATACCGCTGATGGCTTTCCATTTCGGTTGTGATTACTTCCGCCGGAAGTTCTAAAAATTCTGCATCAAACTTGCCCACAACCGCTGAAGGATACTCGACTAAGTTCGTCACCTCGAGCAGCAAATCAGCATCGATAATGGCAACTCCATTCAACTGTTTTGCTGCTGCTTCGACTTGCTGTTTAATTACAATCTGACGCTGTTCGGGATCAACTTCAACGAATGCAGATTTCAAGGTTGAAACATAAGATTCTGGATTCGGAATTGAAACCGGATCAGGATGTAAAACGCGATGACCCCAAGAAATGCGATCGCTCTTGTATGCAATCGAATTACTCGTAATCTCGATCGGTAAAACATCGCCATCAAGCAACGTGACCAACCAGCGAATCGGTCGAGAAAAGCGCAAATCGCCATCTCCCCAACGCATAAAGCGTTTTCCTTCCAATTGTGTGATCCATTGCGGAATTAATTCCGTTAGGATTTGCGCGATCGCTCTGCCTTTGATTGTTTTTTTGACAAAAATGAATTCGCCTTTCTCGGTTGGACGAATTTCAAAATCCGCGATCGAGACTCCTTGTTTTTGGGCAAATCCTTCGGCTGCCTTGGTGGGCTGTCCATCCTTGAAAGCTGCTTGTGCAGGCGGTCCTTTGACTTCTTCTTCTTGATCCGGCTGTTGAGCAGGCAACCCTTGAATGACGATCGCTAATCGTCGCGGCGTTCCATAAAACTGAATCGCGTCAGTCGTCAAATTTAACTCCGCTAATTGTTTCGGAATCCGCGATCGCCATTGTGACAACGCTTCATCGACAAAACTTGCGGGTAGTTCTTCAGTTCCAACTTCTAGTAAAAATGACGGCATGACTGGGGACGATCGAAATGAGCGAATTAATCAATCTCATCAGTTTACCGTGCCACTGCAATCTTCACGCAATTTTCAGTCTGTAACCCGCATCCGAAGCACATCATGATAAGAACACAGCGATTTTGTTAGGGGAGAAGTTAATCTTCACGAGATCCTCAGATTCTTGATTTAGTCTTCGAGCATCGTGAATTACTGTCAGATATGAAGACATTGGAACGACTCGGAATTTTAACCAGTGGAGGAGATTGCCCAGGGTTGAATGCAGTCATCCGGGCGGTCGTCAGCCATGCCGTGCTCACTTACGGTTGGCATGTTGTGGGGATTCCTTATGCAACCCGAGGCTTGCTCGATCGAGCAATGATGCCACTGAGCTTACACGGCTTAGATTTAAAGGGAATTGATCCATTGCTGACAATGGGCGGAACGATTCTTGGCAGCATTAACAAAGGAGATACCCTGAGTAGAATCCAGGAAGTTTTAGATGGATATGCTGCCTTAGAGCTTGATGCGTTGATTGGAATTGGTGGAGATGGGAGTTTAGCGATTCTCAATCAACTCGCAACTCAGGGAAATTGGCAGTTTATTGGCATTCCAAAAACGATCGATAATGATGTTGCTTGCACTGAACGAGCCATTGGATTCGATACCGCAGTCAATACGATTACAGAAGCACTGACTCGATTAACCTTTACTGCTGCGAGTCACGATCGCGTCATGATCGTCGAAGTGATGGGACGAGAAGCGGGGCATCTCGCTTTGCATTCTGGAATTGCAGGCGGAGCGGATGTGATTTTGATTCCTGAAATTTCTTACTCGATCGCACAAGTCTGCCAACATCTTGCCGAATTGCGCGATCGCTGGGGACGAAGATTTGCGATCGTGGTCGTTGCGGAAGGCGCACATCGGAGTTTAGAAAGCGCAAATCAATCTTGCGAAGCCATAAAATGTGGGATGGGACAATATGTTGCGAATGAAATCGCAACATGTAGCCCTTACCCTGTCGATTGCCGAGTCTCGGTGCTAGGGCACATTCAGCGAGGTGGCATTCCTTCAGCACTCGATCGCCTGATCGCAGCTAGCTTGGGCAAAACTGCCGTCGATTTAATTGCGAATGGAGAGTCGCAAAAAATGGTTGCCTGGCAGAATGGTCATGCTGAAACCGTTCCGCTTGATGCAGTTTTAGCAAAGAGTCCGTGTTCTGTTGATCCGGCAAGTGATCTGGTACAGACTGCAAGGGCTTTAGGCATCTATACAGGCAAGTAAAGCTATTCTTTTTTCTCAATCACGATCGTGAGATGTGCCACCATTGCCCCAATCACACCGACAGCCGCAATCACCGGAAACAAAGCTGCACTGACAACACCACCGACAACCCCAACCGTGAGTGGAATTTCGATGAGTGTTCGCTCTTCGTTTTTGAGAATAATCCGGCGAATATTGCCTTGATGAATCAGTTCTCTGACTTTCGCGACTAAAGCATCGCCGCTAATTGTAAATTCCTCGATCGTTCCTTTCTCTTCAAAGTGAGGTTCAGTTTCTGGAGAAACAACTTCGGTTGGCACTGTTTCGATGACTTCTTTAGGTTCGTCGAGAGGAGTATTCATAGATATAGATCTCCATCATGATTGATATCTAAAGCGTAGAGATAAAAGTTGAGGAAGTTGTGAGGGAGGACAGTTTTTCAACGATTCAAAGCTCTGTAACCTCATTGAAATACTGCTTGCTCAAGGGTGACGCGAAAGAATTCAAAGTAGCGATCGCTGCCAATCCACCAGCCTGCACCCATCTGCGAGGGAATTGTGTAACCGCCAAAGGTCTGTTCTGCTTGGTATTCCCCACCAAAAGGAATCTTGGCATACTGTTTATCTTCGGTTTGATCCCCCCAACGAAGAAAAGAACTCTTGAGTAATCTGCCCTGGCTATCAATCACAAAAGTCAGAGTAATCGGCTCATTGTCGAGCGTCAGGCTCGCTTGAATTGTGTTGTCATTAATGACTTGCCAACTCACACCTCGCTGAGGCAGTAAAGCAGACGGCAACCAGAACAACTCTCCTACAGAGCGCCCAATTGCCGAGCGCATCAGATCAGGACTTTGAGCATTGACAACAGGAATCACCCCCCAGAGCGAAAACCGCATTCGTCCAGTACTAGCCGTGTAGTAGTCTGCTCCTTGCATCTGGATAATTCCTTGTCTTGCGTTCGCTTGCCAGACAAATCCTGTAGTAGAAAGCTGTTCTTCTGCTTGGAGAGGCATCCAGTCTTGATTGGGTGCAAGTCGAATTGTACCTTTCATTGTTAGGTAGACAGCGTTTGCTAGGGGCGTTCCAGGCGCGATCGCATGTAAAAAATATCGCTGTACAGGTTCCGGTTGATCTGCAATTAGGTCTTGGCTAAATGGTTCGACTGCGGGTATTTTAGGTTCTAAGGTTTGCCAAATTTGTGCAATCTCTGCATTATTTTTTGCTTGTATGATGAGTAGCGCAATCAATGCGATCGCAACTAACGATCCGACAAGGAATAAAATCTTTGCCAGCATAGCCTCACCTTGAAATTTTTGGTGTACTCATTCTCTACTATAGTCGTGCTTCGGATGTAGAGAACTCAGATCATCCTAGAACTGAAAATAGATAAATGGCGCAGGCTGAGCTGGAGCGAGAAAAACTACACCAAACATGACAAAAAAGAAGGCACATAGACCCGGAAGTGAACTTAATCTCAAGCGCATTCCTTGAGCTAGCTGGTGACCTGCATAGTCCGTCAGAATGAACATTGGAACTGCGATCGCCAGTGCAGTTGCAAACCAATTGATGCCCGTTGGATCAATCACACCCCATAGCTTCTGCAAAATGAACAAAGAGGTCGAGAAATCTGACGATCGAAAAAAGATCCAAGTTAGACACACAAAGAGTAGAGTGACAAAATTTGCACAAAGCTGATAGTCCCATGCTTGTGTAACGCTGCTTTTTGGGATTCTGTCTGCATACAGTTTATGCACCACAAGCGCTCCACCATGTAGCCCACCCCAAACCACAAAGTTCCAGCTTGCTCCATGCCATAATCCACCTAACAGCATCACAATCATCAGATTGCCATATTGCTGAACTTTCCCACGTCGATCGCCGCCCAGAGGAATATAGAGGTAATCGCGTAGCCAATTCGAGAGCGAAATATGCCAGCGTCGCCAAAACTCGGTAATACTGCGTGAGAGATAAGGTGTCGCAAAGTTTTTGGGAATATCAAAGCCGAGAATTTTTGCAGTCCCGATCGCCATATCACTGTAGCCGCAAAAATCACAATAAAGCTGAATCGCGTATCCCATCACCGCAAGCCAAAGCGTCATTGCACTGTAATCAGCAGGCTGCTTAAACACTTCATTCACAAACAGAGCTAAGCGATCGGCAACAATCACTTTTCTGACTAAGCCCAGTAAGAAAAGTTGAGCACCCTGACTGAAATTCTCCCGGTTTAAGTGAATGCCTTTCTCAATTTCGCCAAGGAACTGACTCGATCTCAGGATTGGTCCCGAAATCAAATGTGGAAAAAACGCAACCAAAAGCGCAAAATCCCAAAACGTTTTTGCGGGTCTGCTCGTTCCACGATAGATATCTGCTAGGTAGCTAATGACTTCAAAAGTGATGAACGAAATGCCGATCGGCAAAATGATCCGGAGGTTGGACAAATTCAGGTTCAGAACATTCAGACCCAGATTGAGCGAATCGATGAAAAAGTTGAAATATTTGAAGAACCCTAGCACGATCAGATTGAAAGTAATCCCTGCAATCAGCCATCGCTTCTTCTCTGGATTCTGGGTCGATTCAATCTGGAAACCAATCGCGTAATTCACGATCGTCAGTGCAGCAAGCAGAAAAACAAAGCGTTCGTCCCAATAGCCGTAGAAGAAGTAGCTAGCACCGAGTAAAATGATTTTTTTGAATCCCTGCGATCTCGCAAGCAATAAAATTCCAATCAGAACGCTAAAAAAGACAAAAAATTCTAAGCTTGAGAAAATCATGGTTCAGCAGCCTCAGACATCATGAGTGACTAATTTGTCTTTTTGCGCATTGCTTCGAGCAGGGGAACGAGCCGTTGTGCAATCAGTTCATGCCCAATTTCATTGATATGACCTGTGCCAGGGATAGAATTGTTAAACCCGCTGGTCGGTTGATGGAACGTTTGATGATAGTTCACAAAATCGCGCCGCATTGCCACGATCGGAACCTTGTGCTTTTCTGCGATTTCGATCAAAGCTGCTTCAGCCGGATTAGGTGGCTCATTTGGATTGTTGAAAGTGACATAGGGAATATGCAGAATCACCAAGTTCGGGTACTTCGCTTTCAAATTCACAACTGTCCATTCAATCAAGCGATCGTAATTGCCCTGCGATTTTGTCGGTGCTGCTTCAGTCGGTTTCGCCTGTTTTTTCAGCATCGCTTGAAGGTTCTTTCCGCCGACTCGTAGTGTCGAAATTTGCAACATAAAGCTCAGCTGCGGAAACTTTTGCTGAAAGAGTTGAGATAAGCGATCATCACTAGCAAAATCCTGATTGTGAATAGCTTGAAATGTGTTGCCTTGAGCACGAATGTAGAACTCTTTTGTGGGATCTAAGCCTTCTTCAGTAAAATCAGAATCGTTAATTTGAACTATCACAGCGTCAGGCTGCAATTGAGTCTTGTAGAAATCTGCTAAGTGCAAATAGTAGGCAGGTGTCGCCCCGGTTCTACCTCCATTGATAACCGTGACAGGCGAATTCTGCTGCTTGAAAGTCGATCCAATTCGCGCACTGTAGGTTTTGGCATCTTCGACTTGTTCTGCACTCGTAAACGAATCCCCGATCGACAAAACTCTAAATTCGCCTTGAGCTTTGGGCAGAATCTCGTCGTTGCGCATTCCTAAGCTGTTCATTCTGGTGCGGCTGAAGCCTTCACCCGATTCGATTCTGTCACCAGGGTTATAAATTCTTCCTAGAATTGGATGTTTTGTGGTTCCTGGGGACTGCTCGATTGTATTTCGGACAATGATTTCCCAAGCAAAAAGTGATAACACGATCGCGATCGTGGATTTTAACAGGACGTAAAGAATCGCTCTCTGAGAGGAGTAACGATCTTCTTGTATGGGGTTAGTTGTCTCTAGAAGCGGTCGTGGGGCGCTCGACCGTCCTGACGTAAAATTTCTCATGATGCATGATTAAACCAAGTTTTAAAACAACCACTGCGCCCGGATGAGACACAGCCAGGAATCGTGTTAATTGCGACTTAGGAGCGAGATCGGCATCTAACAGCGCTTGTTATATCCCTAATTTCACTTAAGAATACAGAGAGCTTACATTACTAATTTCAGTGTAATTACTGTATCTAACTAACTTTATCGTCTCTTTAAAGACGAGTCGCCAGTTTTGAAGTGATGTTCACAAAAGAATGAGCGATTTCTAGCGGAGCTACTGCTAAGTCTCCGCAACGCTAGAACGACCTCTCAAAAACTTGCCGAACTTTTCTGACTCTCTGCCAGACTTGCGGTGGCAGCCAAAATGGATGATCCCAAGAAGATGCCCCAACTGATTCTCCCAAGACTTCAATTCGCCAAGCTTGCCACATGATCAGAAGCCATAAATTATTGCCTAAATAGCGATCGCGTAAATTCGCTCCCATCTGTCCTGACATCATCTGTTCTGCAATCTGGGGCTGCCATCGCCCTTCAGCCCGCAGCACGCCCGGATTCAACCATTTACCAATCTCACGCCAAAACTCGCCATAGTACCAAGGACGCAACGGCACTCGCATGCCTCGTTTCTCTCGCCAAACGACCTCTGAGGGCAACCAAGATTCAACCGCACGTTTGAGAATGTACTTTTCGCAAGCTCCTTGTAACATCAGTTCGCCAGAAATTTTGAATGTCCAGCGAGTTAGGTCGGGATCACAAAATAGCGATCGTACTTGCAATCCTTGTGAAAGTGCCAAGGCAGTCGCACGTGGTTGAATATTCTGTGCGCCTTTTAACATCAGCGATGCACGCCTTAATTGAGCCAGAAGAGAACCACATTTTTCAGGATTCAAAGCATCACCGAGATAAGGTTGGAGATCAAGTTCGCGAATACTTTGGTAAACAGAATTAGAAAAGATTTGAGATTCACAACCGTGCAATCTGCCAAATGTATTGAGATACTGTTTTGATAACGTGAAATTTTCTGAGTCGTATACTTGATTCGCAATTAAAGGCTTATTCGTCCAGCCTGCAAATAACTGATCGCCGTGTTCCCCGTTGAATACAACGCGAACATCTTGAGATGCAGCTTGATTGAGCAACAATAGTGGAGCCGTTACACCATCTCCATACGGTGCATCTAAAGCTCTAGCCGTTTCAGGAATAGCTTGAATAATCTGTTTCGCTTGGGCTGGAACTAGAGTCAATGGAATGTTGAGATAGTCTGCAACTTGCTGCGCGTAAGGTAGCTCTGAATCTTCTACGCCAAAATCAAGAGCATAAGCTCGAACTTTAACCCCAGATTGAACTAGTAAAGCAGCCACGATCGAGGAATCAATCCCACCAGATAGAAATACACCAACAGGCTCATCGGGTAAATCTTCAATTTGATGTGCGATCGCTGTTTTCAACAGTGCTTGAAGCTGTCTTACGGCTTCAGTTTCATCGTGAATCATTGTGCTGGATTCGCGCCAGTCTTCAGTCTCAGAAATGGTGCAAGTAAAATCTTTTGTCCAAGTCAGCGTCGTGCCAGCAGAGATAGAAGCGATTTCTGCGATCGGGCTTAGCGGTGTTGGAACATAAGAAAAGCAAGTATAAGCATACAGTGCAGCATGGCTTACTGTCGGTTGAGTGAGTTTGAGCAGAGGCTTCAACTGGGTTGAGAACCAGATAACCGATTCAATTTTGATCCAGTAAAGTGGAACTCGACCAAATGCGTCTCGACCTAGTTCTAAAGACGCTTCAGTTGCATTGACCCACACATCATTGATAGTGCTTCTTCCGCAAGCACTGAGCCGAGTTTGAGTCGTTGCAAATCCCCACTGATCAGTGCAGAATTGAGTTGCTATCTTTGCATCACTGAGTTCAGAGAGTCTCTGTATCAGTTTGGGCTGATCACCATAGCCCCAATATCCCAACATTACTTCACCACAAACGTTTCTTCACTAATGGGACGTTCTGCGATCGACATTTTCACCGTCCAATTTCCAGGCTTGGACTGCGGCGATAAAGGAGCAAAGCAAAACGTTGTCCAGGGCGATCGTGTAATTTCTTGAGTCTGGAAACGACTCTGATGAATTCTCTCACCTGTTGAATCTAACCAATCACAACTGACAGCTAAGCGATCGTTGATCGGAGGATTTTTCAATGTGACTCGGTAAAACACTTGTGCGTCTTTTGTGCGATCGAACTGGGTGACTGAATTAGTTGAATCTTTTAACGTCACAATGTCTTGAATCGCAGCAATGCGAGCAATCTTATTGTGCTGTTTCTGCTGAACGACAGCAACGGTTGCAATCAGGCCAACAATCATAATTGCAACGGTTGAAATGACAATTTTATGGCGCTGGTTTTGCTGAGCTAGAGCTTCTCGTCGGCGCAATTGCACGATCGCGTCATCGAGTAAATCGTCGGGCAAATTTAACTCTTGTAAAATCTGTTTGACTTGCTCACGATCGAGTTCGTTGTCGCGAAGTTGAGATAAGCGATCGATTTCAGCTATGACTTGAGAAAGTTGAGCTTGCGTAAGGCGGGTATCCATATTCAAAACAGTCTCGCAATGAATCTGTCATAGCATAAGCGATCCTGTGATCTGCTTAGACTTAAAGATTTCCTCTGATTAGCTGCTCTCGCTCGATCGCTTCAAACAAAGATTTAAAGTTTCCTTCTCCAAATCCCTGTGATCCGTGTCGTTCAATGATTTCAAAAAATAAAGTCGGACGATCTTGAACAGGTTGCGTAAAGATTTGCAGCAAATATCCTTCGCGATCGCGATCGACTAAAATTCCGAGTTGAGCCAGTTGCTCGATCGATTGATCAATTTTGCCAACCCGAGCTTCTAAATTTGCATAGTAAGAACTCGGGACACTGAGAAATTCAATTCCTGAATTTTTCAATTCGGTGACGGTTTCAACAATGTTATGAGTCAGACAAGCAACATGCTGTACACCCGCACCGTAGTTGTATTCCAGGAATTCTTGAATCTGAGATTTGCCTTTGCCGATCGCGGGTTCATTAATCGGAAGTTTGACCCTTCCTGTTGAACTTTGCATCACCGATGACGTAAGCGCAGAATATTCGGTCGAGATTGCTCGATCGTCAAATTTAACGAGTAATTCCAATCCCAACGTCTTCTGAAAAAACTCCACCCAGTGGTTCATTTGTCCTTTTTCAACATTGCCAACGACGTGATCGATTTGAATCAATCCGGCATTGGCGCGAGACGGAATCGAGCGGGGGACAAATCCTGGCGCGAAAACACCTTGATAGCGATCGCGTTGCACAAACTTGATTAAAGTATTGCCATAGCCATAAATCATTGCGTAACGATACTTTCCCGCTTCGTCTTGCTCCTCATTCGGTGCAACCGCTTCTAATGCGCCTCGGGAGGTACTGACTTGAAATGCACGATCGACATCTCTAACACCCAAAGCAATCACTGCTACATGATCTCCATGCTTCGCCGCTCTTGAAGCGATTGGGTGATCTGGGTTGAGTGCAGAAGTTAAGACTAAGCGAATTTCGCCCTGCTGCATGACATAAGACGCAACATGGCGTTCTCCGGTATCAAGTCCTCGATATGCGATCGTCGAGAAGCCAAAACCGCGATCGTAGAACATCGCTGCTTGCTTTGCGTTCCCGACATAAAGTTCTAAATGATCAAAGGTCAGAATCGAAAAAGCGTCGCTCATGCAAAGCCTAAAGTATAGAAATTGAACTCAGAAAATTCATATCACTGTGAAATGATTCACTCTGGTTTTTCTAGGAAGAAATATAGATTTGTTCTTAAATTAGCGCTTTACTAGGCTATGCGTAAAATCTTGGCAATAAATATACCTTGAGGGGGATTGTGTCCCAGGCAGAAGTTTCGTGCAAAAAGATTATTTGAATTCCTGCTCAATTCCACATTCTGTAACCTAAGTGACAGGAGTGATATGTCTCTTGATGTTGATTTAATGAATCACAGAAATGTGTTATCGATGAAGTTCTAGTTAAAACTTTTAGTAATGTTGAATCCTGAAATTAACGATCGCGTCTTTTACTCCACCGTTGTTCTAGAGTATATCGTTCCAAATCAAAATCGCGCCATGTTTCGCAAGTGGCATAATACTCTGATGTGCTCTGCAAAGCGATTTCCAGGCTATATCAGAACAGATTCTTGTCTACCATTGCAGTGCGTAGATGGTGTGATGAAGTGGTACTCGATCGTGCATTTTGATACACCTGATCATTTGAATGATTGGCTGAATTCTCGCGATCGCGCCACACTCGTTGAGTCTGGACACAATATCTTTGATAACTACAAGTTCAAATCTTTCACGACAGGGTTAGAAGGATGGTTTTCATCTGCGGCAGGACAAGAGCGATCCAGTTTAGGGACTCCTCCCTGGAAACAAGTCATGTCAGTAGTTTTGGGACTCTATCCACTGGTCATGATCCAAACCAAAATTCTTCCGACACTTGGTTTTTTGCAGTCTTGGTCGCCCGCTTTCGTGACTCTAATCAGTAATTTCGTAGTGTCATCCTTACTCACCTGGATTGTGATGCCTCAAATTAGTAACGCATTACGATTTTGGTTACAGCCTGCATTTCGATTGAGCAATCCCAAGACAGATTGGCTTGGAAGCGCGATCGTGCTTCTGACTCTTGGCTTGATGGTGATGATTTTCAATCATGTTTGAAACCACCACTTGCTCTAAAGCATGAAGCATTTTGCGATTTAGTTGAGTTCGGCTTGTCCGACGTTTAGAATCTTGCTAGTTTGCTACAGCATCCTTAACTTTCTCTATCACGTCCTTGGCGATTTCGATTGCTTCTGCTGCCTTCTCCTTGCCTTTTTCCATATAGAAGTCTTTTTTTTGCATAAAAAGCTCCCGTTTCTGAGCCGGAGACAGCGATGCAAAATAATCTTTAGGAACCGATTTCAGCATCGCTCCAACTTTGCTTTTCTGTGCAGGAGTCAGCGTAATCGACTTAAACGCTTTCTTCAAAGTCACGCCATTCGCGATCGCATCTTCAAACTGAGTCTTCTGATCCGGAGTCAAAATCTTCTCAAGCTCTGGAACAATCTTTGCCTTCAACGCAGTAAATGGATCGCTTGCCGAAGTCACATCAGCAACAAGCATCGGAGCCGCCTGCACTAAATTCGCAAAACTCAGACCTGCCAATAAGCACATCACACAAGCAAAAATTGTAATCAATGTCCGTTGCATGGTTGATTTCCTAATCTCTTAAACAGTCTTTGTTACTCCTGCCTGAATGTAAGCAGCAACTGCTAGCAGGCTGACTGCAAACAATGGCATTGATAAACACCAAAATTCAGCCGAAGGCACAAAGTAAGCGGCTCCTGTCCCACCCAAAAAGAAGCCAGTCAGCAAGGGCAAAGTCAGTTTTAACTTTCTCATTGCTTCTGCTGCTTCTGACTTTGTTTCCTCGGTCTGTTTGACAAACTTCGCACTGATGTAGTGAACTAAATCGATCGTGAACTGTGTAAAGTTTCCGGTCATCACCGTGGTCGGAAAATAGCCCGTAAATGAAGCAGCCGCTTCCTTCATCAGCGCATTCTGAATTCCCATTGCCATAACGCCCGTAACTGCGATCGGGAAAATCAACTCATCTTGCACATCGACAAGCAAGGTCGCTGAGAACTGCAATCCGACGACCATAAAGATCCCCAGTGCGATCGCTTCTGCACTCAACAACACAGGCAACACTGCCCATCCGATCTTTCGAGCAAAATTTGCTAACAGTGACGTAAAAGCCACCGATAGCATAAAAACGGGAAGCATGGAGAGCCGGAGTAAGGTCGTCTGAGGATCAGAACTGGCAAAGGCTGAACCGGCGAGTGCAATATTTCCTGTCACATGAGCTGTGAAAATACCGAACAGCACAATAAAAGCCGCCGTATCGACAAATCCTGCAACCCAACTGAGCAAAAATCGAGCAGGAGCATCACGAATTAGAAACGCACTTAGGCTAAATCGCTCTTTCTCAGGTGCAGTAATTGTCATGGTTTTTCGGGTTTTTCAGGGCGTTGAGCTTACGGTTCACCCATCTGCACATACAGTAATTTGCTCCGTATTGAATCCTTGTACTGTCCAAACGGATGAATCGCGTATACCGTATATCAAAGCTAGGGCAGATTCTAGGTTTATCAATCTAGCCGGATCAAAATTGTATGTTGAACTACAAAATTGCTCTAAACCCCAATTAAATTAATAATCCGAAAACTTCCATCCATAGGCACACAACCACGAGCCGATCGCACCACCTGTAAAGAAGATCACCATATAAACTGTCGTGAGACGGTTATGAACTTCAATCGGTAAGCTATAAATTTTTGCCTTGTTAGAAATCTGACCTGTTTGTGTTCCGAGATCCAGTAGGATTGCGCCGACAATCAATCCCCAAAGCGTACTGTGAAACTGAAATAAAACGAGAAGTGCGCCGAGAAATAGCCCGATCGCAATTCTCAGCATCACTCTTGGATTGGTGCGATCGGTCATCTTTCCTAACAGGGGAGAAGCTCCTGCGCTCATGATCCCAACTAATCCAAACAGCCCAATCATCTCACTTTGAAATTCAAACGGCGGACGTTCCAATAAGAAGGGCAGGATTGCCCAAAAGCCACTATAGGCTGCAAAGAACATTGCTCCCGCAATCGATCGCTTTCTCAAGGTTGAATGTTCTGCGAATAAAACAGGCAGCGATCGCAATAATTCCAAATAAGAAATCTCAGTTTTAGCAGGCAACGTGCTCGGCAATTGCTTGACCAAGACGATGCCTAATCCCACCATCAATCCTGCCGCAATCAAAAATGTGGACTGCCAGCCGAATTCTCCTCCGAAAAACCCACCTGCAACTCGTCCTAATACAATCCCAACGAGCAAGCCGCTCATCACAGTTCCCACAATTCGTCCTCTCTGCTCCGAATCTGCCAACTGAGCAGCAAAAGGAATCAATAATTGAGGCACGACCGCTGTGAGTCCAATCATGAAGCTTGCAGCAATTAACCAATAAAATCCAGGAGACAGCGCGGCACACAGCAGCGCGATCGCATTGCATCCACTCAGCCAAACAATCAATTTCCGCCGATCCAGCCGATCCCCTAAGGGGACAAAGAACAGCATCCCGATCGCATATCCAATCTGAGTGAGGGTTGGGACAGCACTCACATCCGTAATTGACACCTGGAAATGCGTGCTAATTAATCCCAGCATTGGCTGGTTATAGTAAAGACTGCCAATCGAGATCGTACAGGCGATCGTCATTAACCATAGGGCAGAGTGTTTCATAAGGTTAGGATAAATTGCACCACTGAAGTATGAAGTATACTAAGGCACTCAGTTTGTAAAATCGCATACTGTATACAAATAATCTTTTTCATATTAGTTTTCACCCATCTTGAGAAAGACCCATTGAGTTCAATCGATGGAGAAAATTATGAATGGAATAGAGATTCTTGAAGGTTTAGAAGAAGATAACCCTTTAGAATAAGTAGGGATGCTGAGCATCTCTGAAATGTTTACCGTTAAATTTAGGAAGGTTCGAGCGGCATGGCACTTCTCACCACAGGCGGACAGCTAATTAAAGATCTTGAAACCCACGGCGCGATCGCTGCCTATGTTCCCCTCGAAGGCGGATTTGAAGGACGCTATCGCCGTCGAATCCGGTCGGCAGGTTACAAGTCGCTCAGCATTACGGCAAGAGGTTTAGGGGATGTGGCGGCTTATCTGACGGGAGTCCATGGCGTTCGTCCTCCGCATTTGGGCAAAAAGAGCACCGGATCGGGTGCGGCGGTTGGATATACCTATTTCGTTCCGCCGATCGTGACGAGTCAAATTGCTCACTTGCCACCGAAGTCGAAGGGATTATTGCTTTGGATTATTGAGGGACATATTCTGTCGAATCAAGAGCTTGAGTATTTAGCGAACTTGCCGAAGATTGAGCCGCGAGTGAAGGTTGTGATTGAAGTCGGTGGAGAGCGATATTTCCGCTGGTCACCGCTGACTCAAGTGATTGCGGCGTAAGTCTGAGAATTTTTCTTTGAGTTTGAAGGAGCGATCGACAAAAACTCGATCGCTCCTTTACTGATCTATAGGAGTCGTTAATCTCCTCCTCCGGCTGCCAACTTGCCACTCGCCACCATTCCAATGCCGTGTCTTGGGGAACCTTTAACCGCGCTTCTCCAGATTTCAGGGGCAGAATTAAAGTGAGTTTTGTGTCAGTATCTAACTGGTTCAAGATAGGTTTGAAATCATATTCGCCCACATGAGCGATCGGGAAATCTTTCGAGGTCACATCCTCAATGCTCAAGAGCGATCGATTGGCTTCAAGTTCTAACGATCGCGGATGATCGATCGTCACCGCTCCAGGAAATCCCACTAATCTTAAATGAACTGAATTGGGCTGTCCGAGCGGAAATCGTTTATAAAAAACCACTTGCCAGGCTCGATTTGAGTCATCTTGTAATCTTGATAGCGATCGATACAATACGCTATTTTGATCCGAATAAGTATGAACCGAAGCAAATGCAGAAGTCGAGACAAAAAGCCAAATTACTCCGACTAAAACGCAAGTTTTCCACAAGCGAAACAGATTTTCCACAGCTTATTCACCGGTTTTCCACAATTTGAATTTTATAATTTAAGACTTTAGTCTGTCATTAAAATTACGCTCGAAAAAACACTGAGAAACACATCAATTAAGCGTTTTTTAATATTCTTTATCTAGCTCAATCTCGCGCTTTTCAGTCAAAATCATCGCAATCTGTTTTTCGTAGTAAGCAGCTTCGTTAATAAAAATTGGAAAAACTGTAGAGTTGCCTTGATAACGAATCGATTCTCCCGCAAAAGTCAGAAAGATCGGCTCATCAGGCTGTAACGGTTCATAGTCTTTGAACTGGCGATCAGGATGAATGAAAGCTTGTAGATTCCCGATCGCGTCTCTGGGATAATCGATAGCCTCGATCGCTTGATACAACGTCAAACGAGACGGCACATCCAGTGGTTTTCCTTGATTCAAAGCTTCGATGTAATCCAAAACGGCGTAAATGAGTTGCTCGGTTTTGAGGAATAGATCAGCGTTGAGAACACTCTGAGCCACTGCTCCAACTTCAATCGTGAAGCCCAAGGGCGAGAGCGATCGCAATAACGGCGCATCTTGCGTACAATTCATTCCTAAAGCCACTCGCACATCCGGATAAATCTGGCTCAAATAAGCAGAGAGTCGCAGATTAAAGGGATCAGGAGTCGAAGGAAGAATCGTCAGCCCCATATTCGACGTGGTGCTATGCAGATCGATAATCACATCTACTTGAGGCTGATCTCTAGAACCAAGTTGAGCGACAATATCCCGCGCACGTTGATTCTCATAGTTGATCAATTTGGGATTCAATAAATCCTCGCTGGCAAAGCTTCGATTCAAGTCTTGATCGATATAGCGGCGATTTAGTTCGATCGCTTTTGGATTTGCCAAGAGTGTGATGGTTTCAAAGCTCGATCGAGTCGTCAATGCTGGAAATTGCTGAAACTTTTTGACGAGATAAACGCCTGTCCATTCATTTCCATGCGTTCCGCCGACAATTGCGACTCGTCGAATCAACTTAGACATAACAATTCCCCCTCTGTGTGACTGCAATAATTGGGGGTCTGAACCAATGGGAAAACCCCCAGTGAAACCGGGGGCTTTCGGAGCGAATCAGGCAAGTCTCTAAACTATTCCCACTCGATAGTTCCAGGCGGCTTCGAGGTGATGTCATACACGACTCGATTCACACCCTTCACTTCATTCACAATTCGGTTAGAAATCGTTTCTAACAAATCGTAAGGAATGCGTGCCCAATCCGCTGTCATGCCATCTTCACTCTTCACACAGCGCAGCACGATCGGATAAGCATAAGTGCGCTGATCTCCCATTACACCGACACTGCGGACAGGAAGCAGCACAGCAAAGGCTTGCCAAACATCGTGATAGATGCCAGCCCGATTGATCTCTTGCCGCACAATCAAATCTGCATCGCGCAAGATATTTAACTTCTCATTCGTCACTTCTCCCAAAATCCGGATCGCTAGACCTGGACCAGGGAAGGGTTGACGATTGACGATTTCTTCAGGCAGACCAATCGATCGCCCAACTTTCCGCACTTCATCCTTAAACAGCTTCCGCAACGGTTCAACCAGCTTGAATTGCAGATCTTTCGGCAGCCCGCCTACGTTGTGATGGCTCTTGATCTTAACAGCGACTCGTTCTCCGGTCTGAGGATCAACATTGGTATCCGCAGATTCGATCACATCGGGGTACAACGTTCCTTGAGCCAGATAGTCAAACGGCCCCAATCGCTTCGATTCTTCTTCAAACACTCGGATAAATTCATGTCCGATGCGTTTGCGTTTTTCCTCTGGATCGGTGATGCCTGCGATCGCGTCAACAAATCGCTCCCGCGCATTCACATACGCAACATCAATGTGGAACTGCTCATGGAAAAGTTTCACCAGACGCTCTGGCTCTAACTTCCGCATGAAGCCTTGATCGATGAACATACAAGTCAGTTGATCCCCGATCGCGCGATGCAGCAAAAATGCCAGCGTCGAAGAATCAACGCCACCCGATAAAGCCAGCAGCACCCGCTTATCGCCAATTTTGGCGCGAATTTCTCGAATCGATTCTTCAACAAATGCTTCCGTTGTCCAAGTCGGCTCACACTTACAGATGTGATAGACAAAGTTGCGAATCAGCGCTTGTCCAAATTGCGAATGCACGACTTCGGGATGGAACTGCACGCCGTACAGATTGCGATCGTGTTCTGCGATCGCCGCGCAAGGTGTATTCGTCGTATGGGCGAGTAAGCCAAATCCTTCTGGCAACTTGGTCACAGAATCTCCGTGACTCATCCACATGATCGAGTTATCTTCGACATTCGTCAGCAAATCGGTGGGGTCGTCGATCTCAATCTTTGCCTTTCCATATTCACCGCGATCGGTGCGCTCAACGCTACCGCCAAGCTGTTGCACCATCAACTGCATCCCGTAACAAACCCCTAAAACAGGAATGCCAAGCTCCCAAATCCCTGGATCGCACTGAGGTGCGCCTTGGTCGTAAACCGAGTTAGGGCCACCCGACAAAATAATGCCTTTCGGATTGAGTTGGCGGAGTTGTTCAACCGTTGTGCGATAAGACAACACTTCAGAATAAACTTGCGTTTCGCGGATGCGACGGGCAATCAGTTCTGAGTATTGCGATCCAAAATCGAGAATTACAATCATCTGGCGTTCGAGTGCATCAAATCCTTGCGAAGTAGATGCGGGTGCATCCAAAACAGACGGTTCAATAGGTGGAGTCACGAGAGTGTGTCCTGATGAGAGAGAACGAAAATCAAACGAGGTTAAACGAACTTTTGAAGCGGAATAAAAAAGCAAGGGTTTTGAATATTCTGGCTATTTTAATCACAATTCTCGAACCGACTCAAGCAGTTTCTCTGCTTTTCTACTTTGTCTTAAAACTTGACGCGATCGATCAAACAAAATTACGCCGATTTCAACGCTTGCTTCGCTGTGTGTATAAATATATTCTTCAGCGCGAGTTTCGATTGCAGCCGCGATCGAATCGTAAACCGCAATCTCTTTGCCCAAGGTTCTCAAGTATGTCAATCCGTCCTCAGCCGTAGAACTGGTAAAGATTGATTGTAGATCAGAAGTTGAGACACCGACTTTTGCCGCATGTGCTGTTAGGATTTCTTGCCGAGCATCTGCCACATGATGATGCGTGTGGAAAATGCCACCTGCAAGCTTGATCAGTTTCCCGTGATAGCCAAACAGCAGAATCGATTTGACTCGCTGCATTCCCGCTTCGACGAGGAGAGAGCCGATCCAATTGGCAGTTTTGAGCGTGCGATCTCGCTCAATTCCCATCTTAGCTGCCAAATCTAATCCATTTTCACCAATGCAGAAAACGAGGGTGTCGAATCGCCGCGCTTTTTCTTGTAGCTCGGCTCGAAACAGTTCTAACTGATCCGGTGCGCTGAGAGGGTGAGCAATGCCAGATGTACCGAGCAGCGATAAGCCTTCGACAACACCAAATGCTTCGTTGGATGTGCGTTTTGCAAGTTGACGACCTTCGGGCAAAATCAAGGTGATACGTAACGCTTCATGCGGTTCTAAAAGGCGTTCGAGATTCGTTTGGATTAATTGCTGAGCGTAAGCGTAAATTGCGGCTTGCTGGTCGGCTTTTTGTCCGATGCCTTCTCCGCCGATGATTTCAATCCCTTGTCCTTGAGTCAGTTCGACCATTGCCCAAATTGGGGTGTTGCGAGTCAAGTCGAGATTATCGCCGGGATCGCTGCGAGTAATTGCTAGTGCTGAATGGGGTGTTAATTTGGCGACTTGTTCGATCGGGATTTTCACCTGTGCAACTGGATTAATCAGATCCACTTCCACTTCAGAAATTGCAGATTGATGTTTTAAGTGTTGCACGGCAGCGATCGCGGAAGCACAAGCGAAGACAGGTAACGTATAACCAGATTTCATAGAAAATCCTTTAAAAATTGGCTTCTATCCCTTCAGATTTACGCCTTAGGTTATATGCGCTGATTAGGTTAAGCCATTATTAATTTTGGAATAAAAAGAGATTAAATTGTATCTTTTTACTTTGTCTCTCTAAAAAATCAGAGTGTGTATTTTATCACGTATGACAGACCGTTCAATTCCAAGTTCTAAACATGGCATGAGATTAAAACTACAACCCTTGGCTGAGATTCTCCTGCTGCTACTGCTGACGGATTTTTTGGCTATCTTGGCTCATTTTGCATTCCGTCTTGTGCCTCAGTTTAATTCTCTGTATTGGGCGATCAGCAGCGATCGCGGATTTGGAGAAACGTTTCAATACATCAAGGAGTTTTGGCTTGTCTGTAGCTTTGCAATGTTGGCAAGAATCCGGGCGGAATGGGCGTATCTGTCTTTTTCTTTGTTATTTGGCTATCTGCTGATCGACGATGCGTTTTTTGTTCATGAGCAAGTTGGGGAGTGGATTGCAACGACTCAAAATTTTCAGCCAGTTTTGGGATTAAGAGCAGTTGATTTGGGCGAGTTAGTCGTTGTCGCTAGTACAGGTCTATTTTTTCTGGTGCTCATTGGTGTTTCCTACTGGCTAGGTACGCAGAAGTTTCGTTGGGTCTGCAAACGTATCTTCGTATTACTCGGTTGTCTTGCTTTCGTCGGTGTCGTACTCGACGCGCTGCACATCATGATGGAGGTCATTAATCGACCTGGAATTCCCCTGGGATTTGCATTTGAATTAGCAGAGGATGGGGGTGAAATGATTGTCATGAGCCTGTTGTGTTGGTATGGTATCTCACTGCTCAAACAGCCCGATCTTTCCCCAGTCAGAACCAATGAAGTTATCGTTTCTAGCACTAGCCTGAAATAAAAAGATAAATCATTTTTTCAACGCTAACGTTAATCCATCTGCGATCGGTAAAATTGTGATCAAAACACGTTCATCTTGAGCAAGTTTTGTATTGAAAGCGCGAATCGTATTGACAATCTTATCGGAATCGCTGGCATCTGCCACTCGACCTGACCACAACACGTTATCAATCAAAATTAATCCACCTGAGCGAACCAATTGAATCACACGATCGTAGTAATTTGCATAGTTTGCTTTATCTGCATCAATAAATGCAAAATCGAAGGTTCCAGCTTGGTCTTGAAGTAATTGATCGAGCGTCTCGATCGCGGGAGCAATTCGCAGATCGATTTTGTCTGACATACCCGCAAGATTCCAATATTTCTGAGCGATCGCGGTATATTCCTCGCTCACATCACAGGCAATTAATTTTCCATCTTCTGGCATTGCCATTGCTACAGACAGCGAGCTGTATCCAGTAAAGACTCCAACTTCGATCGCTTTTTTTGCCTGCATCAATCGCACCAACAGCGCCATGAATTGACCCTGATCCGGCGAGATCTGCATTCGGGCTTGCGGCATTTCGCTGGTTTCGTGACGAAGTTGGGCGAGAATGTCCGATTCGTGCAGCGAGTTTGAGAGAATATAGGCGTATAGAGACTCGTCTACACCAAATGCCTGCTTAAACATGTTGAGAAAATCACTACAAATTATCTTATCTATTGTCCTAGCAATCGGCTTAGTTGCGTGCGGTGGGCGATATTCGGTTCCAGACAATGTGTTGAAAAATGCGATCGCCATTTCGGTGAATCAAACCGAACAACAGATTAGCCAAGAATTGAAATTGTCAGCCGATCCGAAGGTGAGTATCGATCGGGTCAAAATTACCGAACAATCGCCCCTAAAGATTCAAGGATCGGACGGCTTCCACGTCAAAGGCGTGTATGATTTCACGCTCAAACTCCCGAAACGTCAAGAAAGCCAAAGTGACAATCCGTTCGACCTCTATCTCCAACGGAAACCCGAAGGCAAAACGCAAACCTGGCAACTGGCACAACGTACCGAGGATGATTGGAACTTACAGCCGATTGGGGCACGTAAGGGATGATTTCTTGCCGAGTTTATCGGGCTGAACGATCGACCTTCTTGCGAATTGAGCAATCCTGTTTGTCACAATCCCTAAAGTAGATTCGATTCACGGCAAGCCGTCTTAGAATAAACAGAATTAGTGTTTTTCTCTGTTGTTATGTCTAGCATCACCGTCGATCGCTTAACAAAAGTCTATCCTGTTGCTGTGAAAGAAGCAGGGTTCAAAGGAACGGTGACCCACTTTTTCAAACGCACTTATCGCCAGGTGAAAGCGGTTCAGGATGTTTCATTTCATATCGAACCGGGCGAAGTGGTCGGATTTTTAGGGGCAACCGGAGCAGGAAAAACGACGACGTTGAAAATGCTCACCGGATTGATTCATCCGTCTTCTGGCAAAGTGACCGTTGCAGGACATGTGCCATTTGAGCGTCGATCGAGCTTTTTGCAAAAAATTACGCTAGTCATGGGACAAAAGCAGCAGTTGATTTGGGATTTGCCTGCTGCTGATTCTTTGCGCATCAATGCTGCGGTGTATGGAATTAGCGATCGTACGCTAAAAGCTCGGATCGGCGAACTTTCAGAGATGCTGTCTCTAGAAGGCAAACTGACTCAGCCTGTCCGCAAACTTTCGCTCGGTGAACGCATGAAATGCGAATTGCTAGCCGCTTTACTTCACGAACCCCAAGTTTTGTTTTTAGACGAGCCGACTTTAGGGCTAGATGTGAATGCACAAGTCTCTGTTCGAGAGTTTTTGAAAGAATACAATGCTCAATACAAAGCAACCGTTTTACTAACTAGTCATTACATGGCAGATATTACTGCCTTGTGTGAGCGGGTGTTGATGATTCATCAGGGACAGCTAATTTATGACGGCAGTTTGGATGGCTTAGTCGATCGCTTCTCTCCCTGTCGCGAGGTCAAAGTAGAATTTAATCGCACGTACACTGAGTCGGAACTTTCAGCTTATGGGTATGTGCAAGAGGTTGAGAAACAATCCGTGCGCTTTTTAGTGCAGCAAGAGGACTTGACGCAAGCGATCGCGAGAATCCTAGCCGAGTTGCAAGTGGTTGATTTAGCAGTGAGTGATCCTCCGATCGAAGAAGTCATTGGGCGAGTATTCCAAGCAGGCGCAGTGATTTGAGGCTCAGATTACAGTTTGTCTCAAGTTGAATCTTAGAAACTTGTATTGACTTAGAGATGCTTAGGACATAGAACTCGATCGGGAAGAGGCAAAGACAGAAGCGCTTGCCAAAAGATAGCTCTCCATAGCAGGCGTTTTCTTGCAGAAAGCCACCGCTTGATTGTTCTAAGCTTTCTTCATTCGTCCAAACGGAACCTTCTGCGTTACTTCCAAGCTCGCATTCTGAATGTTGTTCTGCACAAACAGAACGTCCTTATTTTGCCACAATGGAATAAACGGCACATCCTTGACCAATTCAGCCTGCAACTGCTCAAACAATCCTTTGCGCTTGACTGGATCTAGCTCTTGGCGACTTTGATCAATTAATTGATTGACGCGATCGCTAAAGTAAAACGATCCTTGAGACACGGTTGAACCACTCTCACATCGCTGATCTGCTGTTGCCTTAGTACATTCCATAAACGGCTGAATGTAGTTATCAGCATCGAGAAAATCAGGATTCCAGTCAAATAGAAACATCGGATAAGCAGCTTTATCAATGTTTCGATAAGCCGTAGTAGATTCCACACTGTCTAGCTGAATCTGCATCAAATTGCCCAAGCTCTTACGTACAGACTCTTTGAGAGTAATCGCTGCCATGCCATCAGTTGAGACATTCGATCGATACCAGAGTTGTACTTTCAGCGGATTCGATTCGCTGTAGCCTGCTTTGGCAAGTAATGATTTAGCTTTCTCGACATTGCGATCGCCCAATTCTTGAAACACAGGCTTCTGCTCTTTCATGGTTTTCGGAAGCAGACTATACAGCGGTTCAATCTGTCCCTGAAAAACTCGACTTTCTAGCAACGGACGATCCATCATTGCCGCGATCGCTTGACGAACTTCTAAGCGATCTAAGGGCGGAGATTTCAAATTAATCGTTAAATAATCAATGCCACTACCAGACTGTTCCAGCATTTTCCAAGCCGCATTTTTCGCTCCATCTTTGAGCATCCGAATTTGATCGAGGGCTAGACCTTGATAAGCAACATCGATCGCGCCTGTGCGAAAGGCATTAAACAAATTCGCAGAGCTTGAGAAAAATTGAATATTAATCCCTGGATTCGCAGGTTTAGTTCCCCAATAGCGATCGAATGCTTCGAGCTTCAGCGAATCTGTTCCATACTTTACTAGCTTGTAAGCTCCCGTTCCTACAAACACTTCGGAATTGAACTTATTTTGACCAATCTCGTAAGCTTTAGGAGAAACAGCACAAGCACCTGAAAATGCGAGTAGCGAAGGAAATGCTGCAAAGGGTTTTTTCAGCTTAATCACAAGCTCACCTTCACTTTTAGCCGCGATCGAATCAATCACATCTGCTAGTAAAAACGAAGGACTGCCGCCATTTTCGATAAACCGTTTCAGCGAAAATTCCATGGCTTTGGCATTAAACGGTTCGCCATCATGAAACACAACGCCTTGACGAATCGGAATCGTATAGGTCAATCGATCTGCACTGACTTTCGGCAAAGCTGTTGCTAATTGAGGCTGTAATTCACTCGTGCCAGGCTTATATCCGTAAAGTCGATCGCCTAAGTTGTACAACAAGCTGCCTGCAAAATTCGTATAAGCATCAGCCGGATCGATCGTGTTAATGCTAGCAGTTGAGCCAATCGTAATTTGTCCATCTGCATTTGCAGGAGGTTCGTATGTCGATCGAGTACAACCAACCACCAGTGAGAAACAAAGACAGATTAAGAAGAGCGATCGCCCAATTTTTCTCAGCATTGTCGAGTGCCAAAAATGAGTTTTTTGAGTGTAGCAGGAAAGGTGGTCTGACAGTTGAGTGCCTAAGACGATCGAGATTTGAGCAGTTCATGAATACTCTTGAGTTCAACGAGAATGGCTTCGAGAACTTCTTGCGTGTGATTCGGTTGAGGCTCTTGAATCTCGATCGTCACTTGTTTGATTTTCAAAACTTCTTTGGCAAATCGAGCGACTTCATTTGAGTGAAACATCAATGGATCGTTCGGAGATTGCCGCAGTTCAGGATTAAGACGCTTGGGATTGAACGGAGGATTGAGTTGTTCAAGGTCAGTATTGGCATAGCGATAGACCGAAGCTCGCGATCGATTCAGAGTTTTCTGAACAGCTTCGACATCCATTAAACCTGTGGTTCCACCAAATTCGGTATCCGCGTACATGCATTCATTCTCGCAATTAGACGCGAAAATCTTAACATAAGAATCTTTGTGTAAAGTAGGATTTATCGATTGTTCTGATCCGCTTGGAGAACTCTACCTTTACTGTTAATTGGTATAGATGGATCAATTTTGAGGGGTTGGCGATGACTTTGAAGATTCGATCGATGACCCTGGCAGAGGTTCAAATTGCCTTAAACTGGGCAGCCCAAGAAGGCTGGAATCCAGGACTTTATGATGCAGAACCTTTCTACAAAGCTGACCCCGATGGATTTTTACTTGCAGAACTCGATGAACAACCGATTGGCTGTATCTCTGTCGTTCGCTACAGCCAGAAGTTTGGTTTCATTGGGCTGTACATCGTTCAACCCGAATGGAGAGGGAAAGGCTACGGTTTGAAATTATGGCAGACGGCATGGCAGCAATTTGTATCAAGACTCGATGCTGATGCCAGTATTGGGTTAGATGGAGTGCTCGCTCGAGAAGCCACTTATCGCCAGGCTGGATTCGTTCCGGCTTACCGTCATGTTCGACATCTTCATCAACCCGATGGTTCAGCTCAGCATCCTGACTGGGTAATTCCTCTCAATCAACTTCCATTAGCAGAGATTCTTCGATATGACGCTGAACTATTTCCGGCATCCCGTTCGCAATTTCTAGAATCATGGCTTCAGATGCCAGAAAGTGCAGCGTATGGAGTTGTGGAACAGAATCGATTAGTTGGCTATGGTGTAATTCGCCGCTGTGTGCAGGGATTTAAAGTCTGTCCGCTATTTTCAGATTCGCTAGAAATTGCAGAAGCTATTTTGCAAGCCTTGATCGTTAAAGCGGGAACAGAGCCTGTGTTTATCGATATTCCAGATGTTCATCCTGCTTTGACAAGCTTAAAGCAACGATATGCATTAGAACCGATGTTCACTTGTGTGCGAATGTATTGGGGACAAGTTCCAACCTTGCCTGTCGATCGTATTTTTGGTGCGACGACTCTGGAATTGGGATAAGCACTCAGATTGAACGCCCATCTACGATTTGCCTAATTGATGACACGCTCTAATGCATTGGTGTCAACCTGGAACTGCGCTTTCTTCAATCGATTTCTGATGAATGCTAATTTCTAGCAAAAATGTTGTGATTTCATGAATCAAGGGATACTGTTGTAAAAGTTGACGTGTCTCTGGAGAGAGGAGTCTCAAGATTTCTGCTAACAAGGCTGTCTTGTCTTCTGCTAGAGTGTCTAATAGCTCTTGAGGATGCCGCTGAGCAAATTTCCACTCTAGATCAGTCAAGGCTTTGCCAATGAGAGTTTCGATAAGCGATCGATCTTGGAAAAAGATAACTTCTAGTTCTGGAACAGCGATCGCTAATTTGAATGGCACAGAGCCAGCATAAGTCCGAAGCAAGTACCCTAAATCTGCTTTTCTTTGCTGAATTGCTGACTCATCATTTGTTCTCGAATTCAGAACCAAGACTACAGGTAGACGCTTCTCGGCAAGCAGAGACATTGCCCGAGATTCTGCATCATAATCGCTTTTGCTTTCAACAAACTGAACTCCTTCTTGTGCCGATTTTGGCAGCACTTTTCTAAGAATCTCTGCATCAGAAGGACGTTCTGTAATCAAATAAACTCGATTCATCCCCCTTCCTCCGCTTGAATTCGATAGTTTGGAATTCCTTGCTGCACACAAAATCGATACTTTTTCAGCAACGATTGTTGCATTTGTCTTGACTGTAGCGCATATTCAATCTCGTCTCCAGTCCACAGCAAAATTGTTTGAGGAGCAATGTACTGAGCAAGAGAAATTGCAGCATACGTAAATCCATTCCGGCTAAACAAAATCCCGATCGTTGATGCAGGTCGGCGCAATAGCTGGTTTCGCATTTTAGCCAGCGGCTCGATATTGACACGCTCTGCTACGTCTTTGCATTCGATTAAGCAAGCAAGCCCATTGGAATAAATTGCACCATCAATTTGCTCTAATTCTTCTTCCTCAATGACCACACTGTAAGGATAGATAACTTCTGCACCTTCTAAATGAAATGCCCTGAGTACTAGGTATTCCATTGCTTTCCCACGTTCCCAATCAGGAGTATCACCCAACTGAATTTGGTTCCATAGCATTAAGAGTTCGTCCCAGTCGTAGCAGGTGATTCTGCGTTCGTATTCTAATGCTGTTGGCATCTTTTTCTCTTTGTAACCCTGATTGACCAGAACTCGAAGTTGTCAGAAAACTTCGAGTTCTGATCCCGCGCGGACTTATCCGATTTCTGGTTCCTGACTACCTAATCGCGATCGCACTTCCACCTTCGCTCTTGGCTTTGTAAGCTGAAACTTCGGCATCAAATGTGGTTTTCCTAGTCCATACGTCAGCGCATAGCTCTGAGACAATCCCCACAGCCACACTGAGGGCAATCGAGGCTCTAACCAAGGTTGCATCTGATAAAGCAGCTTTGGAAACCAACCGCTAAAGATCCAACTCATCAACGCACTGACGGCAAAGTTCAAGTAATTCCCTAGCCAGCGGGTCAGATCCTTTGCGCCTGCCATTTGCCAGATCCAGAGTAAAAGACGCGGATTTTTCTTAGCAGCAACGAGTGCCATGCGATTAAATCTTGTCCAAGTCACCCGATCTTTGATAAATGCATCTGCGATCGCTGGCGGCTGATCAGCAAGGACATCAAAGAAGGTATTCAGCATCGAATTGACTTGCTGCGGCGGCAAAATCTTACCGGTTGGCACCATCATGCCTTTTGAGAACATCCAAGTCACAGAGACATTACTTTGATAAGCCCGAATTGCATTCAGCGATCGCTGATCGAGTAAATCATGCTTCAGTGCTGTATCTAGTAAATGAGTCAGACGAGATAGATTCCGTACTAATGACCCAAAGCCTGTAAACACTAACGGAGATTGCAACGAAGCAGCATCGCCAATCGCAATTAAGCGATCGAATGCAATGGTGCGATCGCGACTGCTCATACTGAAATGTCCTGGAATGTAGCCAAACGTTGCCTTCTTCCAGACCAGCTTATCCATGTCACAACGCCGATACTCGGGCAGGATCGTAAAGAAATCCTCGTACATCTCAAGTAAAGAACCTGGATTTTCAGGATGCACTTGATGATAGTGGAACAGATAGAAAGTAAGTTCTTTGCCCTCAGCCGGAAAAAGCTCCCAGATTAACTGCCGTCCGCGAGAAATGTCTCCGTGACTGTTCAGCACATCGCCATATTGCACATCCCAGACTTCCGGCTCAAATCCTTCAGAAATCACCGCTCCAACTGTTGGGCAAACACTATCAAAGGCTCGACCTGAATTGAGTTGCCACGCGATCGGTGAAGCCGTTCCCATTGCATCTACGAGCAACCGCCCTGTGACTTGACGATCGCTTCCAGTGGGCAAATGTTTCGCGTAAATCGTCGCTTTATCTGGGTTAATATCGGCTCGTTCAAACTCAGTCTCATCCCAAATTTCGCCGCCCGCTTCGCGGAACTTATCCCCGCAGAGTTTGAGAAATCTTTCTGCATCGATCGCAATATTCAAAACCGTCGGCGTATGCAGAATCTTCGCCTTAGCTTGCGGTGGATTGTTTGCATCAAAGAACTTGTGGAAGCCATCGACATACTCAGCCGCAATCACTCGATCGAATTCGGCGACTGTAAACAATCCCAAATCGATCAAACTCTGAAACTCACTGCGTGAAATATTCCATTCCCGATTCATCCGTCCAAACGGCATCCGCTCCAGCAGTAGCACCCGGTAGCCCAATTTTGCCATCACAGCCGCATGAACAATGCCTAACGCCCCTCCAATGTAGATGAGGTCATAAGATGGCTTCGCTGGCGTGATATTGCCATCATCCGTGCGGAAAACAACTTGCTTCGGAGTTTGAGGAGTCTGGACACTTTCACGCCAGCGTTGTTCCCACCAGTACACGCGATTTAAGTCATACTCGCCATTCGGTATTTTCTTGAAAAACTCAACCGTTTTCGGATAATCTGCCGCTAATGCTTCAAAAATCGACTGCTGCGATAAATCAATGTTTGGAGGAGCAGGATAGACTGGCGGAAATTCTTCTCTCAAATCCGCCACTAATTTTCGGAGAATTTTTGCTTCACCTGCTCCAGCGCGATCTGCCCAGCGAAATACTTTCAGATAGGTCGATCGCTGAACTGACCAGACAAATATCGAAAGTTCACCTAGCCGAATCCCCGCAGGCATGAGGACTTTCTCGCCTTGTTCAGGAGCATAGTCAGCATGCAGCCATGAAATGACCGCAGCCGTATCGGGGGTGGGGACTTCTAGGTAAAGGATTTCTTCCATGAGTAAGATCTAAACTCCGATCAATTCAGCAAGACGGTTGACAAACCAATAAAAAACAAGCTACTCCTGATACCAAATTAAATTCTTTACATCATTTTCATTATTATCGAGGACTCGGATCAGATCAGCACTATGAATTATCCTATTTCACCGCGCGCTTCTGAATCTATCTCAGTACGGTCTCCTGGGGCTGAAGAACTTATTCTCAACGCGATCGCTGTTGTGATCGAAACCGCTCGCTCTCAGGGACAGTCTTTAGAAGAAATCAAAGCTGAAGTCCTAGCCGACGACGCAATTCTAGATGCCCAACAGCGGCAATGGCTCAGCGATATTGTGACGCAAGCTTGGCAGGATTTTCCGCACTCATGCTGAAATGTCTAAGTTGAGAAGCTATCAATTACACTTCTAAGCGATCAATTTATATGAGAAGTCCATCCCGGAATCACCTTCATTTGGGGGTTGCCGAAGTCTGTGTAGGAGTGATTAAAGCGGACATGGTATGTGCGAAATCCGAAACTTTCTTTGATAAAGTCGGATGCGGCTTACCGAGGTTGAGCCAGTTTTGCAGTTTATCCGGTAGGCTCTTGATTGATCCTATTTTTCAGGCAACGTGATGAAGGCTGCAATTCAAGTTCTGGGCATCGATTTAGGTGGGACAGCAATTAAATTGGGACGGTTTACTCCATATGGAACGTGCCTTCAAGCACTCACGGTTCCAACGCCTCAACCCGCTTTGCCTAGAGCGGTGCTGATGACGATCGTTGATGCGATCGCTGACCTTGATCCGAAGCGCGAAGCTTGTGCGATCGGAATTGGTATGCCAGGACCAACCGATGCTAGAGGACGCATCGCCCGAATCGCAATCAATTTGCCGGATTGGATTGAGATTCCCTTAGCCGATTGGATCGAAGAAAAAACAGGACGACCGACGATTTTGTCGAATGATGCCAATTGTGCAGGTTTAGGAGAAGCGTGGCTCGGTGCTGGCAAAGCCTTTCAAAATTTCATTCTTCTGACGCTGGGAACCGGGGTCGGAGGGGCAATTATTTTGAACGGGGAACTGTTTATCGGACATACGGGCGCAGCAGGTGAATTAGGGCTGATTAGCTTAGATGCGAATGGCGCGCCCTGTAAGAGTGGAAATCGCGGCTCTCTGGAGCAGCATACGTCGATTCAAGCAATTCGACGACGGACGGGAAAAGAACCGGATGAATTGTGCAGATTAGCGCGATCGCACGATCCAGCAGCCTTAGAATTTTGGCGATCCTATGGACGCGATTTGGGACTGGGTTTGACGAGTTTGATTTATGTCCTGACTCCAGAAGCGATCTTAATTGGTGGGGGAATCAGTGCGAGTGCAGAATTTTTCTTACCAAGCGCGATCGCAGAAATCGAACAACGAGTCATGCCAACTTCGCGAGAAGGATTACAGATCATTCCTGCTCAGTTAGGGAATTGCGCTGGAATGATTGGGGCTGCAAAATTAGCTCTCAATTCACGTTACATTGAGAACTGCCCTGAATAAACACCGATTGTTATGGCTTCCATCGAACTTGTTTCTGCTGATTCCATCCCCACTGACAAGATTAAATATGACGATCGCGGTTTAGTACCTGCGATCGTGCAGGATTATTTGGATGGCGCGGTTTTGATGATGGCGTGGATGAACCAAGAGTCTCTGCAAAAGACGCTAGCAACTGGTGAAACTTGGTTTTGGAGTCGATCGCGGCAAGAGTTTTGGCATAAAGGGGCAACGTCTGGACATACGCAGAAGGTGAAGGCGATTCGATACGACTGCGATAGTGATGCGCTGTTAATTTCAGTTGAGCAGATTGGTGATATTGCTTGTCATACAGGCGAAAGAAGCTGCTTTCATCAAGTGAATGGCAGCATTACGCCTCCGCTTGCTGATACCTTGTCGCAAGTGTTTGCTGTGGTTTGCGATCGCAGAGATAACCCCATTGAGAAGTCTTACACTCGGACATTATTTGAAGGCGGAGATAACAAGATTCTCAAAAAGATTGGTGAAGAAGCGGCAGAAGTGGTGATGGCTTGTAAGGATGATGACAAAGATGCGATCGCGGGTGAAGTGGCGGATTTGTTCTTTCATTCATTAGTCGCGATCGCGCATCATGGTGTGGATTTGAAAGATGTTTATCGCAAGCTTCAGTCTCGCCGATAGAGATGCACGGCTTGATCGAAGAAATTCACCCAAAAATCATGGATGAGCAGTTTGAATTTTTTGATCAGGCAATTCTGAATCAAATTCAGGTTCACTAGCGTTCATAGAGTTCTAATGGCAAACCATCTGGATCTTTGAAGAAAGTGAATCGTTTACCCGTCCATTCATCGACTCGAACAGGTTCAGTTTCGATTCCTTTTGCAGAGAGGTCAGCGATCGCGAGATCCAAATCAGCAACCGAAAAAGCGAGGTGTCTCAAACCACAAGCTTCGGGATAGCAGGGTCGCTCAGGCGGATTCGGAAAAGAGAACAATTCAATTTGAGTCTGAGAATCAACTTGCAAATCGAGCTTGTACGATTGGCGTGCTTCTCGAAAGACCTCACGAATGATTGAAAAGCCTAGTAAATGGACATAGAAATGCTTTGAGCGATCGTAGTCGGAGCAAATAATTGCAATGTGATGAACGGCTTGAATGTTTTGCATCGTCTGGTCAAATGAATACAAGATCAATCAAATTGATCGTAATCGGAACCTGAAACTAAAGGAGTGCAGCCAGAAGTTTCTGCTAAATTAACGAGTAGAAAGCTCTGCAACTTCTATCAAATGGAAGGGGTTAATTCACACCTCCTCACAGTCATTAAACCTATGTTTCAAGCGACACGACGACGATTAGCACTTTGGTACACCACAGTCACCGCTGTGTTGTTGTTAGTGTTTGCAAGTGGGTTTTATTTCTATGTGCGATCGACATTAATCGAGCGCATTGATGACACCTTAAATCATGTGGCAGAAGTCGTTCAGCGATCGCTGGTGATCCAAGCGATCGGGGATCAGGTGAGCGTCAATGTTGAAGCGAGCTTTCGGGATAATTCCATTTCTTTGGAAGACGATCACATCGATTTGGAGTGGTTTGATGCGAAGGGGCAACAACTGTGGTCAACCTTTGCAGAACCCCTTTCTATTCCCATGCATGTCAATCACGATGGCGAGACTGTTCATGTCTCCGACACACAACTCTTGCGGCAGGTGACTGAGAAAGTTCAGATTGGCAATCGGGTATTAGGATACTTGCGCGTGAGCCATCCTTGGTTTGAAGTCACAAAGCCAACTCGTCAATTAGTATTGGACTTGAGTGTTGGCACGGCGATCATGGTGGGAATTGTTGCTGCGATCGGGTGGTTTCTGTCGGGAATTGCCATGCAACCGATTCGCGAATCCTATCAACGGTTGAAGCAGTTTACCGCTGATGCATCGCATGAGTTGAGAAACCCGATCGCTGTCATTCAAACGAATGTACAAGTGGCACTGTCCGATCCTGACCCTCAGATTCAGCAGCAATATTTGCAAGTGATTGAACGGCTCACTCAGCGACTAGGCAAACTAGTCGATGATTTACTATTTTTAGCGAGACAGGATAGTGGGATTGTTCAACCTCAGAGAACTGCGCTCGCGCTCGATGATTTACTCGATGAGGTTTTAGAAGAACAAGGCATTACGACCGCAGACAAGGAATTGTCATTTAAGGTCGATCGCACGTCAGAATATTGGTTACAGGGTGACCGGGATCAGCTTTCTCGACTGTTTACAAATTTGATTAGTAATGCGATCAAATACACTCCCGAGCAGGGAGAAATCACAGTTGAGCTAGTCGCAACGAAAGCTGGATTACAAACCAAAGTCATTGATACGGGCATTGGAATTCCAGAAGGCGCGATCGCGAAATTGTTCGATCGGTTCTATCGAGTTGATCCAGCTCGAACAAAAGCAACGGGAGGATCAGGATTGGGACTCGCGATCGCGCTCGCCATTGTTGAAAACCATCATGGACACATTCAAGTTGACAGTCAGGTAAACCAGGGAACAACTGTTACTGTAACGCTCCCCCAATCCGATAGCCAATCCCCAACGTAGGTTTAAAACGTTTGCGCCTAAGGCTTTCAGTTCGCTCAGTAGGGTGATTGAAAAATGTTGGGTTTACCCATTCTGAACTTGAGTTGTAAGCGGCACAGGAACGAAACAGCTCGGCTTTTCATCTTTTACCAGGCTAATGCCGGAATTTTCTCTTCCGCTGTTTATGCTTCGCCAATGCTTTACGCTTGCGTTTTTCGATTGGTGTCTCAAAATAGCGATGCTTTCTCATATCTGGAAAAATTTCTGCCTTAGAAACTTCTCGCTTAAATCGACGTAATGTAGATTCGATTCCTTCATTCTCACCTGGAATAACTTGGGGCATTCATTCTCCTCCCGAACATGAAATGTAATGAAAGCTGATGAAGAAGGCTACCCATGACTGAGTAGCCTCTGACCAACTTTGACTGTAAGCATTCAAGCTGCCATTAACGCACAGCGAAATTTGCGCATCTGCTCCAGTCTTTAAGTTTAGTAACGTCTAGAACCGCCTCGATTGTCCCACCCCCCCTGAGACGACCCGCGGTCTTCACGGGGTTTCGCTTTATTCACCTTGAGATCGCGCCCCATCCACTCGGCTCCATCGAGTGCTTCAATCGCAGCGTCTTCTTCTGCATCGGTTCCCATCTCGACAAAAGCAAATCCCCGCATCCGACCCGTTTCGCGATCGGTCGGCAGTTGCACCCGCTTCACGGTTCCATACTCTGAGAAAGCCTGGGTTAAACCATCCTGTGTCGCCTGATAGGACAAATTACCAACGTAAACTGACATAAAGATTCTCCAGAATCATCAATGAAGAGAGGTATGTTCGGAGAAACGCTAGGCTGGAACGATTTACACGCCCGAAGATAAACCTTATCAGGAAGTTTAGCATAGAGAGAGCAATATGCGGGGAAATTGATTTGTGCGATCGCACCTAAGGGTCAAGATTATGCTAAACTTCTTATAGAAGAGACTATCTTCGGCAATGTGATCTCCTCTATCAAATGTTGCTCCGAATCTAACTCTCTCTACACTGTAATTCTGGGGCAACAATTGTATGTCAATTTATGTTGGTAACCTCTCTTATGAGGTTGTACAAGAAAATCTTGCTGAGATTTTCGCTGAATTTGGAACAGTCAAGCGTGTTCAGCTTCCGACCGATCGCGAAACAGGACGCTTACGCGGATTCGGATTTGTTGAAATGGCGAGCGATGCGGAAGAGGATGCCGCGATCGAAGCCTTAAATGGTGCGGAATGGATGGGACGCGATTTAACAGTGAATAAAGCAAGACCCCGTGAAGACAGAGGCTCTTCTCGTGGCGGCAGTTTCGATCGTAAAGGTGGCTCCTCTCGGCGCTATTAGAGTGTTGAATTTCTGAATTCTTAATTCAGTCGCATCTTATAAAGTCTTGCAGGCAGGCTAACAGTCTGCCTCATTTCTTATGATGCGCTGTTGCAAGGCATGTTCTTCTCTATCCTCATCCCAATGAATATCAAAGAAATTATCAGTCGATATGCGGCAGGACAACGAGACTTTAGCAATCTGAATCTGATTGCTGTTAACTTTAGAAATCTGAATCTAGCGGGCATCAATTTGAGTGGTGCTAACTTAACGAAGGCAAATCTGACTCAAGTTAACCTCAGTCATGCCAACCTCACAGATGCGATTCTGACTGGAGCAACGTTAACAGGCACGAATTTTACTCAAGCCAACCTTACTAATGCCAATCTAAGCGATACCAATCCGAATCAGGCGAATTTCAGGCAGACCTATCTGAAAGGAACAATCCTACCCGACCTAGTGAATCGTACTTCTCCTAAAACTCCTCTCACCTCTCCACCTGTATAGGTACTATCTGTAGTAAGTGCTATTTTCTTAGAATTTTATTTCTTCAAGTAAGAAAGCCTCCGGTGTCTAGCCGGAGGCTTTTATATGAACTATGGATCGAGTCATTCGACGGTTTGCATGAATCGCCGGATGCGGGTCAATTCCTCAACATCCGGCTCTCCCTAACCATTACAGATCGTCATCCATATCATCTGCGATCAGATCATCATCATCATCAATAATCGGCGAATAGATCGAATCTGAATCTGCTTCATCTGAGTTGCCGAAGCTCTCAAAGCTAAAGCTAGGACGATCGTCCATTGCTTCTAAGCCATAAGAGCGCGCCGTACGATCGTCAAGAACGACATCCGAGAAATCAGTATCCTCATCCAAGAACATTGGATCATAAACTGGATCAATGTCGGCTGGGCTACCCATTTCTTCGTAAGCATTGAAGCCCGTTCCCGCAGGAATGAGACGACCAATGATCACGTTCTCTTTCAGACCGCGCAACCAGTCAGATTTTCCTTCGATCGCAGCTTCAGTCAGTACCCGCGTCGTTTCTTGGAAACTTGCCGCAGAGATGAAACTATCTGTGTTGAGTGAAGCTTTCGTGATCCCGAGCAACACAGGCTCATACTGAGCAGGTGCGCCCCCAGTGATTGACATCGCATCATTGACTTGCTCAATTTGGTAGATTTCCACCAACTCACCGGGCAGCATCGTCGTATCACCGCCGTCTTCAACTCGTGCTTTTGAGGTCATCTGACGCACGACGACTTCGATGTGTTTGTCAGAAATATCAATCCCTTGAGATTGATACACCGATTGCACTTCGTTTACCAAGAAGGTCTGAACTTCCCGCAAGCTAAACAAAGCCGCATCATGCAAACTGACTTCTTCATTTCTGGCTCGGAACATCACTTCGAGTAATTCGTGCGGGTTTGCAGGGCCATCTGTAAGCCGCTCTCCAGCCGCGACTTCTTGACTATCCCCGATGATCACGTTTTGTCCGGGACCAATTGGGTATTCGGTGATCAGACCTTCTCGATCGACGATCTTCACTTCAACCGAATCGTCTTCTCCGTAAACGACTTGAGCCGTTCCCGCGCGACGTGCCAGAATACAAGCTTCTTTGGGCTTACGAGCTTCTAGAAGTTCTTCAATTCTCGGCAAACCTTGAATGATGTCTCCCGTCTTGGTGCGCTCAAAAATCAGCAGCACGAGATTATCGCCCCGTTGTACCAAGTCGCCATCATCGACGTGTAGTACTGCACCCGGAGAGACGCGATACGGACGAGCAATCCGCACAACAACTTGATCGCCTTGGACACTCAAGATCTGTCCAGATTCTTCAAGAACAGTTCCACCGATATCACTGCCAGCAATCAACAGATCGCCTGCTTTGACACTCGGGTTACTAGCGGTCAGGGTGACTGTATCGACTTCACGAACGACGAGAATCCGACGAATCGATTCAGCCCCTTGGCGAATCCCTTGAACTTCCCCTGCTTCTTTACAGAGAATTTCAGTCCGAGCAACAACCGCTCCTGCGGTAATCTGGTCGCCATCTTTGACCATGATGCGAGTCTGAGTGCTGCCTTGAGTCACGTCAGCGGCAATGTCACGCCGAATCACCAGCGATTCGAGAATCACCAACTGAAGCCGCATGACTTCAGGATCAGTCTCATCAGGAATCAATTCGATATCAGCAGCGAGTTGCGCGTCTTGATCGACTTCGAGAACGAGTTGAGTTCTGAGCAATTCCAAACCTTCAACGGATTTGACCCGCTCACCATCTTTGTAAGGCAGGCGTTGAACAGCTCTGAGACGAATTGCTCGACCCGATTCTTCCTTAGCAGATTCTTGGCTTGGAACTGCTGGATCATCTGGTACGTTAAATTCAGTCACCGGACGCAGTAGAATTGCCGGACCTTCCGGTGTTTCAACGTACTCGGCATACAGTAGTTCACTCGCGGTTAATCCAGGCATGACTTGCTGCCCTGGATTGACGAGCGTTGCTTCACGAGTGATCACCTCATCCAAGCTATCGATCATGTGCAGATCGCCCGGCTTGATCACCACTTCGCGCAGAATGTCATTTTTTTGCGTGACTTCGATAACTCCGTTGCTTTGACAGAAAATGTCTTTCACAACTTCGGTTCCGGCTTCGACATACTGACCGTCTTCGACCATCAGAAGCGAGATGTCTTTATTCACCTCATGCGCTTCTTCGGGAATCCAGAGAATGGTTCCACCTTTGATGACTTCGTAGCCTTGTTTTGCCTTGCCTTTCTTGCCAATCTCAACGCCGGAGTACTTGATGATTCCTCCAGTTTGAGTATGGTAGCGATCGTCTCTCAGTTCAGCGACGACTTGACCGTTTGTAACCTGAGTTCCTGGAGTCGCTTTCAGTAAGAAAGTCTGATTTCCAGCGGTTTCCAGCAAGTACTGATCCCGTCCTTGAGAGGTCTCAGCCCGAACTCGCGCTTGATCCAACATGACGGATGCCGTGATGATTTGGATCTCGCGCCCGCCTTTGCTATTTTCGACTCCGTTCTCAGGTAGACGAACGACCCCACCATTTTCAGTGACGAGCTTCGTTTCAGCGATCGTGCTATTGGCTTCAATGCGATCGCCGTTTTTCACCACAGGTTCAGCACCCGGCGGCAAGTTATACACTTCGCCCGAGAGTACCCACATCAAACCGCCTCTTTGTGCAGTTCGAGTGGTGTTACCTTGACGGTCTTTTTTCTCTTCGGGAACGACATCTGCGAACCGAACTTCTCCAGCTAAGTCAGAGGCAACGTCCTTCGAGGCTTTCTCAGTCGTCTTGCGTCCGCGTCCGGTTAAAGGAACTTCTGCGAGAGTCTGTCCAGCTTTCACCTTCATCCCATCTTTCACTAAGAGCGTCGCCCCTTGTGAAACGGTGAAGGCTTGTTGCTGTCCGCCTGAGCCTTCCAGTGTGATTTTCAGTTCAGATCCTGCGCTCTCAACAATCAGCGCATCTTCTCCATGACGAGTCCGGTAGGGACGAGTTCTCAAGCGTTTGGGAACCTTGATCGTTCCATCAAAGTTTGCCCGTTCTTGACGCGCCATTTCTCCGGTAAACACCCCACCGGTGTGGAATGTCCGCATCGTAAGCTGTGTACCGGGTTCCCCGATCGATTGAGCCGCGATAATCCCGACTGCTTCTCCAATATCGACCATGTGAGCATGGGCTAAGCTCCAGCCATAGCAATGCTGACAAACCGATCGCGCAGATTCACAGGTCAACGGCGATCGCACGACGACTTCTTGAACTTTTGCTTTCCCAATCAGTTGAGCAATGTCATCTGAAATGGCTTCATTGCGAGCAACAATGATTTCCCCGGTTTCAGGATGCAGGACATCTTGAGCGGCAACGCGACCGAGCAGACGATTTTTCAACGGAATAAGAACGCGATCGCCATCCATCATGGGACGCGCTGGAATGCCTCGGGTCGTGCCGCAGTCGAGTTCACGAATGATGACATCCTGAGAAACATCCACCAATCGACGGGTGAGGTATCCAGAGTCGGCTGTCCGAAGCGCGGTATCGACAAGACCTTTGCGCGCACCGTAGGAGGAAATAATGTACTCCGTTACCGTTAAGCCTTCTCGGAAGTTGGTCTTAATCGGCAAGTCAATAATTTCCCCTTGTGGGTTTGCCATCAAGCCCCGCATCCCGACCAACTGACGAACCTGTGAGATATTTCCCCGTGCTCCGGAGAATGCCATCATGTAGACCGAGTTGAGCGGGTTATTCGATCGAAAATGTCGAACCACCTCGTCTTTAAGTTCTTCACTGGTTCCGTTCCAAGTATCAATTACTTTTTGGAACCGTTCGACTTCCGTGATTTCTCCGCGAGTATATTTCTCTTCGGTGTCGCGAATCGTTTCAGTCGCGGCATCAAGTAGCGCTCGCTTTGTCGGAGGAATTTGTAGGTCATCGACACTGATGGAAACGCCTGCGCGCGTTGCATATCGGAAGCCAAGATCTTTGATCAAGTCTGCCATTTGTGCGGTGCGGGCAGTTCCATAGTGGGTGAATGACCACGCGATCAAGTTAGTCAATTCTTTTTTGTTGACAACCTGATTACGAAAAACTTGCTTTTCTGAGTTCTGCTCTGCCATGCTGTGCCCCATGTTTGCCGTGAGTTTTTGTGGGGGAGTGGGGAGTGGGGAGTGGGGAAGTGTTCTCAAAGCTTCCCCCAATCTTCCTAGCTCCTAGCTCCCGACTAGCTAACCAATGCGTCGAACACTGTCTTGTTGTAGATAATTCGCCCTGCTGTTGTTTTGATGTACTGCGAAATCAAATTCCCGTCTGCATCTTCACGACGACGGCAAGACTCATAGATTTTGGTCACAATGCCCTCGGCTTCTTGTTGCTCGATCAAGTCACCATTGCCACCCTCGACTTCGCCATCAAATCGCACCCAAACGTAGGAGTGCAGATCAATTTGGTTCTGTTCGTAAGCTGTGATCGCATCGTCGAGATTCGCAAAGTAGCGTCCTTCGCCCTTTGTCGCTTCTGGATTTTCTGCGGTCAAGTAGTAGCAGCCTAAGACCATATCTTGGCTAGGCGTAATGATCGGGCGACCGGTTGCAGGCGAAAGAATGTTATTCGATGCCAGCATTAAGAGGCGCGCTTCTGCCTGAGCTTCGAGCGAGAGCGGCACGTGAACCGCCATTTGGTCACCGTCAAAGTCAGCGTTAAAGGCTGGACAGACAAGCGGGTGCAGTTGAATGGCACGACCATCGACGAGGATGGGTTCAAAGGCTTGAATCCCCAGACGGTGCAGCGTCGGGGCGCGGTTCAGGAAGACAGGGTGTCCTTCGATCACCTCTTCTAGAACGTCCCAAACGGTCGGATCGTTACGCTGAATCAGTTTCTTCGCGGCTTTGATGTTGTTGACTAAGCCTTGACGAATTAGGCGATGAATCACAAACGGTTGGAAAAGCTCGATCGCCATTTCTCGCGGCAGTCCACACTGATGAATTTTCAGCTTTGGCCCAACTACGATTACAGAACGACCGGAGTAGTCAACCCGTTTACCGAGCAAGTTCTGACGGAATCGACCTTGTTTCCCTTCGATAATGTCGGAGAGCGATTTCAACGGACGGTTGTTTGCCCCGACGACCGTTCGACCCCGACGACCGTTATCGATCAATGCGTCTACTGCTTCTTGCAACATCCGCTTTTCATTCCGCACGATAATTTCAGGAGCGAGAATTTCTTGCAGACGAGCCAGACGATTGTTGCGGTTGATCACGCGACGATACAAATCGTTCAAGTCGGAAGTCGCAAACCGTCCACCATCGAGTTGCACCATCGGGCGCAAGTCCGGTGGAATCACCGGAATGACATCTAACACCATCCACTCAGGCAATGAGCCTGTCGCGATGAAGTTATCTAAGACGCGCAGACGTTTGATCAATTTGGCGCGTTTCTGACCTTTGGAAACTGCGATTTCTTCGCGCAGTCTTTCAGCTTCTTCGTCCAAGTTGATGTCTTGCAGCAGTTGCTTCAGTGCTTCCGCCCCGATGCCAACTTCGATTCCGCTCAGCTGAGAATCTTCGCTGTAGAGTTCATCTTCGATCTCAATCCACTGATCTTCGGTCAGCAATTGCTTGTAGGTCAGATTGTCAGCATTACCAGGATTGAGAACAACGTAAGCGTTGAAGTAAACAATTTGCTCAACATCGCGCAGTGGCATATCGAGCAAGATCGCCATGTAGCTTGGAATCCCTTTGAGGTACCAGACGTGAGCGACAGGAGCCGCCAGTTTGATATACCCCATCCGGTGACGACGAACGCGCGACTCGGTTACTTCGACTCCGCAACGCTCACAGACAATTCCCCGGTGGCGAACCCGCTTGTATTTGCCACAATGGCATTCCCAATCTTTTGCAGGCCCAAAAATCCGCTCACAAAACAAGCCGTCCATTTCAGGCTTGAGTGTACGGTAGTTGATGGTTTCTGGCTTCGTGACTTCTCCAACGACTTGCCCATTCGGTAAAGTCCGTTCTCCCCATTGGCGAATGCGTTCCGGAGATGCCAGACCGATTTTCACATAGTCAAACCGCTGTTCTATCTTTGGCATCGTGTTGTCCTTGAGTTGGTGTAGCGACAAAAATGTGTGAGGGGTACGAAGCAGAACGCTGTGAAGGCGACATCTTGCCTGGATAAGGATAGATGCTAATTTACAGCGTTCTAACTTCTAGGCTTAATCGTCGTCCTCTTCCAGCGATTCACGCGAAATCGACTCATAAGTTGGACGCGACGGCGCGCGACGGCTATTGACATCCGCCATTAAATCAACTTCCATATCTCGGCTGCTTCCATCGTCTTTGGTCTCAACCTTGTGGACTGCCACATCAAGACAGAGAGATTGCAACTCGCGCATCAAGACCTTAAAGGATTCCGGTGTTCCAGGTCGCGGAATGGCTTTACCTTTAACGATCGCATTGAGCGCTTCATTTCGCCCTTGCATGTCGTCGGATTTCACCGTCAGCAATTCTTGCAGGGTGTAAGCAGCTCCAAATGCTTCGAGCGCCCACACTTCCATTTCTCCGAATCGCTGTCCACCCTGCTGCGCTTTTCCACCCAACGGTTGCTGAGTAACGAGCGAGTACGGACCAGTCGATCGCGCGTGGATCTTGTCGTCAACCAAGTGAACCAGTTTCAGCATGTAAGCTTTACCGATTGTGATCGGTCGATCGAAGGCTTCACCCGTTCGTCCGTCATAGACCTGAATCTTACCTGGATCGTCTGGATTGTAGAGCCAGTAACCATCTGCGGTGGCTTTGATCCGCGTGTCCTGAGCTTCCTGCAATTTGCCATGCACCGATTCACGCGATTTTTCTTCGCCGTGCATTTCATCAAATGGCACGATTTTGAATCGAGCTTCCAGACATTGAGCTGCCCAGCCTAAGAGACATTCATAGACCTGACCCACGTTCATCCGGCTCGGTACACCGAGTGGATTCAGAACGATGTCAACGGGTGTGCCATCGGGAAGATAGGGCATATCTTCGATCGGTAAAATCCGCGAAATAATCCCTTTATTTCCATGTCTCCCCGCCATTTTGTCGCCGACTTGGATCTTCCGTTTCTGAGCGACATAAACACGAACAACCATGTTTGCACCCGGCGGCAATTCGTCTCCTTGCTCACGAGTAAACACCCGCACGTCAACGATCCGACCTTTCTCACCGTTTGGTACACGCAAAGAGTTGTCTCTTACATCGCGCGCCTTTTCACCGAAGATCGCTCTCAGGAGTTTTTCTTCAGGAGGCTGATCAGATTCCCCTTTCGGAGTCACTTTACCGACGAGGATATCGCCCGCTTCGACATAGGCTCCAATTCGGATAATGCCGTTTTCATCCAGTTGACGCAGAGAATCTTCCCCAACGTTGGGAATTTCACGCGTGATTTCTTCCGGCCCTAACTTGGTTTGACGCGCTTCAATTTCATATTTCTCAATGTGAATTGAGGTATAAACGTCGTCGTAAACGAGGCGTTCACTAATTAGAATCGCATCCTCGTAGTTGTAGCCTTCCCAAGGCATGTAGGCGACTAGGATGTTTTGACCTAGCGCTAATTCGCCTCGCTCAGTCGCAGAACCGTCTGCCAAAATTTCCCCAGCTCTCACCTTATCGCCGACAAAGACGATCGGGCGTTGGTTTAAGCAGGTATCTTGGTTCGATCGCTGATACTTCTGCATCTGGTATTCAATTTCTTTACCAGTTGCAGCATCTTTCACGCGCAGCGTTGTCGCATCGACATAAGTCACTTCACCATCAGTTCGGCTGACGACGACCATCCCAGAGTCACGCGCTGCCTGTGCTTCTAACCCAGTTCCCACTAAAGGACGTTCTGGACGCAGCAGAGGAACTGCCTGACGTTGCATGTTCGATCCCATTAAGGCTCGGTTCGCGTCATCGTGTTCCAGGAATGGAATCAGCGAAGTTGCAACCGAGATGATCTGTACCGGAGAAACGGCAACATAGTCCACTTCTTCAGGTGCAGCAGTCGTAAAGTCTTGGCGATATCGAACTGCGATCGATTCTCCAATGATGTTGTTGTCTTCGTCGGTGTTGATGTCACCTGCTGCCACCCGCAGATCGTCTTCTTCGTCCGCGGTCATATAGACGGCTGGCAAGTCTTTGCGAACCCGACCGTTCTCGACCTTGTAATAAGGAGTTTCGATAAATCCGTACGGATTGACGCGTGCGTGGGTTGCGAGTGAGCCAATCAGACCTGCGTTCGGGCCTTCAGGAGTCTCGATCGGGCAGATCCGTCCATAGTGCGATGGGTGAATATCACGCACCGCGAAACCTGCACGCTCACGAGTCAGGCCACCTGGACCGAGTGCGCTGATCCGGCGTTTGTGGGTCAGCTCGGCGAGAGGATTGGTTTGATCCATGAACTGGGATAGCTGCGACGAACCAAAGAACTCTTTGATTGCAGCGACCAACGGTTTCGGGTTGACCAAAGATGCAGGAGTTAATGAATCCGAATCAGAAACAGTCATCCGTTCCCGAATGATTCTTTCTAAACGGTTCAGCCCAACTCGCACCTGGTTTTGCAGCAATTCACCAACCGAACGAACGCGACGATTTCCCAAGTGGTCAATATCGTCGATCATGCCGATATCGAATTCCAGGTTGATCAGATAGTCGATCGCCGACAAGATATCTTGCGGAGTCAGAACTCTGGTCGCTTCCGGTACGTTCAGGCGCAATTTTTTGTTCAACTTATAGCGACCCACTTTGCCCAAGTCGTAGCGTTTGGGGTCAAAGAATCTCGACTCTAAAAGTTGTGCTCCACCTGAAACGGTCGGAGGCTCACCCGGACGCAATTTCCGGTAAAGCTCCATCAACGCTTCTTCTTCGCCGTACTGACCTTCTTTCTCGATCGTTTTCTGGAAATACTCCGGATGTCTCAGCGAATCAAAAATCTCGTTATCGGTCAGACCCAACGCTTTGAGGAGCACTTGCGCCGACAGTTTCCGAGTTTTATCGATCCGTACCCAAACCAAGTCGTTCTTATCGGTTTCAAACTTCAACCATGCGCCTCGGTTGGGAATCAAACTCGCATTGTAAGTCCGACGACCATTCTTATCGGTTTCCGACTTGTAATATACGCCAGGACTACGAACGATCTGATTGACGATCACACGTTCCGCACCGTTGATGATGAACGTTCCGCGATCGGTCATCAGCGGCAAGTCACCAATAAACACTTCCTGTTCTTTGATTTCCCCAGTCTCTTTGTTGATGAGGCGAGTGGGGACATACATCTGAACGGCGTAAGTGCTGTCTCGACGCTTAGCTTCATCGACATCATACTTCGGACGTTTCAGTTTGAAGTTTTTGCCGATAAAATGAAGTTCTAGCTTCCCGGTGTAATCAGTAATCGGTGAAAAGCTGTCGAGTTCTTCGATAAGCCCTTCTTCGAGAAACCAACGGAAGCTTGCCCGCTGGATTTCAACTAAATCCGGTAGTACGAAGGCGGGAGTGGTATAGGTCTGCTGCTCAGTCATGCGTCTCCTCTGCAGGGTCGCGCTGCGATCGCGAATCCCAGATTTTACGGTAATTGCAAAAATATGTCAATGCAAAAAGTTTGGGCTTCTAAAGAACCCCAAAACAACGGAATATTAGATTGTTGGACGTTGAGAAACGGGTGAGTTAGCCAGTTAAGCCTCCAAGGTTGCCAATGAAGGTGGAACGAAAAAGGTGAGCCGCGTAGCCTTGATTCGTTGGCGGTGCGAAAAGCTCATAGAATTCAACCCCGAAAAGCTGAATTCAACAAGTCAATGAAAATTAGCCTAGTAATTTTCGCACTCTTCTCATTATGGCGCAAGTTTTTCATTTTGTGCCTTGACGATTCGAGGAACTTGTGAGATGCAGGCTTAGCGGATGCGGCTGAAACTGCATACCTCCCACGTCGATTAGAGATCGCTGCTCAATTCGGAGCAAGCGATTCAGAAATCGTCAGCCCGAACAGTCGGCAAGCATTTTCTGTCGTCTGTTTTGCAAGCTGCTCGATCGAAACGTCACGGAGCGCTGCGACGTGTTGAGCCACGTACTGAACATAGGATGGTTCATTCCGCCGCTCCCCCCGTTTTGGAACCGGAGCCAAAAACGGACAGTCGGTTTCGACTAAGATGCGATCGCTCGGAACAAGTTTGGCGGATTCATGGATTTGCTTCGCGTTCTTAAACGTAACCGTACCGCTGAAGCTGACATAAAAGCCTAAATCCAGAAACCGCTGAGTTTCTGCTGGAGTCCCGCCCCAGCAGTGCATCACGCCTTTGACTTGTCCTTGCTCGCGCCAAAAGTCTTGCACCACTTCTGCCATCGTTTCAGCCGCGTCTCGACAGTGAATAATCACGGGCAGATCTAACTGCTTCGCGATCGCTAACTGTGTCCGAAATGCTGCAATCTGCTCAGATCGATTTTCTGCTTTGAAAAAATCTAGCCCGGTTTCCCCGATCGCCACAACCCGCGAATCCGATTGCGCCAGGGTGAGAATTTCCTGTTCTGAATTCGCCGACCATAACTCCTCGACATCGAGCGGATGAAGACCGACCGCAAACGAGAGTTCGGGGAAACGATTTGCTAGATTCTGAATTTGCGGAAATTCCGACGGTTCCACGCAGGAATGGACTAATCGAACCACGCCTGCTTCACGCCAACGCTCAGCGATCGCATCCAAGTCAGGCTCGAATGCGTCGAAATTAATATGAACGTGAGTATCGATCAGTTGCATTCAGAGATGAATTACGAAGCGACTGCGGTCTTTTGCTTCAGCACGCGGCTCAACCGAGCTTTGCGACGTGCGCCAGTGTTGCGATGGAGAACTCCACGTTTTACAGCCTTATCGATCTTGCTGTAAGCTGCCGACATTGCCTCATCGACTGCTTTCTTAGCTTCCGAATCTGACGGATTTGCGGCAAGCTGATCGACAGCCGCAAAATACTTCTTCATCAGGGTTTTTACCGCTGATTTATAGGATTTATTACGCAGGCGATTACGCTCTGCAACTTGGACGCGCTTCTTAGCAGATTTGATGTTTGCCACGGTGAGTCTTAGAAAGCTTGTTCTAGATGGACAGAAAAATAGTCAGATAAAATACTATAACATCAGGATCGCTCGATCTGTGTATTCCTTCAGAAATCCAGGTTAAGCTAGATAAAGAAACGACAAACGCTCCCCAATTCGGGTCAAGACCGTTAGAATCGTTCAAGCCCTGCATATCTCGGACGGGTTCTTTTAGAGACTGACACTTCCTAACTCCATGCTGCGAATCATTACTCAGTGGTCTGAGGCAACATCTGAACTGCGACGCATTTGCGATCGCACTCATGACGATCAAGTTGTACATAAAGAAGCGACAGTCCGGGAGGTACTGCAAGCTGTCAAACGTCAAGGTGATCGTGCGCTTTTGGCATATACCTTAGAGTTTGACCAACAAGAATTGGCTCCTGAAGAATTAAAAGTTAGCCCCCTAGAACTTGAAGCTGCTTATAGCCAAGTCTCTGGTGAGCTGATTGATGCAATTCGCCTTGCCCGCAAACAAATCGAAGCCTTTCACCGTCAGCGTGTGCCGAAAAGCTGGGTGCATTTTGGCGACGATGATGTTGTTCTGGGGAAACGCTACACTCCGGTCGATCGCGCCGGGTTGTATGTTCCAGGCGGAAAAGCGTCGTATCCAAGTACGGTTTTGATGAATGCGGTTCCCGCGATCGTGGCGCAAGTGCCCAAGATCGTCATGGTGACTCCACCTGGAAAAGATAAAGCCATCAATCCAGCCGTTCTGGTTGCGGCTCAAGAAGCAGGAGTGACAGATATCTATCGGGTAGGTGGAGCGCAAGCCGTTGGTGCTTTGGCGTATGGGACGGAGACGATTCCGAAAGTCGATGTGATCACAGGTCCCGGCAATATCTATGTGACCTTGGCAAAAAAATTAGTTTACGGAACCGTTGGCATCGATTCTCTAGCAGGTCCGTCTGAAGTGTTGATCATTGCTGATCACACCGCAAACCCGACTCATGTGGCAGCGGATATGCTGGCGCAGGCGGAACATGATGCAATGGCAGCGTCGATTCTAATTACAACCGATGCGATTTTGGCGCGGAAGGTTGTGGATGAAGTTGAGCAGCAGTTAGTCGATCATCCGCGTCGAACCTTGACCGAAAAAGCGATCGCGCATTACGGCTTGATTATTGTTGTAGAAACCTTAGAAGCGGCAGCCGAGCTTTCTAACGAGTTCGCGCCAGAACACTTAGAACTCGAAGTTGCTGATCCTTGGGAGTTGATGCAAAATATCCGTCATGCTGGAGCGATTTTCTTAGGAGATTCGACTCCTGAGGCAGTCGGAGATTATTTGGCAGGACCTAATCACACATTGCCAACGTCTGGATCGGCTCGATATGCTTCGCCTCTGGGTGTGGAAACGTTTTTGAAACACTCAAGTGTGATTCAGTATTCGCCGATCGCGCTGCAAAAGGTTGCGAGTGCAGTCGATATCTTAGCGACGGCTGAGGGCTTACACTCTCATGCAAACTCGATCCGAGTTCGCAAAGATTCGCTGCTCAATCCTGAACCGTAGAAATACTCGATTGAAGATTAAGGGATTCCGGTAGTTTTTAGAACTCTAAAGATAGAGCGCTACAGTCAAAGTGTGGCGCTCTATGGGAGGCAGACCTGATGCTAAATACGGTATTAGTCGCGATCGATGTCGCAGAGTCTTCTGCGAGACAGGTGCTCAATACAGTTGAGGAGTTGAAACTCGAACCGCGCTCAAAAGTTGTGTTGTCGCATGTCGTGCCAACGAATCAATCTGAAGTGGATATCGTCGTCGATCGACCGAGCGCTGATTTAGAAAGCTTTCCCTACGCTGAAATTGAAAAGCAGTTACAAACCTATCAACACTCGCTGGCTTGTAAGAGCGAAGTTGAAATTGTCACGGGTGATCCTGCCGAAGAAATTTTGAGGCTCGCAAAGATCCATCACGCGGATCTGATTGTGCTGGGAAGTCGAGGTTTGACTGGGATGAAGCGAATTTTGCTTGGCTCTGTTAGCAGTCAGATTGTAGAAGATGCACCGTGTTCTGTCTTAGTGGTGAAACCAAAATAGGCGGATCGCGAACTTGCCCATTTTTGGTTCAATCACTCTACGATTCGATTTTGCGATTTCAACCGATTGCGCTAACCCAGACATTTGCAATTCAGTACAACAATAAACCTCGCTCAATGTTGCGATTGTGAGCGAGGTTTTTTATCGATTCAACTAAGCCATCACCATTCCACCATCGACATTCATGACTTGTCCGGTGATATAGGCAGCCGCGGGAGACGCTGCCAAAAAGCGAATCAGTCCTGCCACTTCTTCGGGTTTGCCATAGCGATTGAGCGGGATGAATTTGAGAATTTCATCCGCTTTCAGATCATGGGTCATATCGGTCTCAATGAATCCCGGTGCAACCGCATTGACGGTAATTCCGCGACTTGCTAACTCTTTCGCAACGGTTTTTGTAAATCCAATAACACCCGCTTTTGCTGCACTGTAATTCGCTTGACCCGGGTTGCCCATTAGTCCAGCCACAGAAGTAATATTTACAATTCTGCCGCTCCGCTGCTTCAGCATAATTTTGCTCACGGCTCTCGTGCAGAGAAATACGCCCGTCAAATTCAAATCGATGACGGCTTGCCACTCTTCAGGCTTCATTCTTAGCAGCAACGTGTCGCGTGTAATGCCTGCATTATTCACTAAGACATCAATTCTGCCGTATTTTTCCAGGGTGGAATTGATTAAGGCATCGACTTGATCTGCTTTCGACACGTCGGCTTGCAGCGCGATCGCACTTCCGCCGTTTCCAACAATTTCTGCTACCACTGCATCTGCTGCACCACTAGAACTCGCGTAATTCACAACGACTGTTGCGCCTTCTTCTGCCAATGCCAATGCGGTCGCCCGTCCGATTCCTCGTGATGCGCCCGTGACGATCGCGACTTTTCCTTGCAGTTCCATGAGGTCTAATCCGATGTAAATATGCGAATCTGATCATATCGAGAAGCGGGAATCGCAGATCAGTGAATCTGCCAGGACTGATCCCGGATAGCTTGAAAATTTGGTGAAAAGATGATTAACTCGCAGAAGCTAGATGGTCTTTTCCCCTCATTGAGGAGTAGGATGGCTTCTATTGCGATCTCTCAATTTGTATCGATCGCTCTCTTGCAGTTTTACACTCACCTATGACCAGAGAACGCGGCATTCCTAATCGTCGGAACCGTAAGTCATCGCCGTCTCACCGAAGCGTGGCAGCTTCTTCGCGATCGACCCAAGCGGTTCAAGAACTCCCTTCCCCGAAAGAGTCTCCGACTAAGTTGGCTGCTGTGCTCGATCGCCTCAATCAAGCGCGAACCTGGCTATTTAGTGATTGGCGGGCAATGATCGCATTGTCACTCGCAATCACAGGGGGCACAACTGCGCTCTCGCTCGCATTTTTGTTCAAGCTTCCTGCCGTTCCCAATTGTCCTTCAATTTTCTGGCCGCTCGCTTCAGCTTCTCTAAGACTCCATTGTGCTCAGCTCGCAGCAAATAAGCGGACTCCAAATGATTTATTAGAAGCGATCGAGCTTGTCAAAAATCTTCCCTCTGATCATCCGCTTTATGCAGAAGCGACTCGGTTGATTGAAGCTTGGGCCCAAGAGATTTTGGACTTGAGTGAAGAGTCATTCCAAGCTGGAAAACTCGATGCTGCCATTAAAACAGCAAGAAGGGTTCCAAGAGTTGGGACTGCCCATACTCAAGTCGAAGAGCGAATTAAAAAATGGCAGAGTATTTGGTCATCTGCTGAAACGCTTTACCGCAAAGCTGAAGAAGCGCTACGGCAGCAAAATTGGCGGTTAGCAATGACAGAAGCAGGACGGTTATTGTCGATCGACAATACCTTCTGGCAAACTACAAAATACCAAGAGATTAGCGGCATCATCGCTGCAACTCGCGACGACATCAGCAAGATTACGAAAGCAAAAAGTTTGATCGAGTCCGGCGGGATACAGAATTTTCAAGAAGCAATCAAACTGCTGGCTAGCATCAACAATAAGAGCTATGTCTACCAAGGTGCGCAGGAAACCCTGGTCGATGCTGGGAAGAAGATGTTGGCGTTAGCTGATGCAGCACTCGATCGTAGAGACACAACGGCTGCATTAGACATTATTCGGCAAATTCCAGAAGCTGCAAATTTGAAGCAAGAGATCGAAGACTACGAAACATTAGCAAGTGCGATCAATCGAATCGGCAATGGTTTGCCCGAAGACTATGATGCCGCGACCGCCCAAGCGCAGAAAATTGGTGCAGATCGTCCGACTTTTGGAAAAGCGCAGCGGTTAATTGCGCGTTGGCAAGCAGAAAAAGGAGATATGGCGCAATTGAATCGAGCACAGCAGCTTGCGCAATCCAACCGACCTGAAGATTTGCAAGCGGCGATTGATGCTGCATCTCAGGTTTCTAGTTCTAATCCGAAGTCTCGGGAAGCTCGCCAGTTGATCCAGCGAATTACCAGCGAGATGCAAGATCAAGAGGATCGTCCCCTCATTCAGCAAGCAGAGCAAATTGCGAGTCGAGGCGATGCAGGATCGTTGCAACAAGCGATCGATTTGCTGGGTCGCATTTCTTCCCGGCGATCGCTCGGTGCAGAAGCAGCCGATAAACGCGGTCAGTATGCTCAGCAACTTCAAGCCATTCGCGATCGCGAACAGGAGTTGGCTCAACCTGTGTCTAGTCCTGTCCCTGATTCAGCAACTCCGCTACAGGGTGGGGATGCTGTACTCACGTTGCAGAAAGCAAGAGCGGCGGCGAATGGTGGTACGGTTGATTCGGTCACAGAAGGAATTCAGATTGCAGATACTGTACCCATAGCTAGCCCACTCCGCCCAGAAGCTCAGACGTTGATGAATGATCTGAGTCAGCAATTGCTGCAAACGGCAATGTCACAAGCGAGTGTAGATCCGGCGGGCGCGATCGCGATCGCTCAAAGAATTCCACTCGGCACGAATGCTTACGACCAGGCACAGTCGTTGATTCCTTTATGGCAACGCAGCTTAAGAAGATAGCCTGTTCTAAGATGTGAGAGTCTGACTTTGCAGGATGAAAAGATGAAGGAGCATTTTGCAGGATGATGGAAGAATACTCCCTGCTCTCTATCTCCCGCACTGCTTTGGGATTTCGATATGTCTGAATTTTGGAATACGGTTCTCTCTTTTGCTCAGCAAATCACCACAGAAGTTGGTGCACAATTGCTCAAGGATTTTGGACAAGCTCAGGCAGCCGAAAAAGCCGATGGCAGTTTGGTGACACAATCGGATCAATGGGCGGATGAACGGATTCGGAGCGCGATCGCTCAAGCTTTTCCTGATCACGGGGTTTTGAGCGAAGAAGTCGAGCATATTTTTCCCGATCGAGAATGGTGCTGGATTATTGATCCAGTCGATGGCACAACGAATTTTGCACGAGGATTGCCGCTATGGGGAATCTCGATCGGATTGCTTTATCAGGGCACTCCGGTTTTTGGATTGGTACATTTGCCCCCATTGGGGCAGTCTTTTTATGGATATTGGCAGGGTGAATCAGGGCTAGAGATGCCGTCGGGGGCTTTTCTCAATGGCAAACCGATTCGATCGAGCCAAGAAGCTTTAACGAAGAATCATTTTTTTAATCTCTGTGCAAGAAGTACTTCGGTTTTGCAGCAGCCGTTTCCTGCGAAAATTCGGATGTTGGGAGTAGCGACTTACAATTTGCTGACCGTTGCGGCGGGGTCAACAATGGGCGGAGTTGAGGCGACTCCAAAAATTTGGGATATTGCGGCGGTTTGGGCGATCGTGCAAGCATCAGGAGCCGTTTGGTATCCGCTAGAGTTAACCCCGATTTTTCCGTTAGAGGTTGGGAAAGATTATGGAGCACGATCATATCCCACGTTAGTCGTGAGTCGCAAAGAGTTGATCGAGGTTTTTGAGCCGTTGGTTCGGGCGATCGGTAAATTTAAATAGCGGTGATTTGAACAATCTACAAGCCTTCAACGCTTCATGGTTCTTTCAATGATTGGATGGTGAACTCAGAAGTCTTGAAGTTTTCGGACTAATTTGACTGAATAACAGTCACGATCGACGTTCCAATCCCCAATTTCAAATAGCTCTGAGCATTGCCATGATTCATCGCAATTTCAACCCAACCGTGACTTCCAATCAGTCCGATGATCTCGCCAACTTTCGCATCAGCATAGGTTGTATGACCTGCATAAATCGATTGATGAATCTGAACTGACCAAGAGCAATTGAAAAACCTTTCCCCCGGAATATTGGTGATCAAATTGCCGAAATGATCGATCGCCTGAATTACTCCTTGAATGCCATTCTCGGTTGCGATCGCATCAGGAATTGGCAATTTGATGATCGAATTCAAATCAATTTCATCCCCTAACTCTTTCAAGGGAACGCCACTTGCAAGGTGTGCTCCAACCGGGGAAAAGATATCGCGCCCGTGGAATGTTGCGCTGGGAGTTTGAGATCGCCAATATTTTCGATTCGTTAACTCGACCGCTGCCACTGCATGTTCTAAGATGCCGCTCACCAAACCATTATCTGGCGCAACCACAAATCCAGCTTTCAGCTGCACTGCGATCGCTCTGCGCGAACTGCCTACGCTTGGATCAACCACGACAACATGAACTGTTCCGTCCGGAAAATACGGATAGGCAGTCATAAGTTGAAAACGGGCAGAAGTAATATCTTGCGGAGGAATTTGATGCGTAAGGTCGATAGTTTGCAGCCTTGGATTAATTTGAGCGATCGTACCTTTCATCACTCCGACATAAGCATCACTTAATCCAAAGTCTGTCATCAGGGTAACAATCATCTGTTTTGTCAAAAAACTACATCTTAAGTATGAATTTTTAGTAGCATAAGCTACCGTTTTAATTTGCCAATGCTAATATCAAATCATGGTGATAAGAAAAACTAACCTCTAGGAACCCTACATATGAATAGAAATCGTCTTCACGCAGCCGAAGTTACCCGCGTTCACCGCGAAAACTTACAACGAAATCTACAACGCCGCATGGAAGCAGCAAGAGCACGTGGCGATCAAGCTCTGCTGCGGATGTTGGAAGCAGAAGCAAGTTATCTGAGATAAAGTGTCTCCCTCATCTCTCATTGTAGGATCTCAAATATGCGCGGCTTAGCCGCGCTTTTTTAATGGTGAATTTTGGATTGAGGAAGGACGGCTTCAGCAATCGTCCTGTCCCTATCAATTCTGCAATTCAAAATCCACCTTAATATAAGAGAACTCAATTCAACTGATCGTGAGATCTGGGCTTGGGTTTCGCTGAACTCGCAGAAATTTTAGAATTGCACGTTGAGCAGAGCCGCAACCTGGCTGATGATTCATCTCGGACGACGCGTGCCGAAGTCGAGCGTAAACCATACAGAGTCAAGCAGTGAGATGTATTCATCTGCCGATAAATGTCCGGAGTGGCAACACGCCTCTAAAGCTTGTGCGATCGCATTAAAGAGCGATTCAGTCAGTTCTAATTCGTTCGGTTCATTCATTGCGGGAATACCACCTTGGATTTGCCAATGGAAAAATGAGGGGGCGATGTCAAGGGAGCATTTCCTGAGTATAAGCAATTTCACGGGGAACGCCTTCAAATAGTTCCCGCTTTACAAAAAATTTAAGAGGAATTACGGGTTTGGTGATTGCTGATAATCTCCCGATTTTCCTCCCGTTTTGCTCAGCAAGCAAATTTGTTCGATCGTAATGGATTTCTCGAGCGCTTTCGCCATGTCATAGAGCGTCAAAGCCGCAATAGAGGCTGCTGTCAAAGCCTCCATTTCAACGCCCGTCTCTGCTTTGATTTTCACAGTGGCTTGAATCTCAAATCCGGGAAGTTCGGGCACGGCAATAATATTGACTTCGACTTTTTGAATCGGGAGTGGGTGACACAGTGGAATTAAATTGGATGTTTGCTTCGCTGCCATGATTCCGGCGATTCGGGCTGTGCTTAGAACATCCCCTTTCGGACTATTACCCGACTCGATCGCCAGTAAAGTTTCGGGCTTCATCCGCACCCGCGCGATCGCTGTTGCTTGTCTTATCGTTGCAGATTTAGCTGATACATCAACCATCTGCGCTTGTCCTTGAGCATCAAGATGAGAAAGTGTTGAGGAATTTTCAGAATTTTTTGTCATTTGGAGCAGATTGTTGTATATTGAATAAGTGCTGACAAGGGCTTGTAGCTCAGTGGACTAGAGCACGTGGCTACGGACCACGGTGTCGGGGGTTCGAATCCCTCCTAGCCCGTTTAATATTTTAGGGGTGTTGATGAGACACCCCTTTAATGTTTTAAAGGCAATTTTCCTGTTCCACACTATTCTATTTTCTGACTCGTACTTTTTATCCAAAATCCAAAATAAAAACCCCTAACTGCTGTGAGGGGTTTTCAACGATCGCTGTTGCGACAATTACTGCGCGACACGACCTGGTTCAACATAAGCAGCCCGCGGTCTGCGAGTGCCGGTTGCTGCGCCTGCAAGAGATGCCGCTAAGCCCAAAAGTGAACCAATCACAAATGACCAACCTGCGGTTGCAGTCGTACCTGCGATATTTCGGGCATCTTGAGCGCTGATATTGGGCGCTGCATTTGGATCGACATTCGGCACTCCAGTTTGAGGCAAAGCCGCCCCTGCAACATTTGCCGCTGTTGTAGCTGCTAAGCCAAACGCGCCTGATACACCACTCGCTAAAAGAAAAGCACTCAACGCTAGGGTCGTCGCCCAAAGAATTGCCCCATTCAGCAAAGCTGTACTTCGGGTCATCGGACCGCAAGCCCGTGCCATAATCCAGCTTCCAATAAACAGAGAAATCAGTAAGCTAATCGTTGCCCAGATGCCAACTGCTGTACCGACTCCACCTGCGTCAGAGCGGGGTGCGCCCGAATTTGCGATCGAGGTTGCCCCAATTGCTGCACCCAGTGCACTCAAAATCAACTGCGAAACTAGCGCGACAAATAAGCCAGCGAGAATCGGACCCCAACGAACCCGATCATGATAATCAGCTGCTACAGGAATGACAGCCGCTTCAGTTACAGGACGATTAGTATATGCCATTGTAAATTTGCTCCTCGAACAAAATAGTCATTTGCAAAGAAATTACGCTTGCCTAAGACTATATGGGCTGCTCAATGGAAATCACTCTATCGAGAGTGAGATGACCTTGATCCATCATTAGAAAGAAATTCTGCGGGATCAGCAAATTTTTACGGTAGTCCACACTGCAGTGATCAGAAAAAAAACGCCAGATTGAACAAGATTAATCGTCTCAGTATTCATCTCGATACCCTATTACAGCAGGTGTAGCTAGAGTTTTTCCCACTGCTGAAGTTCTACCTGTCTAGGGTGGATGTTCTTGTGCAAATCTGCATTTGTAGCTTGTAGTCCTTTTCCTATCAGTCTTTGAATACCATCAAGAGGGTGTTTCACGCATTTATCGCGTACCCGATGTCAGCTGTGACAATCGCAAGGTATGATCCGATCACTAGATTTTTAAGCACATCTGGTGTAGGTAAGATCATAGAATTTATCCAGGTGAAGACTGCCCTTTGATAGAAGTGCTCGCAAATAATTGCAATGTTTCATCGAACATCTGAACACGCTAGTTTCTGATCGACTTGACGTTCCTCGTAATTGTTTTATAGATTCTCGTATGCTCACAATGACTCGAATTCGTCGATCAATATTGCCACTGACTGTCTTGCTTTGGGCAGGATTGATGCCTTCGTTGGCGTTTGCCCAGTCTCAAGATACTGAACTCGATAAGCTCCTCGAACAAGGGCGAGAGTTAGTCGATCAAAAGAAGTGGACTGAGGCGATCGATGCCTTTCAGCGAGCTTCGTCGATCGATAATCGTAATGCTCGAATCTTTTCTGGCATGGGTTACATTTACGCTCAGCAAGGAAAGTTTCAGGAAGCCGCAGATGCTTATCAACAGGCAATTACGCTAGAACCTGCAAATGCAGATTTTGTTTATGCATTGGGATTTAGCCTGGCGAATTTGGGCAATGATAGTGCGGCGGCAACTGCTTATCGTCGGGCGACAGAATTAGACGCTCGCAATGTCAACGCGTTTTTGGGTTTGGGAACGGTACTCGCACGTCAGGGGAATTTGTCGCAAGCTTTGGCAGCCTATCAGCAGGCTATAAGGCTCAATAGTCGAAATGTAGATGCACAAGAATCAATGGGGCTAATCCAGATTCAACAAGGGCAGATTGATCAAGGAATCGCTACACTTCAAAGGGCAGCTCAGCTTGATCCAAGACGAACCAGTACTCAAATTGGTATAGGGATTGCTTTGTTAAGTAAGGGAGATTCGACGGCTGCTTTGACTGCATTCAATCGGGCGGTCAGATTAGATCCGAATAATTCAAAGCTGCATCTTCAAATCGGCAAGATTCTTCGGGAAGTCGGGAATAATGCAGCAGCTTTAGCCGCGTTTCAGCGATCGGTCAATTTGGATCCAAATTCTGTTGAAGCACAATTTGCTCTAGCAGAAACAGCTTTAGAACAGAAAGAAACGATGCGGTCGATTATGGTATTTCGAGAAGTCATCAAGCTAGATCCAAATAATGCCAGTGCCTATTTCCAGTTAGGCACTGCGTTGAAGGCGCGTGATTTTCCAAGAGACGCGATCGAGGCATTTGAACGCGCTAAAACACTGTTTGAAGAGCAGGGCAAAGCAGAAGATGCGAAACGTGCAGAAGATGCAATCGAGCAAACAAGACGATCTTAAATGAATGCATGATCGGGCTGCTCGATCGTGCTGGATCAATCACAGCAAGCAACCGGAAGAATGCGTCTCGGCTCCGCTCAACCTATAACTCTAAGAGCGTCGCGGATTGAGTAAAGCCGAAACTAAATCTCACAACGGTTCTAACGAATTTTACTGTCCTCGATTTCGATTTGAGTCGGGGGCAATTTTGGTTCTGAAGATTTGGGGGCTTTGCGAGATTCACTCGCATCCTTCACCATATCCGTTGCCTGTTTCAGAAGATCTTTCAGCAACTGCTTGACTTGCCGTTCCTTCTGAGCCAAAGCTATTCCTGCCTCTCCCATTTTTTGGTCTAGCTGAGCCATCTTCTGATCAGCTTGAGTCTTTGCAGCTTCAGCTTGCGGGCGTGCTTTGTCGTACCACTCTCTCGCTTCATCGAGATGAGCTTGTGCTCGATCGTGATAATCTTCTGTCCGCGCTGCCAAGTTTGCTCTGAGAATTGCCAATTGCGCTTGAACCTGAGCATATCGTCTCTTCAACAAAGTCGCTTCCTCGCTATTGCGAATCGATTCAATGGTTTGTTCAATCTGCTCTCGAACTTCGGCTGACATATCTTTCGCTGCGTCTTTCAGTCCATGCATTCCCGCTTCTACTTCTTGCTCAAGTTCCTCTTCTTGCTCGGATAATTGCGATTGTAATTGCTTCACTTGAGCTTCGGTTTCTGCAATTTGCTGCTGCCGAGTGCGACTAATCCCTTCAATCACGCCTTCAACAGATGCAGTAATGTCTTCTTTGACTTGAGTTCCGCTTTCTTGCAGGCTGCTTGCAGCACTGGAGAAGGCGTCTTTCACCAGCGATCGAATATCTCCTGTACCGGATTTCAGTTCTGACATGACCTGAGCGATCGCGTTGCGCATGATTTCCCGAATCCGATCAGCACGCAGTTGTCCAACTTCTTTGGCTTGTTGCAAATCTGTTGAAATTTTTTCTTTGGCAGAATTAGTCATACCATCCTCTAATTAAAAACTTTTTCAAATCTCTGTCTTTATATTGACGAAGCAGTTTTAAAACACCCTCTTTCTTAGGGCTAATAAAAAAGCCCCTAGCATTGCTAGGAGCTAATTTTTAGATCAGAGAGACAAACAGATTGAGATTGCAGAATTGCAATTAGAATCTAATCCCAACGCCACCCTGTAAGCTCAATGAACCAGCGCCACTTCCTTGATAAGCATTGATGCCATATTTTGCATCACTGTAGACAACTACGCCTCTCGTAACTTCCGATTCAACACCTACAGAAAGAACGGCTGCATCTTTGTTCCCCATTTGAGAAGCTTGACCATCTTTCTGAACGAAACCGTAGCCTGCGCCAGCATAAACGTTTGTGTTCTTAGCAACAGGAAGGTCGTAAGTTAAGGAAGGAATGATCACACTGTTGTTGCCATTAAACAAGACAGAGCCGCGAACAGAAACAGGAGCATTCGGAACTGCAAATCGTCCTTGAATATTACCTCCGAATGTGGCTGCATCATTATCACGTCCACCATTGGTAATACCTGCTGCAACCCCTGCACCAACGTAGCTACCATCGAAGCGAACAGGCTGAGCAGAAGCAGCACCAGCAACAAACAAAGGCGAGAGAACGAGTGCGGAAAGGGCAGAGAGAGTTGCAACCGACTTAAGAGAGAGTTTCATGACTATATCCTAGAGTAACTGAAGATTTGATTGAGAGCTTTTTTCTCAGATTTCTTACTTTAATAGTCGTAAGAAAGAGTGTTTTTGTTCCTAGAAACTCAGCAACTTTTTGTCTTTATTTACAAGCGGTTGATTTGCTGATTTGTCTTTAGAGGAACGGTGAGTTATCGTGTACAAACCGTATCGATTTCTCATATCTAATTTGTATCGTTAGGGCGCTTAACTTATCTAGAATAATGGTCTGTTCTTCAACTGTCACATAATAGAATATGACAATTTTTAAGGAACAAAAAAATAGGAATGCTGTCAGGTTTTTAACTGAATAAAGCATTCCTATTAGAAGTTATAGGCGTAAATATTTAGCGTTGAAGTTCGGTTATCCTCATACATAAGTTGTACGTTTGAAGAAGATTCCTAACCTTAAAGGCTGAAGATAACTACGCTCATCACTCGGGTGATTTCGGAAAGTTGTAGTAGTCTTTTTTCATGAATGCTCTGTCTGCTGCTAAGAAGAACACTCAGATTGATTGCATTGGTATACTTTTCGAGCGAGACTTTCACAGATGTATTGCTTTCAATCAGTTCAGCTCTAACTGCACCAAGTTCCCTAATTTGAACGATGGAGCGAAGTCGAGCCGAACAAGACGCAGATTTTTAGAAAATGCGCACATGCTTCCACAGCTGTATTGAGATAAATTTCACCCTAATACAGCTTCAGACCGTCCTAACTCTGAATTTGTTCCGATTGATTCCGCTCTAGCTCAGACACGTGCAATAGCGATCGCGTCCTTCCGCCTTTGCTTGATACAACGCTTTATCTGCTGCGTTGATCAACAACTCTGGAGACGTAATCACACTCGGAATCGTGTTGGATACTCCTAGGCTCACTGTCACCGTGTCGCAGACCTTGGAAGCCGTGTGAGAAATTTGCAAATTCTTCACCCCGGTCTGAATATCCTGTGCAACTAAAATTGCGCCTTCTTGATCCGTATTAGGCAAAATGACGGCAAATTCTTCACCCCCGTATCTGGCAGGTAAATCGATCGCTCTTTTTGCCGCATTCTGAATGACCTGTGCGACTTGGCGTAAGCAATCATCGCCCGCTTGATGCCCATACGTATCGTTATAGAGCTTAAAGCAATCGATATCGCACAAAATCAACGACAACGGCAACTGTTCGCGCAACATTCGCTGCCATTCTTGCTGTAAATACTCGTCAAATCTGCGGCGATTTGCGACCTGAGTCAGGCTATCGATCGCGGCTAATCGTTGCAGTTCATGATTCGCCGTCTCAAGCTGTTGATAAAGGCGAACTTGCTGAATCAATCGTTTCACGCGCTGCCGCAATACTGCCCAGTGAATCGGCTTCGTGATGTAATCAACCGCTCCAACTGAAAAGGCTTTATCCACTGAATCTTGGTCTTCCAGTCCTGTGATCATCAGAACCGGAGTACGACGTATTCCACTCATTTCTTGAATGCGACGGCAGCAGGTAAAGCCATCGATCGCAGGCATAATGGCATCGAGCAAGACCACATCCGGGCGAACCCGCTCGAACACACTCAGACAGGTATTGCCATCGTGTGCCTCAATTACTTGATAGCCATCTTGCTCCATCGCTTGACGCACACCGAGCCGCATTGTTTTATCATCATCTGCGACTAAGATTAGCGGGGGATTATGGAAAGAGGGCATCATTTCTGGCATTGCTGAAGTTCCAAATGTAGCGAAGCCTGGACACGATCGTACTCGGCTTCTAATTGGCGGACTCGAAAAGCGACCTGTTCTAGCGTTCCCAGACTCAGGCAGGATTCCAACGTATCGCACTGCTCAACCATTGCCGTTGCTCCAACACGCAGACTGCTCGATCGCAAGCGGCGAACCATCTGATGTAGGGTTCGCACATCCGTTGATTGAGTGGCCTGCTGGAGCCGAGCAACCCAAAGTCGGGTATCGCTAAGATACTGATTGATCAAATCAGAAGAGAGAGTCGATCCGGAATCGTGGGTCAAGTCACGAGACAGCAGAACAGCAGGATCAGGGTTTGGATCTGAGGGAGCAATTGAGAGAGAGGATGGCACAGAAGCAGGGGGAGACTCTGTGGAATCGAGATTGCTCCGCTTGAGTACTGATCGTGCAACAGGGATACACTTGCTGAGAACAAATTTTAACGCATCAACCCGGATCGGTTTGCTTAAATAATCATTCATTCCTGCATCTAGACAGAGTTGGCGATCGCCTTCCATCGCATTTGCAGTCATGGCAATGATATAGGGCTGAACTGGAAATGCACCCGATACAATCTTCCGGGTCGCTTCTAAGCCGTCCATTTCCGGCATTTGCACGTCCATGAGAATGACATCATAGACTTGACGATCCAGAGCAGATAAGACTTCTAGCCCATTGCCTGCAACGTCTGCGCGATATCCTAATCGGGATAGTAAATGTAAGGCCACTTTCTGGTTGACGACGTTATCTTCTGCCAGCAGGATTCTCAGCGGTTGAGATCGCGGTGTGACCTGCGGAGATTCTTGCGTGAATTCGACATTGGCAATTGGCTCGATCAATTGAGTTGCATGGGAGTCAGCTGCACGTGTGCAAAGCGTGAAGTAAAATGTTGAACCCGGTTGAGATGAATGTTGAGTGGCAACAAAGTTTTGAGGAGGACATCCTCCGATCGCACCTTGGCTTTCGACCCAGATACATCCCCCCATCATTTCACTCAAACGCCGACTAATTGCCAATCCTAAGCCCGTTCCACCATATTGACGACTGGTTGAGGAATCGACTTGGCTGAATGATTTAAAGAGTCGTGTCATCCGCTCCGGTGGAATGCCAATCCCTGTATCCCTGACGGCAAATTGCAATCCCAACGATTGCTCACTAGGAAGTTGAGCACAGTGAACGATTCTAGTCGTCTTGCAGACAGATGCCATGTTACAAGGGGGTGCAAGTGTGACTGAAACGGTAATTTCACCTTGCTGCGTAAATTTAACGGCGTTACTAAGCAGATTGACGAGAATTTGGCGCAGGCGGGTGACATCTCCCACGACCATCTTGGGGACATCGGGTGCAATTTGATAAGTGCAAGTCAAGTTTTTCTCGATCGCTTTAGGACTCAGCAAGTCGATCGATTCGGTGACGCAAGCTTTCAAATCAAAGGGCTGTTGCTCAAAATCGAGTTTGCCAGATTCGATCTTGGAGAAATCAAGAATGTCATTGATAATCGTCAGCAGAGAATCGCCACTGTTGCGAATCGTTTCCACAAAATCTCGCTGCTGCTCGGTCAGTTCCATCTCTAGCAGTAAGCCCGTCAAGCCAATGACGGCATTCATCGGAGTCCGAATCTCATGGCTCACCGTTGCTAGAAATTCACTTTTTGCACGGTTTGCGGTCTCGGCAATCTGTTTCGCTTGTTCTAGGGCTAAATTTTGTTTCGTGAGTTGCTCCCGTTGCAGTCGTTCTTGTTTGAGGAGTCGAGATTGTTCGATCGCGATGCCAACTTGGTCGGCAACGGCTTCGAGCAGTTCAATTTCGTCGTCTTTCCAAGCGCGCAATCCTTCACATTGATGTAAGCAAATCAGCCCATTGGGGACATCTTGATAAGAGGTGCGAACGGCAAGCATTGATTTGATGCGGGCGCGCTCACAGAGCGGTAGAGTAGAGCGAAGCAATGGATCGCGTTGCACATCTGGGGAAGAAATTGCCCGATCGCAGTTTAGAACTTTCTGGGTATGAGGATTGCCTTGAATTGGGACTTCAACCTCCTGCATGGAATCGCAGCCTCGCTCCAGATATTGCGCCACCACTGGAATTTTTGGAAAGACTGTATCGAGCTGAGACATGGCAAAGCCGGACGCGATCGCATCTTCTTCACGCTCGATATAGGCATGTAGCAAACAGCGATCGACCCCAAACGTTCTGCCAATCTGAGTCACAGTGGTTTGAAAAATCTCTTGTGTATCGAGGCTTTGGCGGATCTCTTGCGTAATTTGCTTTAATAAGTGAGCGCGTTGGATCTGAAGTTGCAGCGCTTCTTCTGTGCGAATACGTTCGGTTACATCAGTTTGAATTCCAATATAGTGAGTCACCTGTCCGTGCTCATTCATAATCGGTGAAATCGATAACTCATTCCAAAACACGGTTCCATCTTTCCGGTAGTTGCGAAGCGTAACCGTACAGTCTTCGTTTTCTTTAAAGGCTTGACGTAACCGCTCGAGCGCATCCTTTTCTGTTGCAGCGCCTTGCAGCAAGCGGCTATTTTTGCCAAGAACATCGACCGCAGCATAGCCTGTCATTCGCTCAAATCCTGGATTGACGTAGATCATCGGATTATCCAACTGAGTTGGGTCGGTAATAATGATCCCGTTACTGCTCGCACTAATCGCGCGTTCTAGAACTTTGAGGCGAATCTCAGTCTGTCTCGTTTCAGTAATATCTCGACAGACGGAAACGACCCCTTTTTCAGTTTGTGTCAGGGAAACTTCTTCAAAGAAAGTACTGCCGTCTTTGCGCTTTGCGATCACCTGTCCGCGCCATTGTCCTGTCTGTTGCAGAATCGGGCGAATTTCCCGCTCAATACGCTGACTTTCTTCGGGGTAGTACAGCGTTTTCCAACTTTTCCCAATCAGTTCTGTCCGACTGTAGCCAAACATTTCTAGATGAGCATCATTGAGATACAGCAATTTTCCGGCATCGCTGAGAATCGCAATTCCATCTAAAGCAGCTTCAACTGCGATCGATTGCCGCCAAAGTGCGGCTTGCAACTCTTGTTCCGAACTTTCGACACGAGACGATCGCCAATAATACCAAAACCCAACGCCATTTGCGATCGCGGCGAAGAAAGCCGCCCCTCCAAAGACCCATTCGAGACTCACCGCCATTTTGCCTGCCAATTCCACAATTCGTAATTCGTACATTTAGCTGACAAAACAGCCAAAATCACGAACATTTTGGTCACGCCTCAACTGAGAACACTGTTCTCAGTTTTTCTTTTTATAGTCTATGGAAAAATTCCTCGATCGTTAATTCTCGGAATCTTTAGGTTCAATGACCAGGTCGGGTAATCCTTCCAATTTTTCTGTTGGAATTTCGGCTTCTGGATCTTGCATAAATACGGTCAGCCCCGCTGGAACGCATTCCACCTCGATCGGCGTTGTCCCGACCATTTCCCCATCGACCACAACTTTCTGAGGGGGATGGGTTGTCACTTTGAAACGCTTGGATCGGACGTAGCCGACGTCATCTCGCTCGGCTGGATTGCCGCTGAGCGCAGACTGTAGCAGATGGTAAGTGGCTGCGATCGCACTAGTTCGATTGGCTGGAGCGACGATCGTCAAATCCAATAACCCATCATCGACAATTAACCCGGCAGGCCCTTGAGCCAAGACTGAAGTGGCAGGTGCGGCATTCGCGATCGTCAACGCCGATGCCGTGAAAGAAATCACGCGATCGTCAGTCTCCACTTCCGCTTCAAACTGTTCTAGCGTTTGTAACTTCCGCAAACCCGCTAAGATATACGCCAAAATTCCGAATCGATTTTTCGCTTCTCGGCTCGCCAGTTGAACGGTTTCTGCCTCAAATCCGATACCGGCAAGCAAGACCATCGGCAAATGATTACAGAATGCGACATCGACAGTCTTAGTTTGCTGTTTCAGAATGACTTCACAGGCAGCCTCGATTCCAGTTGGAATCCCTAACGCATTCGCAAACGCATTCGCAGTTCCACGGGCAATCACACCGAGCGGAATCCCTGTCCGAATCACGGCTGTTGCTGCTGTCGAAACCGTTCCATCCCCGCCGGATACAAAAAGCGCATCTACACCTTGCTGCACCGCCTGCTTTGCTAAGTCGTCTGCTCCGATCTCAGGTGTCGTTAAATGCGTCTTAAAGTCAAACTTCTTGCTTAAGAGTTCTTGAATCAGTGCAAGTTCCTGTTCAGCGTTTCCCTGGCCAGCGACGGGATTAAAAATCAAGTGTGCCGTTTGCATATCAATTCCGGATAGAAATACTTTCTGGATATCATGGCTATAAAGCCATCTGGTTCTGACCTGCGGGAGATTTAAATGGCAAGATGAGAGAGATCTTCAATCTCCGAAACCTTATGTCTGCGGCATCGATGTACGAAGAAGAACACTTTGTTGTTCTTGAAACGAACCAGCCTGAAGCAATTCTGAGCGCAGCCGAACTGAGTGAAAAACTGCGATCGATTCTCGCAACTCGTCAAGACACTTTGTCCCCAGACCTTCAACAAGCAGGCACAATCGACAACCAGATTCGATATCTATTAGATACGACCTGCGAGTTGGATATGGCGCCGGGCGAGTATTTACAGTGGTATGCGGTGCGGTTGGAGAAATGAGCCGTTATCCAGCCATTTGCACATCTTCGATCGCAACACTTTCACTCGGCAGTTCCAAGCAATACCCTGCACCATAGACGGTTTTGATATAGCGAGGATGACGCGGATCTGGTTCAAGCTTGGTGCGCAAATGGCGAACATGAACGCGAATCGTCTCAATGTCGTCATCGGGATCGTAACCCCAAACTTCTTTGAGAATTTCGCTCGGTGAAACAGTTTGCCCATGTCGCTGTAGCAAGCAATGGAGCAACTCAAATTCTAGATGCGTCAGTTTCACGGTTTTGCCAAACCAGATCGCCTCAAACCGCTCAGGTACGAGGGTCAGGGGTCCATAACTGAGAATTTCTGAGTGTTTCGCCGCTTGAGGAATGCGATCCGTCCGTCTCAGCAACGCCCGCACCCGCGCCAACATTTCTTCAACTTCAAACGGTTTTGTTAAATAGTCATCTGCGCCAGCGTTAAAGCCTTCCACTTTATTCTGGGTCTGACCCAAGGCAGTCAGCATCAGGACGGGAATGTCAGCCGTTCGTTCATCTCGGCGAATGCGCTGGCAGATGGTGAATCCATCGACTTGAGGCAGCATGAGATCCAGCATGATTAAGTCAGGCTGAATTTGGAGAGCAAGGGCTTGTCCACGAATGCCGTCCGACGCTTGGTTCACATCGTAGCCTGCCATTTCTAGATTGACAGCGACGAGTTCTGCGATCGCAGGATCATCGTCGATTACAAGGATACGCGGCATGATTAAATCTCTTCTAACTAAAGGAGGTTGAATGATTGTGGAAGTCGAGGCTCAAAAATAGTTAAGAACCTTGTTCAGATTATACGCAAGGATCTTAATTCCTTCGATATATAAAGTTAGTCTCATAGAAAAAATAGAGCAAAAAGGACTTTTTTTCAAATCTAAATTCTTTGTGATTTATTTGTAAATAAATGTATCTAACCGTCTCAGGATACTCTGTCTAGTAGAAGCGTGCTGCCGTTGATGCGATAAGGTAAGGAACATTATTTGTCTCTTCTCGGCAGCCATTCATTGTGATAATTCTTGTCTTGGGTTTAGTTGTTTCTATCATTGCGATCATTATTTTTTCTGGCAAGCTTAGCCGCGCCTTAAATAGCGCCCCAAAGATTTCAATTGATCCTGATTCAATTGATTCTTCTTTCTCGGTATCCGTCATCATTCCTGCATATAACGAAGCTGCAAATATCGAGGCTTGTGTCACATCTGTTTTAGAAAGTACAGATTTAGAGATTGAAGTTTGGGTTGTGGATGATCAATCGACGGATGAAACGGCTGCGATCGTTGAACTTCTACAAGGCTCCCGTCTAGATCCCAGATTGAAACTTTTATCGGGAAAATCCCGCCCAGGAGGGAAGATTTGGGTCGGCAAAAATTGGGCCTGTACTCAAGCCGTGCAGCAGGTTCAAAGCGAGTTTCTTTTGTTTATCGATGCGGATGTGCGATTGAAGTCAAAGAGTATTGAAACGGCGATCGCGTATGCTCAACAGGAAAAAATCGATTTGCTTTCGCTTGCCGTTGTGATCCTGTGTCGTCATTGGTCGGAATGGTTAGTGCAGCCGATTGTTGTGCTTTTACTAGGGGTCGGATTTGATTTTGCTCCTGTCAATGATCCGACTTCGGACACCGCGTTTGCGGCAGGACCATTCATGCTATTTCGTCGTAGCGCTTATGACGCGATCGGCGGACATGCAGCCGTGCACGATCAAGTGGTGGAAGATGTCGAATTGAGCCGTCGCATTAAACAACAACATTTCAAACTGTGGTACGGTTTGGGAGCTAATCTGGCTGAAGCGCAGATGTATCAATCTTTTTCGGCTTTGTGGGAAGGTTGGACGAAAAATTGGTTTATGGGGTCAAATCGCAACTATCAAGCCGCCTTGTACTGTGTATTTGTCACATTCATGATTTTTGCGCTGCCTTGGATTGGGATAGTGAGTGGACTGATTGATCTGGCGTTCTCCTCGCTCACGATTTGGAATGCAATCGCGTTGAGCATCAGCGCGATCGGCATTTTTCTGCAATATCGAGTTCGACGCGAGAGCGCGCCCTTTACTACTATCCCACTGCAAAACTGGTGGATGATGGGAGCCGGAGGATTAGTGGTTTGTGCGATCGTCTTGACCTCGATCATTAAAACCGAGACAGGTTGGGGTTGGACTTGGCGAGGCAGACAGTTAGAAAGACTCTAAGAGCGAAAGGTTACTTGTAAACCGCACACCTGAAAGGCAATCTCAGTTTCGATCCTATGTCTACTCGCTTTCCTAGGCAGCTAGAAAAATAAAAAGAGGGCATGCTAATATGCCCTCTTTGCACAATTCCAGATTATTGCTAGTTCAGCGTATCGACAAGCTGCTTAATTTTGCTTTCTTGTCGTTGCATCACTTGCTCGGGAAACTGCAATTCAACGATTGTGCGATCGCCCATGATCAGGTCTACCTGTTCTACCTTTGCAAGCAGTCGATTTGGCAAAGATTCATCCGCAGTCTGACTCAAGAGCACTCCAACCAAAGGCTGATAGTACTCTAAGAGCCTGACATCTTCGATCGCGTCAGATTGAATTTCTAATCTCAAACTGCGATTGCTAATTTGAGTCGCAATGCCTGAGTAGAATTGCCCTCTCCAATAAAGTTGAGCATGGGCATGAATCTGTTTCCGCACTCTCGTGACATTGCTTGGCTCAGCATTGCGCTGCTGGAACGATCGAAAGAAGCTGCCTGCAATGAACTTGAAAGACTGCAACGGATCGTCCACGTTTTCCCGTTGCTGCGAGTACCATTCCCGCACATCTGAGTAAATCACAATACTGAGGGCATCCAGCTGAGCGCGGGTGAGATCAATAAACTCGATCGATAACATCGACTGCGTTTCACTGACCGGGACGATCCGAATAATCTGACCTTTTACAAACGCGCGCGCACCGTAGTCTCCCACCAGTTCGATTTCTGCATCTTCGAGAAAATCTGCCCAACTCTCAACAATCAACTGGCAACCCGTTTCGCTGACATTCTGAGTATAACCAGGAACGGCTGCCCCATTGCTGTAAAGGGTTGCAGGCAACTTGCGATCGAGTCGATGCGCCCGTCTCAACTGGGGTTGTTCTAATGCAACCAATAATGCCGAAACAATCAGCAGCAGGTTGAAAATACTCCAAGCCATGTTGACTAACACAGCTTCCGCATCTTGAGGGCGCAAAATCAACCAGAACGGAACTGCCGCGATCGCAGCGATAACTAGCAACGTGACGACCGCTAGCGCTCTTGCTGAACCCCAATCGAAACTGCGTTTTGTCACCGATAACCCCTTATCTGTGACGTTGAAGCTTCCCAACTTCGGATTGACCAATGCGAGGAATGTCACAATTCCAGCGTGAAATGACATGGCAAACTCATAGATCTCATTCCAGAACGAGAAGCGGACATTTTTGTAAGTAATGTAGTTTGCGTAAGTTGACACAAAGAAGTGTGGCAGTGCGTAAGCCAGCGTCTCTAACCCTAAACCTCGGATTGGATTAATCCCGAACACGAGAAACAGTGCAGGCGCAAGCGCATACATCAATCGAGGAAATCCATAGAAGAAGTGAGACGTTGCACTGAAATAACAGATTCTTTGCCCGATCGACAATTTCAACTTCGGATTGAACAAAGGGTTTTCAATCCGAAGAATTTGTGCCATTCCTCGCGCCCATCGAATTTGTTGACCGACATAAGCTGAAAATTTCTCTGGTGCAAGTCCAGCTACCATGATCTTGTCATAGTAAATCGACTCATAGCCCAAAGAATGCAATCTCAACGAGGTATGACAATCTTCCGTCACCGTTTCTACTGCAATTCCACCCACTTCTAGTAAGTGCGATTTTCGGACAACTGCCGCAGAACCGCAGAAAAATGCTGCGTTCCAAAAATCATTTCCTTTTTGTAGCACCTTGTAGAACAATTCATTCCCGACTGGAATTTTTCCGCCTGTCTGCAAGTTCCGTTCAAAGGGATCAGGGTTGTAGAACCAGTGAGGGGTTTGAACGAGAGAAACTTTAGGACTGTAGAAGAATCCAACGGTGTCTTTCAAAAAGTGACGGACTGGAATGTGATCACAATCGAGAATGAGAACTAGGTCGCCCCCTGTCCGACGCAGCGCTGTATTGATGTTTCCAGCTTTCGCATGGTCGTTGTTATCTCGCGTAAGCAGCGTGCATCCTAGCTCAGCACACATTTGCCGTAACTGCTCACGTCTTGCCCGGAACTTCTCTGCACGACCATCATCGAGAATGTAAACTCGTTTCTTGTCAGCCGGATAGTCGATCGCTAATGCCCCGAGTGCGGTTTTGCGAACAATCTCCACATCCTCACTGTAAGTTGGAATGTAGATATCGACCTTAAACCATTGATTCTCGGGAATCGTTGCCAGATCAACAGCCTTGCGCTCTTTGAGCTTTAGGGTTTGGAAGAACGCTAAAGCGAGCGTCATGATGGCATATAGTTCTGCTAAAAAGAGCAGCACACTACACACTGCATCAAGCCACCCACTTGTCAGATTGAGGGTGTAGTTGGTGCGGTAGTAAAGATAGCGAAACGTTGTAATCAGACTGAGCCACACCATGAAAAGGTGTAGATACTCGCTCGTCTGTCCTTTTGCGTGCTTGTGCTCGATGTCTGTGACGCCCCAGCCCAATCCGATTAAAAGGATCGCCACAATTCCTTGCTGCCAAATTTCAAGCGGAGTGATGATGAGAGGAATTGCGAGTACGAGCAGCAGCACCATCAGGAAGACAAGCTGAGGAGCGCTATTTCTCTGAAAAAGTCGATCGAAGAAATTTGGAATGAGTTCGACAAACCAAGCTAGAACTCTTTGTCCTTTACTTTGGTAGCGTCTTGGAGATGAATTTGCCATGATCAATTAACCTCCAACTTGCTTCAAGAAAAGCTGACTGATGCCATAGAGCACGACTGAGCTGCCGACAATGCCGACCGGAAGCAGATACCACTGTTCTTGCAGGAATTGCCTTGCCTTGCTCACAATGCTTGTGTCTTCAATTCGACGGCGCTCCGATTGGCTCACAAACTGCATTTGATAAGCGTTGGAATCGAAAGGTGAAGGATTCGTTTGATTCGTGCTGATGAGAGCCGTGTCTTCTTTAAGTTGGTAGAACCAAAGGTCGTTGCTGAAGACATCTTGAACTTGCTTCAAGCCGAAATCTGTTTGAGCGGTCAGTGCTAGTAGAACGCGATCGCGATTCCAAGGCGACATCATGCTCTTGATCACACCGCCTTGATCGGGTAAGACGTTAATCTTCTCTTTGCCTGATTCTCTTGTGAAAGAATCCATCAGACGAAAACCGCTATTGGCTTGCAGCATTTCCTGAATGGGGAAGCGATCGCGTGTCCCAATTCCGACTAAATGCCGATCTTTTTTCACTGCTTCAGTCAGGCTTCCAGGCTTGTAGACATCGAGCTTGACGGATTGAGCTTGGCTGAGCCGCCCTAAACGCTCACTAAATTTCAGCAGCGTCATCACATCTGCTTCAGTCGGAGCGTCAGGAACCACGATCGCCGTTTGGGAAAGATCTTGCGGCGCGGCAAATGGATAACCCGTGGTCAACAGTTTGAGGTCTGGTAACTCGACAGAGTTTTCACGGTTGATCTTGAACTCTGTTGAACTGTGAACGGTTCCCGACAGCTGCTGATCGCTGACCTGGCCGCATTTCAAAGATTCTTTGGGATAGAGATCGAAAGCAACATCAATTACAGAATCCGACTTGATCAAATTGGGCGGCAAATCAACGTTGAACGTTTCATTACTTGCGCCATTATCAGAAGTCAGTTTCTTGCTTCCGACTGTAACGCCATCAATTCGTACAGAGAGCGAAGACTTGCGGGTGTTGACTTGAGCGCTGTAGCTATATTTCAAATTCATTGAGCTACCCCGTAACATGCGATCGTCGGGCAATGCTCGGAACTGAAACTGAACAGGTGGCGCAGAAGTTCCACGGACTGTCACATCCTTGAATGGCTTGTTATCTAAGCCTTTCAACGCACTCAATTGGAATGAATCTTCAAGTGGCAAGTAGCGTTCCCAACTGCGAGGTTTCGGGCTTTCGACTTCCGCAACATTCTGAACTAAGACAACTTGCCCTGCCCCAATCTGGCTATTGCTCGGTTGCACCAGGAATTGAACTGCTTTCGCAACTGCTTCTGGACTGTTTCCAGAAGCAATGAGAACCGGAATACCACCGTTGTTGAGCGTTGCTAGCATCAATACACCGACATTGTCAGGAAGTGCCGTTTTATTCCCATCTACGATCTGATCGTTCGTGATGTTCAAAGGCAACTTCATCGATTTGAGAGTCGGCTGATCTTTAGGTGTGCCGATGACGATTAAGCGATCGTTCCACTGAAACTTCTTGGTGTCTCTTACGAGACTGGTTTCTAGCGATCGAAAATCAGCTAACCGTCCGAAATGCGCGTGAAAACGACTCGTAGCAGTGAGCCAAGCTTCATTCACTTGTCCGGGCAGAAGATAGTTCAACCGAGTTGTATCTAAGCCGAGATTGTCAAAGAACGGCAAAGGATAGCGGCTGAAATCTAATGCGAGTGGCTGAGGCTGATAATCTAGCACCACTTTCGAGTCAGGCAGAACTTCTGACCAGAGGGCTTTATCGTCAGGATTTGCACAAGTTGGGGAATTAGATTGCTGAGCGACTAAAGTGACTTCGTTGTAATCCTGAATCAGATTCGCTGGGATATTCACCACTGCTTCACCGATTTGAGCATTCTTCAAGTTCAATGGAACGCTGCCGATGCTGGTATCGTTAACGCGGACAATCAAATTCGATTTGTCTGCCACGATCGCGGGAGAATGCTGGAATCGAACGACAACCTTTGCCGTTTTGACCGTCCAATTTTTGGGTCGTGTGAAGCCAATCCGTGCTTCAGCGTAGGTTCCCTGTAAACGGAAACGGTTCCCGATCGCTGGACTCCGGTTGAATTCTAAAACGTATCGGCTCAATGCTTCAGCGCTGGCAGCTTTCGTTGGCTCAGACTTTGGCTCGGCTTTGGGTGCAGATTGCGACGGTGCGGGTATAGCCGATTCTACAGGCGCAGGTTGTGACGGTGCAGGCTCGTAGTAAGGCTCTGCTGCTGGTGGTGTTTCAACGATAGGAGCAGGTTCAGGCTGATAGACAGGGGCTTGTGGGCGATAGACAGGGGCCTCAACTGGCGTGGATGGGAGCTTAAAGTCCCGAATGAGCTGATCTTCCTGTCTTTGAACACCTTGAGCTGAGATAGGTTGCGGGGTGTGCAGCAGCACGATCGCAAGCCCAGTGACTAAACCTGCACAGCAGAGAATCAGTGCCCGTTTTAGCAGTGTTTTAGAAAATCGACGTGGATGTCCTGAATGAGAGGACTGATCTGAAAACCGTTTGTTCATGGGAGGGATATAGTTGCAGCTTGAGTAGGATCTGTAAGATAAGCCGCCATGACATTTGGAGGGAGCAGTCCAAACCAGGCGAGATTCTGAGAGTAATAAGCGGAATCGTTATCCCAGAATCCGTTGCGATATGCAGGCAGGAGCTTTTCGGTGAGAATTTCCTCAGCGATCGCGGGATCAATCACTCGGAAGGCAGCATATAACATGCCGTATTGCGAGGTGGCTTCGTAATCCACAACAGCCTGTCCTTGTAAATCGAGTTTGGCAGGAATTTTGCGCTGAGCTTGCCACATCTGTTTGAGATGTCCCAGATTTGATTGAAGGTATGACTTCGCTCTTGGCTCATTAAACCAGGTCGCATCCAAGGCAACCCGCCACCAAACTCGACTCGCATCAAAACCATATTGGGTAATCAGTGGACTGCCTGAATCTAATGCACTGTACTGTCCATTTTTCGGATCGAGGGCAATCCAATCGCTCGGTAAGCCGACAGGGGAGACTTTCGAGGATTGCTCTAACATCTGATAGCTACTATCGACTAGACTCAGCCAATTTCGCTCTGAATCAACTTGGGCAAAGAGACGAAAGGCATAAGGGGCAAGGTATGAGGGGTTCGCTTTGAGCTTTTCGTTGCGCTGAAATAGATTCACAGCGCCAGGGAGGAGATATCGTTTCTGATCGGCTGGAAGCGTGACGGTTGCTTTTGCCCAAAGATCTTTTAATTTACGGCGCGCGAGGGTGAGGTAGTCCGATCGCTGCCATCGTCGCGATGCCAAAATTAATGCGGTAATTCCATCAATATCAGCATCGCTCGCAACATTTGGATCGAGGATTCTCCACTTGCCTCCAGCGTCCTGTCCCCATTTCCAAGCCCAGAGAGAATCGATCGGAGTCTGAGATTGATCTTGTCGTCGCAGGTTGGTTTCTGCCCAGCGTAGCGTTCGTTCAAATGTTTCGGGATCGTCTGCAATCACGGCTCGAAGCATGGCGTAGGCTTGACCTTCTGAAGTCGAGCGACCCGTCGCTTCCCAGTCGATCACGCGACCATCGGCTTGAATAAATCGCTTTCGATAAGCTGTCCAACTCTCAGCAAGTAAGGCACGATGGTCAGAAACTTCCACGCTAGAAGCCAATGTCGATCGCGGAGGTGGAACGGTGCAAGACACTAAGCCACCGATGCTAATGCATCCGATAATCGTGAGCGGGACAAGCAATCGCAGCATACAGTTAAGTCACCGTTAAGTTAATAACGTTCCCAAGGCGGCTGGAAACCGCGTTGTTGCAACATTCCTTCCTGGAGTTTCTGAATTCGTTGCTCCAGTTCTAAATCTGATGCTCCTTGCTCGGTCTGTTGAATTTTCAGCCGTTCAAATTGATCTAGTGCTGCCAAAGGTTGACCTTGAGCCGCAGAGAGTTCAGCCAGAGATCGCTGAGCAATCAAATTGTCTGGATTCATTTCCAGGATTTGAGTGTAGATATTTTCGGCTGATGTAAATTGTCTCTGTTGGAACTTCACTCCCCCTAAACCAGAAAGCGCGTCTAAATTCTCAGGTTCAACTTTCAAAATTGCTTGATAAGCATCTTCTGCACGATTACTATTTCCGAGTGTTTGCTCTAATTGAGCTTTGAGGAATAACAGAGAAAGATTGGTGCGATCGTCTGATGCAGTTCGCCGTACTTTAGCAATCAGCCGATTTGCCTGTGCTCTCGCTTGCAGCGGATCGCGACTGGCTAACAGTTGAATCAACCGCACCTGAACTGGAACATTTGTGGGATCAGCTTCAATGAGAGCGTTGTATAAAGCTTCACGGCTGACATCACTCGGTAAAATTCCTACCAAGGTATAGAGTTCAGCAGGGGTTTCAGAAGGGCGAGACTGCAAGAATCGAGCCAGCACAACTTCTGCTTCACGCTCTGAAATTTTCTTTGCCTGATAAGCAACAGAAGTGCGACCGAGTTGAAGTTGTAAATCGTCAGGATTGTCTGCAATTAAGCGATCGTACAATCTCAAGGCATCGTCAAAGCGGTTTTGAGACAGTCTCAAGCCTGCGAGAGAACGAATTGCCCCTGCTTTCAACTCATCATTTGCTGAGGCACTCGCAATTAAAGTTTCATAGCGTTTTGCGGCAGCTTCTAAGTTACCTTGTCGGCGATCAAGTTCTGCAAATAGCAGTTCTGGAGCTTGGTCGCGTGCGCCAACTGGAGTAGATTGATAGCGAGATAAAGCCGCTCTTGCCGCTTCAAATTCGTTACGCTCAATCAAAAGCTGCGCGTAACGGAAGTTCAAGAACGGTTCACTGACTTCTTTCTGGATTAATGTCTCATAGATGTCGAAGAACTCAGGATCGGGTTCTAATCGAACCAGTGCTTGAGCGATCGCAAATTGTTGAGCAGGCTCGTTCGGCAAACTTTGTAAAATCGGTCTTAAACGTTGCCGAATTTCGCTTTGATTCAGCGTGCCAAGCTGGCTCTCTAATGCCAATTGCTGAATGACTAAAGTCTGATTGTTCGGTTGTTGCTGAACGAGTTGACGATAGATCTGTAGAGCCGTTTGGCGCTCTTGAGAAATTCCACCCAAGACATCTGCAATCTCTCGAAGCAGCGTTGGAGAAGGGTTCGATGTTGATGCTAAGACCTGTCTGTACAATGCTCCTGCCTGTGCTAGAAGTTCTGGGCGGTTTTCCTGTCTGCCCAGTTCATTCAATGCACGTGCTAACGGCAACCGAGAATCAGTGCGATCGCGTAATGGATCAAGGATTGCGAGTGCCTGCGCCGACTGCCGATTTGCCAAATAAGCTTGAGAGAGTTCAGAGCGTACTTGAATTCCAAACGCATTCATTTGCTTTGGAAGTTGCCCTTCTAAAATTTGAATAGCTTGAGTATTGTTTCCTGCTGCACGCAAAGCACGGGCATAGGCGATCGCTGCATTGCCCGTAATTGGAGTACGAGTGCGCGAACGATATCGCTCAAATAACTCCAGTCCTTTCTGGCTATCTCCAGCATAGGTATAGATTTGAGCGGCTCCTAACAGAACTTCTGGCGTTGGATTTGTTGCTAAGACCATCTCATAATCTGCAAGTGCCTCGGTAAAACGACCTTGATAGCCATACAGCAAGGCACGTTGGGCACGTGCTTCAGTTTCCCCTGCGTTGAGTTGAAGCAGCGTCGTCAAGGCATCGATCCCTTGCTTCTGCCACTCCGGCTTAAAGCTTGCTAAAAGTCCAACTGTTTTCAGCGCTAATTGATTGTTCGGATCTTGCTGCAACACTCGTTGATAGGCTTGCCACGCCTCAGAATCACGACCTGCTCGACGCAGCGAGATCGCTAATCCTAGCTTCGCTTCAACTGAGTCTGGATAGCGTTGAATCGATCGCTGGAATGCTTGGATTGCATCGTCTACCCAACCTTTGCCGAGTAGCGTATAAGCTTGACGGACATCCGCAGGGATGTTTTGCGTTTGAGCGATTGCCATTTGTGCCTCTGCAAGAGTCAGCAGAGGTGTTCCGGCAAGTAGCCATCCAAGGCAAAGAGAGAGCGTGAACTGTTTCTTAACGCGAGACATCTTAGCAGGGTGTTTCCGTGTACTCATGATGCAGGTGAATTATTGAACCAGTCTTCCTCTGGGTGTGACATCAAATTCGCTTCTAAGACGAACGCCCGCGATGGTTTCCGAGAAATTATTGCGCTGTTGGACTGAGAAGCCCACACGCAAGTTCGACAGAAGTTTGAAGTCGTAGAACAACTCCAAAGCATCGGGTACGTTTTCGCCACTGTTCCGTCTGAGCTTGTCATTTGACAACGCGCGACCGTAAGCGAGTCCTAAACGATCGTCAGGGCTAAATAAATCGAGGAAGGTGATGCCCCCACTGAAGGTGTCGCCACTTTCGTCTAGATCAAGATTGTTATAGCGTCCATATCGCCCGAAGATGCCCATCTTCAAGTTAGGAATGAAAACTTCTGCATTGACACCATAAGCTTGTTCTCGATCGCCTTTTAATAATCCAGTACGACCTCCGCCCCGGCTCAGCTGGAAAATTTCTTGGAAGCCGCTGTTTGAGCCAGAATCTCGATCAGTGGCGTAGGTTCCACGCACGATCAAGTTTCCGTAGCGCATCCCCAACTCACCCGCAAAACCGTCTAAGGCAAAGTCGCTTAATCCCTTTGAAGAAGAGAAGACCGCAGCTTTTGCTTCGATGTTGTCCGTCAAGCTGAAATTAACAAGTGCGCCAGGACGAGATGCAATACCCGTTGCGCTGAGAGCAGGGTTCGTTTGGAAAATCGGATTGAAGAAGTGAGTTGCACCGTCTTTTGCAAAACTATTGCGATCGAAGTAGGACGTAAAATCGATTTGTCCAACTACAAAGCGCAGGTTGGGAATGTCACGCGGAGACGTTGCAAAATACAGCTCGTTTACATTAAAGCCGTTGTCGGGCGTATCTGTGAAACCTCTTCCAGTCGTGACATCTAAAGTTGCTCCCACTAAGGCACTTGGGCTAAGAGGGTATATGCCGTAAAGTCTTGCCCGTGCCGAGGTTTCATCACCTTGATAAAGAAAAACACCTTGAAAGGTCAAACTTGGAGGTGTTAAGGCTGTACTTCGCATGAACGGACGATTGGGTCTTCCTAGCATCTCCGCATCGCGTCCGGATTGGGCTAAGAAGTTCGCTTTATTTTGGGCGGCAATCGATGGAGCTTCTGTCGATGTTGTCGGAGATTGCAGTGCGATCGTAGGGTTGAATGCGTCTGGGTTAATGCCGCGAATCGATGCAGTCGAAGCCTTAAAACGGGGCGTGGGGACTAGATTCGTACCGACATCACTGCCAGAGAGGGTAGAAGCGACTAGTGATGGAGAATCTGGCTCAGGACGTTGAACGCTTTGAGCAGCAATTGGAACTGTAGCAGCAGGCGGAGCGAAACTGGGCATCGCAGCAGTTACAGGCTGCACAGAGGTCGCTTGACCGGATAATTGTTGAATTAAATCTGCTTCGCTCTGATTCACGGGTTGCGATTTCTCAATCAGCAAAGCTGGGTTGCTGGGTTGGGAAACAGCAGCAATCTTTTCAGGAGATTTGGAATTTAAGGGGTTTGCTTGGGCTGAATTACCGAAACTTGCCTGAGTCGTCAGGACTGTTAAGACTGACGAGAAGGCAACCCAAGAAATGAGAGAGATAAATTTAGGAAACCGGGATACATCTGACATGCTTCACCCACACCATATTGACTCGATAGACAGGTTTTTACTGTTTGGACTTGGACGAACTGCGAAGCCTGTTCTAAGTAATCTCACGAATTAACTCGTGCTTTTAAATACTTAATTTGATGACCCTACGGCTTCTGGAAAGCTGAATTTCAGTACTACAACTTGCGCCAGCATTTCCCATGCCTAGAGTTCCCGCGAAATCTCGGAATGAAACCTCAAATTTTCTCTGGTTATTACTCTTTTAACTTGCCTGGTAAAAAATGACACAATTATTTGGACGGTGGGCAAAGTGTCCTTGAAAATTAGAAATGTGAGTCAGTTCAGCTGTCAGGGAATGAATAAGGGTGTTGTCTGACATTTGCGATCGCTAGACAAATTGACTACCCTCTACCCATGATGAGTTATGAAAAGTTTGCAGCAATTTCTCCGTAAATTTGCGAGTAGTACCCTGATTTCGCTTCTGATTCTCTGCACAGGCTGTACCCAGATGCCATTTCTGAGTAGTTCTCAACAGACGACGACTTTATCCATGCAAGTTGAGGCAACTGGAGAAACAGGCGTTTACAAAATCTCCGGTCAAACAAATCTGCCAGAACAGACTCAGATTACCGTTCAAGCAATCCGAGCGCTGCAAATTCCGGGACGAGATGTACAAATCGCTGCTGAGCGGTCTTACTCCATCCTGGCAAAGACTCAAGTGAGTGTTGAGAAAGGCAAATGGCAAACCTCGCTGAATCTGTTGCAACCTGGTCAGAATGGGGCTTTAGAAACTTGGCAGCAGAGCAATCAAGAATTGGCTTTGAAATTTCAGCCCGATAATCAGGTGAGATTTCTAGCACTGACTGATCCAACTCGAAGTTCGATCTCAGTGCAATCACAAGCCCAAAAGAATCAAGCAACCAGTGTTCAATTCACTGCAGATGGGAAAAGTTACTTACAGACAGAACAGTGGATGTCGATCGAGCCGCCAACTGCGAAAGTGGCGAGTCAGAAATCCGGTACAACTGTGGTGAAAGTTTCAGTTCAACCTGTCAATAAAGTAAACGATGTGAAAGAGCAGATTGATGCTGCACTTCCTGTAAACGCATTTATGCGTTGACACAAGATAGGTTCTGCAGGCTCCCAAATGCGGGACTTTGAATTGAAGCAATGATGGGGCACTTGAGCAGGTGAGCTTGAGTGCTTTTTTGATTACTTCTGGACTACCCAAGCTGGATCAAGTGCTTGAAAGCGTTGAGCGAGATGATTCAGAGGAGCATCAGAGACAGGAGTTGAAGTTGATGCAGGCTCGACGCGCAGCGTGCTTTGGATCGTTTCAATCTCAGTCATGATGTGCTGAAGTTGGCTTTGGAGCTTTTGCATTTTTGCGATCGCATCCGCTTCATTGGGAGCAGTAGTAGACTGAGCTACCGCAGTCGAGCGTGAAAATCCCAGATAGGTTTGGGCTGCATGAAGAGGTACGGCAGTTTGAATTTGAGCCGCAACAGGTTGAGTCCCTTGAGTTGACCTGACAGCAGGTTGAGGCGTGACCAACTTAGGAACGCCAGGAGTAGGGAGCGGCACATCTTCATCGAGGAAAAACTTCAAGTTAGAATCTGCTAGATAAGCTTCAGACATCAGCGTGTTCTGCAACTGAGCTTCTTTCTGCTTCAGCTGCTTTTCTACTTCTAGAAGTTGCGCTTCAGCGAATTCTGAGTTTTGGGCAGCACGTCTCCAACCGAGAGCCGCACAGATCGTTAGGCTAGTTCCCAAGCTGAGAAAGCCGGCGATCGCGAGATAAGGAGTTGCAACCTCTCTCAATTGTCCCTCAAATATACGCTCTTCCTTAAATTGAACCGCGAGCGGCTGAGAACCATATAGCGTAAGAGGGACAGCAGAGGCTGAGAAGACCGCTCCAGCACTGAGGGCAGCAGGCACAAAGAGTTTTGCAAGTGAAGACATAAGTGACTGTTCTGAGTATCTTGGTTAGAAAACCGGGTTAGAGCAGTAATTTCTTTGAGTGATCGCGGCCAGGATTCACGATGGAAACGGAATCAAGACAACCGACGGCACTCGGAAGGATTACTTATTGCTACTAACCTTAATCTGTTTAAGAGGGAAAACAGGTGTAAATCTGATGAAGAATCGCCAAATCACAGAAAAGTTTCTGTAAAAATGCGGTTGTTTTTATCAAGATTCACGAAATTCAACGGCTAACAGGGGTTAGATCCGTAGAGGCGAAATCGCAGAGGTTTGTCGCGATTTCAGGAATTCACAAAAGTTTCATCAATGAAGATGAGACTTTTGTCTGAGGGTTACGTCAAGGATGGAAGAGTATTTTAGATGAGCATTTTCGCGATCGCTGCTTCAGGTTTAATAGCGCAAGATTCCTCTGCTTTATTCAGGTTTCTCTTTCAAACATTCCCGAAATCATGAGACTCAATCAGCGAATTGATTGCTTTGTAAATAGGCTCCGTGAATTCTTGATTCGATCAATTTTGCATCGGCACTTGAGCCGTAAACCGTTCTATCCAATTCTGTTTGTCGCCGCGATCGCCGCAATTCTTTTCAATTTCATTGCACCTGAATCTTTGCCTTCCGTGGCTCAAATGACCGTGCGAATTCAACTTCCGCTCTCGACACGGGGATCTGAGATTGTAGATGCGGCAGGGCAACCTGTGTTGCTGCGAGGGGTGAACTGGTTTGGACTGGAGACAGAGACGAATTCGCCGCATGGGCTTTGGGCGCGTGACTATAAAGAAATGTTGGGGCAGATCAAGGGGTTGGGATACAACGTGATTCGATTGCCGTATTCGGTGCAAGGATTGCGGGCGGCTGAGGTAAGCGGGATCAATTTTGCGATCGGGAGCAATCAGGAATTACAGGGGAAAAAGCCGATCGAGGTAATGGATGCAGTGATCCAAGAGGCAGGACAGCAAGGATTGATGGTGTTACTGGATAGCCATCGCTTAAATAATCAGCGCATTCCTGAGCTTTGGTATGGCGATGGATTTACAGAAGAGGATTGGATTTCCACTTGGACAATGCTGGCAGAGCGATATAAGAATCAGCCGCATGTGATTGGGGCTGATTTGAAAAATGAACCGCATGGCAAAGCAAGTTGGGGTACTGGAGATCGAGCAACAGATTGGCGATTGGCGGCAGAACGGGCTGGAAATGCCATTTTGAAAGTAAATCGCAATTGGCTGATTGTGGTCGAAGGGGTTGAGAACAATGTGCCAGGGCAGAGACTGAAGCACTGGATGGGCGGCAATCTTGAAGGGGTGAAGCGATTCCCGGTTCGTTTAGCCGTGCAGAATCGCGTGGTTTACTCGCCGCATGAATATGGTGCAGGGGTCTTTCAGCAGCCTTGGTTTTCTGCGATCGATTTTCCGCGGAATCTGACCACCCGATGGGAGCAAGGATTTTTTTATATTGTCCGACAAAAGATTGCGCCGATCTTTGTTGGAGAGTTCGGCGGTCGGCAAGTTGACGAAAAATCTAAAGAAGGGATTTGGCAGCGCCGATTTGTGGATTATTTGAAGCGCAACCAATTAGGATTCGCGTATTGGAGTTGGAATCCGAATAGCCAGGATACAGGTGGGATTTTGCAGGATGATTGGGTCGCGATCGATCAACCGAAACAACAGTTACTCAATCAATTGCTCCCCGTTCAACCGATGCAGACCCAAGCTCGTTAACAGCACACTGTTTGAATATCAGTTGGTTTCACGTCAATGGGTCTCACGCTCATGGATTTAACGTTAGTGGGGCGGGGACATTCCTCGCCAACACTTTACTTAAAGTTCTTCACCGGGTTCTAGAATGCGCTGAAAGAGATAGCCTGTTCCACGAGCCGTCAAGATCAGTTCTGGATTGCTCGGATCGTCTTCCAGTTTGGCGCGCAGGCGGGAGATATGTACGTCTACAACGCGGGTATCGACATGGCGCTCAGGCGTATAGCCCCAAACTTCTTGGAGAATTTCCGATCGCGAAAATGGCTCGCCGGATCGGCTGACTAAGAGTTCGAGCAGGCTGAATTCCATGCCCGTTAAGCGAATCCGTTCGTCCCCTTTGTAAACTTGGCGTTTGTTGGTATCGATACGAATGCTGTTAATGTGGATGACGCCAGAACTGGGAATTCCGGTTACGCCCGTTTTGTCTACCCGACGCAGAACCGAACGAATGCGAGCTTCGAGTTCTTTAGGCGAGAATGGCTTGACGACATAATCATCTGCACCCAATTCGAGTCCGGTAATACGATCGGCAACATCACCCAGAGCAGTGAGCATGATGATCGGGACATCGGATTCTTTACGGAGTTCTTGGCAGACACCGTAGCCATCCAGCTTTGGCATCATGACGTCGAGAACGACGAGATCGGGATCAGCGTTGCGGAATGTATCAAGGGCTTCTTCCCCATCAGCAGCCGTCACGACATCGTAACCAATCATTGAGAGCCGAGTTTCTAGAATACGACGAATGCTTGCTTCATCGTCTACAACCAGAATTTTTTCTTTATGACTTTCCACGATTTGTAATACTCCTTAAGTCAAATCCGTAGTCGTTAATTTTTCCAACTTTTATTATGGAGATAGTAGCTCACTTTTTAATTTTCAGGGCATCAAATCCTGATTATGTCTGAGCTTCAAGCTTTCTTAAGCTTTGCTAATGTCTACACGCAATTTATCATTAATTTTTACGAATGCCTAAAGTACGATCGACGTTTGTTTGCAATGAATGTGGGGCTGAATTTTCTCAACATTTTGGGCGCTGTCCGAGCTGTTCCACATGGAATTCGTTAGAGGAACAGGTCTCGCGCCCAACGACTCCCCCTGCGGCGGCTCAGATGACCCGGTTACGAGGCGCAACGAAAGGGCGTATGCAATCCGACTCTCCCGCCCGCGCGATCGCGTCGTTGAAATTGAATGAGATTTCGGATACGGCGCAGGATCGATTAGGGTCAGGATATGTGGAACTCGATCGCGTTTTAGGAGGCGGAATCGTACCAGGATCGCTGGTGTTGATTGGGGGCGATCCAGGAATCGGGAAATCGACGCTGTTGCTGCAGACAGCGAATCGATTAGCGACGAAATATCGGACGCTATATGTCTGTGCGGAAGAATCCGGGCGACAAGTGAAACTGCGAGCGCAACGGCTTGGCGTTGGCAAGCAGGGAGAAGCAACTGAACTGCTAGAGCCTTCTGAGGAGCAAGGCAGTCTGCATTTATTGCCAGAGATTGATTTAGATACGATTCTGGCAGAGTTGGAATCGCTGAAGCCAAGAGTGGCGATCATCGATAGTATTCAGGCGTTGTACTACAGTGCGTTGACTTCGGCTCCGGGATCAGTTTCGCAGGTGCGTGAGTGTACTTCGGTGCTGATGCAGGTTGCAAAACGGCAGAATATTACGCTGTTTATCGTCGGGCATGTAACCAAAGAAGGCGCGATCGCGGGTCCAAAAGTCTTAGAACACTTGGTTGATACTGTTTTGTATTTTGAAGGCGATCGCTTTGCAAGTCATCGATTATTGCGATCGGTGAAGAATCGATTCGGAGCAACTCATGAAATCGGCGTATTTGAAATGGTCGATCAAGGGCTGCAAGAAGTTCTGAATCCGTCGGAATTGTTCTTAGGCAGTCGAGAAGAAGCGGCAACCGGAACAGCTACAATCGTCGCGTGTGAAGGAACTCGTCCGATTGTGGTGGAATTGCAGGCTTTGGTGAGTGCGACGAGTTATAGTTCACCTCGTCGATCGACGACAGGGATTGAATACAATCGATTGCTGCAAATTCTGGCAGTTCTAGAGAAACGGGTTGGCATTCCGTTATCGAAGTTGGATGCCTATGTTGCGTCGTCGGGTGGGTTGAATGTTGGGGAACCTGCGGCGGATTTGGGCGTAGCAGTCGCGGTGGCAGCGAGTTTTCGCGATCGTATTGTTGATCCCTACACGGTTTTGATCGGTGAAGTCGGTTTGGGGGGGCAGGTGCGCCCGGTTTCGCAGACGGAATTAAGACTGAAGGAGGCGGCGAAATTGGGATTTAAAAAAGCGATCGTTCCCAAGGGCGCGAGTTATGGAGATGTCGGAATGGAAGTGATCCCAGTGTCACGGGTTTTGGATGCGATCAGTGTCGCGCTGGCGGGAAGTCGGGCGCGACAGCAAGAGGAACATGAAATTGAGCGGGAGGATGTCGTCGAGTAGAGAAGTCATCGGGAGGTGAGATAGAATTCTCGGTAGGTTTTCCTTTCGTTACAGCTTGGATTATGCGTCAACAAGAAGCCCTTGCAGTACTGGCAAACCATCAAACAACGCTGAAGAGTTTTGGCGTGAAGTCTCTCATGCTGTTCGGTTCAGTGGCACGGGATGAAGGGCGAACAGACAGCGATGTGGATCTGCTAGTAGAGTTTGATCGTCCGGTCGGGTTATTCACGTTTGTACGCTTGAAGCGATATCTGGAAGAGATTTTAGAGTGCCCGGTTGATCTGGGCACGCCTGACTCTCTCAAACCTTACTTGCGAGAACCCGTTTTTCGGGAGGCGATCCGTGCCTTCTAGAGATTGGCAAAATAGAGTCAGAGACGTGCTAACTGCGATCGTGGAGATCCGAGAGTTTACAAACGGGATCACGTTTGAACAGTTCCAAGCCGATCGAAAGACGATCAGTGCCGTTTTGTATAACCTTGCCATGATTGGTGAAGCAGTTCGTATCATTCCACCTGACTTAGAAGCTTCACACCCTGAAATTCCCTGGAACGACATGCGCGGAATGCGGAATATCGTGATTCACGAGTACTTTCAAGTGAATTTGTCTATCATCTGGCAAACGATTCAAGAAGACCTTGTTTCATTGGAATTTTCTCTTCGCCAATTACTAGACCCTTGAGGACAAAGCTAAAGGTTGCACATCATTGTAAGGATGCAAGGAGAGAAGTTTTAGTTGCGCCCTTTTATGGATGGGTGATCAGGGCAGTAGCGGACGATTTCGATCGTTTGAGGCAATACGCCGACCATTAGCGCAAACGCTTCGCTCGGTAAGCGGGACACTAATTCGGCTCCAAAATAATTTTCAAATTGATTCAGGATCATTTGCGCGCGCTGAAACGGCAGCGCATTATCTGTAATCTGCTGCGTTAAACGAATCCATTGCCGACGAATTAAATAAGCCTTCTGCCGCTCATCGTGAGCTTTTGGATACACTAATGACAGATCTCCGACTGCCAACACCCCTTTGCAATCTCGATCGAATAAATTTCCGACCGCCGCACCTGGACCTGCAAACTCCGCATGAAACTGCTTATAAATAATTAATCCATTTCGTCTACGGCTATTCACTATCAGCGATTGCCCGTGGCTAAGCTGAGTCAGAACATCAGACACTTTACGTAAAAAACAAGAACTTAAAGTTTGTGCCACTACACTCTAGTGGCTTTTTTCTGATCTGTCATGGGTGATGGACAGTTTCAAGACAGGATCATTGGCATTCTCTATACCCTTATTTTCGCCCCTGGCTTGCAAGCTGAATGCGATCGCTGAGTTGCCGTAAGGTTTGCGCCATGCTGGAGTCTTTCTCTTTTAATTGTCCGATTTTTTCGCAACTGTACATGACCGTCGTATGATCCTTGCCCCCAAACACTTCACCGATTTTTGGCAGACTCAATTCAGTGTGATGACGCATTAAATACATCCCAACTTGTCGAGCAACGCTGATTTCTCGACGGCGAGAGTTGCCTTTGAGATCCTCGATCGACACTCCAAACGCCTCTGAAACCGAGTTCAAAACCGCTTCAGGAGAGGCTTCAACTTTCTCGATCGGTGGATTCAGCATCGGCGCAATATTCTCAACGGTCATCGGCAACCCAGAGATTGAGATATATGCCACCGCTCGAATCAGTGCGCCTTCTAATTCTCGAATATTCGAGGTGTAGCTAGAGGCGATGTACTCGATCACTTCCCGCGGCAGTCGCATGTTCTCGTATTCCGCTTTCTTCTGCAAAATCGCCATCCGAGTTTCGAGATCGGGCGGTTGAATGTCGGCGATTAAGCCCATGGAAAAGCGAGAACAGAGCCGCTCTTGCAGGCGAGGAATCTGATTCGGGGGGCGATCCGAAGCGAGCACAACCTGTTTGCCTGCTTCATGCAACGTATTGAAGGTGTGAAAGAACTCTTCTTGGGTGTATTCCTTGCCTTCGATAAATTGGATGTCATCGACGAGGAGCACATCAGCAGCACGATAGCGATCGCGAAAACTCTGCAAATCGTCTTTACGAATGGCTGTGATCAAATCGTTGGTAAATTTCTCAGTTGAGACGTAGAACACTTTCGCATCCGCAGAAATCTCAAGACGGTAATGCCCAATCGCCTGCATCAAATGAGTTTTGCCCAGTCCGACCCCACCGCAGAGGAATAAAGGATTGAATTCTCGTCCGGGAGATTCGGCAACTGCCAGCGACGCGGCATGTGCCATGCGGTTATTCGGCCCGACAACGAGACGAGAAAAGACGTATTTCGAGTTGAGGTCAGTAGACTTGCTCGCTTGACCCTGAGCAGGTAACTGGTTATTAATCGGCGGAGGTTCCGTCATGAACGGATAAAACAAATCGGCATCCTCCTCGACCACCGCATCCGGATCAGGCACAAACCGAAATTGCACCTCGACCGGACGACCGAGAACATGGTGAACGACTTCGAGAATCGTTTTCATGTAGTACTTCTGAATCCAGTTCTTGGCAAATGGATTCGAGGTTCTCAACGTTAAACAAGTTTCTGTCAGCTCTTCAGGGATCGCCGTTTTCACCCACGCCTCAAACGTTGGGCGGCTGAACTTGAGGGCCAAAACGTCCAGAACTTCAGACCACATTCTATCGATCGAACTGTCTACCGCCATAGTTGCGCTCCGAACCCCAGACCAAAGCATAGAATAATCTACTCTATTGCATTTTGCCTCGAAGCGATCAAGCGAACTTTTTTTCGATCAAAACCGCATTCTGCGGTAATATCGATCGCTTACGTTAGCATGAGAGCGTAAAATCATTTAAGACTTTTATCTGATTTTTAGTCCTTACCTTTTGGCTTTCCGTGGTGAACACTTCCCCTTCCAGAGTTGATCTTTCTAAGCTCTACCCGTTTGAACTCGACGAATTTCAATTGAGCGCGATCGCTGCACTGGATGCCGGAAAATCCGTTGTCGTCTGCGCCCCGACCGGATCAGGAAAGACATTAGTGGGGGAATATGCGATTCATCGCGCACTCGCAGGTGGGAAACGAGTGTTTTACACCACGCCGCTCAAAGCCCTCTCAAACCAAAAGTTACGAGATTTTCGAGAAACGTTTGGAGCCGAAAATGTCGGGTTGCTGACGGGAGATATTTCAATCAATCGAGACGCACCGATCGTGGTGATGACAACTGAGATCTTTCGCAACATGCTGTATGGCACACCGATCGGGGAAGTTGGGACTTCAATGATTGGCGTAGAGGCGGTTGTGCTTGATGAATGTCATTACATGAACGATCGCCAGCGCGGCACAGTTTGGGAAGAGTCGATTATTTACTGTCCGCCTGAGATCCAACTCGTCGCACTCTCGGCAACCGTAGCAAATAGTGATCAATTAACCGATTGGATCTCGCAAGTTCATGGTGAGACGGAGTTAATTTATTCAGATTTTCGTCCGGTTCCGCTGCAATTCTCATTCTGCACTCCGAAGGGGCTGTTTCCACTGTTGGATGAGACGGGCAAGAAAATGAGTCCAAAACTGAAGCCGAAGCGCGCTCAGTACCGTCCAAGAGGGGCAAATCAACGCGGAGCAACTCGCCCAGAACCGCCCAGTTTGGCATTTACGATTAGCCAACTGAGCGCGAAGAATATGCTCCCGGCGATTTATTTCATCTTTAGTCGCCGGGGTTGTGATAAAGCGGTCAATGAACTGGGTGCTTTAACCTTGGTGAATGACGTGGAAACGGCAAGGTTAAAAAAACGGATTGATGATTTTCTCGATCGTAATCCTGAAGCCGGACGGGCAGGACAAGTTGAACCGCTGTATCGCGGCATTGCCGCTCACCATGCTGGAATTCTCCCGGCTTGGAAAGGGTTGGTCGAAGAACTGTTCCAAGAAGGTTTAATTAAAGTCGTATTTGCTACAGAAACACTGGCAGCGGGGATTAACATGCCTGCGAGAACGACGGTGATTTCCAGTCTTTCTAAGCGGACAGATGCAGGGCATCGATTGCTGAATCCTTCCGAGTTTCTGCAAATGTCAGGGCGGGCAGGACGACGCGGCATGGACGATCAAGGCTATGTTGTGACGGTACAAACGCCGTTTGAAGGGGCAAAAGAAGCGGCGTATTTAGCAACGTCTGGAGCCGATCCATTAGTCAGCCAGTTCACACCCAGTTATGGGATGGTGTTGAATTTGTTGCAAACGCATTCGATCGAAGAAGTAAAAGAATTGATCGAACGCAGTTTTGGACAATATTTGTCAACGCTTTATTTACGCCCGCAACAGCAAGAACTCGATCGCTGTAAGCTCGAATTAAAACAACTTGAAACGATCGTTTCTGACATTGATTGGAAGCTTTTGACGCAATACGAAAAGCTACAAGGGCGAATCAAAGAAGAGAAGCGCTTGCTGAAAACGTTGCAGAGTCAAGCAGATGATATGCAAGCAGGGGAACGGGCGATCGCACTTTCTTTTGCTGTTGCCGGAACTGCTTTAACACTGAAAGGAGATGGCTCCACACTAATTCCAGCCGTTTTGGTGATGAAGGCTCCTGGTTCTGGGCAGTTTCCTTACTTTGTCTGTTTGGGGCAGAACAATCGCTGGTATGTGGCAAGCGTCGCAGATGTGGTTGCCCTTCGAGGTGAGATTCCGCGATTGCAGGAAGTCGATGGGTTGACCCCACCTCCGGAGTTGGTATTTAAACCAGGACAGGCGCGTCGAGGAACAGAAGAAAGTGCAGCGATCGCACAAATGATTCCCGACCCCGCCGGATTGCCAGATGATGCGCCGGAAGTTTACGCGCAGAAGCAAAGGTTGAATGCTGTTCAGGCTCAGCTTGAGGCGCATCCAGTGCATCAGTGGGGCGATCGTCCCCAAATTATCAAGCGGCAGAAGCGGATAGAAATGCTGCAAAGTGAGATTGACGATCGACAAGAAAAACTCGATCGTCAATCTCAACGACACTGGGAAGAATTTGTGGCGCTGATCGAGGTACTCAGGAAGTTTGGATGTCTGGATGATTTGACTCCGACAATTCTTGGAGAAGCGACGGCTGCAATTCGCGGAGATAACGAACTGTGGTTAGGATTGGCGCTGATGTCGCATGATTTGGATCATCTTGATCCGCATCACTTGGCGACCGCTTGTGCTGCCTTAGTAACCGAGGTTTCGCGTCCGGATAGTTGGACTCGCTATGACGTGTCGGAACCTGTGCTAGAAGCGTTGAGCGAGTTAAGACGGGTGCGACGGCAACTGTTTCAGGTGCAGCGGCGGTATCAGGTCGTGCTTCCGGTGTGGCTAGAAGATGAAATGGTGGGATTGGTCGAGCAGTGGGCTTTAGGAGTCGATTGGTTGGAGTTGTGTAAGAATACGAGCTTGGATGAGGGAGATGTAGTGAGATTGTTGCGGCGGACGTTGGATTTTCTGTCGCAGATTCCGCATACGCCCCACGTTTCCGATGCTTTGAAGGCGAACGCGGGACGGGCAATTCAATTACTCGATCGCTTCCCGGTCAATGAAAGTGTGGAGTGACATTACTTTTCCTGAAGTGTTTCGAGGGAAGCACTAACCACATCGTCTTGGTTTGCTATGCGGGAGTGAAACTCGAACGATCGCAGACCTAATTCCGGCAGCAGTTCACTTTATTGCGTTGCACTCATCAGATATACAAGCTCCGATCCAAGCGATCGCAATATTCTGTATAGTTTTGTTAGGAGTCTTAGGAGACAAAATTTATGGCAGTAGTCACTTACTTTGCATTAGTTGGCAGCATGATCGCGGTTGCTTATGGCTTATTTCTCGCCTTCCGCTCGATCAAGCTCATCTAGGCAAGATGGGGGAATGGGGAGAGTTAAAACAATTTCTTCTGTTGCCTGTTGCGAAACATCGCACACGATTCTCCCCATCTTCCACTTTTCCAGTTCCTACTCCTCTATCTCCCTAACCTTTTCTTCACCCCACTCAACTTCAACACATCCTCCATCGTCGAGCAATAATTCGCCATCCCAAAGGATGCCGGACTCACTGGATTCAGATGTGTAAAGTGGCGATATTTCATCGAAAACCGATCCCATTCGCCCACCTGAATCCGAAACAGAAAGATGATAATATCCGCCATCCACAAGAGCGGAATATTCATCAAGGGGCGTAATTTCAGGTAATCACACAATTCCTCGATCGCTTGATTTACCGTAATTTTTGCATTGCCTAAAACTAAACTTTGTCCCGGTGCGGGATGATCGACCAAGTATCGCACAACCTGGGCAATATCATGTCCATGTGTAAAGTGAAAACTTCCATCCGCTTTAAACAGCCGAATTAATTTCGCCCATTTCGCGACGCCGGGAATTCCGGCAGTGATGGCTGAATAAGGATATCGATCTCCACCTCCAATCACTAAAGTTGGAAAGAGTTTGGTGATTTTCTTAGAGATCTCTAACTGCTCTAATTGCTCATAGCAAAGATATTTTGACTTCAAATACTCATTGCCCATTTCCTTCGCTTCAGGCAAGAGTTGATTTTGACGATCGAGAATACTCGCAGTCGAAAAATAGAGAATTTGCTCCACCCGATTTGGATCAAGCATGGAAATCAATTGCAGATTCCGCTCCACATTCACGTCATAAACAGCATCTCCACCCCAAGCGGTTGCCGCTAAGATTGCACAATCGATCGTCTGTAACAAATCCCGATGCTGCTCAATCTCCTGCATATCAGATTGAATCACAGTCACATTCGGTCTGAAAGTCACATCGATCTTGAGCTTTCGGGCATCCCGAACTAGCAAAAATAATTCATGCTCAGTCTCTTGGATCAGGGTTTCAACAAGGTAGTGACCAATGCAACCTGTTGCACCTGTCACAAAAATTCGCTTGGTCATTGGGGGAGGTGATGATGGATGAAAGACATGATTACGTGTGAGGAAATCCCTATGAATAAACAGAATAAACGCTTCTGCCTATTTCTGATCCTTTCACCTGTCTTTTCAGTGAATCAGTAGGGTCAGTGTTTTCGCGACGTTTAAAACAGATCCAGCCCCCTAAATCTCCCAAATTTGCAGGACTTTGAACGGTAGAAATTTCTCAAGTCAGAATAATTTCTCTTGCTCAAAGTCCCCAGATTGGGGGACTTAGGGGGCTAAACTCTCGAATCAAAGCGATTAGACAGCGCTCAGGAGTTGATCAACTTGTTTTGCAGTCTCAAAGAAGTAAGCTGCATTTTCCTCAGGCGTATTCGGCAAAATGCCATGACCCAGGTTCAAAATATGTCCTCGGTTGCCTGCTTTGCGAATCGTGTCGAGAATGCGATCGCGGATAAATTCCTTCGAGCCAAACAATACGCCTGGATCAAGGTTTCCTTGCACTTTCACATCTTTGCCCAATCTGGCACGCGCATCTGCCATATCGACTGTCCAATCGATCGTCAAAATGTCCGCGCCTGCTTTCGACATCCGCTCTAACAAACCCGCGCTTCCGGTCACTAACAGAATCAACGGAGTCTCCGGATGAACCTGCTTAATCTTGCGGAAGACTTGTTGCTGATACGGTAATGCAAACGTATCGTAATCTTGGGGGCTAAGCTGACCCGCCCAAGAATCAAACATCTGAATCACTTGCGCGCCGCAATCGATTTGATAACAAGCGTACGTTGCGATCGCATCTGCCAATTTCGACAACAACTGATGCAGAATGGCTGGATCAGAAAACGCCATATTCTTAATCACCGAATAGGTTTTCGACCCTTTTCCTTCCACCGCATATGCTGCCAACGTCCAAGGCGCACCGACGAAACCGAGAACAGTTGCCTCGTTCTTCACTTCTTCGCGCAACGAATTCAAAATCGTTTTAATAAACGGCATCGTCTCTTCAGGAACCAAAGGATGGAGCTTGTCCACCTGAGCCTGAGAGCGAATCGGATCAGCGATAATGGGTCCTTTCCCTTCAGCGATATCCATTTCGATACCTAGCCCCGGTAAAGGAGTCACAATATCTGAAAACAAAATCACTCCATCGGGCTTAAATGCGCGCCACGGTTGCAGCGAGACTTCGATCGCGACTTCTGGAATTTCAGACCGCTCCCGGAATGACGGATAGCGATCGCGCAAATCCCGATATGCCTTCATATAGCGACCAGCCTGTCGCATCATCCAAACTGGCGGACGATCCAACGCCTCGCCTCGTGCTGCCCGTAACAAAAGTGGAAGGTGCGAAGAACCCGTCATGGAGAAGCCTCTTAATAAATCCTTTTGTTTTCTACGTTTCTTAGCCTATCACCGGACGGGATCGCGTTGTGCCGCAAACCCAATCAATGTAACGGTTTTGAAATATTCATGCTGCTAAGTGAAGAGGGTTCTTTACCACGAAATGTCCCTATTAACAGAGGGGATCTCAAGCTTTAGTCAGATTTAACGGGGGTTCAAAATTTCTACGCTGGAGTCGTTCAAGGTGAAACGAGGTTTATAAATCATGTCTAATTTTGCTGCAAAGTTTGCAATTGTATCTGCTTTGATTCTTGCTCCGTTGTCTCTGCCAGCGATGAGCCAAACCACTCCTGGCGAACCGGGAACTGGAACTGGAACGACTGCGGTTGATGCTGATTATCATCAAGAAGGTCGGAATGGCTATTGGGGCTTGTTAGGGTTGTTGGGTCTGTTTGGTTTGATGGGACGCAAGAGCAGTCGCGATGAGTACTCGTCGTCATCGTCGGCAACAGCATATCGCGATCCTGCTGATGTATCGAGTACCCGCGATCGCTACTAAACGTATCCCAGAACTTCGGGATATTCCAGAACTCCGGGCTTGCAGAAGCTCGGAGTTTTTTAAATTGATAGGGCTGATTCACAACATCCAGATACCGACTTAAAGCTCAGCCTTGATGCAATCTCGTGCTGTTCAATAGCAAGAAAAGTAAGCACTATACGAAGCAAAATTTCAGACTGTAAAATGAGATATTCCTCAGTTCGAGAAATTTGATGCATGAGTAGTCCGATCAATCTTCTGAGCAATCGATATCGCATTCTCAATGTTTTGGGAGAGGGAGGATTTGGCAAAACCTACCTGGTCGAAGATACTCAAATGCCTTCGAGACGAAAATGTGTTCTCAAGCAACTCAAACCCATTCATGACAATCTCCAAATTCATCAACTCGTCCAAGAGCGATTTCAACGAGAAGCCGCAATTCTCGAACAATTAGGAGAACATCACCATCAAATTCCACGGCTCTATGCTTACTTTGCCGAAGGAGAAGAGTTCTACCTGGTAGAAGAATGGATCGAAGGCGAAACCTTGACACAGTGCGTCGAATCGCGAGGCGTGTTTAGTGAGAGGCAAGCACGATCGCTCTTACTGGATCTCTTACCCACGCTTTCAGATATTCATCGTCAAGGCATTGTCCATCGCGATATCAAACCCGACAACATCATTCTGCGGCATTCGGACGGAAAACCCGTTTTGATTGACTTTGGAGCCGTCAAAGAAACGATCAATACGGTAATGAGTGCTAGCGGGAATCCAACCCATTCGATCGTAATTGGCACCCCTGGATATACACCCTCGGAACAGATGGCAGGTCGTCCCGTATTTTCCAGTGATTTGTATAGCTTGGGATTAACTGCAATCTATCTGCTGACTGGCAGACAGCCACAACAGCTAGATAATGATCCGATGACCGGAAAAGTATTGTGGCAGCAGTATGCTCCGAATGGGAGTCCTGACTTTGCAGCAGTCCTCGATCGAGCAATTCAGCCCTACGCCAATCAACGATTTGCAGGCGCAGAAGACATGGCGATCGCATTAACGCCCGGTGCAGTTCCACCCTCGACGATCCTGCCGTCTGTATCTCAAATCCCTAACGATACGATACAGATTGCGCCAACACCTCTAACCCAACCGCCCTCTGTGGCACGATCTCCCTGGACTTGGCAATGGGCATTTGTTGGCGTAGCCGTAGCTTCTCTGGCGGGAATCGCTGGGTTGATTGCCTACTTCACAAGCCGATCGACTCCGATCATCTCGAATTCGCCAGTCGAGAACGCGATCGCATCTCCGTCTCCGAAGCCATCTCTCGATCCATCTCCTGCACCTTTACCCAGCGAACCGCCGCAGTCAAAGCCTTCTCCAATTCCTGAGCAACCCGCAAAGCCTCCTGAGCCGCCTGCTAAACCTGTACCCGCGATCGACGCATCGTGCAGATTGCAAACAGGAACAACATTGAGATCGCAAACGTTGACCTTAGATACTTGTTCGATCGATGCCAGTAATCCTGCGGTGATTCGCTTTGTGTACTATCTCGATGCCGAACAAGTTCGAGCAGAAACCGACTGTGCGAGCGGGACTTGGAAAAGCTTGCCAGAACAACAGGTGAATCGTCCTCAATCTGCTGCAACTGAGCAAATGCTAGCGCGCATTTGTGGTCAAACAGTACCGCAAGATTCAGTCTCCAAAGCAGACGTTGCCACTGTAATTGATCCACCCTCGAATGTCAGAGCTTCGCCGAATGGAGCGATTCTTTGTGCCGTGCGAGAAAAGCAAGAAATTAACGTTTATGAACGGAAAGGAGATTGGTACACAACAGATGTGTGCGGAACTCCAGGCTTCATTCATCAAGGACAACTGAAATTTTAGACGAGTGTATTTTCAAGTACCCGTTCCGCTAGATTGCTGAACATTTCTTACTTTTTGCGGAAATTATGCTGAAACCATGAATGATGCTATCGAAGAAGACCATAGGCTTGATCTTAGGTTGCGCGAGGACGTTGGATGAAACTCTCTTGGATATCTCTAAAGCTGTTGCGATTTTTGGCGATCGCGGCTCTCACAACCAGCACTATTGTTGGACTGATTCCACAATTCGTTGTTTCACAGACAGAAACGCTAGAGATTCCGGTACGAACTGTACCAGCTAGCACGATGCGACCTTCCTACGGACACTTTCCTTATCGAGAAGACGATCCATCGCGATTGAAAACGGTCGGTCAGTTTGTCCGTAGCCGCTCTTCGAGGTCTGAATCGATGGATGTTGAAGCCGTTCAAGCTTTTCAGCAGATGGCGATCGCGGCTCGAAAATCAGGTGTGTCGCTGATGCCCATTTCTGGATTTCGGTCTGTCTCGGTGCAGACTGGATTATGGAAGCAACAGATTGCCCGTCGAGGCAGCAAACAAGCAGCGGCAAAATGGAGCGCTCCACCCGGATACAGCGAACATCATACAGGCTATGCGATCGATATTGCTGATCGGCAACGCCCCGATACGGATTTACAGATCAGCTTTGCAAACACTCGGGCGTATCAATGGTTAGCTGCGACGGCTGATCAATATGGATTTGAGCTATCCTTCCCACGCAATAACAAGCAGGGCGTGAGCTTTGAACCTTGGCACTGGCGGTATGTCGGGAGTGCAAGAGCAGAACAAATTTTTTCTGTTGCTCACAAAAGCGGATATTAGTCATGCAAGCCTGCCTCCCAAACGCCTACATAAATCCGATCTTGTTCATTCCGGGCAATGACTCCTTGCAGATTGCCCTGTTGGAAATTATGGAGATTGCTCTGTCTGCGATAAACTCGCTTCAACGCCTCAATCACTTCTGGATTTGCTTCACTGCCTAACATGCCATTGACTGTGACTTGCATGGTCAAATTATCCACAGCTTGAGCAAAGGAGGCTTCAGTTTGTCTGACTTGGTTACTATTGCGATCGTATAAATATGCCAAGGTAATGCGATCGGGAACAACCTCATACAAAACGCTGCGAGTATTTTGCCAATAGCCCGGTTTCGTTTGGGCAGGCTCTCCTAGTGCGGCTCGCACCTCTCGTTCTGAAGTGCCAACAGCAAAGCCTGGAACGCGACTCGGATTAGCTCGAGAGGCGGTGGGAGCTTCTTCTGTAATCGGCGCTGGCAGGGATGGATCGATCCGCACAGGCTGGGGTGCGGGTGTCGGAGTGGGCGATGCAGCAACGCTCGGTTTGGGTTTTGGTGTTTCAGAAGGCGTAGGTTTCGGTGGTGCAGAAGGGGTAGGAGAAACCGAGGGCAAGGGGCTTGGGGAATTGAGCGTAAGTTGTGGTGCCGGGGGTTGGCGGGATTGCCACCAGAGAATCGCGATCGCGACTCCAGTGAGCGTTAATCCTGATAAAGCAGCAAGGAGCCAAACGGCTCGCAATCCCGGTTTCGCGATCGTCGTCATCGGTTCACGCGCAGGCAGCACGACAACGGTTGCAGAAGTTCCCGGTTTGGGGGGCTGAGTCACCGTTGAGCTAAGCTGAGTCACCGTTGGGCTAGACAGGGGCAATAGCTCTAGCCATTGCGCGATCGTCGCAGGTCGATCGCTGGCATTCATCGCCATTCCGCGCAGGATGGCTTGATTCACGCCTGGGCTGATCGAAGGTTCTAACTCTCTGGGTTCGGGCATCTGTTCGTGATCGCGTAAAATTGATGCCGTCGGAATTCTGGCGGTGACTAATGCATACAGGGTTGCTGCTAAACCGTAAACATCACTAGCAGGACTGCGTTTTTCTTGAGCAAAATACTGTTCGATTGGTGCATATCCGACCGACATCATTTGCGTGTGAGTTTGGGTTTGATTCGGTGTAAATTCTCGTGCAATTCCAAAGTCGATGAGAATTGCTTCTTGAGTTTTCTCATGCAAAATGATGTTTTGCGGCTTGATATCTCGATGCAGCAGACCGTTGCGGTGAACGACTTCAAGGGCTGAGCCGATTTGATGGATGTAGCGAATTGCGATCGCTTCGGGCAGCGGTCGATCGGGAAAGACTAAGTCTTCCAAGGTCTGCCCTGGAATGTAATCCATCACCATGTAAGCGCGATCGTTTTCAACAAAAAAGTCGCTGACCCGGACAATATTGGGATGAATACAAGTCGCAAGCCGTCGGGCTTCATCTTGGAATTTGCGCTGAAAATCGGCAAAGTTTTTCTCTGCCTTCAAAGCTTCATTCAGCGTTTTGATCACGACGGTTTGATCCAAAAAGTGATGAACGGCTTTGAAGGTAATGCCAAATCCTCCCCGCCCGATTTCTTCTTGCAGGGTGTACTTGCCGTTTGAAATTGTCTGACCGATGAGTGAATCCATGCCTAAGATTGAACCGCATTTCGAGGAAGAACGCACCGCAGTTGTGTGACGGTTTCGTTCAACTTTCCTAACTCTAACCGACCGTTCATCACCTCGACCAAAGTTTGGTTCATCAGCAGGCGAAATCCCAGAGAAGGTGGGTCTAAATCTTTTGGAGCTTCGGTTTTGAGCAGATCGATCGCTTCTCGCCATACCTCGATCGGTCGCTGATCTTCTAGCTCAATCACTGCAAATTCGGATTCTATGTGAGCTGAGAGCTTGAGCGTGCCTTCCTGCATTGTTGCGATCGCGCTACTGATCAAACTGACTAAAATCTGCTCTAGCGTTTTGCGATCGACAAACACATCCAGATCGGGTTCTGGTAACACGATTTGAAATCGCAAATTCCGGTTTTCTGCTAATAGATGCGTTAAAGAAAAGACATTGTCAAACACATCACTGACGGAAACAGACTGAAAGTCTAATGGGCTGGTTCCATATTCGACTTTAGAAACATGGATGACTTCATCCAATAATTTCACGAGCTTTAAAGCGGATAGGTTCGCCTGTTCAATAAATTCGCGCTCCTCTTCAGGCGATTCGCAGAGATCGCCTAGAACTAATTGCTGCGAACCGATTAATCCACTTAAGGGCGATCGTAACTCGTGGGAAGTGCGGGCTAAAAATCCTGCCTTGAATTGCGCAAGTTCGAGTGCGGATTGATACGCCAATTCCAATGTGCGATCGGGAGTAGAGGATGCGACTTTAGACGATCGCTTCGCCCACCAACCCCCCACAAATCCAATTCCCAAGCCGCCAGCTAGCCAAACCAAATTCATCCAACTCATCGTTCTGGATTGCAAAAAGAAAGTCTTTATCACTCTAAACGACTTCACCCATTGCACTCGAAATCCTGACACCGAATTGATTTGTAACCAAATCAAACCAATTTAGTATCAGGATCTCATTTTTTCTAGAAACGTCGCAGATCTAACAAATCTCTAGCTTGAGCGAGACTGCTAAGCCGTTTTACCAACGACCCCTTCTACGAGCCAGTTCATCGATTCAAGCTCGATCGCAGTTGTCGCATAGTCTTTTCCAGCAGGGACAACCTCTTTACCCGTATTATCTTTGAGTCCGCCTTTGTAAATGACTAGCGAACCCGCCTTCATTTTGTCCCTCGCGGCTTCTGCGTCCTTCTTCGCAGTCTCAGACACCGCCGGTCCAAATGCCGAAATCTTCACAAATCCATCCTTATATCCGCCGCGCAGCAAATGCGGAATCCCTCCATTCATCAAGGTTTTACCTTCTTGAATCATCTTGACGTAATCGGAATACACCTTCGTCCAATCCCACTCTGCACCCGTCAGATAGCCTTTCGGCGCAAGTGCTGCCTGATTGGCGTGATAGCCAGACGTAAACGCCCCGCGTTTCTCTGCCGTTTCTATCACAACTTTCGGACTGTCTACATGGCAAGTAATCACATCTGCCCCTTGGTCAATCAAACTGTTGGTCGCTTCCGCTTCTTTTACTGGCAAAGACCAGTCCCCGGTAAAAATCACCTGGGTTGTAATTGTTGGCTTAACGCTTCGCGCTCCCAGGGTAAAACTATTGATGTTGCGAAGCACTTGTGGAATTGGTTTTGCTGCCACAAAACCTAACTTTCCGGTTTTGCTCATATGCCCGGCAACCACGCCTGCAACATACTGCGCTTCATCAATGTAACCAAAATAGCTGCCGACATTTTTGGGATGCTTGGCTGCATCATACATTGCGCCACAGTGGAAAAATTGTACTTCTGGATAATCGGTGGCGAGTTTAAGAATATGCGGGTCAAAATAGCCGAATGAGGTGGGAAACAGAACGGTTGCTTTGTCCTGCTCGATCATGTTCCGCATTGCTTCTTGTACTTCGGTCGTTTCAGGCACGCTGGCTTGATCGACGACTTTCACACCTTGGACACCTTCTTTTCCCTGGAAGTGGGCTTGATTATAGCCAAAATCGTCTTTAGGACCGACGTAGATAAACCCCATTACAAGTTCTTTGCCTGCGGCGGGGCTGCTACTGGATGTTGAAGAATCGTTCGCTGGGGTACAGCCAACCCAGAGCTTTGAAGTTGCACCAAATGCCCCAGTCGCTAACAATCCGCGTATGACTTGGCGGCGGGAAATGCGCGATCGCGGTGAATCCTGACTGCTCATCGTTCCTCCTCACAGAAGTTAATTGCCATCGTATTGAAATCGATTTTTCTACTCGCTTTTGTATTGTTCAACACGTATCTTGCGATGCCTGAGCAGAGGCTCACGCGATCGCAGAAATCAATGCTGTCGAATCGGCAACCGCCCCAAACACACCGCCCTGCATTTTGACCATGTTCAGCGCGGCTAGATGGTTGCCATAGTCCGTTGCACCCGTACAATCGGACAGTAACAAACATTCATATCCTCGATCGTTGGCATCTCTCATGGTTGTATGCACACAGACATCAGTGGTAATGCCGGACAGGATCAAGTTTTGTATGCCTTTACGGTGCAAAACCAAATCGAGATCAGTGGCATAAAATGATCCTTTTCCGGGTTTATCAATGATCACTTCTCCGGGTAATGGAGCGAGTTCAGGAATAATCTCCCAACCTGACTCTCCTCGAACCAAAATTCGCCCACAAGGTCCCGGATCGCCAATTCCGGCTCCGATTTGCTGCGATCGCCAGCGTTTATTTTCTGGCAAATCTGAGAGATCCGGGCGATGTCCTTCGCGAGTGTGCAGAATTGTGTAATTCAGGTCTCGCATCACTTTGAGGAGGTTCCGAATCGGTTCGATCGGGGCGCGCGTCAGAGACAGGTCATAGCCCATCTTGTCCACATAACCGCCCTTACCGCAGAAATCTGTCTGCATATCAATCACAATCAGAGCCGTATTCTCAGGGCGTAAATCGCCATTGAATGGATATTGATAAGGCTCAGCCTCTACATACCGTCCCATGATTTAACCTCTGGTGACTGAAGTTGGTAATTCTTCGCCTTGATACGATCGCGTTGGCGCGTCAAATCCGCAGCTTGTGCCATCGGTGTGAATCACTTCATCTTCCCAAGGCAGGCGATACGATTCATTCACCAAGTCTTTCATGTAGGTGTAGGGGCAATCCTGTGCTCCGCCTTTCACCGCGACATAGCCGCGATGCCCAAATTGGTAAATATTGTTTTCGACGCTCCAGTGTCTCCGAGCTTCTCGCACCAGATCGGGACGCAATTCGGCTGTGATAATTTCATCCGGTCGATGGCTGCCCATCACTAAGGGCATTCCGTCGAAATTGACAAACATACCTTCGCCCATCGAGTCAAATGTGCCATCTGTGCCGCACATACACACAGATGCGGTGTAGATCAGATTACAAAACGCATTCGCCTGGTTGGTAATTTGCCAACTGTGGCGGATTGGAGCGGTATATCCTGCGGTACGAATCATGATTTCCGCACCCTTGTAAGCACATTCGCGCGCCATTTCTGGGAACATGCCGTCGTGGCAGATAATTAACGCAAGCGTGCTGCCATTCGGTCCTTCACAGACCGGAATTCCCAGATTTCCAGGTTCCCAAGGCTCAACCGGAACCCAAGGATGCAGTTTCCGGTAGTAGAGTTTCAATTCGCCTTGGTCGTCGATAATGATGCCGCTATTGTAGGGATTGCCGTGTGGGTTGTACTCCATGATCGAGAAGCATCCCCAAATGCGATTTTCTCGGCAGGCGGCTTGGAAGGCTTGAACTTCTGGACCATCGATTCGGCACATAATTTTTGGATTTGTGTCCATCGAGAGTCCGTGTAGGGAATACTCTGGAAAGACGACTAAATCCATACTGGGCATATTACGACGGGCTTTGCTGACCATTTGGCAAATGCGATCGGTCTGAGCCGCAAGATCGTCGGGCGTGACAACATTTGGAAGCTGTAGCTGCACCAGTCCCAATACAACACCCTTTGGAGATTTATTCAATCCACCTAAACCACTCATGCACTTTGCCCTCAAGACTCAACTGATTGTCAGCTTTATCACATTTGGTTGAGGGCGATTCGTACTTTGGAATACCGTTTTGCTCCGTTCCATCGATTCGCACAGTTTGCGCGATCGCTCCACCCCTAAGATGCAGAATGCCGAACGGATATTTGAATCAGCGACGATTGGGTTCGATCGCAATCGTTCCAACCGTTGCCGGATGCTGAAGATTCATCGGTAAGCGAATCGTAAACTGACTTCCTTCTCCTTCCTTCGAGTGCATGAGCACCGTTCCAGCGTGAAGTTCAGCGAGTTTTTTGGTCAACGCTAACCCTAAACCTGTGCCTTCGTGCTTACGAGACAATGAGCCATCGACCTGCTGAAAGGGTTTGAACAAGAGATGCTGTTTGTCTTCTGCAATTCCAATCCCTTGATCCCAAACAGTGAAATCTAGAAACTCGCCATTGAGTTTCACGCTCAGTCCGATTTCATGATCTTCGTTCGAGAACTTAATCGCATTCGAGAGCAAGTTCAGTAGCATCTGTCGCAGCCGCAATTCGTCTGCCATCAAGGGTTCTAGATCCGGCTGGATCTCATAGTTCACGGTCAAATTTTTTATGCGAGCCTGTTCGCTGACAAACCCCAAGGTTTTCTCGCAAATTTCATCGACGACGAGCGGCGCGAGTTCTAAGCGCAACTGTCCTGCCTCGACTTTCGACAAGTCTAAGACATCATTGATCAAGCCTAGCAAATGCTGACCGCTTTGATAGATCTGATGAATGTAGATCTGTTGTTTTGAATTCAGACCGCCGAAGATTTGTTTTTGCAAAATCGACGAAAAGCCCAAAATCGAAGTCAGTGGAGTGCGCAACTCGTGTGACATGTTCGCCAAAAAGTCCGACTTCATCTGGCTTGCCCGTTCTAACTCATCGTTCTTTGTGGCAAGTTCGTCTTCTGTTCGTTTCTGCACCGTGATGTCACGGGTAATCATTGAAACTGCGGTTGGGCGATTACGTTCATCCAAGACCGGACTGACGGAAACCAGAGCAGGAAAAGATTCGCCGTTGCGACGATTACAAATGACTTCACCGCTCCAACCGCCTGAGATTGCTTGTTTAATTAACTCTTCGGTCTGCTTTTTCTCGGGGTAAAAAATTGCAGCATGTGCCCCGATCATCATGTCGGTTTGCCAGTTAAAAATTCGGCTCGCCGCAGAATTTGTGTAGATAATTTCTCCGTTCAAATCCGTAATTACGGTACTGTCATAGGCGGATTCAACTGCGCGAGAAAAGATTTTTAACTGTTTTTCAATCCGCTTTCTTTCCGTCACATCTCGCCCAATTCCTATACCGCCGATGAGTTCGCCATCGCGGCAGAGGAGTTTTCCATTTACTTCTAGAAAAATCTCTGTGCCCACTGCTGTCGTCAGCACAAACTCAAAATCTCTCAACTCTCCGGTCTGCATTAAATTCGCGAACGCTTGCATTGTTTTTTCGCGATAAAGCGGGGAGACAAAATCTAAATACGATCGTCCTAAGATTTCGTCTCTAGGACATCCCAGCAGTTTTTGACCATAGGAATTCATGTAGGTCAGAGTTCCTGTCAAGTCAACGGTGTAAACCATATCGTTGGCAGTTTCGACATAAGCTCGGAACAGTTCTTCCGATTGACTCAGGCTGATTTCCACGGAGCCAATTCGTACGAGTTTGTCAGGAAGTGTATGATTCGACATTTCCACAAGGTTACCAGATCGAAGCGGATGGACAGATGAGGATAGAAGCTTTTTGAAGTGAATCGTTGACGTCCTAGCAGGCGAAGAAATTGGATGAAGTAGAGGTGAGACGTGCTAAGTTGACAACGCGCATGATGAAAAGAAAAAGATTTAAACAAAAAGGAAATATTTAGCAATTTAATCAAATGAACGCTGAAAAAGCGTTTCACCCAAATGAGTGATCTTTCATTTCCAGCGGTGGAATTCGATAGAAGGTTGGACAAAAGTTCAATCTCTGAAATCCTCATAGAAGTTTGTACCAGGATTAAAAAACATAAAGCGGGGTTTCTACGGATCATTGTCCCAACTAATTTTCTTTTTTGTTAAAAGTAAGTAAGTATTTTTACAAATGGCTAAATGAGAGTACGTAATTTAATGCGGCTTTATCTCAGTTGGTTGGCTGAACAGTCTAAGATAGAACTCTCTAACTTCACAAATTAAGACGAGAGAGCGGGTTGCCTCAGAACAAACAGACCTAATCTCTCTATTCATCGGCTCTCTGTAATTTCCGTAAAGTTTGAGTGAAGTTGTTTGCCAGCAACATATTATTTTTCCTTCTTCTCGCGATCGAGTGTTTTATGAAAGCCTTAATTGGAGCGTCTTTACCAGAGTTAACGGAATGGGTCAAAACGCAAGAGCAACCCGCATACCGGGGACAACAATTACATCAGTGGATCTATCAGCGGGGCATCCGCTCTTTAGCTGAAATTTCTGTGTTTCCGAAGCAATGGCGATCGCAAGTGGCGGATTGGTCAATTGGGCGATCGGAAATTCATCACCAAGCGACCGCTTTAGATGGCACGGTGAAATTCTTGTTGCGATTAAGCGACGGTCAAATTGTTGAAACCGTTGGAATTCCGAGTGAGCAGCGGTTAACGGTTTGCGTCTCTTCGCAAGTCGGTTGTCCGATGGCTTGTGATTTTTGTGCGACGGGTAAAGGCGGATTTAAGCGCAATCTGGAACGCCATGAAATTGTGGATCAAGTGTTAACAGTGCAAGAAGTTTTTCAGCAACGGGTTAGCAATATCGTGTTTATGGGCATGGGCGAACCCCTGCTGAACGCGGAAAATGTTCTAGAGGCAGTGCGATCGATTAATGAAGATATTGGCATTGGTCGGCGCTATATCACTATTTCTACGGTCGGGATTCCTGGGAGAATCCGCAAACTTGCGGATCACCACTTGCAGGCGACGCTGGCGGTAAGTTTACATGCGTCGAATCAGCAGGTGAGAGAGCGATTAATTCCGAGTGCACGTCAATATCCGTTAGAAGCACTTTTAGAGGAATGTCGCGAGTATGTGCGTCTGACAGGACGGCGAGTGACGTTTGAGTATATTTTGTTGGCTGGAGTCAATGATTGTGCTGAACATGCGATCGAGCTTGCGGAGCATTTGCGGGGATTCCAGAGCCATGTGAATCTGATTCCGTACAATCCGATTAGCGAAGCGGATTATCAACGACCAGATCAGCGTCGGATTGATGGGTTTGTGAAGGCGTTGAAAGATCGGAGAATCGCGGTGAGTGTGCGGCGGACGCGCGGATTGGAAGCGGATGCGGCTTGCGGGCAGTTACGCGCATCGTTTGCTGGAAGTTGAGCGTGGAGTTTGAGTTTTAAGCTGCGCTCAACTTGAAGAACCGATATCCTTGAGTTGAGCGCAGCCGAAACACGGCTACAGATTATCGACGAACATAAATTCCAGGCGCATATGCTTCGATGACACGACCAGACTTTGAGCAGGTGATCATTAGATAATCACATTCCGGGCATTGCGTCCGAGTCAAGGCTCCTGGTTCAATTCGATATCGTTCTGCATGGCTACCGCAATTGGGACAATGAACGGTTTGAACAACTTGCATCTTAAAAATCCTCAATCTTGGCACTAAATTCAAACAATTTAAAGAGCGAACATTAGGTAGTTCTGAACAAATATTGCGCTGATGGAATTTTGTATCTACCGTTACTAAATTTCTCAAATCATTGAGAAGAATCTGATTCTATTATGGACAGCAAACATGCTGAGTGTGTTCAGAATTCATTTTTATTTTAAATTTCTTCAACTTGGGGATCACCTATCCGTAGGGTGATCCCGCCTCTCCATACGACTTTACGCTGTTTATAAATTAATCTCAAATTAAATTGTGATTTGAAGGCGGCAAACGAAGTTTTTGAAGCTGAGTTTACAACTTTAGTAATAGAACGCTTGATTTTTCTCTCAAGTTTCAGCGTTCTTTCTATTACTTAAATGCTTAAGAGGCAAGACACTGTTGAGGGTTTCCGGGTTGCGGTTCGACAATTACGTCTTTGATACCAGACACCCGAATTAAAGACGTAACGACTAGTTTTGCTCGATCGTTTGCCTTGTCTAAAATGCCATCTGAACAAGCAGCAAGTTGGATTTTCTTTAAAGCTTCGTCTTGAGCGAGTTTCTGTAAATTTGGTGCAACATCAGGGCCTAACCCAAGCGGGCCGCGATTGTAGTCGTAGACACTCGAACGCGTCACATCGATTTTCTTGTCTAAAATTTTTGGTGCGGGCAGTTGCAATCGGATTGTATCCCCGACAATCTGCACATTGTCAGGCTTCAGCGTGCTGAGATCGACTCCTGCTCGCACTTCTCCGCGCGCAATATATAAAAGCTTGGTTGTCCCAATGACGACCCCTGCGATCGCGGCATCTTGCTGAGTGGGAACGACCGCTTCCATTGTAAAAACCGCTGTGGTCAGTTCGCTGGCTTGGCGAACTTGTTGAATCACAACCGAGCGCGTTTCGACCTTCGGTTCCGGTGAGTTTGAGGCAATGAGCGATCGCAAGTGATCAAAGAACTGATTGCCTGATCGTGCAAACCCAACCAGCAGAACTACCCCGAGTAGCAATCCACTCCCCGCCAACATTAAACTTAAGTTTTTAAACACGCTGCTGCCTTCTCGTTTTTGGCGGTTTTTTCTTCGCATCGTCTGAATTTCAGTGCTGCACCCGTAATTTAAGCAGAGATCTTCGTTTACATGCTATCGTACAAGATTACTATACTGAGAACTGCCCGACTTGGCGAAGAGTGAATTAGAATTTGTTAGGAAATTTTGTAGATTTTGCCAGCATCATGAAGCGCGTTTCTATCAGTGCTATTTCAATGGCTGGAAGTGTGACCACTCCTGAGAAAACAAGTCAGACAACCCGCCAAACCTACCCGAATTACAAAGTCATTGTGCTTGATGACGATTTCAATACGTTTGAGCATGTTGCCCGGTGTCTGATGCAGTACATTCCGAAGATGACGGCTGATCTGGCTTGGAAATTGACGAATCAGGTGCATTTTGAGGGACAGGCGATCGTTTGGACGGGACCGCTAGAGCAGGCGGAGCTTTATCACATGCAGCTTGGCATGGAGGGCTTAACGATGGCTCCCTTGGAGCAAGCATGAAAAATGAGCAGGGAAGACTGGTTCTCAACCATTCCACCCATATTCCAGGGCTGATTGCTCTGCTTGAGAAGCTGATTAAAGTTGAGGGAATTCAGACGATTACGCCCGGAGTCATTGGCTCTGTGCGCGCTCATTCACCCAAATTTAAGCTGAAGATTTCTGTACCGATTCGCGGTGGATTTAAAGCGATCGCGCGTCAAGGCAAAACCGTGCAAGAAGTGTTTATTCTGACGACACTGGCACAGGAGCAACTTGAAAACGCGATCGCTCAACGTTTGAAATGAGGCAGCGAACTTCGATCGGCTCGGATTCGCCTTCTAAATTACTCAACAGGCTGCTGAGTGGAAGCAATACGGTGCAGGGGCAAGCTTAATGCGCAGGAGAAAGTGAGGAGGTAAGAAATCACGGCTGTCCATTTGAGGCTTAACATACAGGTCGTCCAATCTGGACAAACCCACTTCTGTGCTCCCACTGCAATGCAATGTACAATCCAGTAGGCAAATGCCATCGAAAACAAAACTTGATCGGCAACTTCGTTCTCTTCTTGCTGAGTCTGCGCCTTTTTCTGATTCAACAAAAGATAAAGTCCAGCAACACTTGCGAAGAATGAAGCGAGATTGAGATATTCGTGCCAAGTGGAATGAGCCATAGTGCGATGTCAGCGGGTTTCTTAAGTCTCGAATCAGTCTAAAGGATGAGGGGTGTAATCCTCTAGAAAGTCTTACAAATAGCAATATTCAAGCGCCTTTATTCACAAAACTACAGACAGTAATCAGATTAAAAGATTGATGGATTTGCCGCTAATTTACCACCCTAATTACGTTGCACCTCTTCCACTGGGTCATCGCTTTCCCATGGAGAAATTTAAGAAACTTTACGAGCTATTGTTAAGCGATCGAGTGGCTGATCTCGATCAGTTTCATGTTCCCGATCGTCCTGCTCAAGATTGGATCGAGCTTGTTCATACTGCCGATTATGTGAATGCGTATTGTTCTGGAACGCTGGATGCAAAGGCTCAAAGACGAATTGGCTTGCCTTGGAGTTCAGAATTGGTGAATCGAACTTGTACGGCAGTCGGTGGAACAATTTTGACAGCGCAGCTTGCTTTGAAATGTGGTCTTGCTTGCAATACGGCGGGGGGAACTCATCACGCATTTCCGAGCTATGGATCGGGATTTTGTATCTTTAATGATTTAGCGATCGCGTCTCGCGTTTTGCAGAAATTAGGGTTAGTTGAAAAAATTCTGATTGTTGATCTCGATGTGCATCAAGGAGATGGAACGGCGTTTATTTTTCAATCTGATCCGAGTGTATTTACGTTCTCGATGCATTGTGAAATTAATTTTCCTGGAACGAAGCAGCAGAGTGATTTAGATGTTCCTCTAAAAGAAGGAATGGAAGATGACGAATATTTGCAAGTTTTGGATCAGTATCTTCCTGATTTACTTTCTGAAGTGAAGCCGGATTTAGTTTTTTATGATGCAGGTGTTGATCCGCATTTCGGAGATCGATTAGGCAAGCTAGCCCTGACGGATTCTGGATTGTATCGCCGGGAAATGCAGGTCTTAACGACTTGTGTAGGGCGAGGCTATCCGGTCGCTTGTGTGATTGGAGGTGGATATGCTGAGGATATGGATGCTTTGGTTTACCGACATTCGATCGTGCATCGTGCTGCGAGTGATGTGTATCGACACGCTCGGCTTTGATTCAGTCCAAACTCTTCAGGGATGATTATCAAGGAATGCCCTGCGATCGCGCTCAACCATTTGAGACAGAACGGAAGCAAACTCTTGTAAGCTTAGTGACTAGCTGAATTTTCAGAAAGAGCGAAATCATGGCTTCTTTTCTTCCCAATCTCGACACACTTACCCTGCCTCAGCAAGTTGCTCAGATGGTAGTTGTCAGAGCATCCGGATTTCTATTTGATCACCAAATCCAATATCCAATCTGGGAACCCCCCGCGGCTACGCTAGAACACTGGGTCAAAGATTTGGGTGTAGGAGGTGTGATCTTATTGGGTGCGAGTGCTGGAGAAATTGCTCTGAGAACTCAGCAGCTTCAAAACTGGGCATCAACGCCATTACTGATTTGTGCCGATGTAGAAGAAGGAGTCGGACAGCGATTCTCAGGTGCAACTTGGTTTCCGCCCCCCATGTCGATCGCTGAAATTGCCAAACGCGATCTTCCACTCGCCTGTCACTATGCCGAACAGATGGGAAGCATCACTGCAGAGGAAAGTTTAGCGATCGGCTTAAATTGGCTGCTATCTCCTACAGTCGATGTCAATAACAATCCGAATAATCCAGTGATCAATGTGCGGGCATTCGGTGAAACGCCTGAGATTGTCAGTGAATTAGCAAAAGCATTTATTCGAGGCGCACATCAACATCCGATTCTGACGACTGCAAAACATTTTCCCGGACATGGCGATACAGCCGTTGATTCGCATCTCGAATTGCCACTGATTCCGCACGATCGAGCAAGATTAGAAGCAATTGAATTTCCGCCGTTTAGGAATGCAGTCTCTGCGGGTGTCGATGTTGTGATGAGTGCTCACTTACAGGTTCCCGCACTCGATCCGAACTATCCTGCTACACTTTCGCCCAAAGTTCTCACAGATGAATTGCGGCAGAATTTAGGATTTGAAGGTGTGATTGTCACAGATGCTTTAGTTATGGGTGCGATCGCGAATCGCTATGGAACAGCAGAAGCGTGCGTTTTAGCCGTCGAAGCTGGAGCCGATATTATGCTGATGCCATTAGAGCCAGAAAAAGCGATCGATGCTGTTTGTGAAGCAGTCGAAGCAGGACGGATTGATCGCGATCGCATTCGTGCATCTGTTGAAAGGATCTGGCGAGCGAAGCAGAAAGCTTGTATCCCAGAGATTCCGTCTGAAGAAGGTCATGCTTGGGAAAATCTTGCTTCATTGCCTTTAGAGACGAATGATCTGACTCAAAAGATTGCTCAGCCTGAGATGCTAGCAACTAATGCTCAGTTACTTCGAGATTCGATGCGAGTCTATCAGCCGAATCCATCGCGATTAGTAACTTTGTCGGGTGTGGGGCAAAACATTGTAGTCGTAGATAGCATTCTCGATTGTGAGTTCTTAGGTCGAACAGCTCCCGCGATCGCAGTTCCGTCTCAGTTCGGATTCACTCAGACTCAGATTATCGATCGACATACGCCGTACATTGATTTGAGTACTCGCGATGCAAGTCCATCTGTCTTGCAGCTATTCATCCGAGGCAATCCATTTCGAGGGATTGCTGGACTAACACAAGCAGCACAAGATTGGTTTACTTACTTGCTCAATACTGATCAACTTTATGCGATCGTAGTTTATGGCAGTCCTTATGTCCTCGATCGTTTTATTCCACAGTTACCATCTGATGTTCCCTATGTGTTTAGCTATGGGCAAATGCAATCTGCACAAGCGATCTCATTAGAGGCTTTGTTTGGATCTCCTTCCAAAGTAGCAATTGGGCAATTCATATAGATTTTCTGTAGACTCTACGATCTCTCTTCACACTCAAACAAGTGTAATCCAAACTGCTCAGAAAGATCCTCACACACCTTAACTCCCCGCACACTATTTCCCCGCTCATCTAACGGGGGCGAAAAAATCCCAAGCCCTAACCTCCCCGGAACGACCACCATCAATCCACCGCTTACCCCACTTTTGGCAGGCAATCCAACTCGATATGCCCACTCTCCGGAATAGTTGTACATTCCACACATATACATCACGCTGAGCATATCCCGAACATAGCGAGACGGCACAGCTTGAACTCCAGTGCGCGGATTTTTTCCCTGATTTGCTAGAGTCGCTGCCATCGTAGCTAAATCACAGCAATTCACCATCAAAGAGCATTGCTGAAAGTAGAGATCCAAAGACTCATCAATGCGATCGTCAATCATGCCAAAGTTCCGCATCAGATAAGCCATCGCTCGATTCCGAAATCCAGTCGTTCGCTCAGACATAAACGTTGGCATATCAATGTAGCTCTCATGTCCGATATAGCGCTCAAACATTGCCAACATTCGATTGAGCCGCTCTGATGCACCCTGACCTTTAATCAAACTCGTCGTCGCGATCGCGCCTGCATTTACCATCGGATTGTAAGGACGCTTCGACTGTTCATCTAGCACGATCGCATTAAAAGCATCCCCCGTGGGTTCGACTCCAACTTTAGAAAGCACCTGTTCCCTCCCATGATCTTCAAGTGCTAGCCCATGCACAAATACCTTAGAGATTGATTGAATGGTAAACAATTGCTCAGCATCGCCTACCGAAAACTGCTCTCCATCCACAGTGACAATGCAAATTCCAAACAACTTTGGGTCTGTTTTTGCCAGTTCAGGAATATAGGTCGCTGGAGTTCCTAAATTGAGCGATCGATACTTTTCATGAACCTGATTCAAGACCTCCTGAATCGGGTGAACGTCTGGGGCGGTTATAGGTTCGATCGTCATAGTAGAATGTCGAGGAAATCTTCTCAATGCTCTCAGAATGGTAAATCATTACTCCCCCGAACATCTGCTCAAGATTGCACAGAAATTCACATCGCAATCGATTCGCGAAGTTCGAGCATTGGGAAACGGCAATATTAACGATACCTTTTTAGTTGCACTGGAAACGTCGCAATTTGTCTTGCAGCGAATGAATACGCAAGTCTTTCGCCAGCCTGAATGGGTGATGCAGAATATGTGTGTCTGCACTCAACACATTTGCGATCGACTTCCCACGCTGAATCTAGATCGACGTTGGGAAACGCCACAAGTGATTTTCACCAACGAGAAGCAAGACCATTATTTAGAAGAAGACTCGTTTTGGAGAGCCATTAGTTTTATTGAAAATTCTCGATCGTATGACACCATTCAGAATCTCAGTCAAGCCGAAGAGATTGGTTATGCTTTAGGACTGTTTCATTGTTTAGTCAGTGATTTACCTCCTGAAAAGCTCTTAGATACGCTAGAAGGATTTCACATCACGCCGCTTTATTTGCAACAGTACGATCGCGCATTATCAAATTCCACCGTTTCTCGCACGCCAGAAGTCAACTATTGTTTGAAATTTGTCAGCGATCGCCAAGCTTGGGCACAGGTTTTAGAAAATGCGAAACACTCAGGAAAATTAAAACTGCGACTGATGCATGGCGATCCTAAGATCAATAACATCATGTTCGACACCCAAACAAACCAAGCCGTGAGTGTGATTGACCTCGACACTGTAAAACCTGGCTTGATTCACTACGATATTGGCGATTGTCTGCGCTCAGGCTGTAATGCGATCGGCGAAGAAACCCAAGCCTGGGAGACGGTAAGATTTGAACCTGATCTATGCGAGGGAATTTTACGAGGCTATGTCAGGATTGCAAAAACGTTTCTCACAGAACAGGACTATGCCTATTTGTTTGATGCTATTCGCTTAATCACATTTGAATTAGGGCTAAGATTCTTCACCGACTATCTCATGGGCAATCGTTACTTCAAGGTGAACTATCCAGACCATAACTTAGTGCGTGCCTTGGTGCAGTTCAAGTTAGCAGAGAGCATTGAATCTCAAGAACCAGCCATTTGTGCGATCGTGGAGGACTTACGATGAAGCATTTTACTCTCCACCCTTTTGATGCAGACTCGGATCTCAAACTGTCAGGGAGCATTTCTCGATCGAACAATCGATTGCGCCTGACTTACGATCTATTCGACGAACGCTCTCAAGTGTTCATTCCTGCCGCAAAATCGCCAACCCGTCAGAATAATCTATGGCAGACCACCTGCTTTGAGTTTTTTCTCGGTGTCCAGAACTCCCCACAATATTGGGAATTTAACCTTTCTCCAAGCGGCGATTGGAATATCTATCGCTTTGAAAATTATCGAACAGGAATGCAGGAAGAACTCAAATTTACATCACTTCCCTTTGAGATAAATGTGAAAGCCAAGCAAGTTTCACTCACAATTGAACTTGATCTTAATTCGATCGTCCAGCCCGATCAACCTCTTGATGTTTCAATTACTACAGTCATTGAAACATCGCCTCAAAATATTACATATTGGGCACTTCAGCACTGTGGAACTGAAGCAGACTTCCATCTTCGAGAAAGCTTCGTGCTAAAACTTTAATCCATCAGCTAAGATTCTTCCTGATATCGATCGAATTTCTAGAAGCTGGTTTGATCTTCAGATCGTCATATTCAGGAATAGAATTACCTCCTATTTAGAAAGTGCTTTTTTGGACACAAGTGCAGACGAAATAATAGTAGTTTCACCACTTCACATCTGATATCTACTCACTGTTAAATAGCATCATCATCAGGGCAATCTACCTAACGCATATCGATCGTTGATCGAGTTTGACTCTCCGTCGATGAAGGCGGAACAACCTGTTAGGGAGTGTGTTCCATGACAAAAAGTTTGCAGCGAATTGAGCAAGACGATTGGATTAATCAGCCTGTCGGTCGTCCAAAGACGATCAATGATCAATATTTAGATCGCTTAAAAGAATTAGTCAGTCATAGCCCAAAACAGTTCGGCTATCCGTTCGATCGCTGGACAGCCCAGTGGCTCAGAAAACATTTGTTACAAGAAACCGGAGTCGCGATTAGCGATCGACATATTAATCGCCTATTAAAACAGATGGGCTTATCGACTCGTGCAAACCTGCACCGCCAGCGTTTCGACACTTCAGCGAGCGCTTCAAACTGATTTCATTCCCCAAATTCTCCGCCTGTATCAGGGTTTCCAGCCCCAAACAGGCGGTTTTTTCATGCGATCGGCGCGCCTTCGGAAAGAAAATTCTGAAATAATTGTTAACACTCTTTACAAATCTCAATCTTCCCCTTAATATGTAAAGTGTGGTTAACACAACCACTTCATACATCTTCTCAAACGTAATTATCAAACCATGACAACGACCTTACAGAGACGCGAAAGCGCAAACCTGTGGGCGCAGTTCTGCAACTGGGTCACCTCCACCGAAAACCGCCTGTATGTAGGCTGGTTCGGCGTATTGATGATCCCCACCTTGCTGGCTGCAACCATCTGCTACATCATCGCCTTCATCGCTGCTCCTCCTGTGGACATCGACGGCATCCGTGAACCTGTTGCAGGTTCCTTGCTCTACGGCAACAACATCATCTCTGGTGCAGTTGTTCCTTCCTCGAACGCAATTGGCTTGCACTTCTACCCAATTTGGGAAGCAGCATCCTTAGATGAGTGGTTGTACAACGGTGGTCCTTACCAACTCGTCGTATTCCACTTCTTGATCGGCGTCTTCTGCTACATGGGACGTGAGTGGGAACTTTCCTACCGTCTCGGCATGCGTCCTTGGATCTGTGTTGCATACTCTGCACCTGTTGCAGCAGCAACCGCAGTCTTCTTGATCTACCCGATTGGACAAGGATCGTTCTCCGACGGTATGCCCCTCGGAATCTCTGGAACCTTCAACTTCATGTTGGTCTTCCAAGCAGAGCACAACATCTTGATGCACCCGTTCCACATGTTGGGCGTAGCTGGTGTATTCGGTGGTAGCTTGTTCTCGGCAATGCACGGTTCGTTGGTCACTTCTTCGTTGGTACGTGAGACCACTGAAGTTGAGAGCCAAAACTACGGTTACAAGTTTGGACAAGAAGAAGAGACCTACAACATCGTTGCAGCGCACGGCTACTTCGGACGGTTGATCTTCCAATACGCATCGTTCAACAACTCTCGCGCACTGCACTTCTTCTTGGGTGCATGGCCGGTCGTCGGCATCTGGTTCACCGCATTGGGTGTGTCCACGATGGCGTTCAACTTGAACGGATTCAACTTCAACCAATCGATCATCGACTCGCAAGGTCGTGTAGTGAGCACCTGGTCTGATGTAATCAACCGTGCGAACCTGGGTATGGAAGTGATGCACGAGCGTAACGCTCACAACTTCCCGCTCGACTTGGCTGCTGGTGAAGTTGCACCTGTTGCAATGAGCGCACCTGCAATCAACGGTTAATCTTTAACTGACTTGAGCTAAATGAAGCCCTCCAGAAATGGGGGGCTTTTTTGTATGAATTATTTCCAGCGCTTTGCTGATTTGAGAAACCCTTTATTCTGTAGGTTTGATGATTGGGCGATCGCTGACAGGTACATATGACGTTTGATCTGCCATCATCTCAATTCTTTGCTTTTCCGAGTTCCCAAATCTGGCAAGAATTTGTGCTTCAAGAAAAGTGTGCTGAATTCTTGATTGGCTTTGAGCTTCGGCTGCACTCAACTCACAAAAAACTTAGATCTTAGAGCGTTGAGCAGAGCCGAGAGGAGATACAAGCAATTTCTCTAGCCGCGACTACAGCAGTCCTAAATCGGCTGTGAAATAGGGGAATGGAGAGCAATTTCCCCATTCCCCAACTTGCAAGATCTTACAAACCAAACAGGAGTGCTATAGGCTCTGCACCATAGTTTAAGAAGCGAGAGCAACAGCCCAGAATTCTTCCTAAATTGGTGCTAGTCTGAGCAGTTCCTAACTTAGAAATCGTCAATTCCCTCCACAGTCCAAGCAGGATCAGGAAGCGATGGAATGTAAGCTCCGAGTACGAAATTGCCGTTGTTGAGATACCAAACTGCATTCGAGCCAGTCAAGCGATCGCGCCACAATAAATCAAGCTGATTATCTTGGTTGTACTCTCCAATGCCGACAATATCCCAATTTGGCAACGCATTCTCCAACTTGATGCTTTGACTCAACTGGATTCCATTCATAATCCAAATGCCATTTTCACCCGTCACCAGATTGCGCCAAACGATATCCGTTTGACCATCGCGATTAAAGTCTGCAAAACCTCTAATTTGCCAATTTAAATCGATTGCAGGATTGATTACGCCACGAGTTAATCGAGTGCGATCGAACAACCAATATGCAATTTCACCTGTCGTCGGATTGCGCCAGATTAAATCAAGACTGCGATCGTTATTCATATCGGCAACCCCTTCTAACCGCCAGTTAGTATCCATCGCAGGCAGAATTGAACTGCTCGAAGAAAACTGAGTCCCATTGAATGTCCAGAATGCGGTTTCACCCGTTTCGTCGTTTCGCCACACTAGATCGGGAGTGCCATCACCACTAAAATCATCGACTGCCAAAATCTTCCAAGTGGTCGGAACGTTCCAGCCTAACGGAACAGTCACTTTCTCACGAACTTGCCCATTCTGGGTCAGCCAAATCGACAATTCGCGGGTTCGCAAATTCCGCCAAACAATGTCAGCATCGCCATTGCGATCGAAGTCTCCCGTTCCTTGAATCTCCCAATCGCGGCTTAAGGTTTCTAACATGGTCGTGCGATTAAACACATCTTGATTCACTCGCCAGATGCGGTTTTCACCCGTTTGATAGTTCCGCAGAACAATCTCACCTTTTCTTTGGTTGCCTATCAAACCGACCCCTTCGATTGCCCAATTGCGATCGGGTAGGCTCGGCAAGAGCGCATACGCTCCAAATACCTCACGCGCCATGTACCAAATTGCCATTTCTTGTGTCACAGTATTGCGCCACAACAGATCTAAACTCTGATCTCCATTGAAATCGTAAACTTGCTCAAGCTGCCAACTCGTCGGTGGAACAGATTGAATAAAAGAACTGCTTTGGAGTTCGCCATTTCGTAGGAACCAGATTGCGTTCTCACCTGTTCGCTGATTGCGCCAGAACAAATCGACAAATCCATCTCGATTAAAGTCGCCCGACGTGATCGGTCGCCAAGCAATATCTGGAACTTTCTGCAAGAACTGGCTCGATTTGATATTGGTTCCGTTCATGAACCATAGGGCTGTTTCTCCGGTGCGCGTATTTGACCAGAAAATGTCTGCGTTGCCATCGTTGTCAAAGTCGGCAACAACATCAATCTGCCAGCTTGTGTCTGCAACTCTGGTAATGAAAGATGATGAACTCAACGCTGTATCACGCATGAACCAGAGCGCATTCTCACCTGTGCTGACATTGCGGAAGAGGATGTCTGGTTTGCGATCGCGGTTAAAGTCTGCAATTCCCTTGACTTCCCAACTACTATCGGTGGTCGGCAGCAGACTTCCTCTGAATGAGAGATCAGGAGCCATTTGCCAAATTGCAGTTTCTCCAGTGCTAGGGTTGCGCCAGAGGAGATCCGTGTCGCCATCGCCATCGAAGTCAGCCGAGCCAGCGATTTGCCAACGCGGGTCTGGTACGGTGAAGAAGGGAATCTCGCGCTCTAATAAACTGCCAGATGGAAGCCAGAGCATGTTTTCTCCAGTGCGCTGATTGCGCCAGAGAATGTCATACGGCGAATCCGTTGTGTCACCGCCCGGAGGAGTGTCATCTTCGGTGATCGTCGCGGTGGCTGAACCTGTCTGAATGGTTGCACCAGATGCATTGCTGAGTGCGACTTGGAAAGTTTCATTACCTTCAAACTGTGTATCACCCAAAGTGTTCACAGTGATTGTCTTTTTCGTCTCATTGGCTGCAAATGTTAGTGTTCCTGATGCAGCAACATAATCGTTGCCTGTAATCGTGGCGGTTCCATCTACAGTGCTGTAACGGACTGTAATGGGAACTGGGCTGGCTTCACTGAGACTCACCTCAAACGTAAAGGGAGTGATACCGCTATTGCCTTCTGCAAGACTAGGTGGAACTGCTGCGATCGATAGCCGTGGCAATGCTTCATCGTTGATGATTGTTCCCGTTGCACTGCCATCTGCAATTTGAGCATTGCTAGGTTCGCTCAATTCAATGGTAAAGGTTTCATCGAGTTCAAACTGGGTATCTCCGATCGCTTGAACGGTGATAGTCTGCTCAGTTTGTCCAGGCGCAAAGGTGACAGTTGTGGGAGTCGATACCGTTGCAAAATCATTCCCATCTGCTGTGCCGTTCTTCGTGACGTACTTCACGGTTACAGTCTCGCTACTGGGATTCGAGAGACGGACTTTGAATTGAATCGGGGTTGTGCCAGAGTTGCCTTCTAGAACTGGGGTGGCATCGTCGATCGTAATGGTTGGGCGGAAATCATCGCTGAGAATTGTTCCGATGCCTTGATTTGGAGCCGTGAATAGATCGGCGTTTGTTGGAGCAGAAAGACGAATTGAGAAAGCTTCATCGAGTTCAAATTTGCGATCGCCTCGGACTTTGACGGTGATTTGCTGGCTGGTGACACCTGGAGTAAAAGTGAGCTTACCTGATACAGCTTGATAGTCGTTATCGCTGACCAGTGCTGTGCCATCAACCGTTGTGAAATCGACGGTAATTGCTTCACTGCTTGGATTTGAGAGCGAAACGGTGAAGATTGCATCGGTGAATGCTCCGTCTACATTGCCTTCTGAGACAACGACATTGCCAATGCTAATCGTCGGGCGAGCATCATCGTTATTGATTACGCCTTTTGCTGTTGATAGCGACGATAGGGTTGCATTGGTGGGATTGAAGAGTTCTACAAAGAAGTCTTCATTCGGCTCAAATTTTGTATCTCCTCGAACCACGATCGAGATTTCTTTTTCGGTTTCGCGAGGTGCAAAAGTCAGTGTTCCAGGGGTTGTGAGTCCTGTATAATCTCCATCTGCGACGGTTGCTGTGCCGTCTAGGGTGCGATATTGGACGGTGACCGTATTGGTTGTAGGTTGTAGCAGCTTAACTTTGAAGGTGTAGGTTGTGTTGCCGTTGCCTTCGCTAGCAATGACATCATCAATTCGGATCGTCGGAGTTGGAGCATTGTCATCATTGAGAATGGTTCCTTGTGCTTCGCTGTTGCTAGAGAGCGTTGCTCCAATTGGGTCGCTTAAGCGAACAAAGAAGGTTTCATCTGGTTCAATTCCGTCGATTCCAGAATCCGTTGCAACATTAACCGTGATCGTTTGCTCGGTTTGTCCAGGTGCAAAAATTAAGGTTCCATTTGTAGCGGCAAAATCTGCGGGAGAAGTCGCAGTGCCGTTAGCAGTTGTGTAGTTGACGCGGATTTCTTCGCTACTCGGATTGTTCAGCGTGACCACGAAGACAAACGGAGTTGTGCCAGAATCGCCTTCGGCTTGTGCTCCAGTGCGAGAGGAAATCGATAACTGCGGTGCTGCGTCGTCGTTGTTCAATACACCCAGTCCGTCCGTTGCGGTGGGAGAGAGATCTGCATTAACTGCATCTTCTAAACGGACAATAAACCGTTCGGTTGGCTCGAATTTACGATCGGCAATAGCTTGAACTGTAATGGTCTTCTCGGTTTCACCAGGATTAAAGGTGATGGTTCCATTTGTTGCCACATAATCATTGTCGGCAACGGTTGCAGTGTCATCGATCGTTCGGTATTTCACCGTGACGGTTTGGGTGGTCGGATTCGAGAGACGGATTGTGAAAGGATAAGCGGCAGCCGTTGGGTCATCTTCGCTTAAAGGTGTGCTTGCAATCCCGATCGTGGGTCGCTGGTCGTCGTTTTTGATGGTTCCGATCGCGCTTCCAGTTCCTGCGATCGTCGTATTGACTGGATTCGATAAGGTGAGCGTGATCGTTTCGTCGTCTTCCAGCTTGTTGTCGTTTGTTGTTTGAACTGTGACGGTTTTTGTACGCTCATTTGGAGCAAAAATTAGGGTCTGAGTCAGACGAGTGTAATCAAAATCGCTGAGTAATGCGGTTCCGTCACTAGTCGCAACATCAATGCGGATTTCATCACTACTGGTATCTGAAAGCGACACTTCAAAGGAAAGAACTCCACCTTCATTCACAGTTGCAGGTGAGACGCTAATCGATGGGAAGGTTAAATCATCGTTTTGAATGGTTCCAAGACCGATCGCATCTGTTGGAATCGTTACTAAGCTTGGAGTTGTCGTGTTCAGCTTTACGGAGAACGTTTCATCTTGTTCCCGTCGGCTATCTCCTGTCGCATTGACAGTAATCGTTTGCTTGGTTGTTCCGGGTGCAAATCGAATTGTTCCGCTTGCTGTTTGATAGTCGTTGTCTGAGACGAGTGCCGTTCCGTCTTCGGTGGTGTAGTTCAGAACAATTTCTTGATCGCTCGCATTGGATAAGCTGACTTCAAACTCGAATGGCGTATTTCCACTATTGCCTTCTGCCTTGGTAACGTTGGTGATCGATACCGTTGGAATGGGATCGTTATCGGTGATGGTTCCAGTTGCGGATGCAGTGGTAATAGTTGCATTGGTTGGCTCAGAAAGTTGCACTGAGAACGATTCATTGCGTTCGCGTTGAGTATCATCGGTGATTGCGATCGCAATTGTTTTCTGAGTTTCTCCTGCTGCGAAAGTTAAGCTATCAGATACGTTTGTGAAGTCTTCAACTGTCGCTGTTCCAGGAACTGTTGCGTATTTCACAGTCACAGGCACTTCTGTCTCGCCTGTGAGTTTCACGACAAAGTTATAAGGCGTTGTGCCCTCGGATTGTTCAGTAACTGTCTCAATGCTGAGAGTGGGTGCAGTGTCATCATTGGTGATCGTGACTGTTTTTGCGGCTTGAGCTTCAGGTAAAATTGCACCGACAGCATTGGAAAGCTGAATTTTGAACTGTTCATCGGCTTCAAAAATACTATCGCCATTGACAGTGACATTAATCGTTTTAGTTTGTTCGCCTGCTGCAAACGTTAATTGACCCGGTGCGAGCACATAATCTTTGCCATTCGCTGCACCTAAATCAACGGCTGCATAATCTACTGTGATCGGGGTGCTGCTAGTTTGATTGAGCTGAACGGTTAGCGCATAAGTCTGTGTGCTGGATTGTCCTTCCGTGATTGAATCGAGACCTACGATCGAGATCGTAGGTGCAATGTCGTCATTCTCGATCGTTGCAGTTGCAGAGCCAGTTTGTAATCTCGCATTTGCACTCGCATCGCTCAGTTCAACTGTGAAGGTTTCATCTGGCTCAAACTGTGTATCGCCTTTGACTTGAACGGTAATAGTTTGAGTGTCTGACTCCCCAACATTGAAGGTGAGAATGCCTGTTGTCGCAGTGAAGTCATTAGCATCAGCCGTTCCAGGCTGAACTGTATATCGAACCGTCACAGGGTCTGTTGTCGCAGGAGTTGCCAGTTTGACTTGGAAGGTAAACGCTTTTTCGCCCGAATTCCCTTCTTTGATGTCCTGAGTGGTATTGGTAATGGAGACAAAGATTGGGATCTCGTTATCGATAAACTTCAGCGAAGTAGTTCCAAAACTATCTGCGATCGCATAATCTGGGCTTGCTACAACACTGAGATTCAATACTTCTTCGTCTTCAAGTGCAGTGTCATCGATCGCGCTTAAAGTGAGAATGCCTTCATTCACTCCGTTTGCAAACTCGATCGTAAGTTCTGAACCGTTTTGAGTCAGCGTAATTCCTGAGCCAGCAGTGAAAGTGTAATCGCTGGCAGAGACGGTGCTTGTGTTGTCGATCGCTAACTTCACCGTTAACGAACCTGCGGTTTGATTGCGCCGAATCGTGTATTGAACTGAATTCGTCGGTGTGGCTTCTGCGATCGTGTTTTTGCTCAGTGACAAACTCACGGTCGTGGATAGATTCAAGCCAAAGACATCATATTTTCCGTTCAAATCTCGTGGCGTTAAATCTGTAGCAAGACTAGTGAAAGCAACATAACCGCCATTGTTACTAATGACAGGATTGAAAGAAGCGCCTTGACCACTATTTGTCTCAGCAGGAATTTGGCTCGCTAGAAGTGTGAGATTCTGAGTGACATCTCGGACAAACGCATCCAGTGCACTATTTGTATCGTTACCGACAAGATTACTTGAGAAGCTATTAAAGACAACATAGCGCCCGTCGTTGCTAATTCCAGTCGCAAAAGAACCTGTGCCAGTGCCGCTGCCAGTGCCGCCATCTGCACCCGTTGCATTATTCCCACTGTCTGAACCTGCCAGATTGACGCTAATCAATTTCGTGACATTCGTGGTTAGATCTCGTAAGAAGACATCACTGGTTCCATTTGTGTCTGTGGCAACTAAATCAGTAAAGGTGCTAGTAAACGCGACGAATTTACCATCGCCACTCAGTCTCGGGCTGAATGCTCTTAGGGGCGTGAATTCGCTGCTGACGCTATATCCGCCTGCTTGATTCACACTGACGTGTACCGTTGTGTTTGTATCTAAGTTGCGAACAAAGACATCTTCGTCATTGTCGCCATCGGGTGTGCCTGCAAGGTTCTTGGCAGTACTTGTAAACGCGATCGTTCTTCCATCCTGGCTCATACTGACTTGGTACGAATCGCCATCTGAAATTGCACCACTTGCTCCCGTTGCTCGGCTCACGAGTGTAATACTGCTGTTTGTGCGATCCCAGACGAAGACATCTCTGAGTCCATTCGTATCACCAACCGCAAGATTCGATGCAGCACTGACAAAAGCAACATATCGTCCATCGGGGCTAATAACAGGCTGCTCTGAGATGCCACCTGTTGCACCTTGAGTGATATTCAGAATCGAATTATCCTGACTATCCCAAACAAATACATCTTGCAGTCCATTCGTGTCGCCAGCAACAAGATTGGTTGCGCTACTCGTAAAGGCAACATAGCGACCATTTGCACTCAGTGCTGGATTGAGTGAAGCTGCATTCGCACTGTTCGCTCCATCTATTGCTCGGCTGACTAATCGCAATTGCTGCGTTTGCACATCGACCCAGAAAATGTCGATCGCATTATTATTATCGACACTACCTAAATTTGTCGCTTCACTCGTAAAGACGACATAGCGACCATCCGCGCTAATGCTGGCGTTTCCTGAAGTGCCATTGGCGATCGTTGCACCCTTGCTGATCAGCGTTGTCGTTCCAGTTTGACGATCGCGCAAGAAAACATCGGCAACTCCATTTGTATCGCCATCTGTAAGCTCAGAGGCATTACTGGTAAAGACAATGTAACGCCCCGTTTCGCTCAGTGAATTTTCTGCCAGCGTCGAGTCTCCACTGCCTGTCCGTGAGCTTGTATTGGGGTCAGCATTACGGCGACTGATGAGAGTGGCTGCTCCAGTTGCTACCGGAATGATGTATCCATCAAAGTTAGAGTTGACATCTTCTGGATTGAGATTGCTTGCCTGACTGACAAACACAACACTTGTCCCATCACTGGTGATGATGGGGACAGAGATCGAAGGTTCAATCCCAGTCGAAGTGGTTCCAGAACTGTTATTGCCAACGCCTCCGGTCGGCGTGCGGCTGATTAAGAATGTTTTACCTGAATCGGGTTGTCCGGTCGAAATATCTCGGACAAAAATATCTTGCACTCCATTCGTGTCGCCATTGGCTAAATTGGTACCCAGGCTTGTAAAGGCGATCCGCTTGCCATCTGCGCTCAGCGTAATGTTGCCAGAGTCCCCATCTGATGGAGTTCCTGTGGTGTTCTGACTGACTAAAATAGTCTGATTCGTTGTTAAGTTCCGAGCAAATACATCTACTTTATTGTTCGTATCGCCTGCGACGAGATCGGTTGAAGCACTTGTAAAAGCGAGGGTTTGCCCGTCTCGACTGAGTACCGGATTTTGCGAGCCTAGATTTAACCCGATCGCGCCAGGTATTGTATTCCCGCTGTTTGTATTTGTCGCATTCACACTGGCAAGCTGAATGGTTCCGGCTAACGGGTCTTCGGGCGATCGCGTCCAGACAAAGACATCTCGCACTCCGTTCGTATCGGTTGCGAAATTGGTCGCATCACTGACAAATGCTACCCGGCTTCCATCGCGACTGATAACCGGGCTAGATGATGCTGCATTACCAGAAGTCGTTAAGTTAATAACCGTATCGGTTTCTTGCTGCCACAGGAAGATATCTTGTACGCCATTTGTATCAGATGCTGCCAGATTGGAATAGAGGCTGGCAAATGCTACATATTTTCCATCGCCACTGATCACAGGCGCATCGGCTCCAACGGTTCGGCTGATTGTGCCGATCCGATTTCGACTGACATGAGTTAAAGCACCTGTCGATCGTGTCCAAACATACACGTCTGGGCGAGCCGAACTATCGGTGGGTAAAAGTTGAGATTGAGTTTGAAATGCAATTCGGCTGCCATCATCGCTGATACTAGGAGCAGATGAGGCACGGATTCCACTCTTGCCTGTGTCATCTCGGCTGACTAGTGAAATGTTGCCTGTAGTCCGCTCCCACACAAAAATATTGTTAATGGAATCTGTATTGCTTGCCATTGATCCAACAAGATTGTTGGCATTGCTAATGAATGCAACAAAGTTGCCATCGAAGCTAATGACGGGATTGAGGGATGCGCCCGTTGCACTGCCACTTTTGCTAAAATTCTGGCTAATCAGGGTGACGGAATCGGTTTGTCGATCGTATAGAAATACATCCGATGCTCCGTTACTATCATTGGCTCCCAAGCTCGAAGCGCTGCTCGCAAAGACAACATAGCGTCCATCTCCACTGACTGCGTTTTGTCCAATGTTATCGAGTCCCACGCTGCCTTTTACGAGTGTAGGATTGCTCACTGAAATCAGATCGACAGGCAGAATTGATTGGTAGTTAGCCTGAATATCAGCATTGAATGCGATCGCGGATTCGATCGCTCCGGTTTGCACTTCCAGCGCCCAATCCCCATTCAGGTTAACATTGCCAGTTAGATTATTCGACGCAGCAATATCTGCACCAGTTAACAGGCTGAAGTGCTGAATAAAGCTTTGTCCAATCTCTCCTTGAGCGACATCACAACCGTAGATCAAAATGTCTGCATCTGCGGTGAGGGACTGGCTCCACAGCTTAAATTCTGACTGATAGCGATCGAGTGTTGCTCGATCGAGCCAAGTTTCACCTAGTTTGAGCGCACCACTCGCTCCGTGCGAGATAAGGTGCAAGCTCGAAATCCCGCTCTCTTCTAAGAGTGCTGAAGTAATTTGGGCGATCGCATCTTTGACGGGATCGAGAATTAAAATATGAGCATCGCCTTGAATCCCTGCAACTAATTCCTGGTAGTTTGGAACGCTCGAATCGATCACAATCAAGGACGATTTGCCCTGAAGCGATGACCAAGTTGGACTGAAATCATTTTGCGAAACTGCGATCGATGGAATTGTGCTGGTTTCAAGTGGAGATTGACGATTCCATTGGGGTAATCTCGCGAAGTCCATATTCTTCTCCAGGTAGGACGAGGGTTCTAGTTTGCTCAATGGGTAGATTTCCCAATCCGCGCCTTAGGACATTCACCTGGAATTACAAAGCAGTAATTTCGCAGATTTTTCGAGAAGAAATTGTGAAGCATGATCGCGGGATGTACGGATGCACGCAACAATTTTTCGGTTATGACGATCGTGGATAAAACCTATTGACTCTGTCGAATTTAAGAGGGCTATGCTTCAGCATTCCCAGGTTGATAGCCCTCTGTATCGATTTCTTTGCTCATTAGAGCAAAATTAACTTATGCACTTTGCTCAGTCTCAGTTTCAGGCGTAATTTTTGCTCCTTTCGTCGCTTTAATTCGGGCGATGCTGCTTTTACGAATGCGATCGCTTTTCCGCGTTCCACCTGCCATCTCATACTCTCGGCTATCTTTGCCGTATTTGAATGCGACTCCAGTTAACATGCGATCGCTGAGATCACCTAAGCTTTTTTCAAGTTCCTCAATTTGTTTTTTAGAAGAGTCGAGGAATGTGAGCGCGCGATTATAGTCTTCAATATGACTGCGTAATCGATCAATTTGCACGCTCATATGCACCACACTGCGAGACTCACCAAAATCCATCGCCGGATCAACAGCTTTTAGCCCTGAGATGCGGATCTCAGCCTTTTCTAAAATTCGCGAAGTACGCTTTTTACGAGACATTTTTCTCTCCTCTACAGATTTATGCGACCAGCTTGGCTTACTCAACCGGACTTCTGGTTCAGCAGAAAACGCAGAAAGAATGTAAGGATTTTATAAAGTTGCTTTGATAATGCAAGTGATTTCTCTACCGCGATCGATTTTGTCTCCGCAAATTTACATGCTGTCTCTGTGTAAGTCACTGATCAAATCACAAAAATAGAAGCTGTCGTTACGACAGCTTGTCTATTCGTTACGACAGTTGTTGCATTTCTCGTGACAGCTTGTCTATTCGCTACGACAGTTGTTGCATTTCTTGTGACAGCTTGTTTATTCGTTACGACAGTTGTTGCATTTCTCGTGACAGCTTGTTTACTCGTTACGACAGTTTTGTGATTGTCAGGAATGAAAATGTTCAATAATTAACAACTTGTGAACGAAGACGGCTTGATAGTGTGATGATTCAAGAGGGTGAATTTAGAATTGCTCGTCAGTCCTGAGTATCCTACTGCATCAATGTCAGATCTTTGAGAGTGCATCAAGCTCATGTGGAAATGGTTGAGTAGAGATGGATCTTCACTGCGAGCCAATCGATGGAATGTCCTCTATGTGGTCACGCTAAAGCTCATCAACATGGCAAGATGCCCAACAGTCATGAATGAAAAGCGACCAAGGTTCAGATCAAATCTCCCGATAATTCGGTAAAACTAATTGCAGCTAAGTTAATTCGTTATCAGATCTAGGCTTCCTGGTACAATCGCTCTTGTACAAGAATAGATTTGATTCGTTTTATGAGTACCGAAAATACGACAGGCGCCGATGCGATCGATGTTGCGATCGCAAAAGGAATTGACTTTGATGGTTCTCCGATCCCCACTGAAAAGCTCGACCTTTATAACAAAGTCATGGCACTTGAAGCGGGACGGCAACGCAGTGGAGTATCGAATACGATGCGATCGAGAATTGTGCGGATTGGAGCAAAACATATTCCTCAAGCTGATCTCAACCAAATGCTAGAGGCGGCTGGATTTGCACCATTGAAAGATAAAGAAATCGCTTTCTTTTACAACAAATAATGGTTGCTTACTCGGATATTTTAGCGGCTGCCGATCGTCTGGCTGGAATCGCTCACAAAACCCCTGTGATCACCTCCAGACTAGTGAATCATCGAACTGGAGCACAGGTGTTTTTCAAGTGTGAGAATTTCCAGCGATCGGGATCGTTTAAGTTTCGGGGAGCATACAACGCGATGGCTCAATTGTCCGATGAACAAAAGCAGCGAGGCGTTCTTGCTTATTCATCGGGCAATCATGGGCAAGCTCTTGCTTTAGCAGGTGAGCTTTTAGACATTCCGGTTACGATCGTGATGCCCAGTGATGCGCCTGTGGTGAAAAAGGCTGCAACTGAAAGCTATGGTGCAGAAGTGATCACCTATAACCGAGCGTTGCAGAAACGAGAAGACGTGGCTCAATCCATTTTGAGCGATCGTATTTTAATTCCTCCATTTGATTATGAGCCTGTGATCGCCGGACAAGGCACTGCGGCAAAAGAATTGATCGAAGAAGTGGGTGAACTGGATGTTTTGCTCGTTTGCTGTGGAGGCGGAGGATTGCTTTCAGGATGTGCGATCGCCACAAAACATCTTGCACCAAACTGTCAAATCATTGGGGTTGAACCGAGACAAGCAGATGATGCGAAGCGATCGTTCTATAGTCGAACGCTGCAAACCGTGGAAAATCCGAATACGATCGCAGATGGTGCAAGAACGCCTGCTCTCGGACAACTGACCTTTCCAATCATTTTGGAACGAGTAGATGAAATGGTCACAGTTTCCGAAGCGGCAATTCTTCGCACGATGTTCTTTCTATGGGAACGGCTGAAAATCGTAGTGGAACCGACAGGTGTGCTTGCTGCCGCTGCATTACTCGAAGGAATCGTCTCTTTCCCCGATGCCAAAATTGGCGTAATCATTAGCGGGGGTAACATCGATCTCAAAGAAGCCGGAAAGCTCTTTACAAAAGCAAATGCTCGTGAGAAAGCAACTCGTCGCCGTCCTTTAGCACCAGAAATGAGCTAAATTCAATGCGATCGCTGTTCTGCTCATTGCCTAGATTCTCACAATCAAAGGGTATTGTCGAAGTCTTAGGGACGATGGAAAGTACTTCGGAGTACTCCAGACAGTTTAAAGCCGCAGCGAGATAGTTTGATTTCTACGGGTCTAGTAGTTCACCATCAGTCAATCAGATCGAGAGATAGGAGGATAGAGAGAAGATCTGCACTCAGAGTTGCTGCTCCCCATCTCCCCACTCCGCAAAATTAAAGTGGCAAACTACGCGTCATGCCTAACGTTTGATCGAAGCTTGGACTTGGTCGAAGACCGCTCCATCGTCAAAGAACTTCTTCTGTGCTTGGCTCCACCCGCCATACTCCTGAATCGTGCCCAAAGTCTTCACCGCCGGGTACTTGTCCGTATTCTCTTTCGTCTTCACCGGGGCACCATCCAACGGGCGGAAGCCTAACTTGACGAATTCGGCTTGTGCTTCCGGGGTGTACAAATACTGCACAAATGCCTCTGCAACTTCTCGCGTGCCATGCTTATCCACGTTCTTATCAATCACCGAAATCGGAATATCGATCGACACATTGGGATCTGGCACGACATATTCCAGCTTTTCCCCCTTTTGCTGTGCCAGAATCACTTCATTCTCATAGTTGATCAAGGCATCACCTTGTCCCTGCTTGGAGAATGCGTCAGTCGATTCGCGGGCATCTTTTGCCAGCACTGCCACATTGGCAAACGCTTTGGTGACAAACTCGGTCGCTTTAGCTTCATCCTTATTGTTGGCTCTCAAAGCATGATCCCAGAGAGCGAGGAAGTTCCAGCGAGCGCCCCCCGAGGTTTTCGGGTCTGCCGTGACCCATTTGACATCGGGACGGGTCAAATCATCAAAGGTTTTGATATTTTTGGGATTACCGGGACGGACAATCACCGCAGCGACCGTTTTGGCGACAATGCCATTATTCGGGGTTTTGGTCGTCCAGTCAGAATTGACAAATCCGGCTTTGACGAGCTTTTCGGTATCTGCGGCGATCGCTAAGTTGGCGACATCGGCTTCAAGACCATCAATAATGGCGCGAGTTTGAGAGCCTGAGCCACCGTAGCTTTGTTTAAAGGTGACGGTTTGCCCTTTTTCTTTTTGCCATTTTTCGACGAACTTAGGAATGATGGCATCGTGAGCGGCTTTGGGGACGGCATAGCCGACGAGGGTGAGTTCGACCTCTTTAGCGGAATTGGCAACGGGGCTAGCGCTATTGGGACTAGAAGAAGTTGAAGCGGTGTTGCCGCCGCAGGAGGCGATAGCGACACTTAGGGTGGTGCCGATCACAAAGAGTGAAACGAATTTTTTCAGCGATCGTAAATTAAATAGCGGTCTGTTTTGCTTCAACTTCATGAATTGTTCTCCTAATCTACGGTAATATTGTAGGATTACCGTTCTTTTCAGCTTTCAATCGTATCGGAGAAAGAGATAAAGCGCAAGAAAATACTCCCATTTTTTGATCGGATTACTTGAGATTAGGATTGTTTTAAGGCTTGTAGAGGAGTCAGCGCGAGCGTTTCTATGAATCTGCGTCAGAAGTCTTTTTTGGTCTATTGCGTCTGTGACATCTAGATGACTGAATTTAATCATTCAGTGAGTACACTCAAATGCCGTAGATGATCAAACCCTTCTCGGGTTGCGGCAGCCTTAACAAATTCATCATGTTCAAGATCGTGACAATTTGCACTTGGCGATCTACGATATTGAAATACTCCGGTAATCCTATAGATAAATAGGATTTATGTAATGACCAGTTTATTCTCTTCACCTTTCTCGTCTGCGGTTCACTCTCACGACTTTGGACTGCGATCGTTGCTCGATCCAAGGTTCAAACTTTGGCGGATTGAATCGGGAGTCGCGCGATCGCTCACTTGGCTAGAAGACGGAACGATCATCACACTTGGCATTTGGGGTGCCGGGGACATTGTGGGTCAGGCGCTTTCTTGTGTAGATCCTTATCAAGTGGAATGCCTCACAAAAGTAACAGCAACGCCGCTATCCTCAGAACAATGGCAACCTGATGCAGCGTTGCTGCTGTCTCATCTCCAACAGATGGAGCAATTAGCTGTGATTCGCAGTCATCGAAAAGTCGATGCCATGATGATTAAGCTGCTGAATTGGTTAGCAAAGCGATTCGGACGAGAAGTAGAAGCTGGAAATTTAATTGATCTGAAGCTCACTCATCAAGATATTGCGGATGTGTTGGGAACAACGCGCGTGACAGTGACACGGATTCTTGGACAATTTGAGGAACAAGGCGTGATTGAGCGATCGCTGCGTCGCATTGTCTTGCGAGAATCGGAAGCTTGGCACTATGAAATTTAAGTCTTAATTTCAAGCTTGAAACTAAGACTTAAATCATACGATTCGTCTTGATCTGGATTCGAGCTTCTAATGGCTCTGAGTCTTCTGATTTCAAAGGATGCTGTTCAAAATGCAGCTTGCTTTCTCAGAGCGCTAAGTTTAGTGCATGAGGCAAATATAAATCTCGATGAGCAGAGTACCACTGCACAGTATTCATCAGTCCCTGTTTTAGAGCAGTTTTCGGCATCCAACCGAGTATTGACCGAGTATTGTCCAAGTTTGCTACACGAACTTGCTCCATAGGTCGATCGGGTAATGCACCAAATAGAGGCTGAATACTCGGATCGATCAAGCGATTCAGGTTTTGAACAATCTCTGAAATAGGAGTCAAGCGACTTGACCCTAGCTCGAAAGTACACCCTTCTATATTGGGCACGTGAGCGGCTGCGATTAAGCCATCCACAACATCATCTACGTAAACCCAATCGACCTGACGCTGACCACTGCTTAACTGTGGCGCTTTTCCTTCTAATAATGAAAGAGTCACGTAAGGAATCAGCTTCTTGATATCTTTCTGGGCTGGTCCATACACCATAAAGATACGAGCATTGACGATCGGGACTTGATAGAGCTGATAGAACATCTGGGCATAGGCACTGCTTGCCCATTTTGCGGCAGCATAGGGCGAGGATGGAATGGGAACATCGCCCGCATTTGGCTCTTCTAATGATCCGGCTAAGACAATCCTCTGTCCGCCAAATTCAGCCATCAGCGTTAGCAGATTGACCGTGCTCACCAAATTATTTTCTAGAGTCGATCGCACAGCATCCATGCTACGTGAACCTGATACATAGCTTGCTAAGTGAAAGACAATATCAGGCTTAATGCTCTTCCAAATTTGCCGCAGCTCATCAAAATTTTTCACATCTCCCTGAAGCCAGTGCATCGCGGCATGAGGCGATGATCGCTTCAGTCGAGAGATTCCATAAACCTCTGCTCCAGAGCAAAGAAGCTGTCGGCAAAGATGTTCTCCAATGAAGCCAGACGCGCCTGTGACTAATACCTTTTGTGTGCTAAACAACTGGGGCAAATTCATATTTTTGATAGTAAGGTAAGCTGACTTTTTACTTCTGAAAATAACTGAACAATGTGAACTACATAATGCTTATCTTCTGCTCGGACTAATTGTTTCTAATTAGTGAAAGCTCATCTTGAAGGTTTTGCCTAATTAGACTTTTAGAACAAACAGCTAAAACTTTGCAAGGATTTTGGGCAGATTTCTACATTTTGGATGATATGACGGTATTGTTGTCTGAAATTGCTTTGTGCACCCTTATCCTGACTCTAACAACAAAGAGTGAAATAAGGATGAAATTTTTTGTGATGAAATTCCCCAGAACTTTTCCGAGGATCAGAGAAAATAACATTTAGAAATATTGCTTTAAGTTGCGACATTTCATCTTGATTTCATCCTTATCTGCTAATAATGCAAATAGCAGCTAGAGTGATCGATTTTAGGTAGAAAGTGCGAACGCTATGCGAATTCTTCTTGTTGAGGATGAGCCAGACTTAGGGAGTGCGATCGAGAAAGCGCTAACGCGCGAACGTTACATTGTCGATTGGACAAAAAATGGTAATGAAGCTTGGGAGTATCTCACTCAATCCCAAGCGCAGTATATGCTGGCTGTGATTGATTGGATGTTGCCTGGTTTGTCTGGGATTGAAATCTGCAATCGGCTTCGGGCACAAAGAAAATCATTGCCTGTGCTGCTCCTAACTGCACGAGATAGTATCAGCGATCGCGTGACTGGATTAGATGCAGGCGCGGATGACTATCTGGTTAAACCGTTTGGCATGGCAGAACTGCTTGCCCGACTGCGAGCGCTGCAGCGTCGATCCCCTCAAGTTCAAGCTCAGACTCTTCAGGTTGGCTCGCTCATCTTAGACTATGGTTCCTCTTGTGTGAAGCTTCAAGCATCAGAGGCAAAAGTCCTGCTGACTGCGAAGGAATTTCAACTTCTAGAGTATTTGATGAAGCATACGAATCAAATCGTCAGTACTGAGCAAATCCGCAATCAGCTTTGGACACTCAACTCAGACTCGGTGAGCAATGTTGTTGCGGCACAAGTGCGCCTACTGCGTCGAAAGTTGGCAGAACAAGACTTAGGTCACGCGATCGAAACAGTTTATGGACTAGGATATCGATTGAATCTTCCCACATAAGGCTTATGTAAAGCTTATGCACCAAAATCGACTGTTTAATCGAACGCGACTACAGCTTGCAGCTTGGTATGCAGGAGTTATGGGAGCGATTTTGGGTGTTTGTGGCGTTGCGGTTTATCTACATCTAGCAGAAACTCATTTTGAAGCGATCGCTGGCGAAATTCAAACCTTAGTAGGGTCTTTACATGACAGCATTGAACCGATGCTCGAAAAACCGGGCGAACTGCATCCGCGTGTCAGGCAGATTCTTCCCGGACTTTGTGTTGGAGGTCAGCTTTGCCGCCCGGTTAAAACATCACATATTCATGTTTTAGGAGCCGATTACCAAGATCCCTACTATGTGAGATTCACAAACCTATCCTTCCAAACATTAGCAACAGTTAACACTCCCCCCCCGCCAGATTCTGCTGCTCAAGGCAAAAATTGGCAAATCCTCACAGACGAGAAAGGACGACGCTATCATCAATTCTCAATGGTGTTGACGACTTCAGCAGGGCAGCCTTGGGGCTATATTCAAGTTGGACGATCGCTCTCTGGATATCAACGATATCTTGCCTCGCTGAAAGTGTTTCTGCTGATTGGCTTACCGATAGCAATGGTGTCAATTGGGGGAGCAAGCTGGTGGCTAGCCGGATTAGCGATGCAGCCTGTGTATAATTCGTATCGACAAATCCAGCAATTCACCGCAGATGCTGCCCATGAACTGAGAACGCCTCTTGCTGCAATTCAAGCGACGGTTGAGACAACCTTAGGTACAGAAAATCTGAACTTGATTGAAGCTCAGACGACTCTGCAAACGATTACTCGTCAGAATCAGAGGCTGGCTCAACTCGTTCAAGATCTGCTGATGCTGTCTCGGATGGATCTGAAAGTCTTACCGACTAAACATCAGAACTGTTGTTTAGATGATTTATTGCACGATTTAGTTGAAGAATTTGCTGCTTTCGCGATCTCCGCTAAAGTTTCCTTAGAACTCTCAATCCAGGCTCAAGATCTCTATGTTGTTGGAGATGAAGAACAGCTCTACCGTTTAGTCATGAACCTGATTACGAATGCCATCCAATATTCGTATCCTGGTGGGACTGTAATGCTGCGATTGCTCAAAGAAGACTCGACTGCCATCATTCAAGTTGAAGATACAGGGGTTGGAATCGAGACAGCGGAGCAGGCTCGAATTTTTGACCGATTTTATCGTGTGAACCAAGACCGCTCTCGGCAGACGGGCGGGGCAGGATTGGGACTGGCGATCGCTCAAGCGATTGTGGAACTTCACAAGGGAAGTCTTAAAGTTCAAAGCCAATTCGGAAAAGGGAGTATTTTTACACTTCGCCTGCCGCTTAAGACTTAGCCATGATCGAGCCATGACTTGCATTGAGCGTTCTCAATCGTCCGCACCTACTGATAGACAGATTGTATAGGTTGAATATTTCCTGTTAGTCTCAGGTAGAGGAAACACTGACTATAGTTCTCTAAGTGAGCAGGGCGCTTTCTAATTTCCTTGATGGGCTTGTGGTAGAAGTATTGAATGCGATCGCATTTTCTTGAATGTGCTTAAAAAATGGTCAAGCCGAATCCTCCTAGTCAACACCGCAGTCCTTTTCTCAATTGGCTGCTAGAAGAAGAACATCACGAGCGAGAAGGACCCTATCACAAAGCACAGACTGAGCGGAAGTACCCTTGGTGGCAAGTGATGTGCTTGACGGGGGTGGATTATTTTTCAACGCTGGGATATCAGCCTGGGATTGCTGCCTTAGCTGCAGGGGCTTTATCTCCGATCGCGACATTTATCTTAGTCTTACTCACTTTGTTTGGAGCCTTACCGATCTATCGGCGAATTGCAATGAATAGTCCGCATGGAGAAGGCTCGATCGCGATGCTCGAACATTTACTAGCATGGTGGCAGGGCAAGTTTTTCGTACTCTGTCTCCTCGGCTTTGTCGCGACCGATTTTATCATTACGATTACACTCTCTGCCGCAGATGCCACTGCACATATTGTAGAGAATCCGATGGTTCCGGAATTTCTGCACAGTCAGACAGTGGGTATTACGCTGATGCTGATTACATTACTCGGAATTGTGTTTTTGCGAGGATTTCGAGAAGCGATCGGGCTTGCTGTAGTGCTGGTATTTGCTTATCTTGCTTTGAATTTAATCACGATCTCAGTGAGTGCCCTGCACATTTTGAATCAACCGAGCGTGATTACAGATTGGCAAGCGGCTCTCTTTGCCGATCGCAGTAATCCCGTTCTTTTACTGGCATCGGCTGCTTTACTCTTTCCCAAGCTTGCATTAGGGCTATCTGGGTTTGAAACGGGCGTGGCAGTGATGCCACTCGTGCAAGGAAGTGGAAACGACACAGAACCAAAACCGCGTGGCAGAATTCGCAATACTCACAAATTGCTGCTGACTGCGGCTGTGACGATGAGCGTTTTCTTGATTGCGAGTAGTCTGGTGACGACGCTGTTGATTCCGGTTGCAGAATTTCAACCTGGGGGTGCAGCAAATGGGCGAGCCTTAGCATATCTCGCTCATCGTTACTTGGGAAGTGGATTCGGAACACTTTACGACCTCAGCACAATTTCGATTCTATGGTTTGCTGGAGCGTCTGCAATGGCAGGACTGCTCAATATTGTGCCGCGTTATCTGCCGCGCTATGGCATGGCTCCAAATTGGGCAAGAGCTGCCCGACCGCTGGTGTTGGTTTATATTGCGATCGCGTTTACGGTGACGGTAGTTTTTCAAGCAGATGTGGAAGCTCAAGGGGGTGCTTATGCAACTGGCGTATTAGTGTTAATGAGTTCGGCAGCATTTGCGGTGACACTCTCTGCTTATCGCCGTAGAGCTACCCGCAGTATTTTGCTCTTTGGCTTAATTACGTTAGTTTTTGTTTATACCACTGTTGTTAACATTATTGAACGTCCTGAGGGCATTCGGATTGCGGCTTTGTTTATTGCCACGATCGTGATTACATCACTGATTTCTCGGATTTGGAGATCGACCGAATTGCGAGTTGAGCGAATTGATCTAGATGCAAGTGCCCGTCAGTTGATCAACGATGAACGTGCTCATATGATTCGACTGATTGCGAATCGTAAACAGGCAGGGGATTGGCAAGAATATTTTCTCAAAGAACAACAAGTTCGTGAAGATAACCATATTCCAGATGCAGAGCCGATTCTATTTTTAGAAGTTGAGATCTCGGATGCGTCGGAATTTTCCGAAACGATTCAAATTCAAGGCGTTGAAGTGGGAGAATATCGAATTTTGCGTGCCCGGAGTGCCGCTGTCCCAAACGCGATCGCTGCGATTCTGCTTTACTTGCGCAACGAAACGGGTAAGCTGCCCCATGTCTATTTTGGATGGGCAGAAGGTAATCCTGTGAAGTATTTGGCACGATTTATTCTATTTGGTGAGGGTGATATTCCAGTGTTGACCCGTGAGGTATTGCGGAAAGCAGAACGCGACCCTCAACAGCGTCCTAGAATTCACGTAGGCGGATAATCTCGATTTTGAATGGATTTGAGAAATGAAAAAATTGGAATTTGAGCTAGAATTCAAATCTCGGCTCGATGCTTTTGGGATGGCAAGACTACATCCTATTTTTACCGTTTAGGTGGTTGCAGATGCTTCAACGATCCAATCTCCGTGTTGTGATGAGCGCGCTTCTCATCGGTCACATGAACTTGACAATGGTCGGCTGTGCAAGTTCTACTCCATCTTCTGCGCCACCAGGACAGAGCGGATCAACCCCGATCGCAGAAGCTCAACCCAAGCAGACCCCAAATTCATCGGAGAGTTCAGGCGCTCAACCCGAAAAAACCGAGGCTCCAGCTAGTACCCAACCAACAGCAGAAGTAAAGCCCAAATCTCAGTCTGTCCCATCCTCAAAAACCTCTGCTTCGTCTGAAATTGCGATGCCGGATATTCCTCAGGATAAAGTGATCAGCGCGGTTAAAGCAGATTGGAATGGAGATAGTATCGCAGATCGCGCAATCTTAACTGTTTCAGAAGCCGATGCTACGGAGACGGATCTGCTGATCTATCTGTCAGATCCGTCTCAAAAGTCTAGACTTGCTCTGAGTAAGCGAAATGTTGCTTGGCGTGGTGCAATGTATGGCACACAGCCTTCGCTGTCCGTAAACCCTCAAGGTTCTCTCGTCATCAATTCTGCAAATGATGCGATTGGTCGCGATCGCTGGAGCAAAAAGATTACAGCGATGTATGAAAACGGAGAGTTTGTTGTGGCAGGGTACACCTACTCTTATCACGACACGCTTGATCTTGCAGTGGGTGGTACTTGTGATGTGAATTTGCTGACAGGCAGAGGTGTGAAGAATAATCAAGAATTTAGAACAACGCTCAAACCGATGAATTTAGAAAATTGGACAGAGGATTCTGAACCCAAAGAGTGTAATTTCTAATGAATCTGAGTGCGATCGTATTAGCGGGTGGAAATAGTTCTCGAATGGGTCAAGACAAAGCTCTACTTGAGATTGATGGGGTTCCTCTACTCGAACGAACTTGTGATGCAGCAAGACACTGTACTGATTTGATTTATATTGTGACTTCGTGGCGCGATCGCTATGAGCCAATGGTGTCTGACGTGCAATGGATTGAAGAATCCAGTCCGCGATCGCCGATTGTTGGTTTTGCAGAAGCACTTGAACAGGTTGCGACTGAGTGGGTTTTACTACTCGCTTGCGATTTGCCTCGATTGCGGGGTGAGACGTTGAAACAGTGGACAACTCAACTCGCAGAAGTATCGATCGTAGTTGCAAAAACTGAGCAGAGATGGGAACCTTTGTGTGGATTTTACCACCGCGATTGTCTACCAAGTTTGCAACGCTACATTGCACAAGGTCAGAGGTCGTTTCAGCATTGGTTAGATGCTGAAGTTGTCCAAGAGTTAGTAGTATCCGATCGTCAAATCTTGTTTAATTGCAATACTCCCGATGATTTGAAACAATGTCTGCCTTAATTTTAATTTGCTCAGCACTGCTTGATTTCTGGATTGGTGATCCGTGGAATTGGTTGCATCCAGTGCAGGTGATGGGTTGGGTGATCGAGCAATTTAAGCAAGTTACTTTTCGGCTTACTAAAAATGCGATCGCGCTGCGGATTGCGGGCGTGATTTTAACGATTGGATTAGGATTTGGAAGTGCTGGTATCAGTTGGGGGTTGATTCAGCTTGGAACATTCCTGCATCCGATTTTAGGAAGTGCGATCGCGGTCGTTTTACTTGCAAGCTGTTTTGCTGGACGGAGTTTGAGACGAGCAGCAGAAGATGTGATTGCAAGATTGGATCATTTAGATGAAGCGCGATCGCAACTTCGGCTTTATGTCGGGCGTGACACAGAGCATTTGTCAAAACCTCAGATTCTTAGGGCAGTTCTGGAAACTGTCACCGAGAATTCAGTCGATGGAGTGATGGCTCCATTGTTTTATGCCTTGATTGGGGCATTTACGCCTGTGGGAAGTGTTGCGTTTGCGATCGCGTATAAAGCCGTTAGCACGCTCGATTCAATGATTGGATATCAGGCACCGCCTTTCACGGATCTTGGTTGGTTTAGTGCTAAAACTGATGATGTTTTGACTTGGTTTCCTTGTCGATTGACTGTGTTGACATTGGGTTTAATATCCGGCAGACCGTTTGAGGTATGGAAGCTTTGCCAGCGAGATGCACCTCAAGATCCAAGTCCTAATTCTGGATGGAGTGAATGTATCTATGCGGCTATCTTGAAGGTGCAAGTCGGTGGCGTGAATTACTATCAAGGAGTCGAAAAACATAAACCTCTGCTCGGAGAGCCTTTACAAGAGATCACAGTTGATACGATTTATCAAGCACTCAGTTTGACGCGGGTTTGTTTTTTGAGTTGGTTAGCGATCGCATGTTTATTTTTACTACAGCACTTGCCGCTAGGCACTTTCGCAACTTAAACCTCAATCACTGCCTTTAAACCTAATCCTCTGATTTAGAAAGTTCATCAGGAGCAATGAGCTTTTGCTGCATCGCGATAATTGCAGCTTGAGTGCGATCGCGAACTTCTAGCTTCTGCAAGATAGCATGGACATGAACTCGCACTGTTCCGGGTGTAATGTATAGTATTTCAGCGATTTCTTGATTCGTTTTTCCGCGTGCAATCCATGCCAAAATTTCTTGCTCTCGTTGAGTCAGAGCCACTTTAGGATGATCCGGATCAGAAGTTCCTTGATGTTCAAAAGCAGCTCGAATTTCAGTCGTCGCGGTCGCATCCCACCATGATGCACCTGCTGCTACTGACTGAATCGCCAGAATCAGAAGTTGAGAAGGGCATCCTTTCAGACAATATCCTTGTGCCCCAGCTTCGATCATCCGATTGACGATCGCTTTTTGAGTATGAGACGTGAGAACTAGCACAGGTAGTGTCGGTACACACTGCCGAATTTGCCGACAAGTTTCAATTCCTCCAAGCCCTGATAGCCCAATATCTAAGACAACAATGTCGAGCGCTTGCGACTTAACTAGATCGAGTGCCGTTTCTCCATCTTCTGCTTCTGCGACAACCTCTAAGTTTGGTTCTCGATCGAGACGAACTCGCAAACCGAGACGGAATAGTTCATCATCTTCAACAAGAAGAATTTTTAGCGGTGGAGATGCCATCTTACACGACAGGGGAGTGAGGGAGAGTTGGCAGGCGAAATGCAAATACTGCTCCTCCTGCCTGACCATTTTCTGCCCAAATTGTACCGCCATGTGCCTCGATAATTTGACGCGAGAGATAGAGTCCGAGTCCAGACCCTTTGGTTTGGCGATCGCTCTGTCCCTGATAAAATCGCTCAAATAGATGCAGAATTTCTTCAGACTGCACGCCTGCCCCGGTATCGATTACTTTTACCGTTTGATAAATTGAGCCAGGTTCTAGCGCAATTTCAACTTTGCCACCGCGAGAAGAATGATGAATGGCATTGGTCAGCAAATTTGCAATCACCCGCTGAAGTTGTAGCGGATCACCTTTGACCCAGAGAAATTTGCGAAAATCCGAAGCTCCATAATTCAGTGAAATATGAATGCGACGACTGGCTGCAAGTTCTCTCAGGGTTGTTGTGACTTCTTCTGTCAGTTTTACGAGATCGACAGGAACTGCATTGAGTTGAATGCCCTCATTATCGTTGCGGTAGACATCTAATAATGTTTCAACGATCTGTAAGGTGGTTCGATGACTTCTCATCATCATTGCTAGAACAGGTTGTTGGGCAGACTGCACCTCGCCAAAACTACCCTGTTGAAATGCTTTTAATGTTTCAATGGCTCCGAGTAACGGAGTTTTTAGATCATGCGTCAAAGTAGAAGCAAAATCTTCTCGAAGACGTGCAAGTTGTTCTTGGGATTCTAATTGACTCTGCTGGTGTAAAACGGTTTGCTGATATGCTCGATTGCGATCGCTCAACATCCCTGTTACTACGATCGCGATTGTTGCGATGATTCGATTTGAGATCATTGCAGCATTGATGATCTCAAAATTGGGCAGCCAAACGTTGAGCATGGTCAGAATGCAAGCGATCGCCGTCAGTGTAAAAACGGCGCGTCGGCTCAAATGATGACTCGCAATCAGAATAGGACCAATGTATAGATAGCCAAATACATAGGCAGAAGGCGTGGCATATTCTAGGACAAATACGATCGCGAACAGAAATACGATGAGCCAGAATGCGTGAAGATGCCAATCTTTAGAACTAACAAACAGCTTGAAGAGTGACATTGGGCTGATCCGGAGGAGTCCTTTCTCAAAGTTTAAGCGATCTGCTTGAGAAAAAGGATGTTTCAATTCGCGTTTAGATGCGATCTATATCTATGCTAATAGCGCTTTCCTAAACACGACTCAGTGGAAGATATAGACGAGACCCGTTTCAAAGTTATACCTTGTCAGATCGACAAAATCGTTCATGATAGTTCTCAGAGACGATTCAAATGCTTCGCGTGTTCGCTGCATTACGCTTCAAGTTTGAGCAAAAACAACTACTTCAATTTTTCTGTTGGAGTTCGAGATAAATTATGCTGGAAGGATGGTTTCAAATTGCGTTAACGCTGCTGATTGTAGTAGTGATTACCCCTTTTTTAGGTGGGTATATGGCGCGCATCTACTTGGGTCAGCGATCGTTACTTGACCCCGTGCTCAATGCGATCGAGTCGAGAATTTATCGCTTGAGTGGCTGTCAAGCACAGGAAAACATGACGGGCTGGCAGTATGCTAGAGCCGTATTGTTTAGCAATGTGGCGATGTCATTGCTGCTGGCTTTTATTTTGTTTGGTCAAGGCTGGCTTCCGTTGAATCCGACTTATCTCAGTTCGCCAACTTGGGATACGAATTTACATACAATCATTTCATTTATTACGAATACCAATCAGCAGCATTATTCTGGCGAAACGACCTATAGCTATTTTGCTCAGGTTGCTGGTTTAGGCTATATGTTCTTTGTCTCAGCAGCAACAGGGATGGCAGTGGGTGCTGCTTTTATCCGAGGGCTGACAGGTAGACCGCTTGGTAATTTTTATGTGGATCTGATTCGGACGATTACGCGGATTCATTTGCCGATCGCAATCTTGATCACGATTGTTCTTATTGCTGCTGGAACTCCGGAAACCCTCGGAAGTCCTATTATCGTTCCGACTTTAGAAAATCCAGCAATCAGTCAAGCGATCGCACGCGGACCGATCGCTCACTTTGAGGCAATGAAGGAACTTGGGGAAAACGGGGGTGGATTCTTTGCGATTAACTCAGCACACCCATTTGAGAATCCCAATCCGCTCACGAATCTCATCCAGATTATGAGCATGGTTGCTTTACCTGCTTCTTTCATCTACGCCTATGGTGTGATTGCAAACAATCGTAAGCAAGCTTGGCTCGTCTATGGGCTAGTCATGTTCCTATTTATTGGCTTCGTCATTATCAATGGGATTGGGGAGTACAATGGCAATCCCGCAGTTAACGCGCTGCTTGGCGGTCAGGCTCCGAACCTAGAAGGAAAAGAAGTCCGCTTTGGTTGGGCACAATCGGCACTTTATGCCACGATGACGACTGGAACCATGACTGGAGCCGTCAATAGCTTACACGACTCGTTTATGCCCAATGGTGGCTTTGTCACGCTCTCCAACATGCTGCTGCAAATTGTCTGGGGTGGACAAGGAACGGGAACAGCTTACCTTTTTGCTTACTTGCTTCTGGCAGTGTTCGTAACAGGATTGATGGTTGGTAGAACGCCAGAATTTTTGGGACGCAAGATCGAAAAGCGGGAAGTCGTGCTAGCGAGTTTTCTGATTTTGCTGGTGCATCCGATCGCGATTCTCCTGCCTAGTGCGATCGCATTATCTTTACCCAGTGCGCCCGATGGTGCGACGGCTCAAGGCTTTTTTAACGGTATTCCTAATCCTGGCTTTCATGGCATGACTCAACTCCTGTATGAGTATGCGTCTGCTGCTGCAAACAATGGGTCTGGATTTGAAGGATTACTCGATAGTCAACCTGCACCCTCTGCATTGTGGTGGAACTTGAGTTGCTGCTTTAGTCTACTAGCAGGTCGTTATATTCCAATGGTTTCACTGCTGTTGCTTGCTGATAGCATGTCCCGCAAACAGCCTGTGCCTTTAACGAGTGGAACATTGAGAACTGATACCGGATTATTCATTGCTGTGACAGCAGGTGTGATTTTAATTCTCGGCGCACTCACATTCTTCCCTGTCTTGGCACTTGGACCGATCGCTGAAGCCTTTCAAATTGCTAGAGGCGGTTAGTTTGATCAACGACTAGAGTTATTTACTTCAGGATAACATTTCAACTGTTATGAAATCTATGCCGTCTCATTCAGGAAAATTGCCTCAGGGATCTCGTGACAATCGCAAACATACCGCTAAAGTCAAGCTGGATGGCTTGTATCAAAAAGCCGTCAAAGAGGCATTTGTTAAACTTGACCCACGGATTGTCGTTAAAAATCCGGTGATGTTTGTGGTTTGGCTCGGTACGATCGTGACTTTGCTCGTCACGCTGGAGCCAAACTTATTTGGAACCGTGCAAGCTGATGTGAATCAACAACGCCTGCTCAATGGCATCATTACGTTGATTCTATTTTTTACAGTTGTTTTTGCGAATTTTGCAGAGGCAGTTGCAGAAGGACGTGGAAAAGCTCAAGCAGATTCACTGCGATCGACGCGATCGGATACTTCTGCTTTAAAAGTTTTTCCCGATGGTACAACTCAGAAAGTAAGTTCTACTGCACTACGGCGGGGTGATCTGGTTCGAGTCGTAGCTGGAGACATGATTCCAGCTGATGGGGAAGTGATCGAAGGCATTGCTTCTGTAGATGAATCTGCCATTACTGGAGAATCGGCTCCGGTGCTGAAGCAACCCGGCACAGACATTATGAGTTCAGTCACGGGTGGGACTCGCATCATTTCTGACCAATTGTTACTCAAAATTACTCAAGATCCGGGGCAAGGCTTTATCGATCGGATGATTGCCCTCGTCGAAGGCGCAGCACGCACGAAAACGCCAAACGAAATTGCTTTAACTGTGTTACTTGCAGTTCTGACCCAGGTGTTTTTGATTGTGGTTGCGACCGTTCCCCCAATTGCAAACTATGTTGCAAACTTTTTAGAAACAACGCTCGGAGGAGAGGTTGCAAATAGCTTCCGCTCGGGAGCCAGCATCGCGATTTTAATTTCGCTGCTTGTGGCATTAATTCCGACGACAATCGGGGGCTTGTTGAGTGCGATCGGGATTGCGGGAATGGATCGAGTGGCGCAGTTCAATGTGATTGCGACTTCTGGACGAGCTGTTGAAGCTTGTGGAGATGTCAATACACTCGTGCTTGATAAAACTGGAACGATCACGCTTGGGAACCGTCTCGCTGACGAGTTTATTCCAGTGAATGACCATTCACTCGTAGAGATGGCTGATATTTGTCTTGCCGCTAGTTTATTCGATGAAACTCCAGAAGGACGATCAATTGTCCAGCTCGCTCAAAATTTAGGTGCGAATTTTGCCTTAAATGGAAAAGCGGCTGAAGGGGTTGAATTTTCAGCTCGAACTCGCCTGAGTGGGACAGATATTGAAGGCATTGAGTATCGTAAGGGAGCCGTGGATGCTGTGAAAGGCTTTGTGCGATCGCGAGGTGGACAGGTTCCTGCTGCACTCGACGAAGCTTATGAGCGTGTCTCTCGATTCGGAGGAACGCCGCTTGCGGTCTGCCAAGGCAGTGATATGTACGGCGTGATCTACCTTAAAGACATTGTAAAACCGGGACTTCGCGAACGATTTGATCAACTCCGTCGCATGGGAGTCAAGACGATTATGCTCACTGGAGATAATCGCATCACAGCTTCAATCATTGCTCAAGAAGCAGGGGTGGATGATTTTATTGCAGAAGCGACTCCTGAAGACAAGATTGACGTGATTCGCCGCGAACAATCTGAAGGTAAGCTCGTTGCGATGACGGGTGATGGAACCAATGATGCGCCTGCTCTTGCTCAAGCCAATGTCGGCTTAGCAATGAATTCTGGCACACAGGCTGCGAAAGAAGCTGCCAATATGGTTGATCTAGATTCTGATCCGACTAAACTGATTGACTTAGTGACGATTGGCAAACAGCTTCTCATCACCCGTGGGGCATTGACCACATTCTCGATCGCGAATGACATTGCGAAGTATTTTGCAATCATTCCTACTATCTTTGCTGCTGCCGGAATCGGTGCATTGAACATTATGGGGTTAAAAAGTGCAGAGTCCGCGATCGTATCTGCCTTAATCTACAACGCGCTGATCATTCCTGTACTGATTCCATTAGCCCTAAAAGGTGTGCAATTTCGTCCGCTCACTGCCGATCAATTGCTCAAGCGCAATATGTTGGTCTATGGCTTGGGTGGCATTGTTGCACCTTTTATTGCGATTAAAGCGATCGACCTGATTTTGCCGTTATCCTAGTAAACTGCTATGAAATTCAATTTACCTCACACTCTCACTCCAGTGTTTGAAGATACGAGCGAAATGCTTTTAGCATGGCGCAGAAGAAAGCTGCCTCTGTATTTGTTCTTGGCACTTTGTTTTAATCTTGTTCTTGCACCTGTGGTCTATGCTGCTAGTAGTTCTCAGCTTTCTCGCTCCCAAGCTTGGTCACTGGGACTACTTGGCTTATTAATCGTTGCATTGTCTGTTTACTTGTTTTTTGTGATGTTTGCGCCGGAGAAATTCTAAAATGAGCTTTGTACGTGAGGCAGGTAGAGCCGTTCGTTCTACTTTCGTTCTTTGGGTTCTGACTGCTTTGATTTATCCATTTGTGATGATTGCGATCGGACAAATTGCCTTTCCATTTCAAGCAAATGGCAGTTTGATCAACAACGCTCAGGGACAACCGATTGGCTCAGCTTTAATTGGGCAACCGTTTACCAGCGATCGCTATTTCAATAGTCGCCCTAGTACTACAAACTATAGTACTGCCGATCCAAAAGCAGATTCGCTAGGGGTATTAAAAACAGGGGTTTCAGGTGCAAGTAATCTGGCTCCGAATAATCCCGCTTTGCTCGATCGCATCAAAGGCGACATTCCCAGATTGCAGAAAGCAGGTGTGAAACCGACAGCCGATTTAGTTTACACATCAGGGTCAAGTCTTGATCCGCACATTACGCCAGAGGGAGCAAGAGCGCAAATTGATCGAGTCGCAAAAGCGCGAGGACTGCAACCGAATCAGATTGAAGCTTTGATCACCCAAAATACTGAGAATCGCTTCTTAGGCATTTTTGGTGAACCCGGAGTAAATGTATTAAAGCTGAACTTAGCGTTAGATGCTCTCAAACCTGCTCGGGCATCGTAACTGCAAAATCTAAGAGGCTAACTTAGAACTGTATTTGAGAGTGCAGATGCTCTTGATCCCATTATGATAATGAATGCTTCTAGTGTGGCATTGCTCATGAAAGTTTGTAGCCTCGTTGCAGTTAGTCTTGTTGTTGTCATTGATGCGTCGCTGGTCAAAGCGCAAACTATTTATCTCGATCGCGCTCAACAGGGCATGGTGACATCGGCGCACCCTATCGCCAGCGAGATTGGTTTGAGCATTCTCAAACAGGGCGGAAATGCGATCGATGCTGCGGTTGCTACGACCTTAGCGATTTCGGTTGCGGAGCCGTTCTCTGCTGGCATCGGTGGTGGGGGCTTTCTGATGTTTTACCAAGCGCAGAAAAATGAAACGAAAGCCCTGGATTTTCGAGAACGTGCGCCCCTGAAAGCAACTCAAAACATGTATTTAGATGCTCAGGGCAAAGTTCGCCCGAACAGTAGCATTAATGGTTACTTAGCAGTCGCTACACCTGGAACAATTGCAGGACTCTACGAAGCCCATCGGCAATATGGAAAATTACCTTGGAAGACGGTTGTTGCTCCGTCTGTGAACTTGGCTCAATCTGGTTTTCCGGTGAGTCATCGGTTTACGGAAGCAACGACATCACGGAAGTTTCAAAATGCCGAGGCTCAGAAGATTTTTACGCATCAGGGCAAGCCTTACCAGCCGGGTGAAATTTTCAAGCAACCTGATTTAGCAACCACTTTAAGCGCGATCGCAGTTGATCCGAATAGTTTCTATCAAGGCAAAATTGCGACTGCGATCGTTAATGATATGCGAGTCAACAAGGGGCTAATTACTCTCGAAGACCTCAAACAATATCGTCCGATCTGGCGTACTCCTGTATGTGGAGATTTTCGCCAAGCGCGGGTCTGCTCCATGCCGCCGCCTTCATCGGGTGGAGTGCATTTAATTCAGATGCTCAATTTGGTGAGTGATACGGATCTTAAAACAATGGGTTGGCGCAATCCAGATTCGTTGCATCTTCTGGCTGAATCGATGCGAATCGCTTACGCCGATCGTGCAACTTATCTTGGCGATCCTGACTTTGTGAAAGTTCCGGTATCTGCCTTGATCAGCCCTGCTTACGCGAAACTTCGGCGTTCAGAAATTAATCCCAAAAAAGCTGCTCCTTCAGTGAAACCAGGCGATCCAGCAGTTTTACAAAAGCTTTCAAAAGAATCGACGGAAACGAGCCATCTCACAGTGGTCGATCGCGATCGCAATGCAGTCAGTCTTACTTTTACAATCAATCTGGGTTTTGGGGCGGGAATTGTTGCGAAAGGAACTGGAATTGTTTTGAACAATGAGATGGATGATTTTGCGATCGCGCCGAATACTCCGAATGCGTTTGGTTTAGTCGGGGGGCAAGCGAATGCGATCGCGCCTCGCAAAACGCCGCTTTCGAGCATGACTCCCACAATCATTACTGAAAATGGAAAGCTCCGAATGGCAGTAGGCGCACCAGGCGGAAGCACGATTATTACAACAGTGCTGCAAAGTATTCTGAATGTGTTGGTTTACGAGATGGATGTCCGCCAAGCGATCGCCGCACCTCGAATTCATCATCAATGGCAACCGGATCGATTAAATGTAGAACAACGGGGACTTGATCCCTTGACGATTTCAGACTTACAGCGTCGAGGACATCAAATTTATCAGCGTGGAAATTGGGGCAATGCGAATGCGATCGTCGTTCGTCCAGATGGCGGGTTAGAAGGTGCAGCTGACCCACGCGGCGAAGGTACTGCTGCTGGATACTAAAGAGCTAAAACTGGTTGATCCAGTGATGCAGAACAATCATGAAAACTGCTAATCCAACGATTACCATTGGAATAATTCCTAAACCAGTTTGATTAGCTAGCCAGCCGAGTAAGGTTGGAATGGTTGCTGCTCCTAAACTTGCCGTACTCGTCATCAACCCGATCGCAGAGGGAACTAATGCAGCTTCCACGCGCTGCGGAACGAGCCAGATCACAGTCGGAAAAATTGCAGCCAAAGCAAATCCCATCACAAACAAACTCCAAAGCTGCATTGGAAAAAGCCACCAAACCCCCGCACTGAACAATAACAATCCGAGCGAATAAATAATCGTGCGAATTGCTCCAAACCAGCGAACCATTTGACCCATCGAAAATCGACCGAGTGTTAAACCTGCCCAATAGCCGCTGACGCTATAGCCTGCAAGCCAAGTTACAGTACCCCGATCGACCGTTTGCACTGTATATGACCAATTCCCGATCGAGGCTTCTGTGCCCACATAAACAGCGAGAAGCAGTGCCGAAAGTACGATCGTCGGAGTCCGAAAAATCATGCGAAGATTCGATCGAGCCGATGCAGTCGCTTCAATTCTCTGAGTTAAAGGGCGATAGTGATGCACAATCGCCCAAATCATTCCAACAATGACAAGCCCGGCAAAGCTCGCAAACACCAAATAGACATAGCGCCAATTAACTTGTGCTTCCAGGAGCGTTGTCGCGATCGCGGGTCCTAATAAAGCACCAATTCCATAGAACGCATGGAGAAAACCCATCTGATTCGCATTTTGCTGATTGCTTGCGATGAACGTATTCATACCAGCATCGATTAGCCCAATTCCGATTCCTAAGAGCGTGCCCGATGCGACCATCATGCTCCAATGAGTCGTTGAAGCATAAATAGAAAGCGCACTGGTTAGAGAAATGGCTGCCAGTAGAATCATGCGAGCTAAACCGAGATGGCTCACCAATGCGCCACTATTCAATGCAGCGATCACATAGCCTGTAATTTGGCTGAGAAACAAAAAAGTGATACTTGCCGGATTGAGTTGAAATGTTTTCAAAATCGAAGGCAGTAGAACGCCCAATCCACCTTCTGCAATTCCGATCGCGATAAACGAGTAGAATGCTAAAACAATCCCAATCCAGCTAGCATCAGTGCGGCGCTTTGAGAAGACCATACGATTAACTTCGCTGTCCGTTCAGTGTGAAGGTCTGAGTTGAAGTCCCATCTAACACTTCAGCAGTTCCCGTTAACGTGTTCTGAACGACTTGAGCATTGATGCGAACCTGAATGTCTTGACCCTTAAATTTTTGCCGATGTTCGAGTGTGAAACGATCTCCTACAAGTTTGATCTGAGGCAGGCTAATTGTTGTTCCCGCAATTTCCCCGGTAGCACTCGCATTTTGAAAGGTTTGTTTCATCTGCAATGTATAAGGGATAGATTGTCCGGAAGCACTAGAGAGTGTGCCTGTCCAAGTTCCTTCCACAGGTGCGGGAATGATCCAAAGATAAGCCGATCGATTGTTGACTAGCACTCGTTTATCCGGTGTCCAATCTCCCATTGCAAACGCATGAGAAACAACACGGCTGCCTGGTTTGAGGTCACTTAATAGCTTCGGTCGCAGTTGTAAATTGATCTTGGGCAACAGATACAAGGTGACGACTGAGGCTTCGCTAAAATTGGTTTGGAAGAGGTCTTGCTGAATAAATTGAACACGATCGCTTACGCCTGCTTCTCTTGCATTTGCATTACTGCGATTGACTAATCCTGGATTAATCTCAACTCCGACTCCTCGTTTTGCGCCGAATTTCTGAGCCGCAGTAATCACTAATCTGCCATCGCCTGAACCTAAGTCATAAACGATGTCCTCTCGCCCAACATTGGCTAATTCCAACATTCCCATCACAACTTCTTCCGGCGTTGGAACATAAGGAACAGCCGGATTGATCAGCTCTGAGCTAGGTTGAGCCTGTGTAATAGTCGGTTGAATAGTAACGACTGACAGTGCAATCAGGACTCCGAGAAACTTGAGCGATCGACGCATGAATTCTTTCCTCACAGTAACCTCTGGAGATCTAACGGATTCAGACATGCTGGATCATCTATCGGAGAGAGGAGTTGTGTGTGGAGGAGTTGAGTGGGTCTCGTAGTTAGTCGAGGTGGGGAGTGGGGGGAAGACTAGAAATAATTTTTGCTCCCACTCTCCCCACTCCCCACTCCCCATCACTTACGCTCTGGATGCGCCGACACCTCCGGCGGTGGATTGCCTAGGAAATTCACGGCTGCGATCAATTGATAGAGTCGCCCTAAATCTCGTTGATTAAAATTCAAAATTAATCGGGGTAAGCCATAACTCTCATCTTGGGCTTCTTGTGGCAATGGCTTCGTCTTCTCGATTCTGCCCGTCACTAAAATGTCCCGAAAGCGATCGTTCAACTCATCAACTGCTGCATCACTCAATTCTGTCTTCAAGCGCAGCACTAGCTGGCTGCCGACATAACGGCTAGAGTGATACACCTGATAGAAACTCGAAATCGCGTTACAAGCTACATCGAGATCATCAGTAATGGTATACAGGCTCGGATCATCGGCACTGATCAACCCCCGTTTCATCAACTGTTTGTGAATGTACTCTGACCAGTCGTGCCAATAATGTCCACCCGGTTTGTCAATCAGCACCAATGGCACCGGAGCCGATTTGCCCGTCTGCGTCAGAGTCAAACATTCAAACGCTTCATCCTGCGTGCCAAACCCACCTGGAAACAACGCTAACGCATCACTTTCTTTCAAGAAAAAGACCTTGCGCGTGAAGAAATACTTGAACGGAATTAATTTGGGATCGCCTTGAATAAAATGATTCGCGCCCTGCTCAAACGGCAATTGAATATTCAAGCCAAATGACTTGTCCATGCCAGCCCCTTCGTTTCCGGCTGCCATAATGCCGCCGCCAGCACCCGTGATCACCATGTACCCTTGCTGAGTCACGCATTTCGCAAACTCTTTCGCCTGCTCATACTCTTCCGTTCCAGGCTTAATCCGCGCTGACCCAAAGATCGAAACTTTTCGGATATGCCGATATGGATAAAAGGTGGTAAACGCCCGCTCCATGTCCTGAAGCGACGCATTCAGAATTTTCCAATCTAAGCGATCGATTTCGTCCTGAGAAATTCGGGCAATCAGACCCAGGGCTTGAGCAATCAGCGCACCATGTTGCATCTCAGGCAAATGATCCAGAAGCTCGTTGAGCGTCGATCGTAAAGACTGGACATTCAGCATCGATCGAGAAGGTTGAGGCAAATCCGAAGGGTTAGCAGTCATGTAGATTTTCCTTACAGGGGCATTCTATTTTAGCGAGACAGGGCGCACTGGGAATGCCCGTATCGACACTGAAAAACGCCCTAGCACTCAAGTCTAGGGCGTTATCAGCACTGTGACAAATGAATTTAACAAATGAGACGAATCCAGGCGAATCAAGAAACTTGTCGAAACTGGTCTTAGAGGTGTTTGTCTAAAGTGTTCGATAAGGTGGTCTTGGGAACAGCACCAACGACCATATCAACCCGCTGACCGCCTTTGAAAATCATCAGCGTCGGAATACTACGAATTCCAAATCTGCTGGCAACACCTGGGTTCTCATCGGTATTAAGTTTAACGACTTTGACCTTGCCTTCGTATTGCGCTGCAATCTCATCGACAACAGGCGCAACCATGCGGCAGGGACCGCACCAAGGAGCCCAAAAATCTACGAGAACTGGGACTTCACTCTGAAGCACTTCCTGGTCAAACGACGAATCTGTAACTTGTGCGGTTGCTGACATTACCTGAAAATCCTTGCCTTTGTTTCATTTGACGAAATTCTACCATAGCAAAACGGTCAGGAGTTATTCACATTGCAGACATAAATAGATACATAAAATTAGATACAAAAGTTTTGGATAAGGTTGAATTTTGTAGCGGAATGAAGTGAGGTGGACGGGAGTTTGGAGGGCAGAGAGGGCAGCGTAACGAAATGTCCTTGACGATCGCTGCTTTGAGATGAACCAAACGCAGTAAACTGAAAATCTAATCGTGATTCATTTTGACTCCTGTGACTTTACGCTTGTCTCTCGCAAACCCCGCTCAGAACGAAGAATTGCCCAGAGTACAGCCTTGGCGCGGCTTGATTCATGGCTATCGTCGCTATTTGCCCGTGACAGATCAAACGCCCGTGATCACGCTGCACGAAGGGAATACGCCATTGATCCCGGTTCCTGCGATCGCGCGGGAGATTGGTCGGCAGGTGCAAGTGTTTGTGAAATACGACGGTCTGAATCCGACGGGCAGCTTTAAGGATCGCGGCATGACGATGGCGATCTCGAAAGCGAAGGAAGCAGGCGCGGAAGCGGTCATTTGTGCGAGTACAGGTAATACCTCAGCAGCGGCGGCGGCTTATGCGCGGCGTGGCGGTATGCGAGCGTTTGTGCTGATTCCCGATGGCTATGTGGCGTTGGGTAAGTTGGCGCAAGCGTTGCTGTATGGGGCAGAAGTGCTGGCGATTAAAGGGAATTTCGATCGCGCGTTAGAAATTGTGCGCGAGATGTCTCAGAATTATCCGGTGACGCTGGTTAATTCGGTGAATCCCTATCGCTTAGAAGGACAGAAAACGGCGGCGTTTGAAGTCGTTGATGTATTAGGTGATGCGCCGGATTGGTTATGTATTCCTGTAGGAAATGCAGGAAACATTAGTGCGTACTGGATGGGATTTAACCAGTATCACCAAGAAGGTCGATCGTCGAAATTGCCGAAGATGATGGGATTCCAGGCAGCGGGATCGGCTCCATTAGTGACAGGTGAGCCATTTAAACATCCAGAAACCTTGGCAACGGCGATTCGGATTGGGAATCCAGCGAATTGGCATAAAGCGATCGCGGTTCGAGATGCCAGCCAAAGTAGTTTTAATGCGGTGACGGATGAAGAAATTCTCCATGCCTATCGGATGTTGGCATCGCAGGAAGGGATTTTCTGTGAGCCTGCGAGTGCGGCTTCGGTCGCTGGATTGTTGAAGGTGAAGGATCAAGTGCCAGAAGGCGCGACTGTGGTTTGTGTCTTGACAGGCAACGGCTTGAAAGATCCAGATTCGGCGATTAAGTTCAGCGAGAATAACTTTAAGCAGGGGATTGAACCCGGTTTAGAGGAAGTTGCGAAGGCAATGGGATTCTAATGTTCTGAGACGCTCGCTCAATTGATCTAAATGGAGTTTCGTAGTACAAGACACAACGCGATTGGGTGTGCTTGCTACGATTCCATTTAGATAGTTTGAACTTCAGGATGGGGCGAATGGTCAGCACGATTCGATCGACTGTTTATCCGAAAGATTGCACCTTTGCACCTTCGGATTGGGATGCGTTGGCTCCATTTTGGTATCCGATCGCATTTAGTCGAGAGGTCACGGATCAGCCGATTGCTGCAAAGCTTTTAGATCAACGGCTGGTGGTATGGCGAACCTCAGCAGGCGTTTCAGTTGCAAATGATATTTGCTTGCATCGCGGCATTCCGCTCAGTATGGGCTTTGTGGAAGGCGATCATTTAATCTGCAAATATCATGGGTTTCATTATTCAACAGACGGGCGCTGTGTTTTGGTTCCAGCCGATCCAAATGCTTCAATTCCTGCAAAACTTTGTTTGAAGACTTATCCGGCGATCGAGGCTTACGGTTTAGTCTGGACTTCGCTGGGTGGGGGCGATCATCCCCTGCCTGATTTTCACGAGTGGGACGATTCGGATTATCAGCAAATTTTACCTGAAGCGGTTGATCTCAATGCTGCGGCTGGGCGGCAGATGGAAGGATTTCTGGATGTGGCTCACTTTGCTTGGGTACATCAGAAATCGTTTGGCGATCGCAGTAATCCGATTGTGCCGCACTATGAAGTGACGAAGACTCCAACGGGTTTGAAGGCTGAGTATTTGAGCAATGTCAGCAATTTTCCTAAAGCGATGCAAGATCGTGCCCCGGCAGATTTTCAGTGGATGCGAATTTTTGAAGTATTTTTACCCTTTACAGCGCGGTTGACGGTGCTATTTCCGAATGAGGGACGGCTTTGTATCTTGAATGCTGCGTCTCCCGTTTCAGCCCGAAAAACTCGCATCTTTTGCCCGATTTGCCGGAACTTCGATAAAGACATGTCTCTTGAACCCGTGTACGAATTTAACTATCAAGTATTTGCAGAAGATCAAGAAGTGGTCGAAGCTCAATATCCTGAAGATTTGCCCCTTGAACTGAGGGCTGAATCTCATATTCGGGCGGATCAAACGTCGATCGCATATCGCAAAGGATTAAGTGCGCTCGGTCTTGGTGCAACATATACGGCTTAATTGCCGATCTATCTCGCTGAGTGGAATGATGATCGAACCTTCCAATACGACGATTTAGATTATCGATGAGTGTGTTGGTATAGCGTCGAATGGCTTGAAGGGAAAGAATGTCGATCGTGCTTAACCTAAGATGCTAGAGACTTGAAGGAATAGAAATAGTCTCCAGCAGTAAGGCTAAGACACAGATCAAAGAGTTATGGCTAGGAGTGGTACATTAATGCTATTTTGTGGAATATTTAGCTCAATAGGCTTAGAACGTTCGCCAATATGGGAATTGAAGGTAATTTTAGGCAAATATCTCCACCCTTGCTTGAAATAGTACGGCAAGATCTATACATGCTGAATTTATATCTTCATGCCAAAGAATCTATAGAAACGGCAGAAATACAGTATCTGCCTACTTATCTACGAGATGAGAATCTTCATGGTGATTTGGATGCCATTCTTGCTGACGACCAGTGGAGAATTGGTAGATTAGACATTGATTCTGATTGGCACGCAATGCATTACTTGCTCACTGAAGATGCATCATCATGGGAAGAATGCAAACTACCGTTTGTTGTTACAAAGCATAAAAGTAAGAATTGGTTGCTAATCAATGCCGTTATGGGCGGCACTGCGATTGAAGAGACTACAGGCGGCTTCATGGATTTTGCTCCTGTCAGATACTTAGCACAACCTGAGACCCAAATAATTTCTGAAGCATTTCTCCAAATTTCAGAGAAGGAGTTTAAGTACAGATATGAGGAAGCCTGTGAATGTAATCCCAAAGTATTCAGAGGGATACGAGACGGTGAATTTGAAGATTATTGGTATAGATTCCGATGTATTTCAGAGTATTACAAAGTAGCAGTGCAGATGAACAGAGGTATGTTGCTATATCTAGGTTGTTTTTACGGTGTTGATTTCGAGTGGGAAGATATACCAATTGAGTAGCAGGGTAACCATTCAAATACAGATGACAAACCAAAATGGTTTCTGCTTCGTTGTGAGTCCTCTACCACCGCTGATTTGAGCCGTTAGACCGATATTGCTCGTCTCCACGCAATTGCCAATCTCATAGACTCCGATTCAATTTCAGAAAGTGTATGATGTCGGGAAGTATGGGGCTGAACTTGCGTAATAAAATCTTCTACTAATCGTCTTTTATCAGTCAAACTCCACCACAAAATGTCATAGGTGTCGAGCTTTCTCAAGTAGCTTTGATTCCTTGATAGATCATCGATCACATCTTGCCACCCCAGTTGTACTGCGACATGAATACAGTTTCGCTGTCCCAATTCCTCGCTGAGTTCTTCCTCCGATAGCATTCCGTTGGCTAAATCTTTTTTTGCTAGCGTGCGAAATGCCTGCCGTATTTGCTGAAGTTCACTTTCCGAAACGATAGAAGCCACCAAAGACTTTCCGCCGACACTCGCTATGGAAGAGAGACTCTCACTGACCCAGAACCAGTCTTGGTTTTCATACTCCGAGAGCAAATTGTTATGTAGGGCAATAATTGCATCTTTGTAGCCTACGTTTGCTAGAATTGCCCACTCCCGACAATTCTCTGGATACTCGTGTAAATCTTGAAAGATAGGATGCTCTGGATAAACCAGCATTGCTAGAGTCCACCAATTTTCTGGATCATGAGCAGACTTCTCGTACCATTGCTCAATGCGTAAACGTGCAGCACTACGGTACTCTGGCAAAAAATGATGTGCCAAAATTTCTAATTCATCAATTAGCCATCGATTGAATGAATCCTTTTGCTGCTCATATCTTGATCGCGCAGTTTCAATCCACCAAGATTCATCAACCCACGTATCGTTGCCTTGACGATACCAAGGTAAGCCAGATACAGCTACTAAATATGCCTCGCCATCATACATGAGTTGTTTTGCGGCTTGAATGATTGACTCAGCCCAATCTGTGATGAGTTGTCTTGCTTCATCTCTAGGGTTGGAATTCTTGACTATCATTTCAGTGCCTGTGCTGATTGTCGGCATTGTCTATTTTGGGATCAGTATAATCGAGCAGGCTAAAATGGTAAGCATGATATTAAGGGATGAAGCTTATGGCAATTCGACAACCCCGCTATCCCAAAGAAGAATTTGCTCGACGTGGCGATGAGATTTATGAATCTCAGGTACGATTGCAAGTCGAAAAAGGCAACCACGGCAAGATTGTAGCGATCGACATCGAAACCGGAGCCTTTGAGGTTGCTGATGATTTACTGACCGCATCTAAGCAACTCACCGCAAGATTACCAGATGCTCAGACTTGGTTTGTTCGCATTGGGCATCCAGCCGTTGATCATTTTGGCGCACGGAGTTTAAGACCGAAGCCATGATGGAGGGACGGGTAAATCAATATTGTGAGGCGACATTATCGATCGTCGTCAGAAGCAATACGACAACGCAACTAATAGATGCTGTAATTGATACAGGATTTTCTGGCTTTCTAACCTTGCCATCTGAAATCATCTCCACATTGAGATTGAGTTGGGAAGGTCGAGATTTCGCAACATTGGGCGATGGATCTTCCTGTACGTTCGAGGTTTATCTTGGGTCTGTCATCTGGAATGGGCAGTACCGCGAAATTTATATCAACGAGTCAGAGACAGTTCCTCTAATTGGAATGCGATTATTACGAGGCTACGAATTACAGATTCAAACCATTGAGGGTGGCTCCGTTAAAATTGATGCCTTGCCAAACGTCATTTAGCGACTCCTTGTGAGGTATGGTCTAGCAACAAAAATTCAGGCGGAACTCGATCGACTAACCAAACCCCATTTTCTGAACGATAGAACATAAAGCCAGCTTGCTGCATCGCGATCGTATCAACGCTCAACACGACAGGATGACCGTGACGCATTCCGACTTTTTTCGCAGTCTCGATCGATTCCGACAAATGCACATGATGACGATTCATCTTGAGCAAGCCAGATTGCAGAATTGATTCGACTGAAGATTCTGCTGTGCCGTGATAAAGGATATCCGGCGGGATTCGGGGTTCTAATTGCAAATCTACGATCGTGCTATGTCCCTGATTTGCCCGAATTCGAGTTCGAGTTTCATCAAACGCGAAACGCTGTTTATCGCACAGTGCAACAACCTGATCCAGTTCAGTGCGAGTGATCGAAAACCGAGCCGCAGCACAAGCGTTGAGTAACATTTCAACTTCGACCCAACCTCCCGGAGCCAGCGTAATTCCAAGACGCTCCGGCGTATGTCGCAAATGTTTACTCAAATATTTACTGATTTTGACTCGCCTTGTCGTATCCATATAATACAGAATATACTACAACTATTCTAGCTACAGACGGGATCTCGTCAACTAGAATAAGTAGGCACAAGGTTTTAACATCGCTAGGAGACGCATTCGTGGAGTCCCGTTACACCCCCGCCGAAATTGAGGAAAAGTGGCAAAAAGTCTGGTCAGAGACGAATCTAGATCAGACCCCAGAACAGAGCGACAAGCCGAAATTCTACGCTCTGTCGATGTTTCCTTACCCATCCGGCAATCTTCACATGGGGCATGTGCGCGTCTATACGATCGTCGATGTAATCGCCCGTTTGAAACGGATGCAGGGCTATCGCGTCTTGAATCCGATGGGATGGGATGCCTTTGGATTGCCTGCGGAAAATGCAGCGATCGAGCGAAATGTCGCACCCGCAAATTGGACGTATCAGAACATTGATCAGATGCGCGACCAGTTGAAGCAATTAGGCATTTCTTTCGATTGGTCAAAAGAATTAGCAACCTGCTCGCCGGATTATTATCGCTGGACACAGTGGATTTTCTTGGAATTCTTCAAAGCAGGCTTGGCTTATCAGAAAGAAGCAACCGTTAACTGGGATCCGATCGACCAAACCGTTTTGGCGAATGAGCAGGTCGATGCGGATGGTAGATCTTGGCGATCGGGTGCGAAAGTCGAGCGGAAATTGTTGCGGCAGTGGTTTTTGAAAATCACGGATTATGCCGAACAATTGTTAGTCGATTTGGACAAGTTGAAAGGCTGGCCCGATCGCGTGAAGTTGATGCAGGCAAACTGGATCGGCAAGTCTACTGGCGCACAAGTTACTTTCACAACAGAAGCAGGCGACGAGATTGTTGTCTTTACAACTCGCCCAGATACCTTGTGGGGTGCTTCTTTCATGGTCTTGTCACCTGAGCATCCGTTAGTTGAAAAATTAACGACTTCGGAACAATCAGCAGCAATCCAGCAATATCAGGAAGCTGCTGCTGCAAAAAGTGATTTAGATCGAACGGCTGAAGGTCAAGAAAAGACTGGCGTTTGGACGGGAAGCTATGCGATCAATCCAGTCAACAATCAGAAGATTCCGATTTGGATTGCAGACTATGTGCTGATGGACTATGGAACAGGGGCAATTATGGCAGTTCCAGCTCATGACCAGCGCGATTTTGAGTTTGCGAAAAAGTTCAATTTGCCGATTCATGTGGTCGTACAACCTGCTGATCAAACTTTGGATAGTTCAACCATGACTGAAGCCTATCCAGGCGAAGGTGTAATGGTGAATTCAGGTGAGCTAAATGGTGTACCCGCAGGTAAAGGTAAAGGTCAGAGTGTCGAAAAAGCGATCGCGTTTTTAGAAGCTCACCAAAAAGGTAAAGGCACATCGAACTATCGGTTAAGAGATTGGTTGATCTCGCGTCAAAGATACTGGGGCGCACCGATTCCGATTATTCACTGCCCGAACTGTGGAGCGGTTCCGGTTCCCGATGCGGATCTGCCTGTGAAATTGCCTGAAGATGTGGAATTTTCCGGTAAAGGTGGATCGCCTCTGACTCAGATCGAATCCTGGTTAAATGTTCCTTGTCCTAGCTGTGGCACTCCTGCGAAGCGGGAAACGGACACGATGGATACCTTTATCGATTCATCGTGGTACTTCTTGCGCTATCCCGATGCCAACAATGATCAAGCAGTATTCGATAAAGCGATTACGAATGATTGGATGCCCGTTGATCAATATGTGGGCGGGATTGAACATGCGATCTTACACTTGTTGTATTCGCGATTCTTTACGAAAGTGTTGCGCGATCGCGGATTACTCAACTTTGATGAGCCGTTTGAGCGGTTACTGACACAAGGGATGGTTCAAGGCAGAACCTACAAGAATCCGACCACTGGAAAGTATGTAATCCCGGCGGATATCAAAGATCCGACGAATCCAGTTGATCCGATTACGGGAGAGAAACTAGAAATTGTTTTCGAGAAAATGTCGAAGTCGAAGCACAACGGCGTTGCTCCGGGCGATGTCGTGAACAAGTACGGAGCAGATACGGCTCGGATGTTTATCTTGTTCAAAGCTCCCCCTGAGAAAGATTTGGAGTGGGAAGATGCAGACGTTGAGGGACAATATCGATTCCTCAATCGTGTCTGGAGATTGGTAGCAGACTCGAAGTTGAATCAAAAACCTGCCAAAGATTTATCCAAAGCAGAGAAAGATTTACGTCGATCGATTCACACTGCAATCAAAGAAATCACCGAAGATTTGCAAGGTGAGTATCAATTCAATACGGCTGTTTCTGAATTGATGAAATTGAGCAATGCCTTAAGCGATTGTGCTCAAAAAGATTCTCCAGTTTATGCAGAAGGAATTGACGCTTTATTGCGCTTGTTAGCTCCTTTTGCACCTCATATGGCTGAGGAGTTATGGCGATCGATTGGTCATTCTGATTCGATTCACACTCAATCTTTCCCGATCGTTGATCCGGGTGCTTTAGTTGCCGATGAGAAAACGATCGTGATTCAAATCTTAGGTAAAACGCGCGGAACAATCGAAGCGGCAACTGCGATCGCAGATGACAAAGCTGCTTTAGAGCAATTCGCCCGTGATTCTGAGATTGCAAAACGCTATATCGACGGTAAGGAGATCAAGAAAGTGATCGTCGTGCCTGGGAAGTTAGTAAACTTCGTTGTCGCGTAATTTAGAGTCGAGCCGCTCCCAACACAGCGGCTCGACTGCTTTCAGAACCTCAAACTTTCGGTAAAACTCTACAAGCAGCTTAAACAATGACGACTCTAGAAAACTATAATCCGAGCGGTGTTGGTGTTACTGGTCGGCTATTTGGGTTGCCGTTTGACTACGATTCGGCAAATCTGATTATTTTAGGTGTGCCTTGGGAAGTAACCGTCTCTTACAGTGCAGGGACAGCGAGAGGAGTTGAAGCAACTTTGAATGCTTCTTCTCAGCTCGACCTATTTGACTTTGATAATCCCGATGGTTGGAAGCAAGGTATTTTCATGCCTGAAATTCCCCAGCATATCTTAGACAAGAGTGATGCACTAAGACCGCAAGCAGCACGAATTATCGATCGCTTAGAGTCTGGTGAAAAGCTAGATGCAGAACTCACTGAACTACTAGCAACCATTAACCAAGACTGCGAAGCTACTAATCAATGGCTCTTTGAAGAGACAAGCAAAGCTTTGAGTCAAGGTAAAAGAGTCGGATTGATCGGTGGGGATCATAGTGTGCCGCTGGGATATTTGAGAGCGATCGCACAACATTACTCCTCTTTTGGCATTCTCCACATTGATGCTCATGCTGACTTACGAGAAGCTTACGAAGGCTTTGAGTTTTCCCATGCGTCGATTATGTACAACGTTCTGAAACTGCCGCAGATGGTGAAGCTAGTACAAGTCGGCATTCGGGATGTGTGTATTGATGAAGTGGAATTGATTCAGAAGAGCGATTGTATTTCAACTTACTTCGATCCCATGCTGAAACAAAAGCAATATGCAGGAATTCCCTGGCTAGAGACTTGCAAGCAGATTGTTTCAGAACTCCCACAGGATGTTTACATTAGCGTCGATGTTGATGGATTCGACCCGAAGCTTTGCCCAGAAACGGGCACACCTGTACCGGGAGGTTTGGAGCTAGAACAAGCATTCTGTCTGTTCCGGGAAGTCGTGAACAGTGGGCGAAAAGTCATTGGATTTGATGTCGTGGAAATTGGAAATGCAGAATGGGATGGAAATGTAGCTGCCCGAATTGTTTATAAGCTGTGTAATTTTCTGGATTTGTCTTGGAAGAATTAAATCCTTGACGAATGCTTACACATCACGGATTCAAACGCGGCAGTTTAAGGATTGATTTGTGCAAGCGAGATCGCTGCACAAAAGCAGTGGATGATTCCTCGAAAGCGACTTATTCAACAACCCAATATTCTAAGTAAAATTAGAAGTACGATCGCTTGATCAAATTGGATGGGAAGTGGTTGCGCCAAAATATATCAGATATGATGTAAATCAGGCATGGATCATGATAAACCTCTAGTATGGTTGCGAGGTGAGATTAAAACTTCACCTTTCAGCCAAGAAGCTCGTCTCGAAGCAGGTTTCTTACTCAGACGCTTGCAGCAAGGCGGTCATGTTCTAGACCTGTGGATGAACTATCAGACAGCCCGACCAAATTCGTAGCGGTTGATGAACAATCCAATCACGACATCATGCAACCAGATGGACTTAGAAAAGCAAATCGTTTTTCGAGCGAGCCGTTTGATCCGAGTGCGAAGCGTCAAATGCTTACGTTCGATACGTTGCGTGTTCGTTTTGCCGACCGTATGCTTTTGAGAATCTAACAAGCGCAAGTATGCGCCCCAGTTGTCCGTATAAAACCGCTCAATCGCGAATGGGGCAAGTAATTGCTGAAGTTGTTTGAGCGCTGCATCCTCGTGTGGAGCCAGGACATAAGCCAGCACTGCTCCAGTGCGATGATCAATGGCGTGCCACAACCATCGCTGCTGTTTCTTGGACTGCACAAAGCTCCACATCTCATCCATTTCTGCTGCCTCAACTTTTACCACCATGGCGCTCGTCGGTGACATGTTCATCTGTTGCAATAGACGAGTGTTGACTTGTTCGAGATGGCGATCTTTTTTTTTATTCCTCAATTACCGTCGTCGGGCTAATCTTTAGCACTCGTGCAGTATCTCGAATCCCACTGCCATTGACTGCCATATCGCTAATTTGCTGCTTCACTTCGGGCAAGTAGCCTCGGTAGCTGTAATCCCGAATGAAGGAACGACGCGAGCAGTCGGTATTGCGGCAGCGATAACGCTGTTTGCCTTCATCACTTTTGCCATTTTTCACCACATTTGTACTGTTACAGCTGGGACAGCAGACAGGTTCAAGCACCATGAGAACAACAAGAGCTAACAACTGCTCTTATTTTCACACGAAATACACAGGTCTAGAACATTACCCAGCAAGGCGAAAACATCGAACTTCCTCACTTGCGACCGATGCATAGTATTGGGTCACGTTGCCACGAATTAAGAATTCGGGACATTGATAAAAGCTGGAGAATCATCTATCGCATGGATGAAGATGCAATCCTCATCATAGAGGTGTTCAACAAAACGACACGAACAACACCCGACCAGATCATTGAGAATTGTCAGAAACGGTTAAGTAAATATGACACAGATATTCAGGAGTAGACATGGATCAAGAGAAGCAAAAGCGTCTAGAGGCAAAGGGTTGGAAAGTTGGCACAGTTTCAGAATTTCTAGAACTGACGGCTGAAGAAACTGCTTTTGTCGAAATCAAACTCGCGCTTAGTCGAAGCTTGAAAGCACGACGACAGCAAGGAATGACACAAGCCGAATTAGCAGAAAAGATTCACTCCAGCCAGCCCCGAATTGCAAAAGCAGAAAATGGAGATGCTACCGTTTCGATCGAACTTTTGATTCGTGCAATGCTAGCAACAGGTGCAACCCCTCAAGACATTGGCAAAGTAATTGCCGAAGTTTGATGAAGTGAGCGAACTTCATCAATTACATTCAAAGGAAGCCTTATCGTGCTCCAACTCTCAGGCGATTCCCGAATCCGATAAACTGCATTTTCAACTGCATTGATAAAAGCTTGGGCAACTTCCGGGCATTGCCGTAATACTGAACTACCTCAGCATATTCTCAGTCTTGCCACTTCTCACTTCATCCCGCCGTCGCTTTGCTTCTGATGTCCAAGCCTTCTGAATCGCTGGATCGGTATCAAATTCCAAACTTTCTACCAATTTCTCAGCTAAAAGTGCCTAGAAGCACTAGGAAGTGACAACAGTTCTTCGGTAATTTGCTCGATCGATTTCATAAGTACCAGCTAACTGCCAGATTTTATCTTTAGCTTACTACTTCCCTCGAAGTTTTTGAGAATAAAAAGAAGCGGATTCAGCACCTTTTGTACATTCTTGAGTGAAATGAATCAAGTGATGAGCGACTAAGCCAATGTGAATCACTTGCTCGATTTTTGTCTTTTTCAAAGCAGGAGCTGCCATTTGCCAAAATGTCTCTCGATAGCTACTAAAAACTCCAACTCTGAGCAAGATTTTTGCAAGCATGGTTAGCCCTCGACAAACCTTATCTGGAGCGGTGCGTGCAGGACTATTCGGAACTTTGATCCGATTCGGATAAGTATGTTGGCATTGATAAGCAAATCGCTCGTACAAAAAGTTGGGTTCGTAAGCCGCACTAATACAGCGATTCCACATCGCAATGACTTCTTCATAGGGCAGGAGAAAGTCAATATTCGATTCTCGTCCGACTTCTGAAACAATGCGTCCTTCAGCTTGCAGACGATTCCAGAGCGGGGTTTTTGGCAAAGCGTAGAGCAAATTGATTGTCAGCATCGGAATCTGCGATCGCTTAATAAATTCCAAAATGCGATCGACCGTTTCTGCCGTGTCCGTATCAAATCCTAAAATGATCCCCGAAACAACCTCCATGCCATATTGATTCAAAGTTTTGATTGCTTCGAGCATCGGCATACTCAGATTTTGCGTTTTAGAAATTGCTCGTAACGCCTCTGGTTCTGGAGTTTCAATGCCGCAGAAGACAGTGCAGAAATAAGCTTCGCGCATCATTTCCAGGAGCTTTGGACTCTGTGCGAGATTCAGCGTTGCTTCACAAGCAAACTGAACCGGATAACCGTTTGATTTTTGCCATTCAATCAGGTGCGGCAGAAGTTCCGCAACGGCTCGACGATTGCCCACAAAATTATCATCGACAAAGTAAACGGCTCCAGGATTTCCAGCCTCTAGCATGGCATCTAGTTCTCGGAGCACTTGTTGAGGCGATTTCAAGCGGGGATCGCGACCATAGAGGGTAGGAATGTCGCAAAATTCACATTGATAGGGGCAACCACTTGAGTATTGGATATTGGCAAGAAAATACTGATTTAAATTGAGCTTGTCATAAGCAGGTGTGGGAAATTCAGCCAGCGGTAAGCGATCGACGGTTTCAAACCGAATTTGCTGAGTTGGGCGTTCATGATGGCGATCGAGATATTCGATCATGCGATCGCTCGCATCTCCTAGTTCGCCCAGATGCAAGATGTCAAAGTCAGGATAGTACTCTGGGCAACCTGAAACTGAGGGACCACCTAGCACAGTAATTTTTCCAGCTTGATGAGCAAGTGCATTAATGTGCTGAATTTGTGGGCGTTGGATATGCATTCCGCTGACAATCACAACATCTGCCCAACGATAATCAGCGCGGGAAGCAGGTCGAATGTTTTCATCAATAAAACGCACATCCCATTCTGAAGGCAAATAGGCAGCAACAATTAAAAGTCCTTGGGGAGGCATGAAAGCCTTTACGCCTTTTAATCCAAAGGCGTGATGGAAGGTTCCAAAAGACCGACTGTACTTTGGAAAAATGCAGAGAATACGGCGATGGGTAGTCGGACGATACCGGGTATTTTGGGATTGAGGAGCAACAGCATTGGGTGACCCAAGCAGACCTGTCATTACAAATCTCTCCCGAACTTATTTCTGAGGTTGTTTGAATATTAGCAGGATCAAGTTAATGCTGGAATGTTGATTGGCGAATACAGCACTCGATTTTGCTTCAAGTTATCTTAGCTACAAACTGACTTACTGAAATCAGGAACGAAAGATGCGTTGCTAGACTCAATATCCTCCGAAGGGTAGAGGCAAAATTCTGTCTAATGACTAGGAGTAACCAATGGTAGAGCTAGCTGCACGCTTGATGTTAGCAGAATTAATCTGTTACGCCTAATGCTTTCAGCGCTAATCTCTGCGCAGAAGTAATTCCGGTTACTCCCCGAATATTTGTCCCTTCATAGGGTCTATCAGGAATGAAGGTCTGCAAACACTGTGCATCTTGCAAATCCCACATCCGAACTGTTCCATCATGGCTCCCGGTTGCGATCGTCATTGTTTCGCCTGGACGAAACGCGATCGAGGATCTGACCGAATGCATCAAAATCGGCAGTGTTTTCGCACAAGCAAAATGCTCAGTTTCCCAGAGTTTCACGGTTTGATCTAAGCTTCCACTTGCTAAAAAACGACCATCCAAACTGAAAGCAACTGTCCAGACATTGTTTTCGTGTCCCTGTAAGATCTGCACACATTCCCCGGTTTGAACATTCCAAACTCTGACGGTTTCATCTCCGCTGCCGCTGGCAAGTAACGTTCCGTCTGGACTAAAAGCGATCGCTTGAATTTGCCCTGTATGTCCCTGTAGTACGTGCAAGCACTCCGCTGCTTCCACTGACCAAATCCGAATCGTTTGATCATCACTACTACTCGCAATCACTGAGCCATCTGAACTAAAAGTCACTGCCCAAATCCAACTCGAATGTCCGGTTAAAACCTCCAAGCATTGTCCAGTTTCGACCGACCAGAGCCGAATCGTTTGATCATCGCTGCCGCTCGCTAAGATCTGACCATTCGGACTAAATGCTACAGACTGTACCCAATTTGAGTGTCCTTGTAATTGTTTGAGGCATTCCCCGGTTGCAACTGACCAAATCCGAACAGTTCGATCGAGACTACTACTCGCAGCCCATTCTCCGTTCGGATGAAAGGTGACTGAAGTGACCCAATCTTGATGTCCTCGTAGCGTTTTCAAGCAAGTTCCTGACTGGATTGACCAGAGCCGAAGGGTGCGATCTGTACTTCCGCTCGCGAGCAATTGCCCATCTGGGTGAAATGCGACTGAAAAGATAGAGTTTGTATAGCCTGTGAGGGTCTTTAAACAGCGACCTGTAGTAGTATCCCAAAGCTTAACAGTATGGTCAGTACTACCGCTGGCAATCAACTGATTGAACGCCACTGAGAAGACAGAATTCGTGTGCCCCTTGAGTGTTTGCACACATTGCCCAGTGTGGATGTCCCAAACTTTAATGGTTTGATCATCGCTACTACTGACTAACCGTTGAGAATCTGAGCTAAAAGTAATCGATCGCACTCGATCGCGATGTTCGCTCAAGACATTTAAACATTCACCCGTTTCTAATGCCCATAATCGAATTGTATGATCCGCGCTTCCGCTGGCAAGCAGTTGACCATCAGGACTAAATGCAACTGACCAAATGCGATCGCGATGTTGCTGATAAATTGCCTGACATTCGCCACTCTGCATAGCCCAAATTCGCACAGTTCGGTCATCGCTGCCACTTGCTAAATACTGACCATCGGCGCTAAATGCAACCGAAAGAATTCGACCCGTATGACCCGTTAAAACTTGGTAGCATTCTCCTGTTTTAACGTTTCGCAGTTGAACAGTTGGCTCATCGCCACCACTTACGATCGTAGTTCCATCTGCGCTAAACGCAACAGCCCAAATCGCGCTAGTATGACCTCGAAGAACTTGCAAACATTCACCAGTCTCGACTTGCCAGACTCGAATTGTTTTATCGCTGCTACAACTTGCTAGCAAGCTTCCATCAGGACTAAAAGCAACTGCCCAAACCCAGCCCCGATGTCCTGAAAGATTCAATAACGGTTCTCCAGAAGAAACTTGCCAAAGCCGCAATCCTCCTTCAGCATCGCCTGTAGCTAACTGAGTACCATCGGGACTAAAAGCAACCGTAAAGACCACGCCCAATGTGTCTGCAAATGCAGAACGACTGAGATCAGAATTTGCTAAGTTTACTCGATCGAGATTCACCTGGCGGAAATCTGCTTGCCAAATTGCTAAATCAGATAAGTCATGATGCTTCAGCCGAGGTTGGATCTGACAAAGTAAATTTAAGAGATTTCCACCTGCATAGCCGATATCTGATACGGGATTATCTTGAAGTTGGTGAATTCTATCGACCAAAAGATGCTCGATGTTCCCTGGAGAATTTGCTTGTAAAGTCGAGATTACAGGCTGCAAACTCAATCGAATTTGAGCCTCTCGAACATCATCACTAGCTTGGGGTTTGAGCAATGCGTGAGTTTTTAAGCGGAGCAGCTCTCCGGTTTGAATTTCCTGGCAAACTTTTTCCACCAAGCAATCAGTCACGTATTCCATGATCACAGGCTGGAGCGAAAATTTCGCATTCACCTTTTCGATTAAAGAGCGTTGCTCTAGGAGTTCTAAAATCTCGATCAATCGCTGCACTGAAAGCGGCGGAAATATGTCAGCTTTGAGTTCTGAAAATGAAACTGGCTCACGGTACACTGCTAGCCAATCCATCACCGTTTTTTCGGACTCTGAGAGCCGCTGAAATTGTTGCTCGATCAGCGATCGAATATTGCCTAATGCCCAAGCATCTTGGCTGAGAAAATCCGCTAATTGTCCATCAAATAAATTCTGAATCGTCGTGGAAATCATTTTCAAGGCTAAGGGATTGCCTGAATATCCGGCGATCAATCGGCTCCAGTCCGTCTCTGTGCCGCGAAAGGTTCCCTTAATTTGCAAAAGCTGCTGTCCCGCTGCAAGCGTTAAGCCGCGCAACATCAGCGATCGCACAGGTAGCACATTGCCTTCTAGCATACCAATTTCATAAGGTTTCTCGCGGCTCGTCAGCACACTACAACTTTGATGAATGGTTTCTCCAAGCTGCCGAAACAATTCTCCATATTGCTCATAGCCACTGCGATACTGATTCCCTTGCAGAACGGTTTCAACATTGTCCAGTACGAGTAAACAGCGTCGCGATCGCATTTCTTGCAATAATCGAGAAATCGTCACATCTCGCTGATTAGAAATTGCTTCACTCGATAACACCTGAATCACGTCTAGCAGCAATTCCTGAACAGATGGAGCATTTCTGAGCGATCGCCAAATAATCCAGTCGAACTGGTTTTGGAGCTGTTTGGCAAGCTTCACCGAGAGCGAAGTTTTACCCATCCCGCCGATCCCAACAATTGAGATCAAGCGGCATTGATCCTCACAAATCCACTGCTGTAACTGAGATAGCTCATGCTCTCGCCCACAAAAAAAACTCACATCGACAGCATCGCCCCAATCTTGAGCTTGAATGATTTGTTTGCTAATGACTGGTTGTTTCTGTTCTTGAGCTTGAAAGCGTCGCTCGATCGCGGCTCGAAAACTGGTTTTATTGACTTTTTCACCCAGAACTTCTGACAACAATTTCCAAAGTTTTGGACCAACATCGTGTTTTAGATAAGTTCCTGAATAGCCATAAGTATCAGCAATTTGGTCATAACTTTGACGCTCCCACGACCAAGACGATCGCAGCATTGCCAATTGCAGATCGTTCAGATGTATGCCAATTTTTTCAAACACAAGTCGATCAGTAAAGGCTAGTGTTGCGTCAATATCCATGCTGTCAAACTGATGAATTTATCCCTGACATGAACTTAAGACCTCTCTCATCAAAAATCAAACAAAATAGTTGCGGCATTTCGCAAGATATTCTTTAAACTGCTGGTGTGATCCGTAATCCTGACATCACAACCAGTAACAATTTAAGTATAAGATGCCCATTCGCCTTCAACCGTCATGATATTGGCAATGCTTTGGAATCGATTTTTTCGATTTCTTCTCAAACGAATTGTGCTGGTTTTGGCACTTCTGCTTTGTCTCGGAGCCGGAATCGCGCTGGCAAATATGTCTCGCTTGTCCACGAACTTGATCGAGTCCCAAGCAATCCAAAATGCCGCTCTACATGCCCAGTCTTTTCAACAAGCGATCGCGCTCTACAGCGATTCTGCTGCCGATCGTGCTAAACCTGTGAAAGGCATTACTGTGACCCATGCTTATCTGAACCAGTCTGGAGGTATTCCTTTGCCCTCAACGTTCGCTCTCGAACTGGGAAATCAAATCAGCGAAAAGAATCCAGAAATGGTGGTGCGCTTGTTCAGCGAGTATCCATTTCCGTGGCGGGGCGCGAGGCAAGCCGATGCATTGGAAAAAGATGCGATCGCATTTTTGCAGAAAACTCCGCGATCGCCCTTTGTGCGATTTGAGCGCAAAGATGGGCATACCACCCTGTTTTACGGTGAAGCCAGCATCATGAAGCAAACCTGCGTTGAGTGCCACAATACGCATCAGCAAAGCCCGAAAAAAGATTGGGCAGTCGGTGATGTTGCTGGAGTCTGGGAGATTCGCCAACCGCTGGATCAATTTGTCGAGAAAGTCAATCGCAATCTGCAAGGAACCTTTGCGATGCTAGGCAGCATGTCGGTCATCGGACTATCGGGTTTAACTTTGGTTGTAGGACGATTGCGACAAACAGCAAAAGAGCTAGAACAGCGAGTGCGAGAACGAACCTTTGATCTCGCTCAGGCAAATACAGATTTAGAGAAACGCAATAGTCTGATTCGTCAAGTCTTTGGACGTTACTTAAGCGATGCGGTTGTTGGCACGTTACTCGATCAACCGACCGGACTAAAGTTAGGTGGGGATCGGCGAACGATTACGATTTTGACTTCTGATCTGCGAGGCTTTAGTACACTGTCAGAGCGCTTACCTCCCGAAAAAGTGATTGAAATTCTGAATTTGTACCTTGAAGATATGGCAGAAGTGATTAACCAGTATCAAGGCACGATCGATGAATTTATGGGAGATGGCATCTTAGTGCTGTTTGGTGCGCCTCTGTCTCAAGCTGATGATGCGCTGCGAGCCGTTGCCTGTGCCTGCGCGATGCAACTGACAATGGGATTGGTCAATGAGAAGCTACAAGCCTTGAATTTACCTCAGCTAGAAATGGGAATTGGTATCAATACCGGAGAAGTCATTGTTGGGAACATTGGGTCGGAAAAACGGACGAAGTATGGTGTGGTCGGCAGTTCTGTGAATTTGACCTATCGGATCGAGTCTTATACCCAGGGTGGACAAATTCTAATTTCTGAGCAGACCCGTCAGGCTTTAGGTCAGAATGTGCAAATTATGGGCGAGAAACAGGTTCATCCGAAAGGGTTTGAGAACCCGATTACTATCTATGATGTCTATGGGATTAGAGGCCGCTACAATCTCTTTCTTCCCAAAGATAAGCCGATGGCTTGAGAACTTCAGTAGTCCTGAATTGGGTGTGAAGTGGGGAGTAGGGAATTGGTTTCTTGGTAGCTCTCTACTTCCTACCCCCTACTCTTTTCAGCATTCACAACTCAAACAGATCCGCCCTATCACCGTTTTCAAACTTCAATTTCGACGGAGACAGGATGACCTTCACTCAGTTCTAGTACTTTGCCTTGATGCTCGATCGATAATCCCTGTCCGTTTTGCAGGAGATAAGTTGCCGTCTTGTCATGCATCTCAACCCATAATCGCTGACCTCGCACCGTTAGGGGAAATCGCAGGCGTTGAATGATCTTCGGCAGCCTAGGATGAAAGGATAGTCGCCCGTCATCATCGCGGAGTCCTGCAAAACCATACACTTGAATCATCCAAGTTCCGCCCATTGCTGCAATATGACAGCCATCTTTCACATTGCCCGCGACATTGCCTAAGTCCATTAAGCTCGCATAGGCTGCATATTCGATCGCTTCATCCATGTATCCAATTTCAGCAGCAAGGATGCTTTGAATACAGACTGATAAAGAAGAGTCACCTGTTGTGAGCGGATCATAATAGTCAAAATTGCGGCGTTTCTGCTCTTGTGAAAATTCGTGTCCTAGTAAAAACATAGCAAGCACAACATCGGCCTGTTTGATCACCTGATGCCGATAGATCACGAGGGGATGAAAATGCAGCAATAAAGGGTATTTGTCAGGAGGTGTATTCTCGAAATCCCAAACTTCATCATCAAGAAACCCATCATGCTGTAAGTGAATTCCTCGCGATTGATCATAAGGCAGATACATACGATCAGCAGCCTTTCGCCAACACTCTACTTCAGCCAAATCGAGATGAGTTTGATGTACTAAAGCCTGAAATTGTTCTGCATTCTTGTCGCGCAACGTTTCAATTGTTTCAGCGGCATACCACAGATTCTCACGTGCCATCAAATTCGTATAGGCATTGTTATTGACCACAGTGTTGTACTCATCCGGTCCAGTCACACCATTGATGCAGAATTGATCTCCTTTGCGCGGTGAAAAGAACCCTAAGCTACACCACATTCGTGCTGTTTCAACTAGCATCTCTGCGCCTTCTCGGAAACGAAACTCTTCATCTCCAGTCGCTTCGATATACTTCTTCAGCGCATACATAATGTCAGCATTGATGTGATACTGGGCAGTTCCGGCTGCATAGTTCCCAGATGCTTCTTCACCATTGATTGTTCTCCAAGGAAATAAGGCTCCCGCTTGACTCACTTGTTTCGCCCGCGATCGCGCTTGCTGCAACATGTTGTATCGAAACCGCAGCAAGTTCTTCGCAATCTGTGGCGAGGTGTAGATCAAGAACGGCAAAACATAGATTTCCATATCCCAGAAATAATGCCCTTCGTAAGCTTGGCTAGTTAACCCCTTCGCCGCAACTCCAGCATCTTGCGATCGCGCTGAAGCCTGCAAGATGTGAAAGAGATTAAACCGCAGCACTTGCTGCATCTTCTCAGTCGAATCCGGTGCATCTGGATGTCCTTCGATTTGCACATCACTGCGCTGCCAAAAATCATTCAAGTAATCATACTGACTGGCTAAGAGTTGATCAAAGCCTTGTCTGAGCGCACGATCGAGGGCACGATTTGAGCGATCGCACAATTCTTGAGCAGAAGCACGCTGACCTGTGTGATAGGTGATCAGTTTGATCAATCGGATTGGTACACCTGCTTGAGCATCCACACTGAACACAACTTTACCTTTATCTTCAGAAGCTTGTGCTTCATAGAGATAAGAGCATCCCGTTTCAAAAATATGATCAATCCCACAGGTGACACTCATTTGACTATTGCGAGTGCGATGGCTGAGTAAGATGCGCTGCTTCTCGCAGAAGTGATGCTCGGGGAGTAAAACCCGTTCTTTGAAACCTTTGGTGAGGCGAGGATCATTTGTATTGCTAGAAGGCGTGGGATCATAACAAACTTCTGAAGACAGTACGATCGGGGTATTGGCATTGAGAACCGTCACTTCGTAAGAAATCGCCGCAAGATGGCGATGCTCAAATGAGACGAATCGGCGAGAGCAAATCTTCACTTGTTTTCCCGATGACGTTTCCCATAGGATTGTGCGATCGAGCGTTCCCGATCGCATATCTAAGGCGCGTTCATACTGCGATAAATGGGCAGTCGGGAGATAGAACGGCTCATCATCAACGTAGAGCCTAATGGTTTTACTATCTGCGACATTGACGATGGTCTGCCCGGTTTTTGCATAACCATAGGCTTCCTCAGCATATTCAATCTGCGAGGTTTCATAGAAACCATTGATTAAGGTACTATTTTGCCAAACGGGATCACCTTCATCACACGTTCCGCGCATGCCTAAGTAACCATTTGCGGTCGAAAACAAAGTTTCCATCTGCTCTAAAAAATCAGGGGCGAACTTTGTTTCAACCCATCTCCAAGCGTCGGCGGGATAAATATGTGTCGGGGGATGAAAGGGTTGGCGCTGGAGCATGGGTTAATCGTTTCAAATTGGACAACCCTATGTGTAACGAATTGTGTTGTGAAAATGTCACTCTCTAAAGGCAGAATGAAAGGAATCCAGAAGGTTCTCAATCTCAGTTAACAGATCTTCGATCACAATCGGTTTTGCTAAATGAGCATCGAACCCTGCCGCGATCGCGCTAAGCCGATCTTCTTCGCGAACATTCGCGGTTAAGGCAATCGCCGGAATCCGATGAGATTGGCGAACTTGACGCATAAACTGATAGCCATCCATCTCTGGCATACTGATGTCACTGATGATTAGATCCGGCTGAAAGGGTTTCAGTTGGGCGATCGCGGCTTGCGCCGAGGCAGTAGAGATGACGATCGCGTGCTGGGATTCCAGAAAGAACTGGAGTAGCTCTCTGGTATCTGCCTCATCATCAATGACTAAAATCTTTCTGCCTTCTAAAACGGGAGTGAATTCTGGTGTGGATGGAATGGGTTCGGGCAACATTTCAGAATTTGCATTTGCGATCGGTAGTGTGATCACAAATGTTGCACCTTGATCGAGTCCTTCACTTTTCGCTTCGACTTGTCCATGATGCAACTCGACGAGATGGCGCACGATTGCGAGTCCTAATCCCAATCCACCAAAATTGCGAGTTGTGCCATTGTCTTCCTGACGAAATCGCTCAAAGACATAAGGGAGAAACTCTGGGTGAATGCCCTTTCCCGTATCACTCACCCGAATTTGCACATGGGTTGCGGTACAGTCTAAGAGAACTTCGATTTGTCCATGTTCAGGTGTGAACTTAATCGCATTTGTCAGCAAATTGACTATGACTTGCTGCAATCGATTTGGATCCCCGTAAACTAAAACTTTGGACGCTGCATTCGTCTGCGTGAAAGTTAGAGCAAGTGCTTTTGCTTCTGCCGATAAGCGAACTGTCTCGATCGCAGAGCGAATAACTAAACTCAAATCTAGCTCTATTTCTCGCAAAATTAACTTGCCGCGCAAAATCCGAGAAACATCAAGTAAGTCTTCGATTAACTGGGATTGTAGCTTGGCATTTCGGGAAATTGTTTCCAATGCTTTCTCGGTTGTTGCTGGATCGAGCTTTCCGGTTTGTAATAGCTTCGACCAACCGAGAATTGGATTGAGTGGAGTGCGTAGCTCGTGTGAGACGATAGCTAGAAATTCATCTTTGACCTGATTTGCGGCTTCGGCTTGCGATCGCGCCATTTTCTCTCGCATGAGCAACTCATCTTTTTCACGATTCGCCTGTTTTAATTGGGCATTTGTTTGCTCTAAAATCTCAGCTAAACGCGATCGGGCTGCATATTCTGCAAGTTGTACTTGAGAGATTGCGAGTTTGACTTGGGTTTGAGTTTGCTGAGTAATTGCAGTTCCAGTCAATAAAGCGATCGCGCATTGAGTGAGCAAACTGAGCTTATGAACGGTGAGAACATCGGGATCAATTGGGAAATTTTGTAAGATTAAAGCATTAGGATACTTCAGGATATAGCTCAGTAGAGCAGCAATCACACAGAAGCTTGCCGTTGCTATACTGCCAATAGCTCCGAAGCGCAAAGCTGTCCAGAGGATTGGAATAAAGTTGAGAAAAGCAAACTGCTGAAACGCAAATCCGTTATGGCTCGTTTGCCAGACACTCAACATTGCGATCGCGATACTCATGCCAAAAATTGCAATTTTCTCGGCTCGAAAGCGAGAAGAGTTGCACGGATCAGAAGCACTTTTGGCTGGAAGTTCGCTCTCTGGAAGCCATCTCCAGTGTTGCAGTACTGGGTTTAAGGTCAATATCGCCAGCGGCGCGATGGTCATCGTTCCGATCGCATTGCCTAACCACCAGTGTGGGATTGTGCTTAAAACCCTCCCCCAAGGTAAATTTCCAATCGTGGCTAAGGTCAAAGTTCCACAGATTGCAGAACTAGCACAGGCGACAGTAGGAGCACTCAAGACAAAGACGCTGACATCTTTTACGCGATCAAGTGACAGCGATCGCTGCCAAACCCGCCGATAAAGCCACCAGGCTAGGAAAGGTTCTACGCCATCTATCAAACCCGCAAATTGGCTCCAACCGTGATTTCCCCAAAGTGGCGCGACTAGAGTTGAAACAATTCCAGTGAGGATCACAGCAGGCATTCCGAACCAAATTGCTAGCGTCACTGCAACCCCTGAAGGTGGAAACCAGAGTGAAACCGCAGGCTGTACACGAAACAGTAACGCTGCGTAATGGGACAGAATAAGAATTCCTGCACCAAGCAAAAGAGGCTGCCAGGACTGCCTAGAGGGTCGAGCGTTCATTCAATGGGCACATTTTGAGCAGGCTCTATTCTACGGAGAAGTGCCGATGACCGGATATCTCTTGAGACGGATCTTAATTATAGTTTGCTAAAGTTTAGTATCTGATCATCGGTCTAAATTTAGCTATGGGCAAAGAACTGTTTGTAAGGTATCGACTAAATCTTTTGTAGTATAAGGTTTAGATAAGAATGCTTTGATACAGCTACTCCCACCCTCTTGAGAAATCTCATAATTTGTTGCTAACCCGCTCATCGCAACAACCTTCACTTCAGGATTAATTTGCTGCAAGGCGCGAACTGCTGTTAATCCGCTCATTGATGGCATCATAATGTCCATCAGCACTAAGCTAATCTTTTGATGGTGTTGGGCATAGAGAGAAATTGCTTCAACTCCGTCTTTAGCAACGAGCGTTTTGTAATGACAGAGTTCTAAAGTTGTTTGCGTGACTTGCCGAATCGAAGCTTCATCTTCCACAATCAGAACCAGCTTGTTCTGTCCGTGGGCATGTGCAGTTGCTTCTACTGCTAGATCCACTTTTTGTGGAATTGCAGGTAAGAAGACCTTAAACTGCGTTCCTTTCCCAATCTCACTATAGACCTCAACAAATCCACCATGATTTCTGACAATTCCCGATACGGTTGAGAGTCCTAACCCGGTTCCTTTCCCAACTTCTTTTGTCGTAAAAAAGGGATCAAAAATTCGCTCGAGTAACTCCGCTGGAATTCCAGTTCCTGTATCTGCGATCGTCAATACGACAAAGGAACCCGAAGAAGCTTCTGGGTTGATGCGTCTGTAGCTTTCATCAATCACAAGATTGTCCGCGCCAATGGTCAGCGTTCCACCTGTGGGCATGGCATCTCTTGCATTGACACAGAGATTCATGATGACCTGATGCAGCTGAGTCGAATCGGCAGAAACGATCCACAAATCGACGGTCGATAGCATTGTCCGAATCTCGATCGCTTTTGGAAAAGTCTGACGTACAATTTGCGTCACTTCTGAAAGCAGATGTCGGATTTGTAGCGGCACACGCTTTCCATCTCCTCCTCGCGCAAAAGTCAGAATCTGTTTGACTAAATCGGCACCACGTTTCACATTGTCTTCAATCAGTTGCAAGAGTTGGTGATTCTGCTCATCAAGATCGGGTAGCTTAAGGGGGAGAAGCTGTGAGATCGCTAAAATCGGAGTCAGAAGATTGTTAAAATCATGGGCAATTCCACTCGCTAAAGTGCCTAAACTTTCGAGTCGTTGCGCCCGCAAAAATTGAGCTTCTAACAGCTTTTTTTCCGTAATATCGGTATCGACGATCAGAATCGATCGAGCTTCTCCGGCTTCACCGCGCACGAGCGTACAGCGAGTCGCAACAATCACAATTTGACCTGTTTTATTCAGCTTTTGACATTCTCCTTGCCATTCGCCCTTTTCCAAAACAGTTTGGAGCATTTCACTCTCTTCTAGATCTTGTCCGAGAAGTGTACGGACATCTTTGCCGATAACTTCTACCGCATTCCATCCATAGAGTCGTTCTGCTCCTTGATTCCAAAACGTAATTTGATTCGAGAAATCGCAGACGAAAATTGCATCTGAAGCAATGTTAATTAATGCAGCCTGCTCTCGGATTTTTTCCTCACTTTCTTGCAATGCGAGTTCTGCTTGATGCCGCTTTTGTCGTTCTTTTGCTTCCCGCAATTCCCGTTCTACCGCAGGAACTAATCGTGCTAGGTTCCCCTTAAAAATATAGTCATGTGCGCCTGCTTTCATGGCAGCGACCGCAATTTCCTCCCCGATCGTGCCCGAAACGATAATGAATGGTAAATCTCGTTGCTGGCGCTGAACAAGCTTTAGCGCTTCTGGCGCACTAAACTTCGGCAAAGTATAGTCTGCAATGATCAGATCCCAAGTTGCGCGATCGAGCGCGGCTTGCATGGCTTCCGGAGTTTCCACCCGCACATAATCCAGGCTATAGCCACCCTGTCGTAACTCCCGCAGGATCAGGAGCATATCATCTTCTAAGTCTTCAACAATTAAAAGCTGTAGATGAGAATGCATATGCGATCGCCTCTCTAAACAGGGGGGGGTTCATTCATCAGTAACCAGTACATGCCCAATTGCCGAATCGCTTCGGAGAATTGCAGAAAATCAACTGGTTTGCGAATGTAGCTATTGCAACCCAAGCTATAACTATCGAGTAAATCCTGTTCTTCACTCGATGTCGTTAAGATCACTACAGGCAATAATTTGGTCGGTTCACTTTCTCGCAGACGGCGTAAAACTTCCAGTCCGTCAATTCGAGGAAGTTTGAGATCGAGGAGGACGACTGAGGGCTTGAATGTAATATCCCGTCCTGCATACAGCCCGGTTCCAAACAGATAATCTAAAGCTTCTACTCCATCTCTTGCGACAATAATTTCATTACCGATATGATGCCGTTTGAGTGCTCGCATTGCTAGAGCTTCGTCATCCGGATTATCTTCGACCAACAGGATCACTCTGCTATTCGCACTCATGCGCTGGGTTTCTCCTCTATTAATGTGAAATAGAAAGTTGCGCCTTGATCTAAGGCTCCTTCTGCCCAGACGCGACCGCCATGACGATGAATGATGCGCTGTACAGTCGCGAGTCCGACTCCATTACCCGGAAATTCAACCATGCTGTGTAACCGCTGAAACGGCTTAAATAATTTATCAAGAAACGCTGGGTCAAAGCCAACTCCATTATCTCGGACAAAGTAGAGGGGGATACCGTTGTCTTGTAGAATCATGCCAAATTCAATTTTGGCTTGTGCCTGCTTTTCAGTAAATTTCCAAGCATTATTTAATAAATTGTCTAAGACAACTTGGATCAGACGGGTATCTCCATAAGCGGTCAATCCCGGGTGTACCTGAACTTCTATTTGTCGTTGCGGAGAGGCTTGCTGTAACTGAGTGCAGATCCGGCTGGCAACTTGGCTGAGATCAAGGGTGTCTTTTCGCATATCACTGCGAGTGACTCGCGATAGCGTCAGGAGATCATCAATCAAGTGTCCCATGCGCTGAGTGGCAGAGCGGATACGACGCAAATAATCTTGCCCGCTCGGATCGAGTTGCTCGAAGCAATCTTCTAGTAATGCCTGACTGAAGCCATCAATGCTGCGTAAAGGGGCGCGCAAATCGTGCGAAACAGAATAGCTAAAGGCTTCTAATTCTGCATTGACTGCTTTAAGTTCAAGAATGGCTTGTTGTAACCCTTGGTTGAGTTTTTGGGCGCGTTGTTCAGCTTGCTGGCGCTCCGTGACTTCTGCGCGCAATTCTGCCAGCAGTTCTGCATGTTGCAGGGCAACTGCGAGGTGATTGGCGATTTGTTGCACAAACTCGATCTCTGTCGATTGCCACTGGCGCGGAGCGCGGCATTGATGAATACAGAGTAATCCCCATAGATTGCGACCTTGCAGAAGCGGCACGACGAGGTTGGCTCGCACTTGAAATTGAGCCAAAATTTGTCTGTGACAATCGCTTAATCCTGCTGTGTCGATGTCGGTTACATTTTGGATGCGCCCTTGTTGGTAATGTGCTGCGAACTGGTCGCCGAAGCAGTGATCGTGGATTTTTTGGGCGATCGCGGAAGAAAACTCAGGATCAACATCTTCTGAAACAAATTCTCCATCATTCCAACCGCAATCAGGATAGAAGCGAAATACGCCAACGCGATCGGCTCCGAGCAATTGCCGGACTTCGGCTGCGGTTGATTGAAAAATTGTTTCGAGATCAAGGGGCTCGCGTAAGCGGGCGATGACATGAAACAGAGCCTTCTGCCGCTCAACTAAAAAATTTGCCTGATTGATCTGCTGTTCTAAAGGCTGAATTTTGTCAGCGAGGGTTTGTCGGAGTTGCTCAAATGCGGCTTCATCTCGGCACAAGCTTTTCAGTTTTGTCAAGACTTCTGAATCCATGATTCGATTGTCCTCAGTCCGGGATGGATAAGAGTATTGTAAGAGGTCTGGCTATTCTCTAAGGATTTGGCTTGAACACAGCGTTTCACCCGATGTCTGTCTTACTGCAAGCAATATGAGCTACTCATTGCAATGAGCTACAAACAGACTACACCTTAAATTGCGATCGCACTAAGACACCATACAAATCGTAGGAGTTCCCGATCAATATAAAGTCATGGATTGATGTAACAGATTCAGAAACAGCGATCGTGTCTCATCATCAGGCTCGTTAACTTAGATCTATCCCTAATCAAGTTCTCAATCCTTATGAAACTCATGACTCAGAAACAATTCAGATTATCGCGTCACTTCATGACTTTTGCATTGTCTGGATTGATGTTCAGCACTGGAATAGGATTCTCTCAGCAAGCTGGATTTGCACATACTTCTGCATCTGCGATCGCGCTCACTACTCCGCGATCTGCACTTCCGTCATCCGTTGAACTTAAAGTCCGTCAAGCTGCCGCGCAGCAATTTAACATTCCGCTGCGCGAGATTCAAGTTGTGCATTTTTCTCAGCAAACTTGGACAGATGGATGTCTAGGTCTAGGAGGTGCGGCGGAAAGTTGTTTACAAGCACTGGTTGAAGGTTGGCAAATTGAAGTCTCCAGCGGGCAGCAAAATTGGCTGTATCGCACGGACAAGAATGCTGACACAATTCGCTTAGCACCCAACTCTGAAACAGGAGTGACTTTACCCGCATCAGTCAACCAACGCTTGCTCCGAACGGTTTCAAGACAAGTGCGAGTACCGATGCGTCGTTTAAAAGTAGCAGAAGTCAGATCCGCAACTTGGGATGGCTGCATGGGCGTTTTCAAACCAGGACAAGCCTGTACGAAGATTGCGATACCTGGATGGCAAGCGATCGTGACAAACGGCGATCGCAGTTGGGTCTATCACTTAGATCAGTCCGGCAATCGCATTGCTCAAAATCCCACAGCAAGCGGTAGCCAGGGTGGTTTAGTGCCTTCATTTATTCCAGAAGAGAACTTATCGCCGAGTGAAAAAGACGTTGTATTTCAATCGATCGTCAGCGGGGATCTGGCTGGCAAAGTGACACAACTTACGTTGACCCAGGATGGTGCAATCACCCAGTGGATCATGGGACCGAATATTCGTTCTCGTCCGATCGTGGTCAAGCGTCTCTCTCAGCAGCAAGTTGAGCAGTTTCAGCAAATGATGCAAACCCAGAGATTGCCCAATTTCCATCGCTTGCGTTATTTGAGTAGCGCCGCTATGGCAGACTATCCGACGACAACGCTGAAAGGCATGGGGATTACTGTTCAATACATCGATCTGGAAATTAAAAATCTTCCAAGAGCTTTACAAGACATGGTGCAAGCGTGGGCGCAACTGTCTGCTTCTGCGCAACGCTAGCTAGAGTCTCTCATTCTGAATTCGGAAGTGCTGCTCAAACGCAGTCTGTGCTTCTGTATCAGAAAATCAGAAATTTGTTGACATTTTGTAAACATAACGTTACATTAATTTACATAACGCAACAAACCACTGACTTAAGAGGAACCTGCGATGTATACGACTCGGAATGAAGACGGAATCTTGAACAACTACGCTTCGGAACCTGTGATGTATTTCGCTGAATCTCCTTCTTTCGAGCAACAGCAGAACTACGCTTTTCAAGGTGCGATCGCATTCCTACTCGTTGCCTTCACGTTTCTCACTGCGTTTGCTGCAAGCTAAGACTTTTCAGAAGTTGTCTCTCCTCAACTTCTGAATCCCTGACTGAGCAATAAGACTTTTCAGAAGTTGTCTCTCCTCAACTTCTGAATCTCTGGATCAATCATTGGAAAGTTGAAATCAGCCCTAGTAAATTGCTAGGGCTTTTTTGTTGCGACCTTCAAACTTTCCGAAAAATCGCTCGGTAGATCGGATCTCCAAAGGACATCACCATCAGTTCTCGCTCTGTTGGAATCGGTAACGGATTCTCAGCGAGCCACTCTGAACTGGTGCGCACAAAATTGGGTGACTCTGCAAATCGATCAACCATTTTCTGCGCAACTTCCAGGATGTCTGATTGCAGAAACACGGTTGTATCCGACTTCATAAATTCCGCCAAAGTTGTAACAATTTCCGGCTGTACAACTCGACGCTTTTGGTGTTTCCGCTTAAACCAAGGATCAGGAAACTGAATCGACACCCGCGCAAGCACACCTGTCGGCAAAGATGCCAACATCGGATGCAGCGAGTTACTCACATTGCAAAAAATGTAATGCAAATTTTTCAAGCCCGCTTCGTCTCGCCACTCTAAGGCTTGTTGAACAATCGGCTCTCGAATCTCTAACCCCAAATAATTCCAATCCGGGTGTTGCTCTGCCATTTTCAGCAAAAACACCCCTCGCCCACAGCCAATATCCAAATGCAAAGGGCGCGACAGATCTGAAAAAACCTGATTCCAGTCTGGCGCAGGCGTGGGGGTTTGATATCTCCGGCTCAGCGGATTTACATGCTCTCGAACTCGAACGATCGCCACAGTCTATTCCTTCTCCCGACAAATTCCAAAAACTGACGTATAGCCATGTAAGAATGTACTCCCTCCCACAGGCCCAATTTCACCGCTACAGAAAAAACCCGCGATCGGCAGTTCTTGCAAGTACTCATTCACCAATTGCGAATCAAAATTCGGTTCTCCATACAGCCCTTCGCCCCGTCCCAAACACGAAAACATTAAGGCTCCCGTCGGACTCGGATCAGATTGGCTCGTCTGCATATATCGCCGCAGGAACAAATCCAAATCTTCTGCGGAAGTTTCTGCATCTCTCAAGTGAAACTGAATCCGTTGACCGGGACGAATCAAATCGCCAATTGCGATCGCGCCCACTCTCGGATCAACGCCTAATAAATTCCGAATCAAAAAATCCCCAGGTTCCAAGGTCTGCTTAAATCCGTTCTGCGCCACACCCACAAAAATGTGATTCTGCTGTGCGAGCTGCTGATCTTCTTCGCTCAATCCCTGCACTAACTCTTGCAACTGTTCCAAGGGAGATCGCTTCACACCACAGCGATCAGACGGCACTCCTGAGCCATCGTCTTCTTGCATTGCCAGCAAGACATTGCGCTCGCCTTCGGTTACCCAATACGGTTTACCAATCGGACGGCAACCCTGAGCGACGATCGTTTCCATGACAATATTGCCGCTCAGCGCAACGCCAACCGCGCCTTCTCGATAAAAGCGATCGCCAAACAATCCGGTCGATCCCCCTAACGTTCCCGCACTTGCCAACCCGCCGACTTTCGGCGCACTAGGATAAGCAAAATCTAACCCTTGCAGTAGATCGTTGACTCGCGGCAAATCTGCGAGCACGATGAAATTTGGCGAATCTGATGTCGGAACCCCGATTAAATCTGTCCAAGTATCCGGCGGACTATCCAAATCCGGTAAATCCCCTGCCGAAATGTAAAACGGCTGCACCTTCACGTTCGGTAAATGCCCAAGCATCAGGCTCAGCGAAGGCTCCCCTTCGACTTCCCGCACTTTTCCCCGCTGTGTCATTCCGATAATGCCGCCCCCGCTACATCCAATCAGCGGCACACCCGGCAATTTTTCTCGAAATAAAGGCAACAATCGAGAGTACTCACTGGCAAAGGCAGATGAGATAAAAATAATCCCCAAATCAATTGAAGCTTGCAAGGTTGCCTGTGCTTGAGTCACAACTTCTTCGACCGCAGCTTCTAGGAATGGGCGAGTTGACAAGGCGCTTGCCCATCGCATGGATGATTTGAGAGATTCGGTCATACGCGATCGCTCTCCTGAGAAAAGTCGCAATGACTCTAGTGTAACGTGAGTTCGACGAGGGAAAGTAGCGCAAAAGAAAAGCTGAGACTACGTTTGAAAGAGTAATCAAAATCTTTCGAGTCTCAGCTTATGGAACCTATCGTATCGCGCCTCGACCTGACAGCTTTGTTCTGCGACGTAGACGACTTCTGCCAGACCTTTGAATGGGCATGGGCACACCAGCCCCAACTGCCGTCGATGCCTGGAGAGAAACGCAGTCGTTCCCGGTTGCGCTTGAGTGAAGTGATGACCATCGTGATTGCCTTTCATGCTTCTGGTGCAAGGACATTCAAGGATTTCTATACCCTGACCGTTCTACCGCATTGGCGCAAAGCGTTTCCGAATTTGGTGAGCTACACCCGATTTGTGGAACCTGATGCCTTGGTGCTTGATGCTGTTGTGTTGCTTCCTGATGACCCGACGCGGCGAGATGACGGGGATTGCCTTTGTCGATTCCACTCCAATTGAGGTGTGCCATCCCGCCCGTGCCCACAGTCACAAGGTGTTCAAACATCAAGTGGGTTGGGGCAAAAGCTCAACGGGCTGGAAGTTCGGCTTCAAGTTGCATCTGATCATCAACGAACACGGAGAACTCCTGGCGTTCAAGCTGACTCCTGCCAATACTGACGACCGTGCTCCTGTGGCTGAAATGACCGAAGGCATCTTCGGCAAGCTGTTTGGAGACCGGGGCTATATCTCACAGAAGTTGTTTGAGGAACTGTACGAGCGCGGCTTGAAACTGATCACCAAACGCAAGCGCAATATGAAACAGAAGCTCGTCACGCTGATGGATAAGATTCTGCTGCGAAAGCGTTCCCTCATTGAGTCAGTGAATGACCAATTGAAGAACATTTGTCAGATTGAGCATTCTCGTCATCGCAGTTATTGGAATTTTCTGGTCAACCTGATGGCCGGGTTGATTGCTTACACCTATCAGCCCAAGTTACCGTCGCTCGATTTGCAACCGAAAGGGTTGCCTGCTTTGCCTCCTGCCATCTTTTAGCGTGTCGAACTCACGTTAGTGTAGAACACGGTTGACAGCTTATCAGACTCACAGATCGGAAGACCGCACTTCAGGTAGAGTCGCCAAGGGGAAACAACACGGGTTAATATATGCACATAAAGCATGAGCGGACACTCACTGGAATGTTGTCTAGTGAGCAGATTAAAAAGAGCTGATTGTCCTAAGCTTGAATGCTGGATAGTCCTGTCAACCGTTCTCACTTGTCCTGAGTACAGTCCAGGTCTAACGTCTACTCTCTCTAACCCGCTTGTTTTGACTTGAATTAAAGAGGACGGATCCTAACAATGAGCAATATTGAAAAGCAGATTGAAGTCGAGCGTGATAATGCTCGCAAAGAGTGTGACATCAACGGTGCGAACTCGGCTGAGTGTGCGGCTGCTTGGGATGTAGTCGAAGAACTACAGGCTGAAGCGGCTCACCAGCGCGAAAGCAGCAAGCCCAAGAACAACTTTGAAAAATACTGCGACGATAATCCTGATGCACTAGAATGCCGCGTGTACGACGACTAATCGAATTCCTTGAATTCACAAATTCTCAAAAGTAAAGCAGGCAATCAATGCCTGCTTTTTTGTGGCATAACGAGAGTATCCCTAACTCAGCCCCCAGATGTACGAGAAATTAGACCTGCTAAAAGCGCTCTTCGTCGAGATGGATCAAGCCCTAGTCGCGTATTCGGGCGGGATCGATAGTACGCTTGTGGCAAAAGTTGCCTTTGATGTTTTGGGCGATCGTGCCATTGCTGTGACTGCCGAATCCCCGTCTCTCCTGCCCGAAGATCTTGAAGATGCTCGCATTCAAGCTGCTGAGATTGGCATTACTCACAAGATCGTTCAAACTCACGAATTAGAAAACCCCAATTATGCTTCTAATCCGGTCAATCGCTGTTATTTCTGTAAAAGCGAATTGCACGATACATTAAAGCCTCTCGCACATGAATGGGGTTATCCTTACGTGGTCGATGGTGTGAATGCAGATGATTTGCATGATTATCGTCCTGGCATTCAAGCTGCAAAAGAGCGAGGCGCACGATCTCCTTTAGCCGAAATTGGCATCACAAAAGCTCAAGTTCGAGCGATTGCGAAACATCTCGGATTGTCATATTGGGACAAACCTGCCCAACCTTGTTTGAGTTCACGGTTTCCCTATGGTGAGGAAATTACGATCGCGAAACTGCAACGAGTTGGACGGGCTGAAGTGTATTTAAGAAAACTGGGCTGGTCGAATATTCGAGTGCGATCGGAGGGTGACACGGCTCGGATTGAAGTCATGCCCGATCAAGTTAAAGAATTCGTTGTTCAGACGGATCTTTCAACGCTGGTCGAGGCATTTCAGTCTCTGGGCTTTTTATATGTCACCCTCGATTTAGAAGGCTACCGGAGCGGCAAACTCAATCAAGTTCTGCAATTTACGGCTGACCGCACGCCTTAAATGCATTCTTGAAGTCTTGCGGTCCGGTATATCCAGACGCAGAGGCTAACTGCTGAGGAGTTTGCCGACCGCTATAGAATTTGCCATTAATTTGCCAAGTTGGGTATCCAGGTTTCTGATTCAATTGACTTTCAGCTTCGCCTAACACTTTCTGGCAAGTCTCAATTTGAGCCTCTTTGCCACCTTCTGCACACTCGACGTAAGGAAAATCTGCGAGAGCTTCTTTGCCAAAGAATTGTTTCTGTTCACAGCAATGCGGACACCAATAAGCCCCATACATCGTGGCTCCAGTTTGCTTCAAGTGTTTCGCTAATCCAATTTCGGCTTGTCCAGACGTGTTATTGACAACAAAATAAGGATTGCCTGCCGCATCTGTAATGGTTGCGGCATCGATCGGACCTCTGCCAATCGAAGCGCCCCAAGCGATCGAGCCAATGAGAGTAATCATGGCGACGATTGTGCCCAGGAAAAATAACTGTCCACGATCGTTCCAATCTCGCCCAATCAGCGTCAATACGAACATCAATGTGGCAAACGTGGCTGAAGCCAGACAGAAATAACAAATTCCATTAACTCCAAACTGCGACACAAATTTGGAGAACATGATGTACATCAGGTAGCCGCTAAACAGCAACATTGCAGTTGCGCCTGCAAACAGCAGCAGCCAAGTTTGATTCTCTAAATTGGTGCGGAGCGATTTCTTCTCTTCAGGATTCACCAGCAAGGGAGCCAAGGCAAGTACTGCCATTCCGATGTATGCCAATAATCCATACAGAGAAAGGGGCAGCCCGAATAAGACGGCATAGGGGCTTTCCAGCACCCGTTCACATCCACTGGTCGGACATGCCACCGTGGCGCTAGACAATTTGTTAAAGGTGATATAGCCCGTGTTGAGAATGCCAAGCCCTGCGATCGCGCCAATCAGCGGGCGAGCGGCACGGTGTATCCAAGGGGTAGAACGTCGGCGAGTCATAATTTTGATTTCAACGGGAGTCGGTACATACTTTATCAGGGTAACTGCTGCTCGTGCGATTCGGACGTGTAGTTTATTGTGTCCGAATCGAATGGGGTTGAGCCGATTATTTTCATGATGCGAAACGGCATTTCTAAGTTTCTGAGAAATTTGCTTGCAAAGTTACGATTCTTTTGCTAATTTAATTAAGCGCCGAAACGCGCTCCCGCCGGGATAGCTCAGTTGGTAGAGCAGAGGACTGAAAATCCTCGTGTCACGAGTTCAAGTCTCGTTCCTGGCATAAGTTCTAGCCTTCAGATAAAAGCAATGAGCTGAATCTGAGCTAAAGCTCAACTCATTCAAATAACTTTTTCTTGCACACTCGTCATGGTGAGAAAATATTACCTATTTCTATAGTTATTTAATAGAGATAGGTAATATTTTTTGTATGTTCTATTTAACCGACAGCATCTTGGGTTGGTGCCATACTTGAGAGAACATGGGTTTAATTTAATGAAGTTTTTATAGTTGTAAGTGACTTTTTATATGTCATAGTGACGAATTAGTGTCGTTGAGACTGTAAAGCTTGTCTCTTCTGACGTTTAGCGTCCAGTGCAAATTCAGAGAATATAACCTTACCTCCAGCTCAAGACTTGGAAGTTTGTTGGGGCAAGACTATCTCAATGACAAGATTTTGTCTCGATGTCATTTAATTTGGCACTGTACAGCTACTAAACTCCCTGGTTTTTGACCATATTTGGGTACGAGTGTAACCGTTACAGGACAAGAGATTCAGCAATTTTGAAAACTTTTCCGCAATCGAGTATTGATTTGCTACAGTGTACTCGGAAAATAATTTTTCAGAGGAATCACTGATAATGTTCCTGTGCCAAGTTGAACTCTTATCAAGCCTTCCACAACCCAATGGAGAACCGTTTTATCTCGGTGTGGGGAAATACAATTTCGATCCAAACTTGCAAGTTGGTGATGAAGTCTGGGTCAACGATTGGGAGGTAGGGGGTAAGACTTACCACCTCAAAACGAAGGTTGTCGCTAGAAAGAAGGAGATTCATCCTCCTGATCACACTTTAGAAAGATTTGGTGCAGAAGCAATACGAAATGGTCTTTTCATCTTGCGAATTTTCGTCGAAGCTGAAGACAGAGACGCAGTTCTAGAAATCAGCGAGAATATCGAACGTCACAAATCAACTGCTGGATTTCCAGCATAGCCTTAAGAGCGAAATGGTTGGCAGTTCTTGACGATTAACTCAATCTAGTAACTCCCAAATGAAGGCGGCTCAAGTGCGATTGGTTCCAACCCCTTCTCGCACTTGAGTTATGATTGCTCACCTTCAACTTAGCTTTTCGTTGACTTTCCCTTCAATTACTTCCTGAACAGCATCAGGCAGGTTCCCGAAAAAATCGTGCCCAGTCAGCCGCTCAACTTCATCCACCGAAGTTACATACTTCTTCCAGGGCTTCAAGTTCACCCCTTGCTGATTAGGGACAACAAGACCGATCGTGCGGCTTACCTTCTCGGTCACGTCTTTTGGCTTGATGCCCGAACGATCGAGAACTAGCGCATCTGTCGCTGATCTCGTCAATAGTGCCAGTGCTTATAGGATGGGGTTCAGAAATAGGTTACAAAAGAGGCATTGAAACTGTGCAGGAACGTTGTCCATAACTGTTAGACAGGTAGAAACCCCAGCACAGCTAGGAACACGCTCTACATAAGAACGATGACGGTATTTGTAACTATTATTTCTGGTGTTGCAACTTTTGTACTAGGGCAAATTTTACTCAAACTGCTTATAGAGCCAGTTCATGAATTTAGAAGGACTGTTGCTGATATTGCCCTTGCATTAATTGAATACGCAAATATTTATGCGAATCCTGGTGTGGCTGGTGAAGAAGTTGAAAAGCTGGCTTCAGTAAATTTGCGAAAACTATCTTCACGCCTTCACGCTCAAATGTATTTAATTCCTTGTTATTCCTTTACTTCTAAAGTGTTTCGACTGCCTTCAGGAGATAAAGTCAGAGAAGTTGCAAGCAACATCATCGGCTTATCCAATGGGTTATCTAAATCGTCATCTGATCTAATTTCCGCAAATGTACAAAGGGCTAACAAAATTCACCACTTGCTCGGTATTCCACCTTCGTAACCAAATAGCAACAAGCAACTGGGGTCGATCGACTTTCTATGGGGACAAATGTGACAATTGCTGTACAGTGCCAAATTAAATGACATCGAGACAAAATCTTGTCATTGAGATAGTCTTGCCCCAACAAACTTCCAAGTCTTGAGCTGGAGGTAAGGTTATATTCTCTGAATTTGCACTGGACGCTAAACGTCAGAAGAGACAAGCTTTACAGTCTCAACGACACTAACTCAACGACACTAATTCGTCACTATGACATATAAAAAGTCACTGTACAATCGCGCTTGCTCAAGCTAAACGGTTGCAAACCTTTAGCCGAGCTGAATGTTAGACTATACTCCGCGCAATCGACGCTCCAAGAAGCGACGCTCACTGTCGTTTGTCACCAATTCCAGTGCCCGTGTATAGCTCTGGCTCGCTTCCTCTAATGCTCCAACACGCCGGAATAAATCTGCACGGGTGGCATGAAACAGATGATAGCTATCAAGTTCTGGAGCAAGTTGATCAACCAGTGCAAACGCCGATTGGGGACCGTCTGCCATTGCGATCGCCACTGCTCGATTCAAGGTCACAATCGGTGAAGGCTGCAAGCGTTCCAACACTTCGTAGAGTCGCACAATCTGTACCCAGTCCGTTTGTTCGGCGCGGGCTGCCTGACAGTGGAGGGCAGCGATCGCCGCTTGTAGAGCATACACTCCCGTTCCACCCCGTAAGGCTTCTTCTACCAGAGGCAATGCCTCAGCAATCTGGGGGTGGTTCCAACGACTCCGATCCTGATCTTCCAACAAAATTAGATCGCCTGCCTCATCCAAACGGGCATCACGTCGCGAGTCGTGTAGCAACATCAGCGCCACGAGTGCTGTGACTTCAGATGGAGGTTGAGGCGACATCAATTCTCGCACCAGTTGCCCCAGCCGAATTGCTTCAGTGCAAAAGTCAGCCCGCACGATCGAATTACCTTTGGTTGCAGCATAACCTTCATTAAAGATGAGATAGATTACCGTCAGTACTGCCTCTATCCGAGGGGAGAGGTCGGTTGTCTCTGGCACTTTATAGGGAATGCCTGCATCTCGAATCTTGCGTTTAGCACGTACCAACCGCTGTGCCATCGTTGCTGTAGGAACCAGAAAGGCGCGGGCAATTTCGTCGGTTTCCAGTCCTCCTAACATTCGCAGCGTCAATGCCACCTGAGTTTCGATCGCCAGTGCTGGGTGGCAACAAGTGAAGATTAATCGCAGGCGATCGTCTTCAATTTCATCACTGCCATAGGTTGGTTCTTCACTCGACGGAATTAACCCTGATGCCGCGTACCACTCTAGTTTTTCGGTTAGTCGTGTTCGTCGTCGCAGGCGATCGATCTCTTTATATCGAGCAGTTCGGATAATCCAGGCACGAGGAAGATCGGGAATCCCACTGGTTTCCCATTGATTGACTGCTGCTGCAAACGCCTCTTGTGCAGCTTCTTCAGCTAAATCAAAATCTCCCAACAAGCGAATGAGGATAGCAACAATTCGCCCCCATTCCGTCTTATAGACAGAGGCAATTGCCTGAGCAACGTCGGATTTTGGAGTTGAAGCCGTACCTGTCATAAAACGACACAAAAAAGTTTGGGCAAAATGTCGATTTGGGTGATTCCCGTTCGACTGACTAACAAAGAGAGCTAAAGTTCAATTGTACTAAACAAAATTTTTGCTGTCAGGTGTCGATTTGGGCAATTCCCATTCGACTGAATCACAAAGGAGACAACCCAATGAAATATTTGCTGCTGATCTATATGGACGAAAACGCCATGAGTGATACCGAGCGCGAGCATTGCTACGTGGAGTCTGCCCAGGTCGCCCAGGATCTCCATGCAAAGGGACAATTTGTGGCATCTGCTCCCCTTCATCCTGTTGCAACGGCTACCAGTGTTCGCGTCCGTGAGGGCAAATCGCTTGTAACCGATGGACCCTTTGCCGAAACCCGTGAGCAATTGGGCGGGTTCTACCTGGTCAATGCTCAGGATCTGGATGAAGCGATCGCGATCGCCAATCGAATTCCAGGGGCGCGAGTCGGTACGGTCGAAATTCGCCCTGTTCTTGAAATTGCAGGACTTCCAAAATCTTGACGTTGAGACTCAATCCATCAGCAATTTGAAGTTCAAACCAAAGGAAAAAAACGCAATCCTTTGAAGGAACCCCAGAAGTAGTCATGAAAATCAATTCCTATCTCATGTTCGACGGAAACTGTGAGGCAGCGTTCAAGTTCTACGAGCAATGTCTGGGTGGCAAAATCACCATGATGATGACTCACAAGGAAGCACCCTCCGCAGAAAATGTTCCAGCTGAATTGCACGACAAAATCATGCACGCCTGCCTTGAACTGGAAGATCGCTTCCTTATGGGATCTGACTGCCCACCGGGATATTTTGAACCCCCTCAAGGCTTCTACGTCCAGGTGAGCGTATCTGACCCAGACGAGGCAGAAAGAATTTTTTGCGCTCTGGCAGAAAACGGCAAAGTAAAAATGGCGATCACGCAAACGTTCTGGTCCGTTCGCTTCGGCATGTTAGTTGATCAGTTTGGCACACCGTGGATGGTCAACTGCGATCAGGTCGCTTGAGCTTTTTATTATTCATGGAGATTCACAATGGTTCAGAATACAATTTCACATCCAAAAGTTGTTGGAAAAGATGAGTGGTTGACTGCTCGGAAAACATTGCTTGAACACGAAAAAGAGTTGACCAAGCAGCGCGATCGTATCAACGCAGAACGACGCAGGCTACCAATGGTCAAACTTGACAAGGAATACGCTTTTGAAGGATCAAACGGTGCTACCAAACTCGTTGATTTGTTTGAGGGACGAACTCAACTGATCATCTACCACTTCATGTTTGCACCAGAGTGGGAGAAGGGCTGTATGGGTTGCACAGGCTTTGTTCATTCGCTGGGCGATTTATCTATGCTGAATGAACGGGATACGACCTTTGCCTTAGTCGCGCGCGCCCCGTTCCCCAAGTTGGAAGCCTACAAGACGCTGAAGGGATGGACGATTCCCTGGTATTCGTCCTTTGGTAGTGATTTCAACTACGATTTCCATGTCACGCTGGATGAAACTATTGCACCCACCGAATACAACTATCGAGACAAGGCGGAGTTAGAGCGATTAAACGGACCCAATGTAATACAAGGCGAGAGCCACGGACTCAGCGTTTTCTTCCGTCTAGGCGACGATGTTTTCCACAGCTACTCGACCTACGCCCGTGGCGTTGAATCCCTCACTGACTCCTACAGCCTGCTGGATATGACCCCCTACGGACGGCAGGAAGACTTTGAAGACTCACCCCCTGGATATCCGCAAAAGCCGACCTATGGATAGAAACGCGGCACTTCTACGTTAAATCTACTGCGATCGCACTTCTCATTCATCACAAGGAGAACAAAATGGAAACGATTCAAACTGAACAAACTCCATCTATGCCTGCTCAACCGCAGAAAGAACATCAGTGGCTCCAGAAACTCGTTGGTGAGTGGACGTATGAAATCGAAGCGATGATGGCACCTGATCAACCTCCCGTGAAATCAACGGGAACAGAAACGGTGCGCTCACTGGGTGGACTCTGGATATTGGCAGAAGGACAGGGTGAGATGGGTGGCTGTGGTTCTGCAACAACTCTGATGACCCTTGGCTACGACCCACAGAAACAGCGCTATGTGGGCACCTGGATTGGCTCAATGATGACGTATCTCTGGATATATGACGGTGAACTAGATGCTTCTGAAACTGCACTAACACTCAACTCTGATGGACCTGTCATGACGGGTGAGGAGAAGCTAGGCAAGTACAAAGATGTGATCGAGTTCAAGAGTGACGATCACCGGGTATTAACCTCACATATGTTGAGCGATGATGGGCAGTGGCAGCAGTTCATGACCGCCCATTATCGACGCAAGCAATAAGCCGTATTGTTCCATTGACGAAACCAAGTCCTGCAAAAAAGCTTATTCTCCATGCGATACCCAATAGGGTTTGCCATTTGGGTATCGCATGAATCTTTCATTTCCACGATAGTCATCTGAATGCTGGGTAATCAGGGAGAGAAGGCGTACCTCTCCAACGCTGCTGCAACAGATCCAACAACCGACTAGCAGTGCCGCGTAAACCAGGAAGTTAATTGAATTCTTGCGTTGTTGTAATGAATGCTTCTAAGCGAGCCAAAATCCGTTGGCGGGTAGTAGAAATTCCCCAATTCAGATCTTTTCGTAAAGCAGATTCAAGATGTCGCGTTAATGTATCCAACATCCAGTAGCCACAAGCTCTGACTAAAGCTGTTTCAAAGATGGAATCACTCTCTACAATTGGACGCTGCTTGGTTAGGATCGTGCGATAGGTATTTTCCATCTGTTGCACCCAGCGGATCGACTCTTCTAGGTACCTGGGCATAGACAAAGTTAATTAATTGAAGCGGCAAAGCTTTTAATGGGAACTGAAAAACTTTCGTACCACATTAGGCTTGCTCATCTTCCGCTTTCCTTCGACTGCCTATCATTAGCACAAGCGATCAGACGGATCGTTCCGTTGATGGAACCCAACCCTGCACACAGACCCAGCCAAAGCATCACATCGGGCATCGCTCGGAAGAGTTGTTGGTAGTTGAAAATGCGATCGCTCATCATCCCTACTAGCCAAGGCATCGCTAGTATGACAACTAACGGGAAAAACATCCATGCAATATCCAATAGAATTTGCCATCTAGATGTTGCGCGGGTCTTTCGTTTCCACTGAGGAAAATACAGTAGACTACGAATCGCTAATGCTACACCAATAGTTGTCAAGATTGCGAGACTGATACCCCAGAGATTAATGTTAAAACTATCTGGAGGAAGCATTCCATCTGTCAGTAATTGAATTAATCCCGCTTTAATTTGCGGTAGTGCAAACGCAATGAGCGACGTTGCACTAATGGTGTAGAGCAGAGCAATACCGTACTTTTCGTCCGGTAATACCGCAACATCGGTGTAGAACGTAGACAAAATACCATTATGTTGGAGAGTCTTTCTGCCATTTTCCGTTGTGACAAACCATCCCATTGCATAAGGACTTTTAATTTGCGGTGGTGGCGTATGCATGAGAGCCATACTGTCTAAAGTTAGAAATTGCTTGTCTTCAAACCGTCCCTCATTCGTGTGCAAAATCAGATACTTCGCCATATCCTCTGCTGTAGAAATAACGCCAGCATTGCCGCCCAGATAGCCCGATAGTTCTTGAGCCGCAAACGGGATTGCGAACGCCATTAGATGTCCCGTTGCCATACGATCACCGCGCTGAAGTGCTTCAGCCATTGTTGTGGCATGAAATGTCTGGGACATCTGAAGCGGGATGAAAATGTGCGATCGCAAATACTCTCCAAAAGATTGACCGCTGACCACTTCCACAACTCGTGCCAAGACATCATAGTTAGGATTGAAATAGTGAAATTGGGTTCCAGGAACCGCAACAGGACGAGCTTTTTGCAAACTCTGTATTCGCTCTGCATGTGTAGTGGGTTGGGGTAGAAATGCTTCTGAAAAGCTCAGGTCAGATAACCCACTGGTGTGATTCAGTAAGTGACGAATCGTGATTAGATCAGCCGTTTTAGTATCAGCCAGAGTGAAGTTTGGCAGGTGTTGTTTCACAGGGGCATCCAAATCAATTTTCCCAGTTTCTACTAATTGCAGCACAGCGATCGCTGTAAAGGATTTGCTCAGTGAGGCGATCGGAAATTGGGTTTGTGGCGTGACAGGTTGCTGAGCGATCGCTTTACCATAGCCTTTGACATACATCACCTGATTTTCGTGGGTAATTGCTAAAGCTAGACCAGGAATGTGTTGAGTGGTCATCTGGTGAGTAATGAAGCGATCGATTTTCATCTCAAGGCTTGGCTGAACCGCGTTTGCTCTGAGTTGGAACACCAGCACAATCAACGTCCCTAGCAGAAGTAATCTGTAGCGCAACCTCATTCTGTCTTTCATCATCGCTAGTCAACTTACGCGATCGCGTCTCTTTTTCCAGAATAGATCGTTTAGATCGCCTCACTTGAAAATAGGTCAAGTGGTTAACTGTTCCAGCGTGAAGTAGTACGAGGCATCCCCCGTTTTGAATAGCCTATACCAGGCTTCTAAGACGGGAGGCTCGTAAAGGTCGAGTTTCTTGAAGATGTGGTAGGCAAACTCAAGGGGTGCAGTGGAGTTCGCTGTAATGACATTACCGGAAGTAACAACGGGCTGATTTTGATACAGGGCTGCCCCTCGATAATTTGTTACTTGCAGATACTCTGGGGCATTGCTGGTGTGAGGAATATCATCCAGAATGCCAGCACGTGCCAATCCTGCGGTTGCACCACAGATAGCAGCAACCGGAATATTCGCTGCCAACAATGCTTTCGTAGACTCCAGAATTTTCGAGTTTTCACCTCTATCCCAAGCTTCGCCACCTGGCAAAATCAGCATAGCTCCCGGTTCCAATTCATCGAGGGTGATATCAGGAAGAATTGTGAGTCCGCCGATTGTGGCGACAGGTTCAGCGTCTAAACCAACCGTTTGGATCTGATACTGTCCCGGCTGTTTTTGCATATCTGGATTATTGATTCCAGCGACAGCATATCCTGTTTCCCAGTCAGCAAGCGTGTTAAATACAAACAGATGAACAATTTGTTTTTCCATAAAACATCTCCTAATCTCTAAACCTGCACGTGGGGAGGAAATAGCCCAAAACCAATCATGCGAGGTGGAATATCTTGAATTACGTTGCTTCCTCTTCCAAAAAGCTCAATTAACCGAACGGGGCAAAGGAAATAAATGCTCCCATGATTCTCTGGTAAGCTGCCACTTAATCTGGCTCCACCCCTGCATCTGCATCCAGTCAGAACCCGGTTGTGCATCGAGCACCTGGAATCCGTAACGTTCTGCTAGCCGGGATACTCTCAGGTTAGCACTCACAGAAATACCGATAATTTCCTCCAGTCCCAAATTGCGGAACCCAAAATCAATCAGTGCTTTCCCGATTTCGATCGCATAGGCATAACGCCCCCAGTACAGAGGTGCTAGCTCAATGCCAAGTTCTGCCTGCCCAGTAGCATCATTATCCTGCCGCAATCCACCACAGCCAATTAATTCCAGATTGCGGCGATCGATGACTGCTAACTGGTAATTGCATCGCGGAACGTCGGTTGCCCACTGCATAAACCGTTGAAACAGTTGATCAGTAAAGTCAGGTGTCACTTCTTCCGGTGAACAGAACTCGGCATAACGAGGGTCAGCATGATAGGCAAGGAATGCAGGCTCATCCTCCTGAACAAAATCACGTAGAAGAAATCGTTTGGTGATAATCTCCACAGCTTCCTACCCAATGAACAGCTATCTATTGGTCAAATCAAAATGAGGGTTCCAGGCGACTTCCCACAGGTAACCATCTGGATCGGCGAAGTAGCCAGAATATCCACCCCAATCAGTATCTTGTGCAGGTTTGAGCATGGTAGCTCCTGCCGCTCTTGCTTGTTCAAGGACGGCATCGACCGCTTCCTTCGACTTCACATTGTGTGCCAGAGTAAACCCTGAAAAACCACTTCCTGCTGCTGAAATGTGAGCATCGGCTGCAAGTGCCTCACGCGCATAAAGAGCCAACCAGGTTCCTCTAAGATTCAAAAAAGTCACACCCTCAAACTCTTCTTTCGCAGGTAAACCCAACCCCTGCTTGTAAAAGGCAGTGGAGCGAACAAGGTCAGAAACTCCGAGCGTAATCAAGCTGATGTAGGGTTCCATAAGTTAGATGGTTCGTCATGTACTCCTTAAGTTCTATCGCTTTCCTGTTGGTTTGTGAGAGAGGCGGGCTGGGGAAGCGTGAATTGATTTACGTGCTGAAATAAACAGGAAGAGAGGAATTCTCATACGTCGCTCATATTCCTCCTGGCTTGAGAAATTTTGAGCTTGCGGGCGTGATTCTCGGATATGTTCTAGCGATTGGTTTGTTTGAATAGTCCGGCAGCTAGCAAAACAATACCCGTTAAGAGGAGATAAGCGTTTTGAAGAAGATAACTGTCAGCAATGATTTTTCTTAAGGCAATGATCTCTGGACTATCCGTTAAGACGCTACCGCGTTGATTAACCAGTGACGAGATTAATAAATTAAGACGAAGGCTAACAAGTGACGGTAGAAAAAATAGAATAATGAAGGCGATCGCAATCATTTTGATGCCGATCAGGACTAAGTTGGAACTGGAAGAAAAACGTCGCAACATGGTTGATTTATCGGGGAATGAGAATCTGCGAGAGTCATCCTTGATTGGTCATCCTGTCCCTTTATCTTCTGCTAAGCGAGTTTGATGTTCATATCTCCTGCGCCCAAAGTTGAGGATAACGAGTGATTGCCCCATAATCATCTACTTCTAAAACATTGGCATAGCCTGCATCGGGCGATGTGTACTTGTAGCTATCGTGGGATAATCGGTGGTAGTGTTGTTCCAATCGTTTCAGCATGAAGTCTGGAAAATCTAGCCATGCAGCAGGGGCTGGCGATCGCGCTCCAACCGCCAACGCCAACCGACGAATGGCAATCAAATTAGTGGCTGGAGTAAATCCTAGATCTAAATCAATGCAGTCTGCTGCGTTCTGTAATTCTTTGTCATTGATACTCCAACGATTATTTGGAGTACGAGCAATTGTCAGAGCAATGATTGATTTACCGATATAACCTGAAATGTTTGCGGTGCGGGTTTCCCAGTTGCTATCAGTATTCACTTCATAGGATAAAAGACAAGGCTGTTGCTCAGACAAGAAGATGGCTGTTCCAGATAATTGCCAACCATCACCAGACTTCCAGAGACAACAACTATCGTGTCCAGGACAATCTAATCTGCGCCGAAGAATTGTATATTCCAGTGAATTCATCGGACTCTACGGTTTTGGTGAAGCATTGAGTGCCATTGTGAATAAGGCGGCTGCGATGAATGCGGCGATCGCCCGCACATGATTCCAAAACGTCCAATTCGTCAGGTATCTAGCCCAGAGATTTGCACCTTCTGGACTGTTGGGATTGGCAGCAGCTAACGCATCATTCAGCGGAACGTTAAACACCATTGTCACTCCAAAACAACCGATCAGGTAGAACAAAGCACTGACCAGCAAATAAGCAGTACCGGGTTGTTGCCATCGGAGGAGTGAAAAGGCAATTAAAATCAGACAAACAAGACTCGTCCCCAGAAATGCAGCCATAAACCAGGGATTAATCACCGTAATGTTGATGGATTGCATCGTGGCAATTCCCTGAGCGGGAGGTTGTTGAGCCAGAGCGTTCATAACAAAGGTTGAGAAGGCGAAGAATACTCCAGCGATCACCCCACACCCAAGGGCTGCAAATAGTTTCAGAATATACAGATATGTAATTCCTACCATAACCAGCATTTACTCCTATGCAGCAACTAGCTCAGCGATTTTGTGACGAGCATTGGCAATTGATTCTGCTAACGTTTGTCCACCAGACTCATCATTTTCGACGTGAACAAAGGTAATATCTGTGATACCCATAAACTCGAAAACGGTTGCGAGGTAAGGGTCATGATGGTTCATGGCTTCGTAGCGTCCACTTGGTTGAAAGCCAGAATCCCCCCGTGCTTCAATGATATACATTTTCTTGTCGAGGACGAGCGGTGTATACACATTACCAGACTCATTGGATTCAATATCAACGGTGCGCCCGATGCGAACAATTTGGTCGATATACGCCTTGAATCCGCTGGGAACGCTAAAGTTATACATGGGAACACCGATGACATAAATATCTGCTGCCAGAAATTCGTCTACCAGTTGATCACTGAGGCGAATCGCTTCCTGGAGTCGGGGGGTGTATTGTTCGGGCGATGAAAAAGCTGCTGCAATCCAGGCTTCATAGACATGTGGAATGGGATTGCGACCCACATCTCGATAAGCGATCGCATCATTGGGATGGCTCTGTTGCGACTGTTGGACAAACTCACGAGTCATACGACGAGAATGAGAACGCTCTCCACGGGGACTTGCATCAATGTGTAGCAACTGTGCCATTTGTTTCTCCTAATTCACAGATTGATTTCTTCAGACCCTTTATAAATTAGGAAAATGCTCTATCGTCTCGCTATCTTATTCTTGCAGCACTATCACCTTCCTGAGATGAGTTGCTGAACAAGCAGTGATCAACGATCTATCCAAAGACAGATAAATTTTGCTCTCACCTGGTTGGGTGAAGTGAGTTAAGACGGTGATTTGAGAGGGTACTGTGTATGTCTAAACTCATTTATCTAATTTCTTGTACGGTCGATCGCTTTATTGCCCGTAAAGATGGTTCGTTTGATTTCTTTCTAATGGAGGGAGAACACGTTGCGGATTTGCTTTCTACTTTTCCTGAAACGATTCCAGATCATTTGCGAGGAATGTTAGGCATTACGGTTGAGAATCAGCACTTTGATAGCGTTTTGATGGGACGCAGAACTTACGAAGTTGGCGTTAAAGAGGGAATTACAAATCCCTACCCGCACATGAAGCAGTATCTTTTTTCCCGTACTCTTCAGCAAAGCCCCGATCCTGCCGTTGAACTGGTTTCATCTGATCCAGCTACCTTTGTTCAAGCACTCAAACAGCGATCGGGTAAAGATATTTGGTTGTGTGGGGGTGGAGATTTAGCCACTGTTCTGTTTCCAGCGATCGATGAGGTGGTTTTGAAAGTACATCCCTTTCTCCTTGGTTCAGGGATTCCACTCTTCTCTGGAAAGATTCCACTCACTTCTCTGGAATTAACCGACAGCAAAATTTATAAGAACGGTTTCATGTTGTTGCACTATCAAGTGAATCATTAAGCCATGCCTTTGGTATAAAGTGAGATCGCCTCTTTTGCTGCTTGCAACACGCGATCTCGTAACTCTAGGGGTTCAATTACTTCCATCTGTCCACCAAACCCCAATACATAGGCGCAAGCTGCTTTCTCAATATCAAACCGAAGTGAGATATGAACCCACCTATCAGCATCGGGGGCATCAATCATCTGTTCGATACGAGCAAAGTACCCCGCATAACGTAGCCAGGGCATTGCCTCGGGAGCAACTCGCACCGTTACGCCATAGTAAGGGAGATTTGCTTTGAACTCCATCATCGATCGCTGCCAATAGTTAGCTAAATTGAACCCAACTGGACGAATACAATGAGAATCCAGCAGCACGGCATTCTGCACTCGTGAAATGCGGTAAGAGCGAACGTCTTCATCCACTGCCGCGACCAGATACCAGACACTCCCTTTGGCAACTAATCCCAACGGGTTGACCAATCGTTCAATTCGCTGACCGTTTCCGCGTTCGTAGCTCAACAAAACTTGCCGTTCCTGCCAAATGGCGGCTTGCAAAACCGGAAATGCTGACATTTCTTCATCCCAGTGCTGCCATCCAGTTGGGTCAACGTGGATGCGCTGGCTCACTATTTCTGCTTGCTGACGATTGGCGGCGGGTAAGGCGGCTAGAAGCTTGAGTAACGCAGCTTCAAACGCCTGACCCCACCCTAAATCTGCAAGTAGATGGGGCGACTTTGGCACAAATAACGCCTGAATTTCTGCCAGGTTGAGTCCGGTCAGCGTGGTTTGATACTGCTCCAACAACCCCCATCCACCACCCTTACCCCGTTCTGTCACTACTGGAACTCCTGCACTGCTGAGAGCATCCATATCTCGATGAATGGTACGCTCAGACACTTCCAGTCGCTCTGCCAGTTCTCGTGTGGTTAAGCGAGTATGAACCTGCAACAGCATTAGGATAGAGAGGAGACGATCGGCACGCATAACGATTTCTGGAACCCTGGCAACTTCTTCTACACTAACGCCGAAATATGACAGGGGGTGTCATGAAGTCGCCCTTATGCTGTGAGCATGACCGTTGGAGGAAAGCTAATGACGACCAATGACACGCTTGATCGCAACAAAGCCATCTATCGACGTTATATCCAACAGGGGTAGTCCTAAACAGGTAAGGATAAAATGAAAGCTGATGTTTAGGTTTTCGGTAGTGTTCTAGATATGTGGATATATGGCAGAATGAAAACGATGTGTTAGAGGGCTGAGTCGAGATGGTCCTAGAACCTGTTCAATGTCCCGATTGCCAGAGTGTGGATGTCGTTAAGCATGGTCGCAGTGCTGCTGGAAAACAACGGTATTGTTGCCGTAACTTAGAGTGTTCGAGACGATCATTTATCTTGAACTTTAGCTATCGAGGACGACTGCCTGAAGTCAAAGCGCAAATCAGCGACATGGCAATCAACGGCAGTGGTATTCGTGATACCGCCAGAGTGTTGAAGATTAGCCCAACGACTGTGATTGAAACGCTGAAAAAAAGTCAAGTCAACTTGAACAAGTAAACATAAGTCTGCTCGAACAGCACCAACCGGATAACACGGCAGTCATGGTCGTCAGAGTCGAGGCGGCGGAGATGGACGAGATGTGGAGTTTTGTCGAGTCAAAGCAGCATCAACGATGGTTGTGGCACGCGATTGACCATCAAACTGGAAAAGTCCTTGCCTATGTGCTAGCCACCCATGAAGACTCAGCTCTTAAGCAACTTCAGCAACTGTTAGCTCCTTTTTCGATTCAACGGTTTTACACCGATAGTTGGGGAGCTTACTTGCGATTGCTAGATGAGCAGCACCATACGGTTGGCAAAGCCAACACACAGCGCATTGAGCGGAAACATCTAACTTTGAGAACTCGGATCAAGCGGCTTGCCAGAAAGACGATCTGTTTTCCAAGACTGAGAAGATGCATGATACTGTGATTGGATTATTCATCAATCGTCATGAGTTCGGGCGAGCAGTATAACGTTATGCCCACACATCTAGAACACTACCCCGCGAC